>CABQAQ010000018.1 GCA_902462155.1 uncultured bacterium | reverse complement strand
ATAATTAACTTTATATATAAATCTTGATTTAAAGTTATATTCGGCTTTGTAATGAATTTTACAACTTTAGCTTAGTTTTTATTGCTAATTTAAAGAAACGTGTTATAAAGGGCGTAAAATCGATATTTTTAATAGATTGTAAACCTTTTAAACATATAACTGATATTTATAAAAAATAAGATTAAAAAGTTGTATAACCAAAATTAATAGAGGAGTGATGATATGAAAAAATTAGTTAAACAAGTAGATATTAAGAATTTTTTTAAATTACTAGAAGGTAAAAAAGTTAATATATATGCTTTACCTCTATGTGGTATAGATTTTAGTTTATCAAGAGTAGCCATGAAAAATTATGAAAATTGTATTTATTTTAAAACTGATAATAGTAGCATGAATATAGTTTATAAAGCTATTAAAAGTCTAGAAGTAGATGAAACAGAAGAAATTATTAAAATTAAGGCTAAAATTGAAAATGGGACCTTAGTCACTATAAGACATTATAAACCACATGAAGAATAAATAGGAATATGTTCCGATTGAAATTGAAAGTAAAAGGTGTTAATCTAATATTAGATATAGAACTTACAAATTTTAGCTATATTGCTTTAGTAAAATACTCCTGTTTAAAAAAATAACTGCCTTGCTGGGTGGTTATTTTTATGTGTTTAAATAGGAATATGTTCCGATTTATAAACATTTTATTTGGTGATATAATTTAAGTATAAGATTTAATCATACTCAGTTTAACTAATTGAGTAAGCCTAAAATGCACATACTCCTATTAGCAAATCCACTCTACTAGCCCCCTGAGTGGATTTTTTGTTGAATTAGTTTTTGCTGGAATAACAACCAAATACTTAATATTTACTTTGAAAAACTATTATTTTAAAATAAAATTTATGATAATAAACAATATTTCAAAAGTAAGAATGGATAAAAAACATAGTATTAGAAAGTTGGCCTATAAGACAAAGCTGAGCAAAAGTACTATTTTTAGATTGGAGAATAATGAAACGGTACTTGATTTAGTAAAATTAGAAAAAATTGCAATAGCACTAAATTGTAGGATAACTGATCTATTTGATTCTGAATATAAATAGTGTCCCAGTATATGGGACAACACAACAAAATAGCAATAAATGGAAGTATAATATAAGTGTAGATAAATTATTCTTAATATTCAAATAAAAAGATAGAATTTTATGAAAAATAGTATTATAATATATCTGCATAGAACATAAGTTCGGTATTATTACGCTATTTTGGGGGAGATCTATGGATTATGTAACAAAATTGAAAAAGGAAATCATAAGTTTATTAGAAGAAAATGATAATATTGATACTATAGGATTTATCTATCAATATTTGACTAAGAAAAAAGATGAAAATAAAAAACATAACAATAAAAAATAGGGACATTGTTCCCTATTTTTTTTCTGAATTTTTAAATACATTAATTAAATCTTTTATTACTTCGATTTGTCTATCATTTAAATCTAAAAGCATCTCTGTTAATTCAAATAAGTTTTCTTCTCTTTCTAAATTTCCAACTATATTTGCCAATCTAATATGTTTAGAATCTGAAGCATAGATACTTTCCTTCCCACCGTTTAAAAGCCAATTTTTATTAATATAAAAAATATTACATATGCTATCAATAAGATCTTCATTTAGTTTTGCTCTAGCTTTTTCGATATTGTATACGGCATCTTCACTCTTATTAATCATTTTTCCAAACTCTCTTCTGGAGAGCTTTTCTTTTTTTCTTATAAATTCAATTCTTTTACCTATTTCTTTTTCATTCATAGCGTACCTCCAATTATTATTATAAATAAATTGTAACACATATACACAACAAAATAAACGAGAAAAACATAAAATTTCGTTTACAAGAACAGACAGGTAACAACTTTTAGCGGATAAAAACGAGAAAATAAAACCAAAATTGTCCAAAAATACGTTGACTTACGTTATAAATAAGTATATAATATAAATATAAACGAAAAACAACGAAGAAGGGGGAATGTTGAATGAGTACTAGATATGAAGAAAGACTTAAAATAGCATCAGATTTGCAAGGCTTAAATAAAGAAAATTATAATACGGTCCTTAAAATCATAAAAGCTTTTCAAGTATCTGAATCAGCTAAAATTCTAGGAATAGATCCTTCTAAACTTTCTGAATTAGTAAAAGAGAAGGAAAGCCAGCAAGTTTAAACGA
>CABQAQ010000017.1 GCA_902462155.1 uncultured bacterium | reverse complement strand
CTGAAGCAGTTAGAAGAAAACCTTATTCTATAGTCTTACTTGATGAAATTGAAAAGGCTCATCCAGACGTATTTAACGTTTTGCTTCAAGTTCTTGATGATGGTAGATTGACAGATTCTAAAGGTAGAATAGTCAACTTCTCAAATACAATCTTAATTATGACAAGTAACCTTGGATCCGATATATTACTTAATGGTAATGGTGAAAAAGAGAAAGCAGAAGTTAATGAATTGTTAAAGAGAACATTTAAACCTGAATTCTTAAACAGAATTGATGAGATTGTCACCTTTAATTCTTTAAGTGCTAATGTTGTTAACGATATTGTTAAGAAATTCTTAAATATCTTAAAATCAAGATTAGCTGATAAAGATGTTACATTCGAATACACTGATGCTGCTGTTGAGAAGATTGCTAAAGATTCATATGACCCAATATATGGTGCTAGACCTATAAGAAGATACATTCAAAAACAAGTAGAAACACCTTTAGCAATTAATATCTTAAGTGGCAAAGTGTTTAAACATTGCAAACTTGATGTTAATAGCGATGAGTTTACTTTCACTGAATAAGTAACTAAATAGTACAAATAATAGTGTTATGGAACGTAGAATATACCAATACATAACACTATTTTTATTTTGTTCTTTTGCGGGATATATTATAGAAGTTACAGGAATATATCTTACAGAAGGAATAATCGAAAAAAGAGGATTTTTAACCTTACCACTTCTTCCAATTTACGGCTTTGGATCAGTGTTAATAGCTAGATTTTTTCAAAATAAAAGACAAAGCTCTTTAAAAGTTTTACTTTTTTCAATAATTATTGCTTCACTTTTGGAGTATATAACTGGTTATTGTTTGTTGAAATTTGCAAATTTAAGATTGTGGGATTATTCAAAATATACAATTAATCTTAATGGATTTATAGCTATGTGGAGTTCTATTTCTTTTGGTATTGGTGGAGTAATAATAGTTAAATTCATATATCCTTACATAGTAAAAATAACGAATAAGTTTCATATTATTTCATTAAGAGTAATATTACTTCCTATCGTTATTGTTTTAGTTATTGAAATAGCAGTTAATATAGCTATTAAGCTAATCAACTAAAAGCATAGAAGAGAATTTAGTATATGTATTCAAATAATCTTGTACAGTTTGTTTATATAAGCTAATACGTTCTTTGTGTCTATTTTCAACTTTTTCTAAAAACTTTAATGCTCCTGTTGTGCCCATTGATACAGTTTTGGCAATATATCTTATTAATTTTCGATCAGTCTTTATAGTCATAAGCTCCATTTTGGTAAAAAAGATAGCTCTCTTTTGGAAAAACGTCATCTCAGGTTCACTCATGTTATAGCTGTTACGATATAATTCTAAAAGTTCTTTTAATCTAGCTTCATAAACTTCTATTGAGCTATTTAATTCGTTTATGATAGAAATATCGCTTGTTTTCTTTTTGAATAACTTTAATATTTCTATCCCCATTTTTTGACCTTTTATAAAGTGTGTAATTTCTTCTTGTTCTTTCATAAATTTATTATGTCACCTCATTATAATTATGGCTTTATTTTATGAATCTATAAAAAATATAATATTTAAATTTTATAAAACACTTTTTAACGCTATTTTTTTCTAAATAGTAATAAAATAACTGTTTTTACTTTACTTTATCAGCTAAATTTAGTATATTAAATGAGCGTCATATGGCGGCTGTGGTGAAGTGGCTAACACAACTGGCTGTGAACCAGTCATTCGCGAGTTCGATTCTCGTCAGCCGCCCCATTAGAGTACATTAGTCTTGATACTTTGAATAAAAGGTGTCAAGACTGTTTTTTTATGCTTTTTAGGGGTAAATTGGCACTTTTAGAGTGAAAATTGTTTTGAATTTTCATTCTTGTGGTGTTTCTTGTTCCTTTTATATCAAAATCATATCGCCGTTTTAATAGGTGTTAGAACGATTACTGAGGTAGTAGAACGATTACTAGACTAAAAAGCGGTGTTAGAACGATTATTTCGACACCCCTAAAACTAGTTAAATAGTTTTTGTTATAATATTAAAGTAGCGAATATTAAAATGCTTATTATCGTTAAAATAATAACTTTTTTAGGATATATATTTTCTTTTTGTAAAATCTTTGCAATTGTAAATAAAATCTTTCGCAGATGTAATTAAAATTTGATATAATAAATATATAAATGGATTTACAAAATCTTGCGGGACTTAGTTCTGCTTCGATAGCAAAGCTTGGCAAAGATGAGCCTGTTACAATGGAAGTATTAATAAAAATATGCATTGCCTTATGAATGTGTACTGCTTGATGGACAAAACTACAATTTTTCATTTAAACCTATTGGTAAATAT
>CABQAQ010000016.1 GCA_902462155.1 uncultured bacterium | reverse complement strand
TTTAAAAAAGTATAGAAAAAAGTCAGGATAAAAATTATCCTGATTTTTAAATTGAATGATTAAGCACTTAAACTGAATATTTCATAGATTTCTTTATCAGTAAGTTCGGTGATAATTTTTTCACCTTCAAAAACAGCCATATTAGCTAACTGCTGTTTTGATTTTAATATTTCATCTATTTTTTCTTCAAAAGTACCTAGAGTAATTAATCTATGAACCATTACATTTTTTTCTTGACCAATTCTATAACTTCTATCAGTAGCTTGATCTTCAACTGCCGGATTCCACCATAAGTCGTAGTGGATGACATTTGTAGCTGCTGTTAAATTAAGACCGGTTCCGCCTGCTTTTAAAGATAATATCATTAATTTATTTTCATCTTTTTCTTGGAAATCTACAATCATTTTTTCCCTGTCATTACGGTTTAACGACCCATGGAAGAATAAAGGTTTAATATCAAGCTCACTTTTTAGAATATCGCATAATATATTTCCCATCTCTTTATATTGAGTAAAAATAATAGCTTTCTCATTATTATCAACAATATTGCTGGTAAGATCTATAAATTTAGCACATTTACCCGAATTATCTTTATTAATACTACCGGTTTTTAAATAATGGAAAGGATGATTACAGATCTGTTTTAAAGCCGTAATAAGCTTAAAGATCATGCCTCTACGGTTTATTCCAACGGATTTTGAAATTTCTCCCATTAAATTTTGAAGCACTTTCTCGTAAAGATTAGTCTGTATTTTAGTCAAGTAACAATATTCATCAATGACAACTTTTTCAGGTAAATCAGTAATGATTTTCTTATCAGTTTTTAACCTTCTTAAAACAAAAGGCGATACGCATAATTTAAGCCGTTCAGCTCTTTTGGTTTCTTTAAATTTTTCAATAGGTATAGCATAAGACTTCTGAAAATCTTTTAACGATCCTAAATATCCACGATTAATAAAGTCGAAAATACTCCATAGTTCTGTTAATCTATTTTCAACAGGAGTACCTGTCATAGCTATTTTATAAGTGGATTTTAATGACTTTAATGCTTGAGCTTGAGAAGTATCAGGATTCTTTATATTCTGAGCCTCGTCGACAACAATTAATCCCCATTTTTTCTTTTTAAATTCTTCAAGATCAATCCGTAAAATGGCAAAAGTAGTTATAATAACATCGGCAGAATTATCAAAAGCTCTGTCAGCCCCGTGATAAATTAAAGTCTTTATACTCTTAGCAAATGTATCAAATTCTTTAGCCCAATTACCGACAAGCGTAGTTGGACATACTATTAATATCTGGCCTTTAATCTTTTTATCTTCTTTTAATTTCAAAATCAAGCTTATTACCTGAATAGTCTTACCTAATCCCATATCATCAGCAATACAAGACCCAAACCCTTTAACTGTATTTGTATATAACCACTTGAAACCTGTTTTCTGATATTCACGTAATGTTCCGGATAAATTTTTTGGAATATCAATATCCTCTGTTTTGTTAAGATTATTCAATACTCTTGTGAAAGCTTCATCATAATCAAACTCGTAATTTTCAAGTTGTCCGGTATATGTCGAATTAAGTAGTTCTAAATTTGTTACAGTTTTATTACTAAAGTCTAAATTTTCACCTTTTTTTATAATCTCATCTCGTTCTTTTTCATCTATTAATACATACAAACCTTTATATTCGATAAGACCGTGTTTGTTTTCGGTTAATTTTTTAAATTCCTCTAGAGATAATTTTTCATCTCCAATAGAAATTTGGTAGTTAAAATTAAGTATTTCGGTTAATTTTATATTACCTGAATTTGCATTACTTAATAAATTAATAATATCTTCTTCACGTTTATCTTTGATTTTGGCATTTATAGAAGCTCTCGGAATAATAATATTATTAAATTCTTTTGGCATAATCAGATTAATACCGGCTTTTTGTAGATTATAATTTACCTGAGTAATAATTTTATATATTTCATTTAAAGAGAAACAATTTACTTGGGAATTATCTAAAATAGGTTCTAAAATAGGGATATGATGCGCTATATAATTAAGTTGTTTATTTATTATAGTATTTACAAACACCTTATTATAACCCCATAAAAATTCTTCAGAGTCGAGAGAACTTAAAGGTAAGGATTCTTTAGTAACTTTATTATAAATAGATAATTCTATTGTAAAGCTTGAATTATTTAAATTTTTAATTTCTATTTGAGGTAGGATATCATATTTTCCTATATATATTTCATCTAACCAATTTTCAATAGCTTGAGATATATTTTTACTACCTGATAATTGTTTTCGTTCTAAAGGTTTTATAAAATAGATTGCTTGTTTATAGTTAACAAATTTAGAAGCTTTTGCGTGAAGGAATTTATATATTTGAAAATTAATGTAATTATTTAATAAAAATTCAATATCAAATTTATCTTGAAGATACGGATCCCAATTTATATTAGATATTTCTTGGATTATAGAAGAAATTTCATTATTTTGTGGGAATATCTCGTAGTTAATAGAAAAGAAGTCTTTATTTGTTTTTATAACAGGAATAAAATGTAATTTTTCAATAATTCTATTTCCAAGTTGTGTAAGCAAGTTAACAAGCTGGAATGATGGAGTTGTATAATCAAGTTCAAGATACTCATTAAAACCGCAAAAGTATTCCCAAATAAGTTCTAAAGGGACTTTATATCCTTCTTTAAGCCCTATATCCGGAAGTTTTAAATATTCGCTTTTCAATTTAAACATAGAGCCTTTGGACTTTAAGAAGAATTCAAAACTTACAGCCGGAGTGACGAAAACATCAAAGGATTTTTCATTTTTAAAAAAATAGAAATGAGTATTTCTGACGGGAACATTAATTGATTCAAATGTTTGAGCATATTCTTCTTCAACCAGTTCATATACTGTGCTTAGGATTGTTCTGAAATTTTTATTATCAAATCCTATAGGGTTTTCACTTAAATTCAGAAAAAGCTCATCTAAGTTATTTTGTTTAAAATTGAAATTTATTTTTTCTAATATTGTTGTATCCATATAATTTATTAATTATCCAACTTGCTATCGTATATATTTTCCATTATATCAAAAATTTTTTTATTTTCATAAGAATTTATTTTATACTTTATTTTGAATAAAAATTAAAAATGAAAAAATAAAAGAATCCTATAATAAAATGATTATATGTAAAAAGATACTCTATTATAATAATTGTCAATAAAGATTAAATTTTATGATAAATTACATGAAAATAAAAAATTTAATGATATAATTTTAATTAAATTGAGTAAAAAGTAATGAAAGTTTATGAGTTTATATAAATTTATTAGTGGAAGCCAACTAAAATTATTTATAATATCTGTTTTAATTACGGTATTGATTTCTAATCAAGCATATTGTGCTGTATCATTTTTACAATTTAAAAAAGATAAATCTGAAGAACAAAATTTAGAAAATAAAAGAAGATTTAAAATAAGAAATAAAAAGCCTGATAACAAAGAAGAAACAATTATACCAGAAGAAAATTATGAAGAAACAGAGGACAAATTAATAGATAATGAAAACATAAATAATCAGAATATTTTAGCTCCAAATGATAAGAAATCAAATGATATATATCAATCTCAAAGTGAAGCAGAAGTTAATTTAAAAAATACAGTATATATTAAAGACATCCAAATAGAAGGTAATAAGTTAATACCTGTATCAGAAATACTAAACCATATAAAGTTAATACCTGGTAGTGTATATAATAGGGATACTATCCAAGATAATCTAAAACTTATTTATGATATGGGGTATTTTAGTGATAAAATGAAAGCTGTTCCTATAATAGTAGATAATAATAATATAGTTTTAAGAATATTTATAAATGAAAATGTACCTGTAACAGGATTTACAATAGAAGGTAATAAGGCTATAGAAACAGGAGAATTACTAGATTCATTGACTTCTCTTGAAGGTAAACCACAGAATTTAAATTTGATAAATCAGGCAATAGCCCAGATAGAAGAATTATATGCTCAAAAGGGATTCATATTAGCAAGAGTTTCAAATGTAACAGATGATCCTGATGGTTATGTAAATTTTATGATTGATGAAGGTAAAATAGCATCAATTAAATATGAAGGTAATAAAAAGACAAAAGATTATGTAATAAATAGAAATATCCTTACAAAAGCAGGAGATGTCTATAATGAGAATCAAATAAGAGCTGATTTAACAAGATTATATTCTACGCAAGCATTTAAAGAAGTAAATAGAGTAATAGAAAAATCAGAAACAGGCTATGGATATGATGTTAAAATAACATTAGAAGAGCAGAGAAGTGCAACTATTTCATTAGGAGGTGGAATCGATACAACAACCGGTTTTTTTGGTATGGCCGGTTTAGTTGATAATAATTTATTTGGACGGGGTCAAAAATTATCTTTTAATTTTTTAGCCGGTTCAGGTCTTGTACTTTCGGATAGATCTACACTTGATAGAGCAAATTTTCAAGCAGAAGTAAGTTTTATGGAACCAAAGTTTTTAGCTACAGATACCTCTATGATGGCAAAAGCTTTCTGGAGAGATTTTGCATCTTACCAGATCCCATTAGCTATAGAAAAGAGGTATGGTGGTGAAATAGTCTTTGGACGTAAATTTAAAGATTTTGATAATCTAAATGGTTCTATAGGTATTGGTTTAGAAAATATTAGGATAAAAGAAGGCGATTATAATAAGATATCGCAGCTATATAGAGATTATAACCTACCAATAGAAAACAGAGCTAAACAGTTAAAGGGCGGAATATTTGCCAGTATATCTCCATCGCTTACATATGATACCAGAGATAATGTCATGAGTCCTCGAAACGGATCATTAGTTAATATAAGGTTAGATCAGGCATTTTCTTTTAAGGATTTTGATTTAACTCACGCTCGAGCTACTGCTTCTATAAAGCATTATTATCCGGTAGCTAAAAAATCATCATTAGCTTTAAGTGCAAAAGTTGGAGGTAGATTATATGGTGATATGCCTGAAGTAATGGGATTTAGACTAGGTGGTCCTTATAGTGTAAGAGGTTTTAGAATTAGCGAAGTTGGTACAGGTGAATCTTTTATTATCGGATCAGCTGAAATACAGACTCCATTTTTCTTCTTTGATAAGATTGAAAAACTTCCATTCTTAAAAAACTTCAAGTTAGCATTTTTTGTAGATGCCGGTCAAGTGTTTAATTCTTATGAAACAGATAAGTTATATAATAGACCATTAAAAGCTATTTCTGCCGGTATTGGAGCTAGGTTATTTATTCCTGGGCTAGGTCCATTAAATGTTGATTATGGTTATCCTCTAACTAATGTTGGCAACGGTAATCGACGTGGTGCATTTACTTTTGGTATTGGGGATTTATATTAATCGATTTTAGCTATTTGGGTTAAGTATTATTTTATTTTCCGGATTGTTTTTGTTATATCTTGTAATAAAATAATTTATACACGTATTATTAAATGATGTAAGAGTGAGTTTATGTATAGAAGTTAATTGAAATGAACCTATAAGTTCATTAATATCTGGATTAGAATGTTCTGCTTTGCTTACAACAGATTGATCAGAATTCTGTTGTATGAGTGTTAATAGCATTTTTTGCTAGATTATGTGCTAAGTCAGACATTTTTGTATTTATATTATAAATTTCATTCTTACTATCTATTCTTAATCTTAAATTATTCTTTGATTATATATATAAAGTAAAAGCTAATTTATCAGAATCTGAGTTTTTTGAGTCGTTATATTTACTTATAAAATATATTATGACAGCATCTCTATTTTCTAATTTCGTAAAGTTATAATGATGAGTATCATTATAATATTCTTTAAATTGCTTAAAAGTTGGAAGGCTATTGTTTAAAGATTGTTTGCATTCTTGATATCTGGTAGGTATTTGATTTAATGCTGATAAAAGACTAACATCTATTCCAAGCCTGGAAGCAATGATTTTATGTGGTTTTGTATTGTTAGATTTTAACATTTCATCTATTGCTATAAAAAGTTTTTCATTAACTTTAGTTTTTGATTGTCTTTGTTTAATTTGAATATCAAAAGCTTGGTCTAGAAATGTTATAATTTTTTCTTTTATAGGTTTTGTTTTCGTCTTTAAAAATTGTCCAATAGTGTTCATAGAGTTTGTATTAAATATTCTATACTCCATTTTTATTATATCAAAAATATTAATATTCTGTGAACGTCTATATTCGGGTCTCATTGGTGTGTTCATTATAACTTTTTGAAGTTTTTGCATCTTAGCTCTAGTGCTTAACTTCATTCCAAAATTAATATTATTTTTTTTATTTGTAAAACCAATATTTTTATTAACACCATAACTATTATTTTTTAATTCATACATAAATAACGTCCCCATAAATTAATTAATGTTTCATCTATGAAATTATTACAAATGTAAATATAAAGCAAGTGGTATTAATAAAAGTTTACAATTTTAGTAATTGTTTTAAATATTTACCGGTATATGATTTTTCACAATTCAAGACATCATAAATAGTGCCTTCAACTATAATGTTGCCTCCAAGACTTCCACCCTCTGGACCAAGGTCTATTATATGGTCAACAGTTTTTATTAAGTCAAGGTTATGTTCAATAATTAAAATAGTATTACCATTATCAGCTAGCTTATGCAAAATTTTAATAAGCTTATCTAAATCATACCAGTGCAACCCGACAGAAGGCTCATCTAAAAGATATAAAGTTTTTCCGGTGGCTTTTTTATTAAGTTCTGAAGCTAGCTTAATTCTCTGTGCTTCACCACCTGATAGAGTAGTTGCACTTTGTCCGAGTTTAATATAATCAAGACCAACATCATATAAGGTCTGTAATCTTGATTTTATCTTTGGTATATTTTCAAAAAATTCTAAAGCTTCTTTTACGCTCATATTTAATACATCAGATATATCTTTACCCTTATATTTTACTTCTAAAGTTTCGCTATTATAACGTTTCCCATTACATATAGGACACTTTACATATACATCAGAAAGAAAATTCATTTCTATCTTATTAACACCATCACCGTGACAAGCTTCACATCTACCACCTTTTACGTTAAAACTAAATTGACCGGGTTTATATCCTCTTATTTTTGCCTCATTAGTTTTTGAGTAAAGATCTCTTATGTGTGTAAATACATCAGTATACGTTGCCGGATTAGATCTTGGTGTTCTACCTATTGGACTTTGATCAATATCTATTACTTTATCTATATTTTCAAACCCTAAAATATTATCAACACCCTGAGGTTTTGGTCTATTGCCTCTTAACTTATGCAATGCAAATTGATATATAAGATCTTGCATAAGGGTAGATTTCCCACTGCCTGAAACACCAGTTAATGCTATAATTTTGCCTAAAGGTATTTTTAAGTCTAGATTTTTTAGATTATTTAAATGTGCATTTTGTACCTCTAAAAATAAACCATTACCATCTCTTGGCTTTTTAGGCACAGGGATTGTTAGCTTACCACTTAAATATTTTCCGGTAATAGAATCCGGACTATTTTCTATATCTTTTAAACTGCCTTGAGCTATAACTTTACCGCCATTTACTCCTGCATAAGGACCTATATCTACTATATAATCTGCACTTCTTATTGTATCCTCATCGTGTTCTACTACTATTAAGGTATTACCTAAATTCCTTAATTTGATTAACGTTTTTATAAGTTTGTCATTATCTCTTTGATGTAAACCTATAGATGGCTCATCTAGTACGTATAATACTCCTGATAAGCCGCTTCCGATTTGTGTGGCTAATCTTATTCGCTGTGCTTCTCCGCCTGATAATGTAAGTGCCATTCTGCTTAAATTTAGATATGATAATCCAACATCTATTAAAAATTTTAATCTACCTCTTATTTCTTCTAAAAGTTGTTTTGCTATTTGCATTTCGTAATCATTCAAAGTTAAAAATAAGTTAGATATAAAATTAAATGAGTCGTTGATACTCATAGTACAGACTTCGTAAATGTTTTTATTATTAATTCTTACTGATAGTGCAAATTCATTAAGTCTAGCACCATTACAATATTCACAAGTTATAAGTTCCATATATTTTTGGATGTCGGCTCTTATATCTTCTGAATTTGTTTCATTATATTTTTTCATAAAATAAGGAATTACACCAATAAATGCTGTATATTTTGAGTCCCAAGAATTACCACTAAAAGATGGGTATCTTAAATTAATTTTTTCATTTTTTGTTCCATAGAGAATAATATTTTGATGTTCTTTTGATAACTCATTAAACGGTTTGTCAAGATCAATGTTATAGTGCTTAGCAACAGAAGCTATTATTTCTGAATAATAAGGATTTCCGGTTTTAGCCCAAGGATATATAGCACCATTTTTTAATGATTTTGTTCTATCGGGTACTATAAGATCTTCACTTATTTCAAAATGAGCACCAATCCCATTACATTTTTCACAAGCACCATAGGGAGAATTAAAACTAAAAATTCTAGGATTTAATTCTTCAAAACTTATGTTACAGTTTGGGCAACTTAGTTTTTCTGAAAATAGCATATCTTTTGCATTATTTTTTTCATCAATAATATTTATTGATACAAGTCCATCTGATTTTTCAAGGGCAAGTTGTACACTTTGTGTTATCCTTGATTTTGACTCTTTTTTTAATATTATTCTATCAATAATTATATCTATTGTATGCTTTTGAGTTTTTTTTAAACTAATTTCATCTTCATCTAGCATATAAATTTTGTTATCAATTCTTACTCTTAAGAATCCGGATTGTTTAAGGTCATTTAATAGACTTGTAAATTCGCCTTTTTTCCCTCGTATAATCGGTGAAATAATTTGAATTTTAGATTTTTCTGGTAATTCTAGAATTTTATTAACAATTTCATCTATGGATTGAGATTTTATCTCACAGTTACATTTAGGACAATAAGCGTGTCCTATTCTAGCAAATAGCAGACGCAAGTAGTCATATATTTCGGTTACAGTTCCAACCGTAGATCGTGGATTATTTGATGTTGATTTTTGATCTATAGAAATAGCAGGTGATAATCCATCAATATTTTCTACGTTTGGTTTATCCATTTGGCCTAAAAATTGTCTTGCGTATGTGGATAAGCTTTCAATATATCGTCTTTGGCCTTCGGCAAATATGGTATCAAAAGCCAAAGAACTTTTACCTGAACCTGATACACCTGTAAACACAATTAATTTATCTTTTGGAATTGATAAATTTATATTTTTTAAATTATGTTGATTTGCTCCGGTTATTACTATATTATTCATAATATTATTTATTATCACATAATTATCACATAAAATCCAATAGGAATATTTTTATATAAAGAAAACCTCTTTAGTAATTTTACTAAAGAGGGAAAACAGTAGCATAAGCAATCAGAAGAGTCGAGGATTTATGTTTATATAATAACTTTTTTCCTTTGCATTAACATTAGATTTTATAAGTATATTTTCTTATTATACTTTTTTACTAAAAGAATTCTTTTTAATTTAGATTAGAATATTAAATTTTTATGTCAGATATTTTGTTCAATAGCTACATTTGAGCGTGTAAATAATAATTCGTAATATTTCTTTATATTTTAAATCCTTGATATAAAAGGATTCTGGGATTAAACTTTAAAAATCTTATTAAGTTTGCGTGCAGTTTGTTTTTTGTTTGGTAAAATGAAATTATATTAAAATTTTATACAATGAAATAGTATGCTTATAAAGCTATTAATAGAAATTAGAAAAATCGGGTAGGTTAATTATGAGTGAAAAAGAGAATAAAAAAAATAATTCTATGAATAATGATGATAAATCTATAGAAAAAGATATTGATAATACAAGTAAAGATAGTTCAGAATCATTTTTTTTAAATGAATCAGATGAAGTAGTTGTTGATGATGTTGAACCTATTGATTTTTATCAAGATAACGATGATAAAAATTCTGATGAACATAATTTAGTTCAACCACTTGATTCAGTTGAAATTATACAACCTCAAGATTTTTTTACTAATACTATTAATGAGGATGAACCCTCTTCTGTTAATAATCCTACTATTGAGCAGGATAAAAATAATTTAAATGATATAAATGAAAATTTAGAAAAAGAAAATAATGAAGATGAATCTAATCAGTTTGGATTGAATATAGAAAGTTTTGATGAAGCTGTTTCTAATGAAGATAAAGTAGGTGATTTACTGAATTTTGATAAAATAAGTGACTTTGAAAGCCATATACAGCAGAATAATTCTGAAAACAATGAATCCTCTTCTATGAATTTTGAGTCGCATAATCCTTTAGATAATCTTGATAATTCAAGTCAAGATGATTTAGTTAATGATTTTTCTAGTTCTGAAACAGATATTAATTCATCTTATAAAAATTATAATGATATAAAACAGGATATAAAAGAAATAGAATCAAAACTTTTAGTTGTTATGGCTAGTTTCTTTGAAAATTTATCTTTTGATGAGGAGTTCTTACAGTTTGAAAATTCAATAAAAGCTCAATTTGAAAAACTTAAAGCTGATTTATCTACAACAAATAAAGAATTAAATTCGTTAACTTTAAATGGTGTTGAAAATATTTTTTCTAATGTTGAAAAAATTAAGCTAAATATTCAAAATAATTTATTAAAAAGTATAGATCAATTAAAACAAGATATCTCTTTTATTAAAAATTCCGGAAACGATTCTGTACTTGTACAGATCGTAGAGTTAAAAGAATCTTTACTTGAAGTTTCTGATAAATTTGATAAATTAAGTGGACTTACTCTGGTATCTAAAAAAATTAATAATATTGAAGAACTTACTCAATATATTAAACAAACTATTGATTCTCGTGAAAATCTTACATTAGAACAGATTGACAATTCTTTAAGCGAATTATTTTCATCTATTAATCATTTACCTGATGACAAAATAGGAAAAATAGATTATGTAATTACAAATGTTCATCGTTATTTAGAAAAATTGTCTAATGATGATGATAAATTGCTAGTTATTGAGCAGTCTTTGAATAAAGGTTTTTTAGATCTTGAAAGGAATTTATTAAGTTCTTCTGAGTCAGATATAAAAAATATTTCAGAATTTATTGAGAATTTATCCAGTAAATCAGAAGCAGTAGTAGAAGAAAACGCAAGAGGAATAAAAGAAGAAGTTTCAAGAATTTCAGAAGCCGTAGAAGGAAATACAAGAGAAGTAAAAGAAGAAGTTTCAAAGGTTTCAGAAATCGTAGAAGGAAATACAAGAGAAATAAAAGACGAGGTTTCAAAGGTTTCAGAAACCGTAGAAGGAAATACAAGAGAAATAAAAGAAGAAGTTTCAAGAATTTCAGAAGCCGTAGAAGGAAATACAAGAGAAGTAAAAGAAGAAGTTTCAAGAATTTCAGAAGCCGTAGAAGGAAATACAAGAGAAGTAAAAGAAGAAGTTT
>CABQAQ010000015.1 GCA_902462155.1 uncultured bacterium | reverse complement strand
TAGAACGTCGGTCTCCAAAACCGGATGTCGAGGGTTCGAGTCCTTCAGGGCGCGTTCTTTAAATGAGGGGTAAAATGGCAAATAAAGAAAAATTACAAAATGAATCTGGTATTAAAAATACTATAGTTTCTTATTTTAAAGGAGTAAAAACAGAATGGGGAAAAATCACTTGGCCTGATAAAAAACAGGTGATAGTGGAAACATTCTATGTCCTTGTTATTGTTTTTATCTTTACTATATTTATTTTATTGCTTGATGTATCCTTCAAAGGTATTTTGAAGCTTTTAAACTTAATTTAGAAGAACGGAAATTATTATGGATAATAACGAAGAAAAACAGATAATTCAAAAGAATCCTACAAAAGAATATGTATACGATGAAGAAAGTATGAATTATGAAGCTGTAGAAGTTGAAAATGATAAAAAAGGTTTAAATGATGAAAAGCCGGATTTAAGTTTAGATAAAAAACAGCCCAAAAAACGTTGGTATATAGTACATACTTATTCAGGACACGAAAATAAAGTTAAAGTTAACCTTGAAAAACGTATAGAATATATGAATCTTGGGGATAAAATTTTTCGAGTAGAAGTTCCACAAAAGACAGTAACAAAAGTAAAAGATGGAAAAAAACACGATAGAGAAGAAAAAATATTCCCAGGGTATGTATTAGTTGAGATGATAATGGATGATGATTCTTGGTATGTAGTAAGACATACAGCAGGAGTTACAAAATTCGTTGGATCATCTAAGCGACCTATACCTGCAAGAGAAAGCGAAATAAAGAAAATTATTCATAGGACTAATCAGTCGCAAGCCGTTAAAATTGAACTTGATGTTAAAGTCGGCGATAAAGTTAGAATTATTACAGGTCCGTTTGCAGATTTCATTGGTGATATTACAGAAGTATATCCTGATAAATCAAAAATAAGAGCTTCTGTATCAATTTTTGGTAGAGAAACCCCTGTAGAACTTGAATATAAACAAATACAAAAAGTATAATAATTAATAATACACATAATGTGGAAGGCAGTTAATAAAAAAGCCGCTATTACCACGAAAGGAGAAAAATAAAATGGCAAAAAAAGTAGTCGGAAAAATTAAACTTCAAATCCAAGCCGGAAAAGCTAATCCATCACCTCCAGTGGGTCCTGCTTTAGGTCAACACGGAGTTAATATTATGGATTTCTGTAAGCAATTTAATGCTAGAACAGAATCTCAAGCTGGATACATAATTCCGGTTGTAATAGATGTATATGAAGATAGAAGTTTTACATTTGTTACTAAATCACCACCAGCTGCTGTATTGATCAAAAAAGCTATTAATTTATCAAAAGGCTCAGCTGTTCCAAATAAAACAAAAGTAGGTGAAATTACTAAAGCACAACTAGAAGAAATAGCTAAAACTAAAATGGAAGATCTTAATGCTACAACTCTTGAAGCAGCTGTAGAAATGATTAAAGGATCTTGTCGTGCAATGGGAGTAACTGTAGTAGATTAATTGTGGGAGCTTATTTGCTTTAAGCGATATCACCACGAAAGGAGATAAAATGTCTAAATTGACTAAGAAAAAACAAAAAATAAAAGAATTATTAGAAGGTTTTAATCAACCTACTAATGCAAAAGATGCCTTAGCTAAATTACAAGAGATATCTGGTCAGGTAGCTAAGTTTGATGAAACCGTTGAATGTCACATGCGTTTAGGTATCGATGTTAAACGTGCAGATCAACAAGTTAGAAGTACAACTGTTCTTCCTGCAGGTTTAGGTAAAGAAGTACGTGTATGTGTTATTGCTAAAGGTACTAAAGTTAATGAAGCTCTAGAAGCAGGTGCTGATTTTGCCGGTACGGAAGATATCATTGAAAAAATTTCAAGTGGTTGGTTTGAATTTGAAACTTTAATAGCTACACCAGATGCTATGGGATTACTTGGTAAATTGGGTAGAGTTCTTGGTCCTAAAGGATTAATGCCTAACCCTAAGACTGGTACTGTAACTCTTGATGTTGCTAAAGCTGTTAAAGATGCTAAAGCCGGTAAAGTTGAATTCAGAGCTGATAAACAAGGGATGATACACGTTCCTATTGGTAAAGTTAAATTTTCTTTAGATGATTTAATGAAAAATTATTCTACTTTGGCTGAAGCTGTTATAAAAGCTAAACCTTCAGTTTCTAAAGGTACTTATATCAAGTCTGCTTACCTTTCGACTACTATGGGACCTGGTATTAAGTTAGATACTAAAAATATTCAACTTGAAATAAAAGATTACATTTAATTTTTTATTTATTGTTTAATCTTTTTATTTGATAAAGAAGGATAGTTATTATAAACTATCCTTCTTTTTATTGACAATCCTTTATCATTGAATTATCCTTTTATTGTAATATTGTCTAGAGAGTTGAGAGAATAAAAATGAAATTCCAATATCAAACACAAGGTACTTGTTGTAAATTAATGAATTTAGAAATAGAAAATAACATTATAAAAAAAATAGATTTCATTGGTGGTTGCGATGGTAACTTAAAAGGCTTAAAAGTCCTGCTTGAAGGCATGGATATTGATACTGTTATTAAAAAATTTCAAGGTTTGCCTTGTGGCTCAAAATCTACAAGTTGTCCTGATCAATTAGCTAAATGCTTAATAGAGTATCATTCTAAAATTAAAGATTCTAACTTAGTTTAATTAGATTACACTATATCTATTTTATATTGTGATATTTTTATAATACTTTATTAATTTGATTACCATTAATCCAATGATAAATATTATCGAATACTATTTTAGCTCTTTTTTCCATTGATTCTTCTGTTGCAAAAGCTATATGAGGTGTTATTATTGTATTCTTTGCTTTTAGTAGAGGATGAGATATTTCTAAAGGTGGTTCTGTTTCAAAAACATCTATAGCTGCTCCTAAAATTCTATTTGCATTTAAAGCATCCGCTAAATCTTTTGAATTGACGATACCTCCTCTTGCCATATTTATTAAAATTGAACTTGGTTTCATATACCCTATGGTTTCTTTATTTATAAGATTTTTCGATTCATTACTTATTCTACAATGTAATAGTACTATATCAGATAATGTTAACATTTCTTTTAATGGTAAATATTTTATTAAATCACTATCTTTTTTATTTGAAAATCCATTATAACCAATAATATTACATCCAAATGCACTACATAACTGTGCACTTTTAAGTCCTATTTTCCCAGTACCTATTATTCCTACTGTTTTATTACATAGCTCGTTACCTATAAATCCTTCTTTTGTTTTTCCGGATCTTGCTTGTTTTTCTACATCTTTTACTTTTCTTAATAGTGATAGAATCATACATATTGTTAATTCTGCTACAGATTCATCAGAATATCCTGCAGCATTACTTAATGCTATATTCATCTCTTGTGCGGCGTCTAAATCTACATGATCATACCCAGTAAATGCAATATCTATAAATTTTAAATTTTTACAACTTCTTATTACTTCACCTTTAAGTGGCATATTTGCAATTATTAAAATATCAGCTTCTTTTGCTCGTTCTATCTGAAGGTTAATATCATCAGTTCTCTCATAAGCCTTAAAAGTATGTCCTAAAACATTTAATTTTTTTATATATGTTTCTAAACTATTTTCACTAATACCTAAAGATTCTAAAAGAACTATGTTCATTTTTTACTCCTTGCTACATTTTATTATAATATATTAAAATATAAATAGTTTTACTCAGTTAGAAGATAATCTATTATCTGATCCACATGACCTTTTACTCTAACTTTTCTCCATTCTTTTTCAATCTTTCCATCCTCATTAAGAATAAATGTAGATCTTATGATTCCCATATATTTTCTACCATACATAGACTTTTCGGCAAAAACATTAAATTCATTAGAAAGCTTATGCTCCGGATCTGAAAGTAGGATAAAATTTAGATTATTCTTGTCTATAAATTTTTTATGACTATCAATACTATCAGGACTTACTCCTATTACAACAGCTTTTGATGTTAATCTGTTAAAATTATCTTTAAAGTCACAAGCTTCCTGAGTACATCCTGAAGTATTATCTTTAGGATAAAAATATAAAATGATTTTTTTACCTTTAAAATCTAATAAACTATACTCTTTTTCTTCTGAATCTTTGCTTATTCCATTTAACTTTATCTCTAGGTAATTCATAAATTTATCCTTTTATTTATTTTTAGTCTTTTTTTGATTAGCTAAATAAGATCTTAACTCTTTTATTTGCCTTGGATTAATATACTTAAATTGACCTTTTTTTAAGCCTTCTATAGATATAATACCATGTTGAATTCTCTTTAAGGCTATTACAGGATGTTCAAGAGTTTCAAACATTTTTCGTATTTGACGATTAAGTCCTTGGTATAAAATTACTTCTAAAATTGTATTTTTTTGTTTATATTCAATGATTCTAGCATAAGCATAAGCTATTTTATTTTTTTCTATTTCTATACCTTTTTCAAGTCTATAAAGATCGTTATTAGATACTCTACCTTGAACTGTTACTTTATATACCTTGGATACATTTCCATTAGGATGTGCTAGTTCATTAATTAAATCACCATCATTTGTCATAATAAGTAATCCAGAAGAATCTTTATCTAATCTTCCAGCTGTTTTAAGATTTTTTACTTCCGGAGGCAATATATCATAAATAGTTTTACGTCCCTTTTCATCTTTTAAAGATGTAATAAATCCTGCAGGTTTATAATATTTTATGTAGGTATAATTTTCCGGCTTTATTTTTTTCCCTTCATAAAGAACTTCATCTTTTAAACTAATACTTTTCCCTAGCTCTTTTATTACCTCTCCGTTAACTTTTATTTTACCTGATAAAATAATATCGTCGGATTTCCTTCTAGAGGCTATACCACAAAGAGATAAATATTTATTTAATTTTATTAATTTTTTATCTAATGGCGGCATGTTTAGATACTCCTAATTTAGATAAAATTCCATTTAATGCAATTTTAACATGCGAATATGAAAGCCCCCCTTGTAAATATGCAGCATAAGGCTCTCTTAACGGACCATCTGCTGATAATTCTATAGTAGAGCCTTCTATAAAAGTACCGCCAGCCATAATTAGTTTATTCTCATATCCTGGAACATCATCCGGTATTGGAGTTAAAAAAGAATCAATAGGTGAAAAACTTTGAATTGCCTCACAAAATTTCAATAGTGGATCTTTTTTTCCAAACTCAATAGTTTGAATTATATCAGTCCTTTTTTCATAAGGCTTTGGTGTCGATTTGAATCCTATATCTTCAAAAACTTGTGAGGCTAAAATGGCTCCTTTTAAAGCTTGTGATACGATTAATGGTGCCATAAATACACCTTGTAAAATTATTCTGGTTTGATTTAACATTGATCCACCATATTCACCGATACCAGGTGCAGTTAATCTCTGTGCAGCATTCTTTACATATATGCTCTTACCAGCTACATAGCCTCCTGTTTCAACAATTCCGCCTCCAGGATTCTTTATTAATGATCCTGCTATTATATCGGCTCCTACATCAGTTGGTTCTAAGGGCTCTACAAATTCTCCGTAGCAATTATCTACAAAACATATACAGTTTTCATTCTTTGATTTTACTAAATCTATTATTTTTTTTATTGTCTTGATATTTAATGATTTTCTTATTGAATAACCTCTGGATCTTTGTATTGTTACCATTGTTGTACTTTTATCAATACTCTGTTCTATTTTATTAAAATCTACTTCATTATTATCTAAAAGGTTAACCTGTTCAAATGTTATTCCATTTGATATTAATGAACCGATATTATTACCTCTTAGTCCGATTACTTCCTCTAAAGTATCGTATAATGAGCCTGCGACAGATACTAACTTATCTTTTGGTCTTAAATTTCCTATAAGTGCACAAGCAATAGCGTGAGTGCCTGATACAAAGTGATTCCTTACTATTGCAGCTTCGGTATTAAATATATCTGCAAATACTTTGTCTAATTTTTCTCTCCCTACATCATCATGTCCATACCCTGATACATATGAAAAATCAGTAGCCGAAATCTTATTCTTTATAAAGGCATTTAGTACCTTCTCTTGATTATAATCACATATATTATTAATTTCTTCTATATAATCTTTTATTTTTTCTTCCGCTTCTTTTATTATTAAATTTTTTTCTATATTCATAAATATCTAATGTCCTTAATTATTGATTTATTTATTATTTTAGTGTACAAGTAAAAAAAAATAATTACAATTATTAACTAAAAATTGTAAAAATTTTAAATAAACTATATAAATTTTACAACAGTTTCGTATTTTTGAAGTAGAATAATTAGTAATAGGTAATTGATTTATTTATAAGAAGGATAGAGTTATAAAAATTATGAATGAAAAAAAAAATAGAGATGATCAGTATAATATATTTTTAAATTATCACGAACCGAAAAAACGTAATAAAGCTAATAAATTTCCAATATTTTTAGCATTTTTATCTGTATTATTTTGCATTGCTCTTGGCTTATATTTATTAAACTCAAATAGCAATATTATTTCTAAATTACCTTTTTTAACAGCTTTGTCTGATCTTAAGTTAAAGAAAGAAAATGTAAATTTTAATTTAGATTTATTTCATAATAAACAAAATATTTTAATTCTTGGCGTTGATGCTAACCAAGAAGGTGGAGATCCTTTTAGAGGTACCAGATCTGATACTATGTTGCTTATTCATATTGAACCTAAAGATAAAGCTATTTCTGCTATTTCTATTCCTCGTGACAGTAAGGTTTATATTCCTGGTAATTATGGAATCCAAAAAATTAATTCTGCACACGCTTTTGGAGGTGTTGAGTTAGCGAAAAAAACGGTCGAACAAACTTTAGGAGTCAAAATTGATAGATATATTGCTGTTAATAATGAGGCTGTTATTAAAATGGTAGATGCTCTTGATGGTATTCCTATATATGTTGAAAAAGATATGAGGTATCGTGATAATTCCGGTCATTTGCATGTAAGATTATCAAAAGGGTATCAAATTTTAAATGGTAAACAGGCTGAAGGATATTTAAGGTATAGAAAAGATGGCTTAGGAGATATTGGTAGAACTTCTAGACAACAGTGGTTTTTAAGATCGCTTCTTGAAAAAATGCAGTCTCCTTCTGTTATTACTAAAGTACCTGAAGTCTTAAAAATAGCTGAACGCTACATTAAAACTGATATGTCTTTATATGAAATGTCTAATTTAGCTGCTATGGCTAAAAATTTTGATATGTCTAAAATTGAAGTCGCGACTTTACCGGGTGCTCCTTCTAAAAAAGGTTATATTAGTTATTGGATTTTAGATCCTGAAAAAACTCAAGAAGTTATCAATCGAATGATTTATAATAAAAAACAATGTCAGCCTGATTCTCTTCAAGAAAAATTATCTTGTGGTATTCTTTATTCTAGAACAAATGAATCTAAAGCTAAGCTCATTAAAGAAAAACTTGAACTTTTAGGTTATGATGTTAATGCTAATCCTTCTTTTGATTTACCTCATTCTCAAATTATTGGGCATAATAAATCTATTTCTCATAACTTTCTAGATTATTTGAAACAAAAAGTACCAGAATTACATCAAATCCAAATAGTTTATGCTCCAATAAAAATGTATAATCCTAAGAATGATTTTACTATTATTCTTTCTGATAACTAATTATATTTTTTATTATTGGAATTTAAATACAATTTGATTTTCATATACTTTTTCAAAAAGATCTTTCTTTTTTAGTAAACAATATATACTAGGTTTTCTGCATTTATTTTCTAATGGTAGTATTATTGTTAATACTTCATTGAAGCTATCATATTCGAATTTTATATTTTCTTTATCTATAAACTCTATGTTACTTATTCCATCTGCTACTTTTAAAATAGCAGCCATTTTATCTACTATTTTTTGGCTCTTTAAGGATAAATTTGAATACTCTATATGTTTACTTTTACTGGGTAAATTACCTCTATGATATCTTGCTATATTTGCTATAATTAAAATCTCTTCCTTATTAAATTCTTTAGCACTTAACTCTTGTGAAATAATTTGAAAAGAGTACTTATTATGATTAATAGAATTGATAAAATATCCTATATCATGTAATAAGGAGGCAACTAGTAAATATTTTTTTTCTTCTTTTGTAAAATTATCCACATATATATTCAAAAAATCAAAAATTTTCTCTGATATTTTTGCTACCTCTTTCATATGTTCCGGCTTTATATTATATTTATTAAAAAGTTCCATTACTGAATATTTTTTAGTACTCATTTTGTTTATCCAAAATTTTTCTTATCTCATTATTCAAATTTTTAAACGTATCTGAATTCTTTATTAAGTATGATGTGACACCAATGTTCATTAAATCCTCTCTTAATCGATCATCATCTATTGATGTTAATACTATTATTGGGATCCGATGATACATCTCATCGGATTTTATTCTATTTATAAATTCGTAACCGTTTATTTTTGGCATTTCATAATCTGTTATTATTAGATCATATCTTACTTGTGATAATTTAGATAAAGCCTCTTTCCCATTTGAAGCTAATTCTATATTATAACCTATTGGTTTTAATAAATTTTTAATAAATGATTGTATTGTTTGCGAATCATCAATGAATAATATATTTATTTTCTCATTCTCTTTTTTGAGTTTAACTTTTGAAGTAATGTCTTTATTTGCATTAATTAATAAATTATTTTTATTATTATTAATAAATGAATTTTTTATTATGCCTGATATATTTAATATTAAACAAAGATGGCCGGATGCTAAATTTGTAATTCCTGATATATTATTTAATTTTAATATTGGATCCGGTAGTTTATTATGTATAATATCTTTATCTCCTACTATACTGTCTACAATGAACCCTATTTTTGTATTATCACTTTCTACAATTATTACAGTCATTTTTTCTTGTTTTTCATAATCAACTTTAATTTTTAACACAGATGCTAAATTAAATATAGGTATAATTTCATTGTTTATTATTATGGATGAATAGTTCTCTTTTTTTATTATCTCTTCGGATTTTATAAATTTTACTAGACTTATTAAACTCATAGGAATAGCAAAGTATTGATCTTTTATTTTAAAAATAAATGCTTTTAATGTTGTCATAGATGTTGGAAGCTCAATTTTTACATTTGATCCCTTCCCTAGAGTAGATGTTACTGATACTTTCCCATTAAGTTGGCTTATTTTTGTTTGAACAACATCTAATCCTATGCCACGACCTGATATATCTGTTACTTTTTCTCCTGTTGAAAATCCTGGCCAAAATATTATATTCATTATCTGCTCATCACTCATTGAGTCTATTTCTTGTTGGGTGAGCAAATTCTTTTTTAGTACTTTTTCCTTTATCTTTGCAAGATTTACACCTCTACCATCATCTCTAACTTCGATTACTATCTGATTTTCTATATGTTTTGCAGATATATAAATTTTTCCTACCTTAGATTTCTGTGCATTTAATCTCTCTTGAGGTGTTTCTATTCCGTGGTCTATTGCATTACGAATTATATGGATTAAGGGTGATTTTATTTCTTCTATAATCTTTTTATCCGCTGTAATTTCACTACCTAAGATAAATAATTCTATTTCTTTTCCACTTTGAGTAGATATATCTCTAACCATTCTTGGAAATGTGTGAAATACTGTTGCCATTGGTAATACTCTTATATTCCTTACCATTTGCTCTATCTCATTTATAATTTGATTATATTTGACTTCATTATCTTGTATTGTTCTATATAATGAGCTTAATTGATTTGTTAATTCATGTACTTTTAATGTATTCTCCTTAAATAAATGAAATAATTGCTTAATGAAATTAGAAATAGAATCAAAGTCTGTTTTATTTTCTCCATAGCTTAATTTTCGTTCATAATATTTTATATAATTTAATGATTTATTTGAAAATATTTGCCAAGATTCAAAATTGTGCTGAATTTTTAAAAGTTCTTGTAATTCTGATTTCGTTTTTATTTTACTTGAAATAAGTTCACTTACTTGATTTACTAGCTTGTCTAATTTATCCGTATCAACTCTTAATGTTTTTATTGACGAATTATCATATGCTGATATAAAATCATTAAGCTTTTGAAATTTTGAATTACTATTTTGTAAATATTGGTTATTTTTTGATACAGGCAAATTTTTAGAATAATCAATCATTTGATTTGCAATAGTAAGTCTTTGATCTAAAAGTGTATTATCTATTACTCCATCTAAGGATGATTCTAATGAAATTAAGCTTTGGGTTAATATATCTATAATCTCATTATTCGGATATTTTTGTGATTTATCTATTTTATTTATTAATTCTAATACTTTATTTAAAATATTAGATTTTTCTTCTGAATTTTTTTGATTATTTAAAATCTCTATAATAGAATTTTTTATATCAGGTAATATATCTAGATTATTTTTTAGTAAATTAATATTTTCAATAGTTGTTTTTATTAGATTGTCAAAATAAAGATTATTTTTGTTTTCGTCTAACTTAATATCATTATCTTCTTCAGAGGTATAATTATAATTATATATTGGTATTTCAAATCCTGATAATTTTGATTTATTTATAAGCGAATCATATATTTTTGCAAGTTCACAAGATAAATATTCTATGTCCGATTTATTAAGAACTCCTGAAGCTTTTTGTATAAAATTTAACTTCTCAAGAATAGCTTCAATTTTTTTTACTTCATCATTTAGCTTATTTTCAGAAAATAATTTTAAAATTCTATTAAAATTTTTGATTATATCAATAAGTTTATAGTTCTCCGAATAAGATAATAATTGATGTATAATAAAATCAAGCTCTGAAATGCAAGCAAAAATTTCTTGCCAATTATTAAAATTAATATCAGGCAATTTTTTTTCTATATTCTCAATACTTGTCACTTTATCTGTTGTTAAAGCAGAATTGTTTAAAGGGAAGTCATTATTTTGAACAGGCTTACTTTCATAAGGCTTACTTTCATCTGAATTATTGCTATTTGATTTTTCAGATAATAGATTTTTTTCTTTAAACATACTTGTAACTTTCTGTAATGATTCCGTATAATCATTAAAATCATCATCACAGAATTCTTTCTGCATATTAACAGAATTACTTATAAGATATTTACAATAATCAATTGTTTTTAAAAGAAGATCAGAAATTTCTGAATTAATTACAAGTTGGTTATCTTTTGCTAAACCTAAAATATCTTCAATAAGATGAGCAAGTTTTTGAATACAATTAAAACCAATCATCCTTGCAGCACCTTTTAATGAATGTGCATCTCTAAATAGAATATTTAACAGCTCATCTTTATTATCAGGCTCTTTTTCTATTTGGATTAATGTTGTTGTTAATCTTTGAGTAATTTCATCACTTTCATCATTAAAAATTTTTAAAATTTCGCTAAACTCTTCTTCAGAAAAATCCATAAAAAATCCTTTATTTCTAAAAATAGTATAATTAAATAAATCTAATCGGCAGATATTATAGATTTAGAAATTTCAAGTTTTTTACTTAAAGTCTTATGTATATCTGAGCTGTCTTCTTGTACTTGAGAATTAATATCTGAAATTTTTTCAAGCAAGGATTCCTGCATAGATTCTGATGTTAAAATCTCGTTAATAGATTCTGAAAGATTTTTTATAATATTAATAAGCTCATTCATATTGTTATCAAGATCATTTACAAGAACAACTCCGGATTCAACTTCTTTAGCTCCCTCTTCTGTTGCTATTACTGTTGAATTTGTTGCATATTGAATATCTCCTATAAGAGAGGTTACTTTATTTGTTGCTTGTTTAGAATCATCTGCCAATTTTCTTATTTCAGCAGCAACAACAGCAAATCCTTTTCCGTGTTCTCCGGCTCTTGCTGCCTCTACAGCCGCATTTAGTGCTAACATATTTGTTTGTTCTGCTATATCTTCTACTATTCCAATAGTTGACTCTATTTGTTGGATATATTCACTTAACTCTACTATAAGCTCTGCTATAATCTGTATCTTTTGTTTTAATGATAACATTTTATCTATATTTGTTTTAATTATACCTGATTCTTTATTTGAATATATCAATGAATCATTCGTTTTTTCGTATGCTTTTTTTGAATTAGTTTTATTTTTTGAAGTGAGTTTCTTTATCTCATTTATTAAACATTTAAATTCTTCTAAATTTTTTATATTCTTTGATATAGTTTCTAGTGTCTTTTTGTCTAGCCTTTTTAAATTTCTGAATTTATCTATAGCAAAAGTCCCTATATATAAATTTAAATCTTTTTTTATAAAAAAGTAAAAAACTATATATTGAATAATAAATATTATAGAAAAAATAATAATAGTATTTATAAAACTTTGAAGAGATATAATAGATGATTTAAATGTGAATATAATAATAAAGAAAAAAAATAATAATATAATATCTGTTAAAAATTTTAATTTAATTTTATTTATTAAACTTTCACTACCAAACTTATTTAGATTATCCATAACAACTCCTTCAAATAATTATTCTTAATAAAAGATACAATAAAAATACGTTTAATTAATGATTCATATTTACTAAGATATTGTATAATAAATTTGAAGTTAAGTAAAATAGAAAAATAGATTTATGAAAAAAAATATATTGTTAATAGATGATAGTAAAACACAATTAGGTACATTAAAATTGATGTTTATAAAAGCCGGATTTAATGTTTATACAGCATCAAATGGATCTGACGGTTTTTGTGAAGTATTTAATGTTGCTCCTGATATAATAATTTCTGACATAATTATGCCAAACTTAAATGGATATCAATTGTGTAGATTGGTTAAAAATAATCCTATTACAAAAAAGATTCCTGTAATCCTTTTAACAGTACTGGAACAAAAAATTGACAAATTTTGGGGTACAAAATCAGGAGCAGATAAATTTGTATCCAAAGTTGCTCCTATTGAAGAAATAATTTCTGCTTGTAATGAGCTTATACAAAATAATCCTTTGACAGAACAGGATAAATCAGAGCTTCTTTCAGAAAAAGTTTTAGCTTCTTCTGTTCAAGAACAATTGAATAATATTCTGGATGATTCTTTAATTTTATCTAGTCTTATGAACGAATTTAGAAAATTATCAAATAATGTAGATGATGAGCATAAGCTATCACTTGATATCTTTAGTTTATTATCTTCTATATTAGATTATGATATAGCTTGTTTAACCTTTAAAAAAGCAGAATTGGAACCGGAATTTGTTTATGTCGATTCTGCTTATGATCTTTCTGATGATATTAAATCCGAAATTGTTTCTGATTTGTTTCATAATATAAAAAAAATAAATGTAGAGGATGTTAATATACAACAAAGCAATGTTGCTATTGATTCTTTAAAAATTAAGGTCGATTCTTTAGAAAAATTTCAGACAAAATTAGTTACACCTATTTATCATGGGGATACTTATCTTGCAACTTTTGCTCTTTATAAAATAAAAAAAATTAATTATAAGTCATTTAAATTCTATGATGTATTATTAAATGAGCTGAGCTTATTAGCTAGAATGAAAAATTTATACTCAGATACAAGATATCTATCTATTACTGATGGATTAACCCACTTATATAATAGAAGATATTTTGATGAAACAATAGAAAGAGAATATCTAAGAGCTATAAGGTATAACAAAAGTCTTACTTTATGTTTAATTGATGTGGATTTTTTCAAAAAAATTAATGATAATTATGGCCATAAAATGGGAGATTTTGTTTTATATACATTATCTCAGATGATTATTAAAAATTTTAGAAAAACTGATTATATATTCAGATTTGGTGGTGAAGAAATAATGGTTCTTTTACCAGAAACAACTGTGAATAAAGCCTTATTTCCTACTGAACGGTTAAGAAAATCTATACAGGACTTTTTATTTGAATTTGGAGAAGTAAGTATTAATCTAACTGTAAGTGTCGGTATTGCTGATAATAGAAAAGACGTAGATTCTTTTGAAGATTTGATAAAAAATTCTGATGTTGCTTTATATAAAGCTAAAAATTTAGGACGCAATAGGATCGTAAGTTATGAGTCTATATCATAATATTGAACAGTTCGAATCTTATGATCAAGAAAATTTATATCTCTTTTTTGAGTTGAATGATCGTTCATATGCTATTAAAAGTAGTTATGTCATTGAAATAATGCAATTACCACAGTTAGATATCCCGCAGAAAATGCCTAAGAATATTATTGGTATTATGAATTATAGCGGATTATCTATTAATATAATTGATTTAAGAGCATTATTAAATTTACCTGTTTCCTCTTATAGTACTAATGATTGTTTAATTGTTATTAAAACGGCAGAATCTATTTTAGCTTTATTAGTTAATAAAATTAATAATATTGTTCATATTGAAACTAATAAAATGCAGACAATACCTTATTCTACAAGTGATAACCTTATTGATAATATTTATCATAATGAACTTCAAAGTGTTTCTGTTATTAATATTAATTTTCTTGAAAAACAGCTAAAAGAAACAGATTCTCAGTTAGTAAGTGATAGTAATAAAAAATTATTTCCAAGTGATAAAGAATCATTAAAAATTTTTGAAAAAAGAAAATTATATCAATATAATAAAGAAAAGCAAGTATTAGATAGTGTTCAACCAAAAGAGCAATATTTGTTATTTAATGTTTCGGATGTAAATTTATCTATAGATATTAGCTACATAAAACATATAGAGAAAAATTATAAAGATAAGATTGTAAAATTACCATCAGTGCCAGAATATATATATGGGATAATAAATATAAAGGGTGAATTTCTTACTCTTTTAGATTTGGCATTATTTTTAAATTTTAATCAGATAAAAGAACAAGAGTATAAAAATTTAATAATAATAGAAAATCAAAATATAAGTATTGGATTATTAGTTAATGAAATTTATAAAATTAAAAATTGTAGATCTAATGACTTAGTAAAAAGAACAGAGAATCAATTTGAATCAAGATATTCTAGTGCAGATATTATTGAGGATAATAAAGTATATTCTATTTTAAATGTAGATAAAATTCTAAATGATGATAAATTATATATAAAACAAAGTTAAAATTAGCCTTAAGTTGAATGAAATAGGTCCATTTTTTCTTCAGAATATATTAAAAAAAGAAAGGAGAAAAAATGGACCTATTAGATATCTATAAATGTAATATTTGTGGGAATATAGTTGAAATAATACACTCTGGTGGAGGAGAACTAGTTTGTTGTTCTGAACCTATGGAGAAACTAAAAGAGCAAACAAATGAGGATATGAATTTAGAAAAACATCTACCTGTAATAGAAAAAGAAGGAGAAAATGTAAAAATAAAAGTAGGTAAAATTCCACATCCTATGACATTAGAACATCATATCGAGTTTATAGAAGCAATGTCAGAAGATAAGAAATATATGAAACGAAAATTTTTACATCCTGAAGAAGAACCTATACTTGAATTTAAATGCAATTGTGATAAAATAATTGCCAGAGAATATTGTAATATACATGGATTATGGAAGGAACAAAAAAATGATTAATAAAAATGTAGAAGAGGCTTTAAACTCTCAATTGAATAAAGAAGTTCATTCATCTTACCTTTATTTACAAATGGCATCATATTTTTCTGAAAAAAATCTTGATGGATTTGCTAATTGGATGAAAGTCCAAGCTCAAGAAGAACATTTCCACGCTATGAAGTTCTTTGATTATATAATTAATAGAGGTGGTAAGGTTGTGTTAGACTCTATTGAAAAACCAGAATCAGAGTATGAATCTATTTTAGATGTATTTGAAAAAACTTTAAATCACGAAGTTTATGTAACTTCTCAAATAAATGAAGTTTATCAAATAGCAGAAAATGAAAAAGATAGAGCAACTTTATCATTTTTAAAATGGTTTATTGATGAACAAGTAGAAGAAGAATCTACAGTTGAAAATATTATAGCTAATATTAAGCTTGTAGGTTGTTCAAACGATGCTATTTTTATGATGGATAGAGAAATGGCTAATAGAGTGTTTACTGAACCTACTGCTTAAATATTTTAATTCTATTATAAATAAATTGCGGATTGATATTTTATCAATCCGCAATTTTTTCAAACAAAAATTTTGTATAATCTAATTAAAATTGACGACTTCACTTAAAGTATAACAATCATTAAAATACTTATTAGCAACACGAATAATATCTCTTTCTGTAATTGACAAAATCATATTAATATACTCTTTATCAAAAGAGAATCCAAGATTTGTTAGTTCATACCAAGCTAATATTGAGGCTTTTTCACTATTTGTTTCTTTTGATAAAATATAATTGCCTATTAATTTATCTTTAGCCTCTTTTAATTCTCTCTGAGGTACAAATTCCCTTTTCAAAGAAGTTATTTCTCTAAATAATTCTGATTCTGCTATTTTTAAATTCTTAGGATTTGTTCCTATATAAATGGCAAATAACCCACTATTTGCATTACTTAACGTACTGGATCCTATCTGATAAGCTAATCCTTGAGAATCTCTTAAGTTAAAAAATAATCTAGATGACATTCCTCGACCAAGTAGCGAATCTATAACTTCTAATGTAATAGAGTCTTTTATATTATTGATACCACAGATTTTCCAACCTAGCACTATCCAAGAAGTATTTGTATTTTGATTCTTTTTTATATTTGTTTTTTTAGGTACATCGCTAAATTTGTATTGATAATCAAAAATATTTATATCTTTAGATTTTCTATCTTTTAGTATATTTGTAAAGTATAATATTAACTCTTGATCATTTACATTACCATTCACAGATATAATAGTGTTCTGTGGTGCAAATTGATTAGACCAATAATCTACTACAGCTTTTTTATCAATTTTATTTAGATTCTTTTCAATAGCTATTCCGGTGTTATTATATGGGGTATTATTAAATATATTATTTTTAAAATTTTCAAAAGCTATATTTACAGGTAAATCACGTTTGGATTTTATGGAAAGTAATTGATCTTTTTTTATTTTATCTATATCAAATGAATCAAATAACGGTTGATTTATTAGTTGATCAAGAAGTTCTAAAGCTAATTTAAATTCATTTTTTGTAGTTTTTAAATTTATTGTAAACGCATCTGCAGAGGCATTTGGATTAAGCTTTATACCATTTGATTCTAATAAGTTTGAAAATTCAACATTAGAATATTTTTTTGTGCCTTTAAGTAAAGCTTGTGCTGTAATAATACTTACAGTAGGCATTTTTTCAACAAGAGATCCACCTTTTGACATCATTTGAATGGCTATTATATCATTAGAATTTGTATGATTTATCAGTAATATAGCTCCATTTTTTAATTGGTATTTAGAAATATTATCTTCTTTTTTTATTAATGTAGCATAATTACTACTATTTATTTCGTTTCTATTAGAAATTAACTTTTCGTTATTATTAGAAGAAGCTATATTATTAATGTTTTTACTGCTTTTTAAATTAGACTCTTTTGGTATTATAACTGAAGTTACAGATTTATTAAAATTAAGATATTTATTTGCCGCTTTATTTACATCATCTATGGTAACTTTTTTAATATTATCAAGATAATTATCATAGAAAGAAAGATTATCACTTATAATCAAAGAATATCCCATTTCATTGGCAATATTTGATATTGACTCTCTGGAATAAAAAATATTTCTGGATATAATATTCTTTGCTTTATCAAGTTCTTCTTTTGTAATTTTATTTTTTTTGACATTTTCAATTTCAATTTTTATATTTTTTTCTAGAGAATCTAAATTTTCAGGAGAAAAAGATGAGAACACATAAAAAATACCATCGTCTTTGAATATAGCATTAGAAGCTGAAATAGACAAGGCTAATTGTTTTTGCTCTTTTATATTTTTATATAATCTGGATGTTTTACCATCACCTAAAATAGTGCTTAAAACTTCAAGTGAATAAGAATCTTTATTTTCTGCTTTTGTTGTTCTAAAACCAAGAAGATAATATCCTGATTGAACTTCGGCTGAGTCTACAATCCTTATAGGACTTGATAATTGATTATCTAGTTTATAATTTCTATTTAACTTATTTCTATCTATATTATTGTTAGATTTATTAAAATATTTATTAATCTGTTGTATTACATTATCTTGATCAATATCACCTACAATAATAGTTATTAAATTTTCTGGAGTATACCACTTATTATAAAAATCTAGCATTTCTTCTCGAGTAATAGTTTCAATTACTTTACTGTTTCCTATTACTTCTCTTTTATAAGGATGAATTTTATAAAAAGAATTATTCATATTTTTATAGAGCTTATTAAAAGGATTATCAAGCCCTTTTGAGATCTCTTCTAAAACCACTTTCCGTTCTTTTTCGAGTTCTTTTCTTGGGATCATAGGATTTAATATCATATCAGAGTGTAGTTTAAAAGCAAGATTAAAGTCTTTAGAAGGTATAGTAATATAAAAATGCGTAAAATCTTTGCTAGTTGCAGCATTATTAATAGCACCTTTTGATTCAAGAATTTTATCAAATTTACCACTTGGACAATTTTCTGTACCTTTAAAGAACATATGTTCTAAAAAATGAGCTACACCGGAGTTTTTATCGTTTTCATTAATGGAACCGGTTTTTACCCAAGTATCAATAGTTACAATAGGATTTTCCGATACTTTTTTAATAATAAATAAATGTCCATTATCTAATTTATATGGTGTGTAATCTATTGTGGCTACAGCTAATAAATTAGAAAATAAAAATAAATAAAGAATAATAAATATTTTTTTCATTATAAACCCTCATAGTTTTCAATAATTTTTATATTAAGTATAATAGTACTTTTTTTTAAATTAAAATACAACTATAAGAAAATATATATTAGACA
>CABQAQ010000014.1 GCA_902462155.1 uncultured bacterium | reverse complement strand
GAATTAATAGCTCTAATACTCACTTGTGCTATTATTGGAATTGTTAGTTTATTTTATATTAAAGAAAATAAAAGATCATCAAGATATAATAATAAAAATAATTTTAATATAATAAATAATTTTATTTTATACTTAAGAAAAAATATATTAAAATTAAGAAAAAAACAAAAGAATATGATATGTAAACAATTAAAAAAGAGAGGTTGATAAAAATTATATATGACTCAACATTTGGCAATTAACTTGTATCATTATTTAATATTAGCGGTTATTATATTTTTTATAGGTTTTTTAGGAGTAATACTTTCAAAGAACCTAATAAAAACACTTATATCGATTGAAATAATATTGAATGCAGTGTCAATAAATTTTGTAGCAATAGCAAATTATACAGATGGAGTGAACCTTTCTGGAATGATTTTTTCTATTTTTATTATGATTATTTCTGCTATTCACTTAGCTTTAGGCTTAGCTATTTTAATTTTATTGTTTAAATATAGAAAAAGTATAAATATAAATGATTATAGTAATTTGAGAGGATAAATGGATTTTTTTATTGAAAATATATATTTAATAATACTTTTACCTATATGGATTTCGTTGATTATTGGGTTAAATAATGCGGGTAACTTTTCGCATTCCAAAAAATCCACATTGATTTTGACGTTGGCATCAACTTTTATTGGGTTTTTATTTTCGAGTGCTTTATTATATCAGTTTAATTTAAATTCTCATATGACAATAGAAAATAGTTTTGAATGGATAAAGTTTAACAATTTTTCTATTAATTTAGGTATTTTTGTAGATAAAATAGCAGCAATATTCTTATTTACTTTAATGACTATAAGTTTTATAGTTCATATTTATAGTTATGGGTATATGAAGAACCAACAGAGTTTTCATAGATTTTTTATATATCTGAATTTATTTAATTCTGCTATGATGGGATTTATTTTAAGTCCAAATCTAATACAAAGCTATATATTTTTAGAGTTACTTAGTGTCATAAGTTATCTTCTTATTTCATTTAATAATGTAAAGATGGAAGCCTCAAAAGCTTCTATAAAAGCATTTATCATTAATAGAATCGGTGATATAGGTCTTTTATTAGGTATCCTTACTTTGATTTTTTATGCTTTAAATTTCTCAGAAACATCTAGTTATGCAAGCTTAATGTTTGCTGATTTTTCTTATATATCAAAGAATATTTTAGCAATGCTTCCTTCTGGTTTATTTAATATCTTATGCTTTTTTATCTTACTAAGTGCATTAGCGAAATCGGCTCAATTTCCCTTTTCAACGTGGTTAATAGATGCAATGGAAGCTCCTACACCTGCAAGTGCTTTAATACATGCAGCCACATTAGTTGCTTCTGGGGTATTTCTTATCATTAGGTTACTTCCTTTATTTAGCCTCTCTAATGAAATTATGTTCTTAATTATTGTTATAGGTATAACTACAGCTATTTTAATGGGATTATCAGCTTGTATTCAGACTGATATAAAGAAAATTCTAGCATATTCTACAGCTTCTCAACTGGGTGTTATGCTTATTCCTCTTGGACTCAATAACTATAACGTTACTTTTTCATATCTTAATTCTCATGCTTATATTAAAGCTTTCTTGTTTTTAATTATAGGTATTATATTTTATATATATAATAAAGATAATAATATTTTTTCTATGGGAAATTTAAGAAAATTTAGACCCTATTTGGCTATTTTATATTTATTTTCTGTTATGTCACTTTCAGGAATATTATTTTCAGGGGCCATAGTTAAAGATAGTTTATTTCAATTCCTTTTGCTTAATCATTATTTTATAATTTATTTTTTTACATTACTTATATCATTTATAACATCTTTTTATATTGCAAGATCTTACTTTATAGTATTTGAAGGTGAAAGTCATTCTAAGATAGACTTAAATTTTAGAAGTTTTTCGATGTATATAGCTGTCACATTACTTTTTGTTTTTAATATACTATTATCATTTATCTTTTATAAGAATTACTTTGATTTTAATATATTGAATATGATGTGTATTTTACCAATTACTATCTCTTGTATCGGATTTTTATCTGTATTTGTGTTATTCAAAAATAAGAGTCTTTATAATTTTGAAATGAATAAAATACAGAAATTTATTTTAAAAGGGTACTATATAGATGAACTATATGCTTTTATTGTGAATATAATATATAAGAATTGGTGTAAGATTCTGTATTATTTTGATAAATTTATAATAGATGGAATATCAAATTTAGTATCTTTTTTAACGAAAGTATTAAGTTATTTTATATCTAAAGTGCAAAATGGTAATATTAATTCGTATATAGTATATTCATTTATATTAATAGTATTTTTAGCAGGTATTTCTTTAGTGTATTATTATAAATTTATTATAACAAAGGGACTTATTTCATAATGGATATAATATTTGAAAATTATTTATCACTTATAATGTTAGTAATATTCCCATTAATTATTTCAGGAATCATTTTATTACCTATATTTCCAAACCACGAAATAAAAATAAGACGATTTAGTAAAATAGCAGCACTAATTCATTTCCTATATACGCTTTTATTTTTAGCATTTTTTGATCCAAGTTCGTATGGTATATCGTATCTTGAAAATTTAAAGATATTAAAATCTGACTGGTTGGAAACTTTAGGTATAAGTATGAGCTTTGGAGTAGATGGACTTTCGTTAATTTTTATTATATTAACTTCGTTTATTTTTCTTATTTCATTTATGACAAGTAAACATAGTATAAATACAAAACAGAAGATATATTATTCATTAATGTTTATCTTAGAATTTTCTATTTTAGGAATCTTTACGTCTAGAGATGCATTTTTATTTTTTATGTTTTGGGAATTAGAATTAATACCTATTTATTTTTTAATTTCAATGTGGGGAAGTGGAAATGCAAAAAGGTCAGCAATGAAGTTTCTTATGTATACTTTTATAGGTAGTGTATTTATTTTATTTTCTATTCTTATACTTACATATTATAATTTTAAAATAAGTGGAAATTTAACAGCAAATATAGAAATGCTTAATATAAGTGAACATATATATCCTATATGGTTTCAGGTTTTAGTTTTTTTAGGATTCTTTATAGGCTTTGCAATAAAAATACCAATAGTTCCATTTCACAGTTGGTTAAAAGATGCACATGTAAATGCTGCAACACCGGTAAGTATTATTTTAGCGGCGATTTTACTTAAAACAGGGGTATATGGTCTTATAAGATTTAATATCCAAATATTACCAGAAATTTTTAAGTTAATAACACCATTAATACTTATTTTAGGAACTATTAATTTAATATATGCCTCATCTATAGCATACGTACAGAATGATATAAAAAAGATTATAGCCTATTCAAGTATAGCAAATATGGGTATAATCTTAATAGGTCTTAGTACTTTAACAGAGTATGGAATAAAGGGTGCTATTTTCCATATGGTATCACATGCATTGATAGTTGCCGGTTTGTTTACAATAGTCGGGATAATATACTTAAGAACAAAAACCAGAGATATAAAACTTTTAGGAGGGCTGCAACAAAATATGCCTGTCCTTGCTTTCTTATCAATACCTATTTGTTTAAGCTCAATAAGTATACCATTTTTTACTAATTTTATCGGAGAATTATTTATTTTACTTGGTTTATCTAATTGTGAACTTGGTTGTAATAATATTTTATTAACATCTAAAATTTTATTTTTAATTTCATTAGTTTTATCAGCTGCATATATACTAAGGTTTTATCATAAAACTTTTTTAAATTATATAATGGAACAATTTAAATCAATAAAAGATATAACTATATCAGAATTTGTAGTGCTTTCAACCTTAATCTGCACTATTATATTTTTTGGTATATTCCCAAACTCATTAATTAGTATTTTTGATACAGTAGCTACTATAATATTAGATACATTGCAGGTGTAAAATGGAAATTATTCAAGATATAAATAATTCATTTCTTTCAGAAACTATGATTGTTTTTTTTATAATAATCAATCTATTATTTTCAATAATATTTAGTAAAAAATTTTTTAGAGTATCAAAATGGTTATGTATAATACAGCTAATGATAAGTTTAGTAGCGCTTAGCTTTACTCAAGTAGAACCAATATACCTTGGTTTTAATTCAGGTATATATTCAAATGTCTATACGATGTTTTTTAAAATTTTAATTTTTGTCAGTAGCATTTTTATGGTATTTTTATCACGAAATTTTATAAACGAAATTTCAAGCCGTAGTTTTGAATACTTTACATTAATACTATTTGCAGTGCTTAGTTCATTAATTATTATATCAGCGAATGATTTTTTGATTTTATTTACAGCAATAGAGATGCTTAGTTTAAGTATATATATTTTAATAACCTTTAAAAGGGGAGTAAATTCTAAGGAAGCAGCATTAAAATATATTATAATAAGCACACTAGCAACGTGTATTACTCTTTTTGGGATTTCGTATTTATATGGAATAACAGGATCTTTAAACTTTTCACAGATAAATAATTATTTGATTACAACAAGTAATACAGAAATACCTTTATTATTCAATTTTAGCAGTATACTTATTCTTTTGGGTTTAATGATGAAAATAGGAGCAATTCCTTTTGCCAACTGGGTTGCAGATATTTATGAAGGAGCAAGTTTTTCTATTGCAGCATTTATATCTATAATACCAAAGGTAGCTATATTTGCTATTTTAATAAGATTATCTGTTTTAATATTTAAATTTTCTCCAATGATAAATCTAATAATAGCTATAATATCAATATTAACAATAATCTATGGATCTTTAGGAGCAATACGACAGACAAATATAAAAAGATTTATGGGGTATAGTTCAGTAACGCATAGCGGTTTTATTCTACTAGGGCTTTTAGCACCAATATCAGTCTATGGAATATCAACAATTATATATTACCTTGTAATATATATATTTATGAATACAGGAGCGTGGGCAGCATTAATTCTATTTAATGGGAAGAAGAAAATGCTTAAAATCTCAGATTATAAAGGGCTTATATATCAAAGACCATTTTATACATTTGCATTTTCGATTTGTTTAATATCACTGGCAGGATTACCACCAACAGGAGGATTTCTAGCTAAATTTTATTTGTTCTCAAGTATAATCAGAACTTCTGTTGGAAATTTTTTCGTACTTATAATAGTTATGATACTTGCGAGTTTAAGTATTTATTTTTATACGAATTTAATAAAAAATTTATTTGATAGAACAATACCGATAAAGAATCTGTATAATAAAGCAACATCCCCAAAAGTACTACTTTATCTTTGTGCTACGTTACTTATTGTATTTTTCTTATATTCTGATAAAATAATTCAAATATGTCAGATAGTTTCTTATGAAATTTAATTATCATTATTAGTGATTAGCAATATAGATATAAAAAGTTATAAAAATAAAAAGAAGTAATTTATTTAAATTACTTCTTTTTACTCTTTGAAACAAAAATTTATAAAATTATATTTATAAATCTTCCCAATTATTATCCCAATTTAAATTAGTAGTTCCAAAATTTTTATCATCAGAAGCAGGATCAAGATAACGATAAAATCTAACTAAAATAGGGTCTTTCTGTTTTCGAATAGGTTCAGAAGTCCAATCAACTTTCTGTAACTGAATAAGGCGGATAGTTTCTTCAGAATAATGTTGCTGCCTTAGAGCTTGTTCAGAAGAAGTAAAATCTGCCGGAATTTCTGCTTTTACCATATTTAGATTAATAGATGCTATTAAAGCTAAACTAAGCATAAAAGTTCTAAATAATAATTTTTTCATATTTATCCTCACTTTTTAATAATATTTTATATTATTTTTAATATCATTGCAAATAATAAATAGAAATATATCATCTATTTTAGGTAATTATATATAATATTCTCAAATTCTTGAAGTAAAAATTCTTCTTTAACTTTTTTAATAACAGTACCTTTATGGAAAATATACCCTTCACCAATAGCTCCGGCAATGCCAAAATCGGCGTGTTTAGCTTCACCCGGACCGTTTACAGGACATCCCATAACAGCAATAGTCAACGGTTTATTTAAATTTCTAAATTTTTCTTCAACTTTTTTAGCTAAAGTAATTAAATCAATTTGGCACCTACCGCAAGTAGGACAAGAAATAAAATTTATACCACGAGTTCTTAAATTAAGTGATTTTAATATCTCATATCCTGTATAAACTTCTTCAACAGGGTCATCACTTAGAGAAACCCGAATAGTATCACCTATACCCAAAGCTAATAGGGCACCTAAACCTACAGATGATTTTATAGTACCTATATTTTTAGTACCGGACTCGGTTACACCTAAATGAAGAGGGTATGGAATTTTATCGGCAATTAATTTATAAGCCTCAATAGTATCAATTACACTGCTGGATTTTAACGATACTTTAATCAGATCAAAATTACAATCCTCGAGAATTTTTATATGAGATAAAGCACTTTGAACCATTTTTTCAGGCAAAGAGAGGTTATTATTTTTATCTTGTTTTTTTTCTAAAGAACCTGCATTAATCCCTATACGTATTGGAATATTTTGCTGTTTAGCTAAAGTTATGACTTTTTTAATATTATCAATATTACCTATATTACCTGGATTTAATCTTAAAGCATCGATACCATTATTTATAGATTCAATAGCCAATCTATAATCAAAATGTATATCTGCAATCAAAGGGACTTTAGAAAACTTTTTAAGTTCTTTAATAGCAGAAGCTGCTTGAGAATTAAGAACAGCTAATCTAATAAGTTCACATCCTGCATCTTGTAATTTATTTATCTGATCAATGGAGCTAGAGATATCCCTTGTATCAGTATTCAACATGGATTGTACACTGATTAAAGAATCACCGCCAATTTTTACATCACCTATTTTTATTTGTTTTGAAATTCTTCTTTTTATCATATAATTTTCCTGCTAAAATTATTATACCACTATAATAAAAATAGGAGAAGATAATCATGAAAATTGCGATAATTTCAGATATCCACGGAAATATTCAAGCATTAGAAGCAGTGTTGGATGATATAAAGAAAGAATGTTGTAAAAAGATTTATTGTCTGGGAGATTTAGCAATGGCTGGTCCAAACCCGAACCAAGCAATAAAGAAGTTAAAAAGTATGTCAGAGAAAGGACAAATATCTATCCTTTTAGGGAATACCGATTTAATGTTAACATCAGATCCTGAAATTACATACGAAAAATTAAAAGAGAAAAACGAGATAATGGCTAATGCCTATCTTGATGATATAAAGGTAATAGATAATACAAACAAAGAATTTTTAAGAAGTTTACCCCAAAAAATAGAGATATCTTTAGGTAGTTTGAAAATATTAATGGTCCACGGTTCACCAAGAAAGATAGATGAGAATATTTATCCGGATTTACCTATTAGTGAAGTAGAAGAAATAACAAAAGATACAAACGCAAATTTGATTTTTTGTGGTCATACACATTTGCCTTGCGGATATCAGACAAATACAAATAAAACAGTGGTAAATGTAGGTAGTGTAGGTCGTCCATTCAATTTAGAGCCAAAGAGTTGCTATGTAATATTGGAATATAATGAGCAATTAGACAATTTTACAATTCTTCATAAATATATTTCTTATGATTATAAAAAAGCTTCTGAAATATTAAGTAAGAGAGGATTTAAAGGTGCAGATAAATTAGCAAAAATGTTAATATCAGCGACATCTAGATATCCGCAATAAAAAATAGAGTAATAAAAACTATAAAGAAATGTAACAAAAAATATAAAGCTTGAATTTCAAGCTTTATATTTTTTTTAGTAAATATATAACCTAGTTATTTAATAAGAAGAAAAAAGGGAGCTTAATTGTGGCGTTAGGTTTTAATGCAAATATATTTGGAAGTTTAGTTTCAAGCAATAAAAATAGCGAAACGTCCGGATCAATAGCAAGTAACAGTGAAACATCCGGATCAATAGCAAATAATTGCGAAACATCAGGCTCAATTGCATTTGCAAATACAGGTGGCCCGGATTTGGGAGCTCTAGGAGGATTTAGTTCAGCAGGAAGCTGTAGTTCTGGCGACGGTGGTTGTTCAAGTAGTGGTGGTGGCAGTTTTAGTGTCTGCATTTAATTTAGTAAGTTTATAAATGAGGATGTTTTAAAATGAGTAATGTTATTGATTTAAAAAATCTTTTAATCTTAATCTTTTTCGGTCTTGTATTATTGTATTTGAAGCTAGTAATAGGTGTTTAAAAATTCTTCAAATAAAGTAAAAAAAACTTAAGATTTACAAAATCTTAAGTCTTTAGAAATATCTATATTAAAAAAATATTTATACTAATTCACGATGTTTAGCATAGCATTCTTTACAATAAATTTCTTTCCCTTCAATTGGTTTAAAAGGAACTTTAGTCAAAACTCCACAATCAGAGCAAGTAACCTCATATAAAGTTTTTTTACGTCGATTGTTTTTACGACGTAGTTTTCTACATTGAGGGCAACGCTTTGGAGTATTTACTAATCCTTTTTCAGAATAGAACTCTTGTTCACCTGCTGTAAAAATAAATTCTGCTCCACAATCCTCACAGATGAGCTTTTCGTCTTGGTACATTTGGTTTTTTCTCCTTAATTTGTTTAAAACTTTAGATAATTATTACTTTTCTATTTTTTAGTTTTTAAAAAGTAAGACTTATCTAAATTATATTTTAAAACTTTTTTTCAAATTTAGCAAGGTTTATAAAATCTTTTGCAAAATTTACAGGAATAGCGAAGCCAATACCTATGTTTGATTTATTATTATCAGGATTATATATTGACTGACTTATGCCTATTACTTCTCCCTTTGTATTTAATAATGGACCACCTGAGCTTCCCGGATTTATTGCTGCATCTGTTTGTATTTTATTTCTCTTATAATCTATTCTGGATACAATACCGGTTGTTAATGTTCCATTAAATCCAAAAGGGTTGCCTATTGCTAAAATTTTTTGTCCAACTTTTACTAAAGATGAATCTCCAAATTCTATTGACGGTAATTTTTTGTTAGCTTTTATTTTTAATAAAGCTAAATCATTTTCTAATCCTTTTGTATATAAAACTTTTGCTTTATATACTTTACCGGATGATAAAATTACTTCTATATCTTTTGCTCCATCTACAACATGTGAGCTTGTTAATATTACCCCTGATGGGTCAACAATACATCCACTACCTGAAGAAGTTGTTCCGAAATCTATTTCGGCTTCTATTGATACTATTGTTGGATTTATTTTTTCATAAATATTTACATTAACCTGTTCATCTTCACTATAAAGATTATTTCCTATTCGTAAGCTATTGAATGAAGCAGCAAAAGCTTTATTATCAATACTTGTATAACTTATCATCATTGCGATTAAACATATTATCATCATTTTTTTATTTATTTTTCTAATTATTTTTTGCATAATCCGCTCTTTCGTTTATTTCTAGCTATACATTTCTTAATATGCTAAATTTATCATATTTTTGAATATGCTAAAATAATCTTAGATAGCTTTTAATTTACTATTATTTTTTGCTTATAACTTTTAATTTTTTTTATATAATTAATTTTAACAACTAACGTTTTCAAAATAAAATAAGGGTATAATTATGAATATTGAAATTAAACAAGAAACTTTAATAAAAAAACTTATTGATATATTTGGGGAACATAATGTATTATCATCAGAAGAAGAGCGTTATGTATATTCGTTTGATTGTTCAAATTTTTTAGATGTGAATAATATAGCAAATGCGGTTGTTTTAGCAGAAGATAAAGATCAGTTGATAAAACTTGTAAAATTATCTAATGAGTTTAAAATTCCACTTATCCCAAGAGCAGCAGGAACGAATCATGTTGGTTCTTGTGTACCTTTATTTGGAGGTATTATTGTTAGTTTTGCTAAAATGGATAAAATTATTGAAATAGATGAGATTAATATGATAGCCAGAGTTGAGCCGGGACTTATTATCAAAGATTTGCAGGATAAGGTAGAATCTATTGGTTTATTTTTTCCTCCGGATCCTTCAAATTTAAAAATTTCTACTATTGGTGGTGCTATTGCTCAGAATTCTGGTGGACCGAGAGGTTTTAAATATGGTATTATTAAAGACTATACTTTAGATCTTGAAGTTATATTGCCTGATGGAAGAGTTATTAACACTTCTAAACCTTGCCATAAAAATTCAGCCGGGTATCATCTTACACCGTTATTTATCGGATCAGAAGGTACTCTTGGTATTATAACTCAAGCTACACTTAAACTTATACCAAAGCCTCAAGATAATAATGTTATGCTTGTGTATTTTGATGATTTAGAAGATGCTTCAAAAGCTGTGTGTGGAATATTTTCTCATCATATTTTACCTTCTGCTTTAGAATTGCTTGATCAAAAAACTCTTCAAACTATTGAAAAGTTTAGACCTTCAGGATTTTTAACAGAATTTGAGGCTTGTCTTTTAATTGAAGTGGATGGTTTCTCTAATACACTTGATTACCAATGTCAGACTATTAAAAATATCTGTGAAAAATTTAACTCTAAAAATATAATAATAGCAAAAGATAAACAAGAGTATGATAATATTTGGGTAGCTAGAAGAAGTGCTTATGCTTGCTGTACTAAACTTGATTATAATGTTATAGCTGAGGATATTGTTGTACCTAGACAATATATTCCAAAAGTTGTAAAAGAAATTAAGAGTATTTCGGATAAATATAATTTGACTGTTTGTATAATGGGGCATATTGGAGATGGAAATATACATCCTAATTTTGCTTTAGATTTACAGAATAAGGCTGTTTTAGATAATTTTTATAAAGCACGTCAGGAAATTTTAGATTTTGTTATTAGTCTTCAAGGATCGATTACCGGAGAACACGGTATTGGGTTTGAAAAATCAAATATGATTAAGAAAATGTACCCAAAAGCAAATATCGAGATTATGAATAGTATTAAAACTATTATAGATAAAAATAATATTATGAATCCGGGTAAAATTTTAATTGATATGGATTATAATTAAATTACTTTTAAAATAAAATAAAGGATATAAAAATATGGAAAATAAATTTTGTACCATTTTAACGACTTGTGAAACAAGAATAAATGCTGTTAAAATAGCTAAACATTTAGTTAAAAATAAACTTTGTGCTTGTGTAAATATTATCGACAGCATTCAATCATTTTATATGTGGGAAGATAAACTACAAGAATCCGGTGAATTTTTGCTTATAATTAAGACTCAAAAAATACTGTTTGAGAAGGTAAAAAATGCTATTTTATCAATTCATGAGTATAAAGTTCCAGAAATAATATCTTTAGATATAGAAAAGGGGCATCAAGATTATTTAAATTGGGTATTAAATAATACTCAAATAAGCTAATTTATATGTTGTATCCTATTATGTTAAATTCGGAAGTAGAAAAGAATCATTCTAGAAAAAAAATTGAATTATTGACATCTTTTTTAAAAGATAATGATATTGATATTTGTTTTTCAACTAAAGCTCGTGGTAATTTAGGCTTTTATTTTAAAAATAAAATAAGAGTTTCAAAAAATATAAAAAATCCGGATAAAATTATACAGACTTTAGCTCATGAATTTGCTCATCATATAAATTTTCAGCTAGATAATAATATGCTAATTAGTGGGGGATCGTTAGAAAATCTTTTTAATACTTCACAAAAAAATAAAATTAAAATTATACAAGGAGAGCTTCTTAATGTTACTTATTATGTAGATAAAAATTCTTTATTTCTTACTTTAACATCTCATAAAAAATTAATACAAGAAAAGATAATTAGTTATACGAAATTAATAGAAAAAGAATACCCTCATTTTTTAAGGTCAAAACCTTTTTTAGAATTTAATAAATATATTAAAAATTCAAAAGCTAAGTATTTATTAAAGTATGACAGAGTAAAAATAATATCATCATTTTGGAAAAAAACAGAAATGTTATCTATTGATAATTTAGATTCTGATTTTAAAAAAATGCCGGAAGCTTTTAAAAATTATCTTAAACTAAATTCACTTATAAAAAAACGAAATAGAATTACTTTAAAAATAAATAAACTTAAAAGATATTATATATCACCTTGCGAGTTATTTGCTCGTTTTGTTGAGGGGCTTGTTATTGATGCAAATTATATACAAGATATTGCGCCTATTACTTTTGAAATTTTTATTTCAAATCTTCTTAATAGATATTATTTTAACTTAAGCCAATTTTTAAATATTTGTAATGGTTAGTTTTTTATAACTTTTTTTTTGTTATCATATAATAAATAAGTCGTCAATTTTTATAAGTGTATCTTGTTTAAGGAGTAGTTTATATGATACTAATGTTAAAGAAAGAAAAATTGAATATTATTATATTATCATTTTTATTTTTAATATTATCTTTTGTAACCTTTTTAAAACAGGGTGTACCTATTGTTGATTTTGGTCGTGAAGTTTATATTCCATCTCAGATGGTTCAAGGTGAAGTATTATTTAAAGATATTTTTAATATCTTTGGACCATTATCTTATCAAATTAATGCTTTAGCTTTTAAATTATTTGGTACAAATATTTCTGTATTAAATATTCTAGGTCTTATTAATTCTTATATTATTTTAATATTTACTTATTTCTTATCAAGGAAATTTTTAAATGATAAAATATCCTTTGCAATATCAATTTTTTTAATTTGTACAAGTATATATCAAGTAGGAATTTTTAATTATAACTTGCCATATTCATACGCTGCAGTATATGCTTTAAGTTCTGTTTTAATTTCTGTGTATTTTTTTATATCTTTTTTTGAAAATAGAAATCAAAAGTTGTTGTATTTGTCAACGTTTTTCTTGGGATGTTCAATTGCTTTTAAGTATGATTATTTGCTTTTTGCATTTTTTGTATTTATATATCTTATATTAAAAAAAGTTGATTATAAAATTATATTAAAATCAATTTTAAGTTTTTTTATACCTATTATTGTATCTTTTTTTATTCTGTTTATACAAGGAGTTACATTAAAAGATTTAGTAACTCATATAATATTATTGTCAAAAATGGCTAAAACTCCATCTTTATTATTTCTGTACAATAATGTAGCTGGAATGAAACCATCTGCTGATGCTTTTATACAAATAGGTATTAACTTTTTATATGTAGCTATTATTTTATCTATATTTTACTTATCATTTTATTTAAATAATTTGATTAAAATAAAATTAGAAAAACATAAATTATTAAGCATATTGTTAAAATTATTTTTTATAATTCCTATACAAATATATTTAATTGTTATAGTTACGATATATTTCAATCGTTATATTTTTATAATGGTACCGCTTTTAACTTTAATCATTTTAATATTAAATTTAAAAAAAATTATTAAAACTTCAAGTATTTTAATATTATTTATAGTAACATTAATATCCTCATTAAAATATTTTTATAATGTAAATATTTTAGTCTATGCTTCTTTAGGTATTCCATTTTTAAGCATTATGTTTTGTTATATTTTTTTGAATTTTTTAACATTTAAAGATAAGTTAAATAAAAAATATGTAGAAATATCTTTATGTATAATATTGTTAGGTATTAGTTATAAATTTATGATTACTGCAATTTATTTTAATATAGAAAACAATACTAAAATAATAAATTATACAAATGAGTATCAATTGATAAATGATACAGGATCGGCAAATATTATAAATAAAGAAGTAAAAGAAATAATAAAACTAACAAATGAAAATGACACAGTTTTAATAATGCCAGAAGGACATATATTAAACTATCTTTCAAATAGAAGGTCTGATAATTTTTATCATACATATATGCCTCCTTATATAGAGTTTTTGGGAGAAAATAATATTATTAACCATTTAAAACAAAATTCTCCGGCATTAATAGTAATTAATAAAAAAAATTTAAACGATTATGGACATACATATATTTGTAAAAGTTATGCTAAAGATCTTTGTGCATGGGTATATAAAAATTATGAATTTGAGTCTATAATAGGAGAGGGTAATTATCAATTTATAAATTATAAGAAAAGAAAGTAAGAGAAATAATGAAGAATATAGCGTTAATAAATAACGGTTGTGCAAAGAATCTTGTAGATTCTGAGTTAATGTTAGGCTTATTAGCAGATAAAGGATATAATATAACATTAGATGAAACAAAGGCAGATATAGTAATAGTGAACACGTGTTCATTTATTCACGATGCAGAGAAAGAATCAATACAAGATATATTAAAAATGGCAATGGACGGTAAAAAAGTAATAGTAACAGGATGTTTGCCGCAGAAGCATAAAATGGAATTAAAAAAAGCTATTCCGGAAATAATAGCAATGTTAGGAACAAGTGATCTAGCAAAAGTTATAGATGTAATAGAGAAGATAGAAAGAAATCCTGATAACTTTTATTACGAAGTATCGGAGAAACCAGAATATATTTATCCTGAGATGGTAAGTCGACAACAGATAACAGTTGGAGCAAGCTCATATATAAAAATAGCAGATGGTTGTAATTTTAAATGTGGTTATTGTATTATACCGCAATTAAGAGGTGAGTATCATTCTAGAAAAATAGAGGACATTGTTGAAGAAGCTAAAAAACTTGGAGATAAAGGAGTAAATGAAATTATCCTAATAGCTCAAGATACAACAAGTTATGGTCAAGATTTATCGGGTTTAAAAAATCAAAATCTTTCAGAGTTGATAAAACAATTAGATAAAATAGATAGTTTTGAGTGGATTAGAATTATGTATACATACCCATCATTTATAACAGATGAGTTACTAGATATAATTAATGATTCAAAAAAAGTTGTAAACTATATAGACATGCCAATTCAACATTCGCATCCTGAAGTATTGAAGTCAATGAGAAGACCTATAATAGATTACAGAAGTCTTATTAGCAAAATTAGAAATAAAGTAAAGAATGTAGCATTAAGGACTACATTTATAGTTGGGTACCCAGGAGAAACAGAAGAACAATTTAATCATTTATACAATTTTGTAAATGATATAAAATTCGATAAACTAGGAGTATTTAAATACTCGAAAGAAGAGAATACGTTTGCAGCATCTTTAGGAAATCAAATAAGTCCATATATAAAATCAAAAAGAAAAAAAGCTTTAATGGAGTTACAACAAAAAATATCTTTAGAAATTAATAAATCACTTATAGGTAAAAAAATACCGTCAATAATAGAAACAATAACCCAAGAGAATCAGATTATAGGTAGAACATATAGGGATGCACCGGAAATAGATGGTCAGATCTATATAAATAATACAGATAAAATTTTAGTTCCCGGAGATATTGTAAACGTAGAGGTAAAGAAAGCAGATGAATATGATTTATGGGGAGAAATTATCTAAAATTTTGGTCAAGATGTTGAAATACCTTTAAAAGAATATTCCTATCAAAAGCGTAGCTATTATCAGCAGGAGTAATACGTATTTGGGAATTTTTATAATCTTTTGGAGAAATAACAGCTAAAAAATCTTTATTATAAGATCTAAAAAGAATATACCCACTTCTGGTTTGAATTTCTAAGATATTAAATCTGGAAGCACTTAAAGCAGATAATGTTAAGAAGAATAATTTTTCAGTATTAACAGGATATATTTTGGTACAATCTTCTACATTTACATAGATAGACTTAAAATTTTCATCAGAAAAGGCTATATTATTAAAGTTAAACTCATAAGAGAAATATAAAAATAAGCTTAAAATAAATATTAATTTAATTAAATTTCGCATAATTATTCTTCCATCCAAGAAGTATTTACATTAATATCAACGACTAAAGGAACTAATAAAGGTTGATTAAGTTCCATAGATTCTTTAACAAGCTTTTTAACAAGATCAAGTTCAGATTTTTTAGCTTCAATAACTAATTCATCATGGACTTGTAAAATTAATTTTGAGAAAACATTATATTCATCAAATTTCTTTTTAAGTTCAATCATAGCAATTTTGATTAAATCAGCAGCAGTACCTTGAATAGGAGCATTTATTGCTGCCCTTAGAGCAAACTCTTTAATTTGTCTGGTGGAACTTGTAAGTTCATTAGCTAAATATCTTTTTCGACCATATATAGTTTGAACATAACCATGTTCAGTAACAAAGTTGATAGTATCCTCCATATATTGTTTAACTTTAGGGTAAGTATCAAAATAACGATCTATAAAGATTTTAGCATCCTCAATAGGAATATCCAAGGAAGAAGCTAATCCGTATTTAGTTTGTCCATAAACAATACCAAAATTTACAGCTTTAGCTTTTTGTCGCATCTGTTTTGTTACATTTTCTAAGGAAACATCAAAAACCTTTGAAGCCGTAATAGAATGAATATCTTGACCTGAATTAAAAGCATCAATTAAATTTTTATCCTGACTTACATGAGCTAATAAGCGTAATTCTATTTGTGAATAATCGCTAGATAAAATACAAGAATCATTTTTATTTGCAGGAGTAAAAGCTCTTCTTATTTTATTACCGAGTTCTGTTCGAATAGGAATATTTTGTAAATTAGGATTAGAACTGGAAATTCTACCTGTAGTTGTAACTGTTTGATTAAAACTAGTATGTATTCTATTATCTTTTTTACTGATTAAAAGAGGTAAAGTATCAATATAAGTAGTTTTAAGTTTATTTAGATGTCGTTGATCCAGTATAAGTTTAACAATTTCATTTTTTGGAGCTAATTCTTCTAAGATCTTGGCATTAGTAGAAAATTTGTTGTGGCTTAATGATCTGGGCTTACTTTTGGGTTTAAGTCCTAGTTTTTCAAATAAAATTTCACCTACTTTTTTAGGAGAATTAACATTGAATGTTTCACCGGCTAATTGATATATATTATTTTCTATAGTATTTAATTTTTCACATATTAAATTAGATAACTCTTTTAAATATGAGGTATCTATTGAAACCCCATTAAGTTCCATTTGAGAAAGTACATACACCAAAGGGATTTCTATTGTAGTTAATATTTTTTTATCAGTATCATCTAAAGCCTGATTGTAATATTTAACAAGTTCTAAGATACAGAAAGCATTGTCAGAAGAGAACTTAAAGGCTTTATTAATATCTATTAAATCAAATTTTAAAGAATTTTTTCCTTTACCTAAAATATCATCTAAATCTTCAATGATGTAATCTAAATGATCTTGAGCTTGAACACTTAAAGAATGCCTGCGAGCCGGATCTTGTACATAACTTGCAAGCATTGTATCTAATACAATATTTTTTAAGTCAATATTATATTTTTTTAAAGTATTTAAAGCTAATTTAGAGTCTTGAAACACTTTAGCAATATTATTATCTTCAAAAACAGATTTAAATTTAGATATAAATTGTTCAATAGGAATATTATCACTGTAATTTTTATGTTTTAAAGGTATATAAAAAATTCTAGAATTATTTGTATTACAAGAAGATTGATCAATTAAAATTTCATTTTTATAATATTTAATACTATTATTAAATCCGACAGATAAGCCTATAATATCTGAATCTATATCTTGAAAATTTTCGACTTCAATAGAAAAAGATAATAAAGATTGATTTTTTAGACTTAAAAGAAGATTATTAAATTTTTCATCAGAATCGACTAAAATAGAATCGAAATTAAAGTTTGAGCAGAGATCTTCTTTAGATACAAAAACAAGATCTGTTTTTTTATCCGGTTCATTTTTTAATTTTTGGAAATCAAAAGTTAATTGATTATTACTTATAGTATTATTTTTGGGATTATTATTTTTATAAAGATCTTTTTCTTCAGGATTATGAATATTAAAAGAATTCAAAATACTGTTGATATTCTTTACAAATCCGTATAATTGAAGACCTTTAAAAAATTCAATTACTTGTTTAACATCAGGAATATCTAGTTTTGATTGTTGAAAGTCAAAATCAATATCTAAAGTTTTGTCTATTTTAGCAAGAGTTTGACTTAAAATAGCAATATCTTTTCCATCAATAAGTTTTTGTTTTAGAGATTTTTTAGTTATATTGTTAAGATTAAGATAAATATTTTCCAGATTTTCATATTGAGAAAGTAAAGAAGATGCAGTTTTAGCTCCAATTCCTTTGATACCCGGTATATTATCCGAAGAATCTCCACTTAAAGCTTTAAAATCAACAACCTGATTAGGATATACACCAAGTTTTTCATAAACTTTATCCCAATTATAAGTAGTTAAGGCACCGGTAGAAGGAATTAGCACTTCTATATTATTATTTTTATCTATCAATTGAAAAGAATCTTTATCACCGGTTAAAATAAAAGTTTTAATATTATGATTTAAAGCTTTATTAGCAATAGTACCAATGACATCATCAGCTTCGAAGCCGGCTTTGGTATAGATAGGGATATTAAATGCTTTTAGACCTTCCATTATTAAAGATAACTGAGATCTTAAAGTATCAGGCATTATCTGTCGGTTAGCTTTATACTCCTGATACATTTCAGTACGGAAAGTTTGATGACTAACATCGAAAGCTACAGCAATAGCATCAGGTTTAATATTCTTTTTTAATAGATCAAAAATAGCTTTAAAGAATCCATAAATAGCCCAAGTTGGCTGATTATTAACAGTTTTCATCTGAGTTCGTTCAAGAGCAAAATAACTTCTAAAAGCTAAAGCGTGTCCGTCTATTAATATTAATATTTTTTTATCCATTTTTTTATTTTATCAAAATAAGGTATATATTCAACCATAAATCAGAAAAATATTTACTTAACTAAACTAAATAACATAATATAAATATCAGGTCCATAATACAACTTAATCAAACACCAATTGGGAGCAATTTTATCAACAACAATAAAACTTTTAGGAGGTTCTTCTTTTTTAGAGCTTTTAAAGTGATTATTGATAGCTTGTATAATATTTTTTTTGAATTTTTGGAATTTTGTTAATTTAACCTGAGGTAAATTACGTTTATAAAAGTCAACAGGAACGATATCTTTATCTAAAACAGGAACTATAAATTTAACTTCTCCATTAGATTTAAATAAAACAATATCCTGATTTTTATAGTGTCGAGGAGTAATAATATAATATCCGCTTGGAATTCTTAAGCTTTTAAAATACAGATCTGAGCTGGTTCTAAATAAAGGGTAAGGAGAATAAGCATATTTAAAATAGTCTTCATTCTGATAAGGATCTATATTATTATGGAATTTAAATTTTGGTAGTTCTGTTTTTTCATATAGCTTAAAATAATCAGCACAGTAAGCATTAATTTGTGAAAATAAAATTAAAGATAAAAC
>CABQAQ010000013.1 GCA_902462155.1 uncultured bacterium | reverse complement strand
TAAATTTATATCAAAAATAATAAATAATCAAAATTTTATTAAACTTTTAATAATTATTTTAAAAAAATTATGTAAATAATTATAACTCATATCTTCTATAGAAATATAATTTAGTATATTATTAATATGGAGATTTGAAATTTATATGTTTAAAAAATCAAAAAATAAAATTAATTCAAAAATACCTAAAAAGTTAAAGAATAAAAATAATAGACGTGTATATTATTCTTTTTTGACGTTTGTACTTTTTGTGTGTCTTGTCCAAATGGGAATCAGTGCTTTTTTAAATATATCGAAATGTATTATTAATCAGGCTAGAGTTAAAAAAATGCAGGATTATAGAATTAAAGTAATTTCAGAAAATACTCGATTAAAAAATGATTTTAATAATTTTAATTCATTAAAAAGTCTGGAAGCTATTGCAAGAAACAACTTGAAAATGGCTAGTGATGATGAAGTATTAGTAATTATCAATCAGCCTAAAAAAACAAATGATCAGCCTGAATCTTCGAAAAAAAATTATAAAAAAATTCTTAATAATGTTGTCGATCATAAAAAATTAATAAAAAAGCCTTAAAAAAATTTTTAAGGCTTTTTTATCTCTTTTACATACTCTCTTCTATCTGCTCTTAATTCTTATTTCACAGCGACAAGTCTTTTAGTCATTAGTCCAAGGTCTGAATTTACTGATCTTGCGTTTGATATTGCCATTGATCTTCTTCTTTGAGATCCTCTTAATATAAATTCAACCCCACTTGATACATTAGCTATTGGCTTTTTATATTTCTTTATCATCCTTTTTTATCCCTTTTTCTGCTCGATTCATATTAATTTTATCGACCAATATTTTAAAAACTTTATACTTTCTTCTTTAATTGTTTACAAATTTTAATATTCTAATTAAAACTATCCGTAACTCTGTTAAAATTGATTCAGATTGTTTACGTTTATAAGGATTTTTTTATGTTTTTTATTTATAATTTGTTGATTATTTTACTTTCTATAATACTATTACCGGTAATAATATTAGCCTTTATGATTGTTCCTAAATTTAGAACAGGCTTTTTTCAAAAAATAGGTTTTTATAATATAAATCTGGATAAAAATAAACCAACAATATTATTCCACGCTGTTTCTGTAGGAGAAGTTAATGCTATTGAAAATCTTGTAAAAACTGCTGCCGATAATAAATTAGCTGATTATAATATTGTCTTATCAACTGTAACAAAAACAGGACACGATGTTGCGGTTAAAAAATTAAAAGATTTTACTTCTGATATTATTTACTTTCCCTATGATTTTAGATTTTCTATTAATTCTTTATTAAACAAATTAAATCCTCAAAAAGTTATTATAGCAGAAACAGAAATATGGCCGAATTTTGTTTATGTTACAAGTAAAAGAAATATTGATCTTTATATAATAAATGGGAGAATTTCTCCAAACTCTTATTGCGGATACAAAAAATTAAAATTCTTCTTTAGCAAAGTTTTATCTAAATATAATATAATAGCTATGCAAAGCGAAATGGATAAGAATCGTATTATTGATATAGGTGCACCAAAAGATAAAGTAGTAGTTATGGGCAATTTAAAATTTGATATAGAAAAAACTTTATCAGAAAATGAAATAGAAGATCTGAAAAATCAGTTTGGGATCTTTGATGATAACCTTATTATAGCTAGCAGTACACATAGTGGAGAAGACGAAATTTTTCTTGAAACCTTTTTAAATCTAAAAAATAACTATCCGGATCTAAAACTGCTTATAGCCCCTAGACATCCTCAAAGATATAGCTATGTAGAAAATCTATTGAAAAAAACAGGATTAAATTATGGTAAACGAAGTAATAAAGATACATTTATTAAAAATGATATTATTATGCTCGATACGATGGGAGAACTTTCTAAAATTTATTCAATATGTAAGTTTACTTTTATTGGTGGCAGCTTTTCAAATACCGGTGGACATAACCCTCTTGAAGCTACAATATGGGAAAAACCTGTTTTAAGCGGGCCTAGTGTTTTTAACTTTAAAGATATTTATAGAATCCTATCTGAACATAACGCTTGCTTTATAGCTAACTCTAAAGACGAACTTTATAACTTTTCTCTTAAGTTACTTAAAGACCGTTCTTTCTACCTTGATCTAAAATCAAACTGCAAAAAAGTATTCGATGAAAACAAAGGCGCTATTGATTTTATAATTAATAAAATTAAATGTTGAAATATAGTATAACTTGTTTTATTATAAAATAAAATTATTTTTATTATGTATAATTACATTAAATAATTGATAATTAAAATTTGATTAGTTGTTAATATAATTAAGGAAGTATTTGTAATAAATAGCAGTAGGTTAAAAATGGGAAAAACAAAAAATATTATGAACAAAAAATTAATAATATCGTTATTAATGACAAGCATTATCTCTTGTGGAATTCCTTTAACAGTGCTAAGTGCACCTATACAACCGGTGCAAGGTGGATATGATGCAGGTTCAATTAATAAATATAATATTGATTTTATAAAAAGACAAGAACAAGAAAAGAAAAAATTAGAAGAATTTCAAAAATTCCAAAAACAAAAAAATCTTGAACCTGATAAAAAAATTGATAAAATTCAACCTATAAAGGATACAAAATCAATAAAAAATCAGGACCCTGCTATTAAAGCAACTATTGAAAAATATAAAAAAGAAGGCGTTCAGATAAATAAAGTAGAAATAGATGAATCTGAAATTTTTACTAAAGAAGAATTGGAAGCTGTTATTAAACCCCTTATCGGTAAAAAAGTTTCGCTAAAAGAAATTAAAAAAGTAGTGGATACTATTAATGATATGTATCTTGCAAAAAACTATGTTACAGCTAGAGCATATATAGCAGAACAAACTATTGAAGATGGCTCTTTGAAAATATCTCTTATGGAAGGTAGAGTAGGTGAACTTAGATTTGACAATAATAGATGGACTCGTGATTCTTTTATGGCAAAAAGATTACCTAGCGCAAAACCTGGTGAACTACTAGAACTTAGAAAGTTAGAACAAGATATTATAGAATTTAACCACGTTAACGAAGGTATTAATATTAATGCAAACCTTGTTCCAGGTAAAGTTGTCGGAACTACTGATGTGGAAGTTAGTGCTAAAGAAAGCTTCCCTTTCCATATTACTTTCGCTACTGATAATGCCGGACGTGAAACTATTGGTATGGCTAGATTTGGTACTTTCTTAACTGCAGATAGCCTTTTCGGTCATCGTGATCAGTTAACTGCAGGTACTTATTTATCTAGATCTTCTGTTACACCTTTCGTCGATTATAATATCCCTTTTAATAAAAGTGGTGGCCGTATCGGAGCTTCTTTCTCTACAAGTAATATGGATATTACTAGAGGCTATTTAAGAGATTATGGTGTCGGTGGTCAATCTTATGCTACTACTCTTTACGTTTCTCAACCGATTATTGATAAACCTTTCTTAAATTTAACTAATATTACTAGTGCTTCTTATAAAACAGCTAAAACTTCTTTAAGAGATTTTGGTAATATTAACAGTGATAGAATATTATCTATTGGTACAGGCCTTATGGCTAGACACGATACTAAAAGAGGTATTTGGTATACTAACCAAAATGTGTCTTATGCGTTCTCTCTTGAAAATAATTATGATAATTATTTCAAATATGAAGGTGGTATTTTACGAATCCACGATTTTGGTCACGGTATAGTTGGTCAATTACGTACAAGTTGGCAATATTCACCTGAAGAAATTATTCCTTCTCTTGATCAATTCCAAATTGGTGGTGCAACTACTGTTCGTGGATATTCTGAAGGCGCTTTGATTGGTCGTACCGGTTACGTCGTAAGTGGTGAATTGATCTTCCCTATTACTCCTGTTGAAACAAGATATACTTTTAAAGATAAAGAACATATCCTTCATTTAAGAGATGTTATTAAAGGTGCTGTCTTTGTAGATCACGCTGGTATATTCCCTTATAAAGGTATTGGTGGTCCTGGGGTTACTAAAGATGATTTCTTAACTAGTGTTGGATTTGGTTTTAGAGTAGCTCTACCTGGCGATTTAACCGGTAAATTCTATTGGGGATTCCCTGTTACTCGTAATGATACTTTAGCTTATGAGTATATGCCTAGATTCCACTTCGAAATTATGGCAACTCCTGATTTTGACGGTCTTCTTGCTCTTAAAGAAAGAAGACGTGCTGAAAAACTCCGTAAAGAACAGGTCGAAAAAGAACAATTATAATTTTATTTTAATATAATTTAAAAAGCTAAGTTTAATATAAAACTTAGCTTTTTTTATACTGTATAAAAATTTTCTATATGAAATTTGACCTATTCAAGCTCTTTTAAACTCAACATTGTTGCAATCCTTGATGTTTCTTTTTCTTTCTTTGTTAAATGGGTATCTAATATATTCCAAGTTGCAATTGGTATTGCTATTGACATAGCTGACTGCGTAATACCTTTTATTGTATTTATTATATCTCCTATTTTCATATTCTTTATACCTTTATTTTGTAAATTTTTTAAAAAATTGTTTATATCTTTGCTGTTTTTTATTAATAATATAGGTGCTAAAGCTGCTACTGATAAATTTGTTAATGTTAATCCTAATGATTGTAACATTGTTGTCTTACTTTCTACTTTTTCATAATATTTATCATAATTTTTATTATATAGACTCAAAACCTCAAAAGTATTCTTTTGTAATTCTTTAGCATTTTCAAGTTGCTCTTGATCTAAATCTATCAATCCTTTTGCTTTTTGAATCTTTCTATTTTTTATACTCTGTTTTGCGTGTAATTTCTTATATTCTCTCTTGTCTTTTATATATTTGTATAAAAAACTTAATAAATCATTATTATTACTTCCAACGTCATTAAGCTTCATTTTAAATTTATCTGTTTTTATATTTTTATATTTTGTTTTATCTATGTCATATAATAATTCAGGATGCTTTCTTAAATTTTGTTTAGCTTTAAATCTTGCAACCTTTTCGCCTTCTTTTAAGATATTTTTTGATATCAACTCTATTATCATCGGAGGCAATATTATATTAGATAAAAATAGTATGCTACTTATTATCTTATTCTTTTTTGAATTGCCTATGTTAAAACTAAATGCAGAAGCTCCGACTCCAAGCACTGACCAGATATTTGCACTCATTTTTAATTTATTGACTGCAAGTTCAATATTCTCAAGATAATCATTTGTATCTAGCTCTATTTTTTCAAGCATTTTACTTAATAATTCTTTATCTTTTTCTTTTATATTTATTTTATTTTCTTTCTGCTCTATATTATTAATATTCTCAAGATTATCTTCTTCCTCTTTTGTTAATAAATTTTCTATTGTCATTTCACTTATTTTGAGGATGTTTACCTTACTTTTTTTATATTCCTTTTTTATTTCATCTGAATTTATTTTATTATTTACTATATCATCTACTAGTTTCTTTTGGTTATCATCTAAAATAGCAAAACTCTTTGGATCTTTAAGCTCATTGTTTATAACATTTTCAGACTCTATTTTGTATATTTTTTGATTATTACTATCTACCAATGTAGAAACCGGTTGTGATACTATTCCCCCTATTAAAGCGCCTAAAACTGCAGGTATAATCTGCACTAGCATTTCTGAATTTAAATTCTTATTTTTTACATATTTATCTAAATATTGACTTAAGTTTTTAAGTACTGCCTTTATTTTCTTATTCCCATTTAAAAATGTACCTATTGATGCACCAAATAATCCACCTGAAATACTTATAAACGATGTTATTATATCTGCTGACTTTTGAGCCTCTTCTGCTCGCTTTTGCGAATAGTCATCAAGTACATCCATTGCATTTAGTACCGAGTCTATTCTTTGATCCTCTTTATCTTTGTCTTTATAACTAAGCTTTATTTCGTCATAGTATTTTAGTTTCTTTTTTTCTGATTCTAACTGATTTCCTTTCCAATCTTTATACTCATCTGAATACTCTTCGCATAAATTCTTATACGTTATTGTATTACTTATTGTTTTTATTTCGCTTTTTATTGTATTATTTATACCTGTATTTGTAATTTCCATTTATAATTCAACTAGCCTATTCCTTTTATAATTTTTATAAAACTTCTGAAATATTTTTTTGCTATTTTTATACAAAATTTTTACATATCTTTTACTATTTTATAATTGCTTTTACTTTATTTTTATTCATATAATTAATATTATTATATTTATAAATTTTGATTTTAAAGGAGAAAATATGGATAAAATAACAATCCGTTCAGATAGACAAGATGATTATACATTTACTTACAAAGGTCAAGAGGTTACTCTTGCTGCAGGAAAAATCTTAAGTATTCAAAATGGATTAAATGATGTTGTTTTACCTACTTGTAAAATGAAAATTATGAATAACCTTATTGTTATTAAAGATTAATTTTTTTTATTTGCTTTATTTACGGATTTTCTTCTTTATATGTATTATAATATTTATATTATGATGAAGTCTGTTTTTATTTTTATTTTAATTGTTAGCTTTTTTAATACTAATTTAGCTTTTGCGGCTATTAATACGTCACAAACATCAATTCCGGCAAAACAACAAACAATAACATCAACTCAGGATACAAATAAGCTTAAATCTCAAGCTATTCTGCTTTATAGTACAAATGACATTGAAAAAGCTTACCGTATCCTTAATCAAATTGATGAAAATAATAAAGATGCCGAAGTCTATCTATTGTTAGCTAATATTCTTCAAGATTACGGTAAATCTATAGATTCTGTTTTCTTACTTCAAAAATCTATTCTTAAAGATCCTAAATTTTATAAGCCTTATTATAATTTAGCTAATATCTATTTTCAGGATAATAAATTTAATCTGGCTATTAAAAATTATAAATATTCTTTAAAATATAATCCGAAATTCCCCTATGCTTACTATAATTTAGCAAATTGTTATTTTAATCTAAAAGATTATAATAAAGCTATTAAATACTATATTAAAGCTCTTAGAATTACTCCTGAACCTGATTTCTATTATAATCTTGCTTTATCCTATAAAAATCTTAATAATCTTAAACAAGCAGAAAAATATTTAAATATATACAACGAACTACTAAAACAAAAGTTAGCTCCTTCTGAATAATATAAACTGCTTATCTATTTTTATTCCATTTAAAATTCTGCTAAAACTTTAATAACTTTTATTAAATCTTCTCCCTTTGGCTGTTTTGCTTTATTATTTAAATTCTCATACGCTAAACATACCTCTGTTATTTTCTTTAGTTTTCTATTCGTTGTATCATTCTTCTCTTTTGCTTCTTTTATATCTCCTATTTTAAATCCTTGATAATAACTTAAAGTTGATGTTTTATAATCATTTTTTACTATACTTTGCAATTTAGAATCGTGTAAATCTTCTAATAACTTTTTATATACCTGATTTAATATTATCTCACTTTCTGATTTGTTTAATTGATTAATCTCCATTATAAATTTATTTATGCCGTATTCATTTAGCATAACCTTTATCTGATCACTTTTTATATTATTCAATACTCTTTTTATATTTACTGTATTTTTATTATCAATAGCATTTATAAACTCAGATAAATTAGCCTTATAAGATGGGCTAGCTTGTATCTTTGGATCCAAAAGGTGTGTATCTACATCAAGTTTGTCTAAATAATTATTTACTGTTTTGTATGAATAGTTTTTATCCTGAAAATTCTCTTTAATACTTTCCAGTTGAAATTTTCTTACTGTATCTTCTGTAGAATCTATTTCCAAATCTAAAGTTTTTATTATATTATCATAATTTCTAGTACTTATTGCTAAATTATTTAACTTATTTATATACTTTCCCGGAATCTTATCATCATATATCTTTTTAGATTCTTGGTCTTTATTTATATTCCTAATAACTTTCAGTAATTCATTTAGTTCTATATCATTTAATTTTTCTAAACTATTTATATTAATAATATCACTTAATGTATTATTATTTATCTTTAGATTTCCTATCTGATTTAATCCTACTCTAATCTCAGATTCTACCTTTTCTCTATGAAAATTATTATTTAACTTTATATTATCTTTTTTATTGTTATCTAAATTAGTTAAACTATACTTAGCTTTTCCATCATTATTTTTTGCATCTTGATAATAATCTAAATAATTAATTTCAGACAAATCAATTTTTAAATCCGGATCTAATTGCGAGTCTGAATCCTTATTCTTACCATTTAAAACAATTTTTGAGTTATTTTCTTTAATCTTATTATTTTTTATTTCATTATCAGATAAACAGTCATTACAATTACAGCTACTGTTTTTATAAAGTTTTAAAAAATAATCACTTGATAATTGATTCATAATATCACAATAAACCTTTAATATGATTCGTTAACTATATAAAAAATTTATAAAATTTCTAATTTCAGATATAAACATAATTTTAACATAAATTTACAATTTGAGGGTGCGGAAAAATCAAAAAATGACAATTTTTTGAGATTTTTCAAATCCGACCTCTCCGGTGTGTGAACATCAGGTCGTGTACCGGATAGCGCACAACCTGATGTGAAACCGTTCCTCTGAGTTTGCGAGAAAAACGGAGTTTTTACGCAAACTCATTTTATTATTAATTAATTATTTAATAAATCCATTTTCAGTCAAAATTAAATCAGATTGAATATCATATACATCTATAGGAAGACAATCTACTACCTGCAAAGAAGAAGCAATTATTATTTTTATACATTCTTTCTTTAATTTTGGTAAAAATCTATCATAATAACCTTTACCAAAACCTATTCTATTTTTTTTCATATCACAACATATACAAGGAATACATATCAGATCTATTATTTTAGGATCTTGAAATTTATTAATTTGATATGGTTCTAAAACACCTAAATTTGATGGCTTAAGGTCTATCTCCTTATTATAACTACATATATTTATATTTCCGTCTATGCATTTTGGTATATAATATAATTTATCTTTTGATCTTTCTGTTATAGGTATTAAATTATACTCATATCTAAGTGGCATATAAATCATTATATTTTTTGATTGTTTATATATATCACTATTTATAAGATAATCTACAATTTTAGTTGAAAATAAATTTATATCAATTTTTTTTCTTAATTCTTTAAATTTATTACGGTATAGCTCTTTTGTCATTTTTGCCTATATAGATATTTTATTTATTCTTATTATTTTTTACAATAAATATTTGAATATAATAATATATAATCCTAAAATAATATCAGATAAAATACTATAGAAAATAGAATATGACAAGAGAAAATAATAAAAATAAAAGTAAAAATATAAAAGATCCAGAATTAAAAAAATATGGATTTATTCAGGTATATACAGGAAACGGGAAAGGAAAAACAACAGCATCTTTAGGTTTAAGCTTAAGAGCTTTAGGTCAAAATTGGAAAGTACTTATAATCTTGTTTGTAAAAGGTCAAGGTGATTATGGCGAATTAAAAACATTTGCAAACTTAAATAAAAAGATAAAAAAAAATTTAAAAATTGTTCAGACAGGTGTAGATAGAATTGTGTATTATGATAATATAAGCCAAGAAGACATAAATCAAGCATCAAAAGCTTGGGAATATGCAAAGTATTCGATTTTAAAATCTGATTTTAATTTAATTATTCTAGATGAGATAAATATAGCAATCGATCTAAAATTAATAAACCTAAAAGAAGTAATAGAGGTGTTAAAAAATAAACCGGAATCAAAAGAGATTGTATTAACCGGAAGAAATGCAAAAAAAGAGATTATAGAAATAGCTGATTTAGTATCCGAAATTAATCCAATAAAACACTATTATAATTCCGGCATTAAAAGTCGTAAAGGCATAGAATATTAATAATAAAAAGAAAAATAGTAATAAGACAATAACTCTCTTTTATGTATAATATAATAATTATTATGAAAAAACATTTAATCTGGATAATAGAACTTCTACTATGGAGTATAATAATATCAGTAATTATAATAATATCAGTATTACTATATAATAATCATAAAAAAAATATTTCTGAATATTATATGTTTTTTGATGATGTAGCAGGTTTAACAATAGGATCTCCCGTAAGAATAATGGGTAAACAAGTAGGTTATGTATCTGACATAAAAATAGCAGAATCAAAAGTATTTGTAACATTTCTGATTCATAATGATATAAAAATACCTACAAACACAGACGTTAATGTAGAATTTTTTGGTATAGCCGGATCAAAATCTTTAGAATTATCCCCGCCTAAAAGTATGCCAAAAGTAAGTGACCCTCTTTTTAATAATCCAAAAGTATATCGTATTAACTCCGCTTATGAAAACCAAATGAAATTAGCTTCTAGTTTAATGGAAATGTTTAACAATATTTCTACGATGTTAAGTAATGAAAATCAAAAAAAATATGGGCATTTTTTAGATAATAAATTCTATCTAAACGATTGTAAAAAAGCGTTAGATGATGTACAAATATATCAAGATAATTATATAAATAAAAATAGAGCTTATGTAAAAAGAGCAAAAATATTTTTAAAAGAAAATAAAAAATATAAATAAAGTTAGCTATATAAAGTAAGTAAATTGGACTATTGAAGTTTATGTTTTATTGAAATATCCTTTTTAAGTAAAATATCATATAATAAAAAAGGAAAAGCAGATTTTAATTAGTTGATGGAGAATTAAATGTCAATAATTGAGAAAATATCTAATATTGGTGAAGTAGTAAACGAGTTAATAGAATTTCTAGATAAATCAGAAAGAATAAAATCAGATTGGAACGAATATAAAAAGACTCTTAATTTAAATAGCGAAAACGAAATAAAAGCTCAAGCTATTACCTATATATTTGAAAGGAAGTTACCTTCAGAATCGAAAAAAAGTAACTTAGAAGATGAATCTAAGAACGATATCGAGCTAGAAGAAGATAATAATAATAACAATAATAAAGATGAAAGTATAATATCTATATATATAGATAGTTTAAATAAGATACCAAGAATAAAGAAAAAACTATTGAGTGCATTATTAAATTCATTTGACTCAGTATTCCAAGTCAAAAAAATAGGATCAAATGGATTTGTATTATATAATCTGGTAAACGAAAAAGATTATAATGTAATATCAATGGTAAAAATGACTCATTTTCGGCATATAGGCTGCGGAGATTTTATTTTAGCGAGAATCTTTGAATACGAGTCTGATTTTTACATACTTGAAATACGTGATTGTATAAAAGAAGCAAATAAAGATAATGTAATGAAATATGCTGTAGCAAAAATAATAGAGAATCCAAAATTATTATATACGGATAACAAAGACAAGCTAAAGCAAATAGAAAAGAATATAGCAAGTATGTATAAGAAATTTTTATCTTGCTTTAAAACAGATGAGATAATAACAAGTAGCAAGAAAGCCGATATGGTACTTGAATTATTTAATGCTTATGATCAGACAGGTAAAAATATTTCAGATGAACAATTATCAGAAATAAAGGATTCAGAATTAAACTATGGATATATAAAGATATCAGATTTTGATATGGGTTATGATAATTTTATAGAGAAATCCTTATTTGGATTTTCATCCCATAAGCAAGAATATGATGTCGGAATAATATTTGATAAACAACTAGGATTTTATGCTATACCATTTTATGGAACATTAATTAAGATTTTTGAAGTAGAAGATTATAAAAGTATAGCAAACTATAAAGAATGTGTATTAAGTTTTCTTGAGAATGATAAAATTCCATCAAGAATATTTGAGAAATTAAATACAAGATTTGAAAATTTTATGGAAGTAATAAATAAAATTTTAGAATCAAATTATTCTTTCGAAGAGCTGTTAAGTAAATATAAATCGGAATATTTAGAATCAAAAATATATTCGCCAACATCGATATTATATTCATCAAATACCTTTTCAGAAGTACTACAGAGTTTGAATATAAAACAAGAGTTTAATCAAGAAAAATTACCTCAAGAAGCATACAATAATATAGGAAGGAATGATCCTTGTCCTTGTGGTAGTGGTAAAAAATATAAGAAATGTTGCTTAAAACATTTAACAGAAGTATAGGAATAAATAAATAAATTATAAAATAAAAAATAAGACTGATTTACTATAAGTAAGATAGTCTTATTTTTGTAAATTTTAATGTAAAATTAGAAACTCAAGATTAAAGATAAGAAAATGTTAAAAAGTTTACGATAAAAATTAAGTATGCTATGATGTAATTTAATAAATAATCCATAATGAAAAGAAAAAGAATAGACAAGAAAGTATGGTGACATTTTGGATAAAGTAAGTGAAGTTAATGGAATAGAAACTGCAATAAATGGAGCAGAAATATTTTTAAAGTGTTTAAAAGAAGAGAAAGTAACAGATATATTCGGATATCCTGGTGGAGTAATATTAACAATTTATGAGGCACTATATAATTGTAAAGAAATAAATCACTATTTAGTAAGACACGAACAAGCAGCTATCCACGCAGCAGAAGGATACGCAAGAGTTACAGGGAAACCTGGTGTAGCATTAGTAACATCAGGTCCGGGAGCTTGTAATGCTATAACAGGAATAGCAAATGCCTATTATGATGGATATCCTATAATAGTATTTACAGGTCAGGTAAGTTTAGATCAGATCGGCAATGATGCTTTTCAGGAAGCGGATATAGTAGGAATAACAAGATCTTGTTGTAAACATAACTATCTGGTCGATGATATTAAAAACTTACCAAGAATAATAAAAGAAGCATTTCATATAGCAACAACAGGTAAGCCTGGTCCGGTAGTAGTAGATTTACCAAAATCAATACTAAGCCAGAAATCAGAATTTATATATCCAAACGAAGTAAAATTACCTGGATATAATCCAAATTATGAAGGTCATCCAAGACAAATATCAAAAGCATTACAAGCATTATGTAAAGCGAAGAGGCCTGTAATAATTTCCGGTGGAGGTATTGTTCAATCCGGAGCAGAAAACGAGTTAATAGAGTTAAGTGAAAAAATAGGAGTTCCTGTATGTAATACGTTAATGGGAATGGGAACTTATCCAGCTGATGGGCATTTATCTTTAGGAATGCTTGGTATGCACGGTAATTATTGGGCTAATCACGCAGTCAGTAACTGTGATGTTTTATTTGCTATAGGTACACGATTTAATGATAGAATAACAGGATGTTTAAAACATTTTGCAAAAGATGCCTTAGTTATTCATATAGATATAGATCCTTGCTCTATATCTAAGAATGTTTCGGTAGATATTCCTATTGTAGGAGATGCAAAGCTTGTATTAAATGCTATGCTAAAAGAATATAACGAGAAAAAGTATGATACAAATAATGAAGCGAAAACAGCTTGGAATCAACAAATTAATCAATGGAAAAGTAAAGCAAAAATAGGTAAAATAGATTCTGAGAATTTAAGTCCTATTACAGTAATAAGTAAGTTATATGAATATACAAAAAAGTATGACCCAATAATCTGTACAGAAGTAGGTCAACATCAGATGTGGACTGCCCAATTATTCAGATTTAATAAGCCAAGAAGATTTATTACATCAGGCGGTTTAGGTACAATGGGATTTGGATTTCCAGCAGCAATAGGAGCACAGGTTGCTTTAAAAGACAGATTAGTAATAAATATAGCGGGTGATGGAAGTATTCAGATGAATATACAAGAGTTAGCAACTTGTGTAGAATATAATCTTCCTGTGATAGTAGCAATAATAAATAATGGTTATCTGGGTATGGTAAGGCAATGGCAAGAGAAATTATTCAATAAGCATTATTCAGAAACAAAAATATCCGGTCCTGATTTTGTCAAAGTAGCAGAAGCTTACGGAGCCAAAGGTTTTAGAGTAACAAAAGAAGAGCAGATAGAATCTGTCATAAAAGAAGCGATTGAATGCAAAAAACCTGTATTTATTGATTTTGTAGTTGAGCCTTTTGAGATGGTGTATCCTTGGGTCTTAGCTGGTAATCCTTTAAATAAAGTTTTATTATCAAACGATAGCTGTATTGAATAAATTAATTAAAGTAAAATAAGAAAAGAAGAAAAATTATGAAGCATAAACATACTTTATCAGTTTTAGTAAGAAATGAAGCAGGAGTATTATCAAGAGTATCAGATTTATTCAGTGGGAGAGGGTTTAACATAGAGAGTTTAACCGTAGCACCGACATTGGATAGCGAGTATTCAAGAATAACAATAGTAACAAATGGAGAAGATAGAATAATTGAGCAAATAACAAAACAGCTTAATAGACTAATTCCGGTACTTAAAGTAGTAGATGTAACATTAGATGATGCAATTGAAGTAGAGGTTGTATTATGTAAGGTAACAGCAAGAGATGAATTAAGATCTGAAATTTTAAGGATAGCAGAAATTTTCAATGCAAAAATAATAGATGTATCTCCAAAAACATACACCTTACAAGCAATAGGTGATACAAGAGAAATAACATCACTAATAGAGCTATTAAGACCTATAGGAATAAAAGAGCTTGTAAAATCCGGAAAAGTAGCTATCTCAAGAGAAAATCAGTTTATCAATTTAAAGAACGTATAAAAATGAAAAAAAAAATCAGGTTAGATAGTTATCTGACAGAAAATAAATATTATGAGAGCAAAAGTAAAGCCCAAGCAGGTATTTTAGCAGGTGATGTTAAGTTAAATGGTGAAACAATCCATAAGAGTTCTTATTTGTTAGATTCTGAAAAAGAGTACAATATAGAAATAAAAAGTTTACGCTATGTTTCACGAGGCGGATTAAAAATAGAAAAAGCGTTAAAAACTTTCAAAATAGATCTGGTAAATAGAATATGTCTGGATGCCGGAGCTTCTACGGGTGGATTTACGGATTGTATGTTAAAAAACAAAGCAAAATATGTATATTCAGTAGATGTAGGTTATGGTCAACTGGCTTGGGTATTACGTAATTGTGATAAAGTAAAAGTTGTAGAGAGAACGAATATAAAAAATTGCGATCTAGAAGATATTTATGATCCGGAAGATATTTTACCTACATTTTGTGCTATGGATTTATCATTTATATCGATAATAAAGGTTTTAGAAAATATAAAGAAATTAATGAATAAAGAAAAAAAAGAGATAGTAGCATTAATAAAGCCTCAATTTGAAGCAGGAAAAGAATCCGTAGGGAAAAATGGTGTAGTAAGAGATAAAAGAATTCATATAAAAATAATTATTGATATAATAAAAAAAGCATCCGAATTAAATTTTAAAACGTTAGGATTAGATTATTCACCGATAAAAGGGCCTAAAGGCAATATAGAATACTTAATACATTTGGAAGAAACAACTGATGAAATAAATAATCCGATAGAAAAATTTAAAGAAGAAGAAATAGAACTTCTAGTAAATAATGCTTTTGAAAATTTAAATAAAGGAAATAATGATGAAAATAATTGCTGAAAATATCCATATAATATCAAAAACAACGAAAGAAGCTATATTAAATAGAGATAAGTTTTTTATAAAAAATATAGTAGAAAAGATCAATGAAAAAAAACCTGATTTCATAGATCTTAATGTAGGACCTGCAAGAGGTAAATTTAGCGGTAGCATAGAATGGTTAAGCAACATTTGTCAAGAAATAAATTCTGATCTTGATATATCATTTGATTCAACAAATATAGAAGAAATAGAATCGGGCTTAAAAATAATAAAAAGGAAAGAGAATAGTTTAATAAATAGTACAAATGCTGATATTGAAAGATTGGAAAAATATACCGATTTAGCGTGTAAATATAAAACAAATATAGTAGGATTAACATTAAATAAAGAGATAGGGATCCCAAAAGAATCAGGTCAAAGACTGGAGCTTGCTTTGAGCATATATGAGAAATGCTCAGAGAAGGGAATAGAAAATAATAAAATATATTTCGATCCATTAATATTACCTATAATGGTAGAGCAAAGCCAAGCAAAAGAAGCGTTAGATACAATAAGAATGCTAAAAGAGAGTTTTGATCCGCCTGTAAATATAACAATAGGATTATCAAATATATCAAATGGCGCTCCATTGAACTTAAGACCATTAATAAATAGAGTATTTCTAATATTAGCATTAGGGTGTGGATTAAATAGTGCAATAATAGATATATTTGATGACGAACTTTTAAGGTTAATAAAAGTAATAGAAACAGAAAAAATTGAAAAAGAAAAAGATAAATTGTATATTAAAATATATAATATGATGAAAAATTACGAAGAAATAGATGATATACAGTATGATAAAAATAATAAAGAAGAGAGTGATATCATAAAAACAGTAAAAATTCTATTAAACAAAAATATATATTCGCATAGTTATACAAGTCAATAAGAAGATATGATGAAATAAAAAAGAGATTAATGCTGAATATATAGTAAAGTTGAGGCAAATAAATGAGAAAAGAATACTCAAGACGAGAAGAAAAAGAATATAACAGATTCAGGGAATTATTTCAGAGATTTGTAAGTACAGCAATATATGCAACATATTGTAAAATAGTATTTGGATTAAAAGTAGAAGGCTATAGAAAAGAACTTGCAAATAAAAAATATATAGTAGCAGGTAATCATATATCAGCAATAGATCCATTTATAATGGTGCATGCAATAAGACGTCCGATAGCATTTATGGCAAAGAAGGAACTCTTTGAGAAATTTTTTTCAAGACTATATATGGATTTTCTGGGAGCCTTTGCAGTAGATAGAGAAAAAGTTGAAGTATCAACAATAAAAACAGCGTTATCAATAAAGAATACGGATTGGAATTTAGGTTTTTTCCCACAAGGTAAAAGGGAGTTAAAGGGTCAGATAACACAAGTAAATAAAGGGTTTGCATCATTAGCGAAAACAACGAAGTGTGATATTTTACCAATAGCAATAATAGGGGCAGATGAAAAGACAAGGAAACCATTTAGAAGCAAGATAAAAGTAAAAATAGGAGAATTTATCCCTTATAGTAATGATATAAATGATATGATAGAGCGATGGAAAAACTCTATAGAAAAATTAACGAATGAAGATATAAAAATCAAAGAAGATGTAAAAACATAAAGGAATAAAAGATAAAATGGGAAAGAAGAATTATGCAAGAAAGTATGCAAAAGATCTGAATATATGGACAAGATTATATCAATATTATGCGGTATTTTTATTTCACTTAATATTTGGAATATTTTATAGAATAAAATACGAAGGGAGAAATAATATCCCAAAGGATAGGAATGTAATAATAGCAGCAAATCATATATCTTATTTTGATCCGTTATTGGTAACAGCAGCAAGTGGAATAAGAGTAGCCTATATGGCGAAAAAAGAGTTATTTGAGAATAAGTGGCTAGGAAAGAATATAGATAGACTAGGAGCATTTGCGGTAAATCGAGAAAAAGTGGAAGTATCAACAATAAAATCAGCATTAGATGTATTTAAAGCTAAATGGAGCTTAGGTATATTTCCGCAAGGAGGAATAAGAAGGAATAAAGCAATAGAACATGTAAACAAGGGATTTATAGCATTTGCGAAGATGTCAAAAGTAGATATAATACCAATGGGAATAACAGGTTGTGAAGAATATAACTGGATGCCATTAAGAGGGAAAATAGAAGTAAAAATAGGGCGAGCAATTTCGTATGAATTAAGCGAAGAAGAGATAATAAAGGAGTGGTCAAAGCAGATATGCGAATTAACCGGATATGAGAACAGAATAAAAATAGAAGAATTTAAATAAAAAAAGCTTGACATAATAAAAGATTCCAGATATATTTAGAATATACACAGAATAAAATTGTGTATGGGCTGGTGTAGCTCAATGGCAGAGCAACGGTTTTGTAAACCGTAGGTTGTAGGTTCAACTCCTATCACCAGCTTATTTTAATTGTACATTTGAACTTAATAGGATAAAAGATAAGGGTAGGTGCCCGAGTGGCTAAAGGGAGCAGACTGTAAATCTGCCGTCTAACGACTACGGTGGTTCGAATCCACCCCTGCCCACACTCCTTAAGAAGAAGGAGAGGACTGCCTCTGTAGCGCAGGGGTAGCGCACTCCCTTGGTAAGGGAGAGGTCACGAGTTCAAATCTCGTCAGAGGCAATTTAGAATAAATAAAAGATCAATTATACAATTATAAAATAATAAAATAAAACAATGAAAGAAAAGGAGAATTAATCTCATGGCACGCGAAAAGTACGAAAGAACCAAACCGCACGTTAATATAGGTACCGTAGGACACGTAGACCACGGTAAAACTACATTAACAGCAGCAATCACTTCAACAATGGCAGCTGTTGGTAAAGCACAAGCTAAAAAGTTCGATGAAATTGATGCTGCTCCAGAAGAAAAAGCACGTGGTATAACCATTTCAACAGCTCACGTAGAATATGAAACAGATGCAAGACACTATGCACACGTTGACTGCCCAGGCCACGCAGACTATGTTAAAAACATGATCACAGGTGCAGCTCAAATGGATGGTGGTATCCTTGTTATATCAGCTACAGATGGTCCTATGCCTCAAACTCGTGAACATATCTTGCTTGCTCGCCAAGTTGGTGTTCCAAAGTTAGTTGTGTTCCTTAATAAATGCGATATGGTTGATGATGAAGAACTTATCGAATTGGTTGAAATGGAAGCTCGTGAATTACTTTCTTCTTATGAATTCGATGGTGATAATATCCCATTCATTAGAGGATCAGCTCTTAAAGCTCTTGAAGCAGTTCAAGCTAACCCTTCAATAGGTAGAGGCGAAGATAAATGGGTAGATAAAATCTGGGAATTAATGGATGCAGTTGATAGCTATATCCCTACACCAGAACGTGATATAGATCAACCATTCCTAATGCCGGTTGAAGATGTCTTCTCTATTACAGGTCGTGGTACTGTTGCTACAGGCCGTGTTGAAAGAGGTAAAGTTAAAGTCGGTGAAGAAGTTGAAATCGTTGGCTTCGGCGAAACTAAAAAAACTGTTGTTACTGGTGTTGAAATGTTCAGAAAACAACTTGATGAAGGTATCGCAGGTGATAATATAGGTGCACTATTACGTGGTATCGATAAAACTCAAATCGAACGTGGCCAAGTTCTAGCTAAACCTGGTACTATTCACCCTCATACTCAATTTACTGCTAACGTTTATGTTCTTACTAAGGATGAAGGTGGTCGTCATACTCCTTTCTTCCCTGGTTATAGACCTCAGTTCTATATTAGAACTACTGATGTTACCGGCTCTATTAAATTCGACGGCGAAATGGTTATGCCTGGTGATAACGTAGTTATGGAAGTTGAACTAATCGCTCCTGTAGCTATCGAAGAAGGTATGAGATTCGCTATCAGAGAAGGTGGTAGAACTGTTGGTGCTGGTGTTGTTGATAAAATTATTAAATAACAACCTGAATCACATTAATTAGTTTTTATTAAGAGTTGTAAGCATAAAACTTACAACTCTTTTTATATTCTTATACAATTCTTTGATTATAACAGACGGTTGCTTATTTTTAACAATCGGTATTTAAAAAAACTTGAAAATAAAAAGTAATCAAACCTTGAATGTTTTTATATCCGTTTTAAAATTTTTTTATTTTCTCAAAATTTTAATCGATACTAAACGAACATAATTTAGGGAGGTTGTATTCAAATTTTTGATATTTAAGGTTCAAAAACTCTCATCCTTTGATATTTAATATTTAATAAATCTAAAATCTTATAAAATTAATCTTATAGGCTTCTCTTGGCAAAATTGGATTTGTTTCCATAAAATTAAATTCTTCAGACTTTCAAAAAATTCTTCAATTTCAAAATAAGAGTTTTTCTCTTTTTCAAATAATTATTTTTAATTTTAAAATATTCATTCAAAAATCTGGGCCTGTGACCTTTTGACTTAAACAAGTTAAACAATTATTCAAAATCATTCAAAATTTAAATTTTAATATCCGTAACCTTTAATATTTCAGAAGGCTCAGAATCATAATTGCTTAAAGGTTTTTCAAGCCAAATTATATCATACCATTTCCCTAATTTATATCCTGCGTTATGAAATCTTCCAACTTCTTTAAAACCAAATTTCTTATGAAAATTTAAACTATTTTCGTTTATTTCCGTTACACAAGCACAAGCTGTTTTTATACCTTGTTGTTTTAAAATATCAAGAAGTTTTGTATATAATTTTTTACCATAACCTTTTGCACACTTGTTCCTATCAAGGTAAATAGTAGTTTCTACACTCCAAGAATATGCTTTTCTATCTTTAAATTCCTTAGCATACGCATAACCCAAAATTCTGTCTTCGTCTTCTAAAACAAGATACGGATAGTTTTTTTTTATGTTCTTAATTCTATTTAAAAATTCATCTCTAGAAGGCGCTTCGTATTCAAACGTTATTGCTGTATTAATATATTCCTTATAAATATTCAATAACTTATTTGCATCATTTTCTTTTGCGTATCTTATTTGCATATAGTTATTTTAGCAAAAAATAAAATTCTTATCTAGTATAATTTATATAATAAAATAATAAAAAAAACTTATTTTAGGCTATTAAAGTTCGCATAAATAAAAAGAAATCTCTCATTAAACCTTTTCTATTTAATAAGAGATTCTCTTTTCTATTCTTAAATAACTGATATTAAATATTCATTATTTTTAAAATATCATTTAAATCTGTTTTAGCTTTTTTCACTTGAGATACCCCATATTTTATAGCATTATCAGGATCCTTTAAACCATTACCTGTTAACGTACAAGTTATAATAGAATTAGCTTTAACTAAACCTAATTTATTAGCTTTTATTAACCCCGCAACGGATGCTGCTGAGGCCGGTTCTGCTAAAATTCCTTCCGTTCTTGCTATTAATTTATATGCCTCTACTATCTCAAGATCTGTTACACTATCTATTGTTCCTCCTGATTTATCTCTTGCATTTTCTGCTTGCTTCCAACTTGCCGGATTACCTATTCTTATTGCTGTTGCTAATGTCTCAGGGTTTAATATCCTTTTCCCTTTTACTATTGCTGCTGCTCCAAGTGCCTCGTATCCCATCATTTTTGGGACCTTGCTTGCTTTCTTGATTTTATTAAATTCCTCAAAACCCTTGAAATATGCTGTTATATTTCCAGCATTACCTACCGGAATAAAATGATAATCCGGAGCATCACCTAAAAACTCTATTATCTCAAATGCCGCTGTCTTCTGACCTTCTATTCTATATGGATTTATAGAATTCACTAGTTGTATAGGATAACTCTCCGATATCTCTATTACTTTCTCTAATGCCTGATCAAAATTACCATCTATCGCTATTATTTCTGCTCCATACATCATTGCTTGGGATAATTTACCTAAAGCTATATAACCATCCGGTATCAATACATAACATTTTAAATTCGCTTTTGCACTATATGCTGCTGCTGCTGCTGAAGTATTCCCTGTTGAAGCACAGATTACTGCCTTGGCTCCTGACTCCTTTGCCTTTGATACTGCCATTGTCATTCCTCGGTCTTTAAAACTGCCCGTTGGATTACTTCCTTCAAACTTTAGATATATCTCACTCCCTTTTTCTATTCCTATCTCTCTTCTTAAATTATCCGCCTTTATTAATGGCGTATTACCTTCATTTAATGTTATTATTGGCGTATTATCACTTACTGGTAAATATTCCTTATACCTCTTTATTAATCCTTCATATCTCATTTTTTACTTCTTTCCTCTTCCTTAATTTATCACTCTTAATAAACTCTCTATTTTATTTATATTATCATGCTCTTTTAGCTCTCTTATAGCCTTTTGTATATCTGACTCTTTTGATTCTGAAGTTATTACTACTATCTGTGCTGTGTTATCAGCTTTTATCCCCTTTTGAATCACTGTTGACATACTTATATTATTATTTCCGCATATTTGTCCTATTGTTCCTATTACTCCTTTTGTATTCTTTGCTTCTATTAATATATAATACTCATTTATTGTATCTAAAATATCTATTTGTTCTGCTTTTACTTTGTGATTACACATTGCTATTCTTAATGGTGAGTTTGAACTACTTTCTAACTCACTTGTTAATATTAATATATCTCCTATTACCGAACTTGCCGTTGGCTTTTCTCCTGCTCCAGGTCCTATAAATGTTACTTCTCCTACAGGATTACCTTCTAATAATATCGCATTTGTTACATTATTTATATTCGCTAATATATTATCATTCTTTACAAATGTCGGATGTACTCTTACATCTATCTTACCATCTTCTTCTATATTCGCTTGCGCTATTAATTTTATTTTATATCCTAACTCTTTTGCATATTCCATATCTGTACTTGTTACTTTTACTATACCTTCTCTATAAATTTTATTTATATCTATTCTCTGATGGAATGCTATTGTTGCCAATGTACATATCTTATAAGCAGCATCATAACCTTCTACATCATTTGTCGGATCTGATTCTGCATATCCTAATTTCTGGGCTTCCTCTAAAACTTCATTATATGAGGCATTCTCTTTTGACATCCTTGTTAGTATATAATTTGTTGTACCATTCAATATCGCTTGAATCTTTTTTATCTTATTCCCTGCTAATGTTGTCTTCATTGGAAATATTATTGGAATCCCACCTGCTATTGCTGCTTCATATAATATTACCATATTATTTTCATTCGCTATTTTAAATAACTCATTACCAAATTTTGCTATAAGTTCCTTATTGGCTGTTACTATATGCTTTTTATTCTCTAATGCCTTTTTTATTAAATCATATGCAGGATCTATTCCTCCTATGACTTCTACTACTATTTCTATTTCTGGATCATTTACTATGCTATAGGCATCTTCTGTTAATATGCTATAATCTAAGCCTTCTATATCCCTTTTCTTATTTTTATCTCTTACTGCTATCTTCTTTATTTCTATGTTATCAAAATCTCTTAAAGCTTTTACTACTCCTGTACCTACTGTTCCTAATCCTATTAGACCTATTTTATATTTCTTCACCAAAAGCTCCTTTTCTTTATTCCTCTTCTATTTCTATTCTAAATTTAATCATAAAATCTTATTTTTATCTAATTTTTAATATTCTCCTATTCTATTTTAACTCCATTTTATTGTATAATTTTATTATGAAAAAGTTTTTTATATTTATTATTCTTTTCTTTATCTCATCTCTTAACATAACTCTTGCTGATATTGTTCCTGATTTTTCATATTCTATTCATAAACCTGGAATCGGGATTCTTAATTTGCCAAATAATTTTGTTATTTATCAACATCCTGATTTTAAATCTAAGGTTATTAAATCTTTTGATATTAATCTTTTACAACAACAAAATGATTTCAGATATAGTTTACGTGATACTTTTATTGCCTCCATTCCAAATAAAAATCTTAACTTTGTAACTGTAAATTATGAGGACGGATCTTCTTGGTTTGAAATTTTTTATGACCAAAAATTAGCCAAAACAGGTTGGGTTTTTATTGATCAAAAAAACTTCTTTACTTGGAAACAATTCTTTGATTCTTTTGGTAGAAAATATGGCCTTTATCTTTTCCGTGATCTTAATTCTTCTCAAAAACAATTATATTCTTCAGCTGATGATTCTTCTTCTGTACTTGAGGGATTTACTTTAGCTAAACATATTAAGCTTCTTATGATTAAAGGGAACTTTATGCTTGTTAATATTACTGATCTTAATGGAGATTCTAAAATCGGATATTTACGCTTTCGGTCAGATAATGGATCTTTATTTCTTTTTCCTTTTCTTAAATGATTTTTTATCCACTTTTTTTATTTACAATACTTTACATAAATAAAAGAGTCTATATTAAATAAAACTCTTCTATTTCTTGTATTAACTTTTTATGGAGAATTTGTTTTAATTTATGATTATTTCAAAGGAAAATGATAAAGTTATTAACTTTGTTTTAGCTAATACTCACCCTATTATGATAAAATGGATACTTCTAAATTTCTTTTGTTTTTTCTGCTTCTATGTTATATCCATTCTGATTGTCTGAAAATTATATTCACTTTGAATTTATTTTTGCTTACTTTATATTATCAATTCTATTTTTTTAGTTTTTTTATAAACCTATGATTCTTTTAACTTTTCAATCATATCTTCTACTTCTTTAAATCCTTGTTTATATAAATTATACTCATCTTCAAATAATACCTTCATTAGCTTTAGTAATTCACCTACATGAACAGTTTCCTCGTTTGCTATATCTAAAAGTACCTCCCTTGTTAATTTATTATCAGTTGCACTTGCTACTTGTTGATATATCTGTATAGCTTCAAATTCACTTGATAATGCTACTCTTAGAAGTCTTGCTAATTCTTCACTGCTTACTTTTTTATTCTCTTTATTACATACTACATAAGGATTTGCAAAATCTACCATTCTATTTACCTCTTTCTCAATTACTACAATTTACAATATTTATTATCTTACGGTTATATTTTTTTTATATCAGTAATCTCGACAATTTAAACAGGTAATTCTATTTTTTATTTAGATTCTTTTTCTGACTTTAGTTATAAAAAAATCTTATGTTATAATTCAAGTAAAGGGAACTTAAAATGAAGAAATTTATTTTAATATTTATAATTACTATTTTTTCCCCAATATCTATTTTAGCTAATGAACTTCAAGAGCTTAATGAGCCATATAAAGTACTTAAAGTTATTGATGGAGATACAATTTATTTAGACTTTAATAAAAATAATATAGCTGATTCTAACGAAAGAGTAAGAATTAATGGTATAGATGCCTTTGAAATAACCGCCTCAAAAGGAGCATATTATCAAATGTGGAAATATAATCTTTCTTTAGAAGAGGTTTTAGGGTTAGGATATTTCGGGTACAAGTTTGCTCAAAAAGAATTGCTATATAAATATGTAAAAGTTGCTTATTTAGATTCTGAAAAAAAAGATATTTATAATCGTTATCTTATGATAATTCATTATGATAAGAATAAAGATTATTCCCAAGAAATTTTAAAAGCCGGATTAGCTAAAATTTATACTAAGTCTAAATTATCCTCTAAATTAAAAAAGTATGAAAATAATTCTGAATTTAAAAAAAATACTGTAAAAACTAAATACCTGAACTTAGCTTATCTTAATTTAGATAATAATAAAGTTCATAAAATTAATTGCAAATATATAGATAAAATTTATCGAAAACAATTAATTAATTTACCAACAAACAAGAAGAATATTATTTATGCTCAATGTTGTTTTGATATTATTCGCAACTAAAATATTTTTTATGGTGTTGTTATTCTCAATAAAAGAAATTATTTAAATAAATTTAGGCACAAAAAATACAATCGCATTAAAAACTATTTTAAAAGGAAACACACTTAAAAATATTTTATAAATTATTATTTTCAGAAGTTATTTCAATAAAATCCACCCCACCTAATGCCTGATATAGGTTTATTATAGAAATTATTTCATTTATTTTTGCATTTACTGTTTGTATTTTAGATGCCAATAGTTTTTCTTCCTGAAGTAACAAGTCTAACTTATCGGCTGTACCTGCTTCTTCTCTTATTTTTGTATATAAAAGTTCTCTTTGGTCCGTTTTTAATCTATCATTTATTATTGATTTAATATTGCCTGTAGTTTTCAAGGAATAAAGAGCATCGTTTGACTCTTGAATCGATGTTAAGATTGTTTTTTCATAGTGCTGAATTGCTATGTCATAAGCATCTTTTTTCAGTTTTAACATTTGGAGTTTTCTTCCACCTGTAAATACATCCCAAACCGGAACAACCCCTATATCTGCAAGGAATTTGTGTGGACTTGAAATATTATACATATTGAAACCTAAATTTCCGGTGATAACAAACTTTGGAAGCAAATCTCTGCGTGCAACTTTTATATCAATACCCATTTTTTCTAAATCCAATTCTGATTTAACTCTATCAGGTCGATTTTCCAAGACTTCAAACTTAATACTTTTAGGTGCTGTAAAATTAATATTCAAATTATCAAAGTCTGTTCTTTTTACTTCATCAAAAGCTCTGTCTGATAACAAAACAGAAATTTGATTTTTTATAAGATCTTGTTTTTCTAAGAGTTTTTGCAATTCTTCTTTTTGAAACGTAACACTTTTACGAGCTTTTTCAATGTCTGATAGTGTTGCAGTACCTGATTCATAACGAATTTTGTAAGAATTGATAACACTTTCCTGTAAATTAATCAAGTTGTTCTTTATAAACAGTTACTTGTTCAGGCTAAATTATGTACTTTATCTGATCTATTTGCTCTTTGTGCTTTATTAACATTTTTGATGATTCCTCTTGTTATTTTATTAAAAGTAGATAAATAGAAAATTAACTCTGTAATTAAAACTACACAGTTTTCTTTATATTCTTAATAAAAATGACTTTATTTTAATAAGGTATGATAAAAATCAAACGGGTTATTGAAAATCTTGACGAAGTTAATGTAAAATTAATTGATAAAATATTCTAAAGCAATCGAATAAAGGATTTCAATTATGAAAAAAGTTTTAATTATATCAACAAGTTTAAGAGATAATGCAAATTCTGAAATTTTAGCACTTGAAACAGAACGTGGCGCAAAAGAAATAGGACACGAAGTTGAGTTTATTACATTGAAAGATAAAGATATAAAATTCTGTAAAGGTTGTTTAGCTTGTCAAAAACTTGGCAAATGTGTAATTAATGATGATGCTAATGAAATAACAGAAAAAATGAAAAATTCCGATGTAATCGTTTGGGCAACTCCTGTTTATTATTATGAAATGTCCGGACAAATGAAAACTATGATCGATAGAGCAAACAGTTTATTTTCATCAGATTATAAATTTAGAGAAATATATTTAATAACAACATCTGCTGACAATTCAAAAGGAGTTATTCAAACTGTTATAAATGGTTTAAACGGCTGGATTTCTTGTTTTAACAATGTTAAATTATCTGGCTATGTTGATGGAGTTGGTTTAGAAAGTCCAAATGAAGCTTCTTCTCATAAAGATTTATTGGAACAAGCATATAATTTGGGCAAGGTAATAAAGTAAGAAAGGCTATATAAATAGGAATAAGTTTTTAATATGAAAAAAATTTTAATATCACTTTTTATTGTTTTTATAAGTTGTGAAAAAATTTATTACCAATGGAACTATTAATAAATTTTAATAAAATAAGTAGAATTACAAGAGGTAAAAAATGAAAAAAAAAGAAGATGACGGTATTTGGATATCAGCGGGTTGTTTTGGTTTAATATTTTTCTTAGCGCTTGTATTAATTCCACCAATGTTAAATGAAGATACTAATTCAGATCAAAAAGCTGCACAGACGCAGGAAACAATAGAAAACAACAAAAATGAAATCAAAAAAATAGAAGGTTATATTAGAGAGTTTCAAAAAGCAGGTATTTTTGTAAAAGTTATAAACAGAGGTGTTCAAGATGGCTACAAATTACTCGAAATACAAGTTGACGAATATGCTTGGAATAATTTAGACTATGACACCAAAGTTGCAACAGAAAATATGTTCTTGATGTATTGGAAAATTGGGAATGTAAACACCTTATTTAAAGGCTATAGAACTGGTCAGACATTATATAGGAAGAGTAAAAATTTTAAAATATAAGGATTTGATATATGAATAAAAAAATGTTAAATGTTAGTATTGCATTAGGTATTATCTTTTTAATTATTATATTTTCAGTAATTTTAATTACAATTAATCGTAATAATACTTATGAGCAAGGATTAGAGTGTTTTAAAAATAAACAATGGTCTTGCGTAATAGATAAATTTGAAAATCTTAATTATAAAGATAGTTCTGAAAAATTAAAAACGGCACAATATGAATATTATTTAGAAACGGCTGATTATAATTTAAAGCAAAAATCATATCAAATGGCATTATTGCAATATAAAAAAGCATTATCAATCAATTCTTCTAACGAAGATATAAAAATAAAGATTGAAAACCTTGAAATAATTGTAAAAGAACAACAAAAAAGAGAAGAAATTAAACGCAAACAACAGGAAGAGGAAAGCCGAAGAAACGCAATAAAAGCAAAAATTTCTGATACTGCAATATATCCTATACCTACAAAATTCGGTCAAGGATATGATGAAACAATAAAAAGATACGGTGTTGCAACTATCAACCGAATAAACAAACTTGCACCGAAAGCAGCAGAATTGGTTGCACAAAATCCTAATTGTACAAGAGTTATGGCGGTTGATGTTGCAGATGATAAAAGTACAAGAAATTCAATAACATTTTTTGCCGACTGCGGAGATATAGATCACATAAGAGATATACAAAGATTCTATGTAAACGAAAAAGAAATAAATGCAAATGTAATCCCCAAAAGTGTAAAAGAACAGGCTGACTCAATAGATAACGGTCAATATTTGATGATGTGTGAAGCTGAAATTAAGGCAAGATTAAATTTCCCTTCAACATTCAAATCAAGCATTATATCAAGTAATGTAGCAAAAGCACCTTTAAATACGGTTGTAACAATACCTTTTAAAGCAAAAAATGCTTTCAATCTTGAATTAAAGCATAAAGGCACTTGTTATTATAATGGTGCAACATTGACAGATATAGAAATATATGAGGAACAGTAATTTTGGAAGGTATTATTAAGTCTAAAGTAGATAAAAATAGACAAATTCAACAAATGTTACAATGAAAATATGGATAAATACGGACAAAAAACTGGTGGTCGTAAAAAAGGAACACCTAACAAAAAAACAATGGATTTAATTGAACGCATGGGAGATTATAATCCTCTTGAAGCCTTGTTAAATATTGCACAAGATGATGATACTCCTACTGACATAAAGGTTAAAATAAACATTGATTTAATGGGGTATATTTATCCAAAACGTAAATCAATAGAAGTTAAAGATAAAATTCAATTTGAAATCAATCCTGATGATTCACAAGAAATACAAGATTATTTATTTAAAAAGTAAAATATTTTTGCATAAGGTTGCATAATGTTTAGTTATAATGTATAATAATATGTATGAATATAAAAGATTACATCACTATTAAAGAAGCAGCCGAATTATTAGGTGTTGACAAAACGACATTAAGACGTTGGGATAAAGCTGGCAAATTAAAACCATATAGGCATCCTCTAAATAAATATCGACTTTATAAGAAAGACGAATTAGAACAAATATTATGGGGGATTAGTAATGGCTAAAGAAATTAAAAAAGTTGTTTTATATGCAAGAGTTTCAAGTAAAGAACAAGAGAAAGAGGGTTTTTCTATTCCTGCTCAATTTGAATTGTTACGAAATTATGCTAATACCCATAACATGATTATATTAAAAGAATTTGAAGATGTTGAAACGGCTAAATGTCAAGGCAGAACTAATTTTAACGAAATGTTGAAATTCCTTAAAAACTCAAAAGAATGTAATACAATTTTAGTTGAAAAAACTGACCGTTTATATAGGAATTTACCCGATTATGTAACAGTTGATGCTTTACCGCTTGAATTACACTTTGTAAAAGAGGGATGTATAATTTCTCCGACATCACACTCAAGCGAAAAATTTATGCATGGCATAAAGGTTTTAATGGCTCGTCAATATGTTCAGAATTTAAGCGAAGAAGTTAAAAAAGGTTTAACACAAAAAGCAAAAGAAGGCTATGTTACAGGCAAACAACCTTATGGATATAAAAAAATTGACAAAAGACAATGCATTATAGATGAACAAACTGCACCTTACGTAAAACGAGCTTTTGAATTATATTCAGAAGGTAATATTTCACTAAGAACATTAGCAAATAAACTCTTTGAAGAAGGTTTTATATATACACCTAATAAACCTAAAGCGTTTAAAACACAACTTGAACATATATTAAAAAACAAATTTTACTATGGGGTAATTGAATATATGGGTGAGATATATAAAGGAAAACATGAACCTCTAATATCAAAAGAAATGTTTGATAATGCACAAAAAGCATTTAGAAAAGATAACAAGCCTAAACATATGGTTGCTAAAAATTTTCTATTTGCAGGCATGATTAAATGTTCTAAATGTGGTTGTAATATTTCTGGAGAAATAAAAAAGAGCAAGTATATTTATTATTCTTGCACTGGTGGTAGAGGTGAATGTGAACAACAACACAAATATATATCCGAGAAAAAAATAGAAGAACAATTATTACAGGCTATTTCAAATATAAATATCACTAATGAACATAGTAATTGGATATTACAAGCATTAAAAGATAGCTTTAAAGACGAAAAAGCATATAGCGAAGAACGACTAAAAAATTTACAAACACAAAAACAAATTTTAAAAGATAGAATTGATAATATATATCTTGATAAATTGGATAAAAAAATTTCAGATGAATTTTGGCAAGAAAAACACAACAAATGGACTCAAGACCTTTTAGTTATACAAAGCAATATAACTAAATATGAGCAAGCAAATATTAATTTTATAGAACAAGGTGAAAATTTTATAAAAATCTGTAATAATGCTAAGGATTTATACAAATATGGTAACAATACAGAAAAGAAACAATTACTGAACTATGTACTTCAGAACTTAACCATTGATGGCGAAAACGTATACTATAATTAGAAGTATAGTTTTATAAATTTGTAATCTTAAGCAATCGGGAAAGTGT
>CABQAQ010000012.1 GCA_902462155.1 uncultured bacterium | reverse complement strand
CAATATCATAATGACTTAGAAATACCTGAAATAACCTGTAATCAAACACTTCAAGCAGGAAATGTATTAACTGTCGATACAAATTTTTACGATAGAAATTCTAATTTTGTCAATAACGAACAGTCTGACAATGTACCTGATAAAATATTAAAGGAACTTTTTATAAATACTAATCCAACAATTGATAGAGAAAAATTTGATGAGATATATAACAAACTACAACATGCAAAACATAATACACCAATATCTTTATGTAATCTATTAGATGACTAAGAATTGCGCTTCTTGCTCAAAATAAATAATATTATTTTTTAATGAATAGACTACTTATTAAAATAAGTAGTCTATTTTTGATTATTATTAATATTTATTAAGGATAATATACACAAAACAGCAATTTTTATTTACATATATTTTTTATCATTGTAGTATTATCATTATTAATTATAAATGATTTAAATTTATAGAAATATATTAACAAGGAGGAGTGTTATGAAAACAGACATTAACAAATATATGCCCAAAAACGTTTCGGCTCGTGCTTATCATCAGATGAAACAAGCTAAAACTACCCAAGTGAATGATATGGTTAGAAGGTCAAACAATATACAAAATATACCAAATAATCAAGAATATCGTTATCAAGTTCAAGAAGAAACTACTAACCACAAACAAGACGATCCTAGAGCAGAATTGCCACCAAGAGATATTTCTGCCAGAAGATATCATCAGATTTTACAAGCTCAATATGCTCAGAAAATGAATTTAAAACGCCAACAAGAAAATGTTAATTCTGATGAAATAGCAGCTCCTAAAAAAATAAAAGCAAATAAAGATGAGAGCGATGATGTAAGAAATATAATTCAAACTCAAGTTAACTCAAAAATTATTCAACAAAATATTGTTCCTTTTTTTTATAACCATGTTTATCCAAGTTACGGTGCTCCAAACGTATTTATTGGAGAAGTTGCTTCTGAACATCAACCGATTCAAAGGACACCTGAAGAAATGAATGCATTATTCCCTCAAGATTTTCAAGATTTAAATATAATACGTGAAAATATTGTTAGAAATAATGTTGTGCCAAATACAATAGAAGCAAAAATGCAAAGTATTTTACAAAATCCGGACTTGGCAAGTTTAGGTGAAGATACTTTAAATATGCTTAACCGTATATCTACTTTACAAAATTCAGAAACGAACTATATAAATGCAACATTTGCTAATAGTCATTATGATTCATTTGCAATTGATGAGAATGGACTTCCTATAGTAAAAAATACAATTCCAATTGAACCTAATAGACCTTTTAATGATCTTTTACCTGATTTACCTAAGCCTTTCCCAGATGTCATTATAGAGGGTAATGATAATTTAATAAATTATATAGATTCTTCTGTTTCAACTGAATATGCCGGAAAAGATTATAAAATTAATATAACCCCAAAAAATATATATACTAATGATACTTTTTCTTTTAATAACGGTATAGAATCATTTGAAAAAATGAATACTGTACGTGGTCCTCATATATTGTATGCTAATAAAACAGAAAATAAGTCTTTTAACTTTGAGTTTCTGTATAATACTATATATTTAAAGACTGAAGATTTTCTACATAATACAAGCTCAACATTACAAGTAAATCAATCTTGGATTGATTTTGAAAGAAATTTACCGTTAAAAACGTATCATATATCTCAAATAGAAACAGAGAATGACCAAAGTAAAAAAATAGAGTGGGTTCTTGATGAACACAAAAATTTAAAAGAAATAAAAGCTGAAATATATGGTATTAATGCAAAGTCAGATGCAACGAGTGATGAAGTATCTATAGATAATAAAATCTTTAAAAAAATAGAAGGAAATAATTCTATAAAAGGATCAGATAATAATTATCATAAAATAGACTTTAAACTTCTTTTCAATCCGAATGTTGATACTAGTACCGTTTCATTAGATAAAAGTGTTGAGATAAACAGCAGACGAAATAGTTATAACCAAATAATAGAAAATATATTTAATGAAAACAATGGTAATGGTTTTAAAATAGGTGAGCCTAATAATCCTGAATTATTTGGTAATTTACCTTTAGAAAATATTATAGATTATAATGATAATGGTTCTCGCATAGAATATCAAATTAAAAATATTTCAACTGGAGAAATAGAATATCAATGTTACAACGAAGACAATAATTTAGTTTTTACATATAAAAATCAATTAAATGAAAACGGTCAATATACAGAAACTATGTGTCAATATCATAATGACTTAGAAATACCTGAAATAACCTGTAATCAAACACTTCAAGATGGAGAAGTATTAAAGGTAGATACAAATTTTTACGATAGAAATTCTAACTTTGTCAATAACGAACAGTCTGACAATGTACCTGATAAAATATTAAATGAAGTTTTAATAAATACTAATTCAACAATTGATAGAGAAAAATTTGATGAAATATATAACAAACTACAACATGCAAAACATAATACACCGCCAATATCTTTATGTAATCTAATAGATGTATAATTAATAAAAAAATAAGGTATTTAATAAATACCTTATTTTTTTTATAACTAGAAAAAAATTATCTTTTTATTTTAGTAATAAGACTAAGTCCAAGGATAGTTAATCCGGTAATAAGTAAAGGAGCAATAATTTTATTATCTTTTTGAACGACTTCAGCAGGTTGAGAATACTTAAAAGATTCATAAGGAGCAGGATAATTTCCTACATTAGGATAAACACCATAATATCCATAAGGAGAAGAATAATACCCACAACCAAATGAATTATTTTTAGCTTTATGTTTAGCAATAGAACCGGTGGATTCAGAATTTAAAGATTTAGCAATAGAACCAGCCGTATCAAAATTCGGATTTGAAGATTTAGCAACAGATCCTGTAGTTTCATTATTTGAATTAAAAGAAACAGTATCACAAGGTAAAGAAGGAACAGATAACTTTTGAGGTGTATAATTATTCTTTCCTTGAAAAGCAACTGAACCAGCAGATTCAGAATTTAAAGATCTGGCAATTGATCCTGCAGTTTCAAAGTTTCTAGAATTTTTTATCGACAAGTTTTGTCCGGAATCTATATTTTGATTATAGTTATTATAATTTTTTTGTCTTATACTTGATAAATCACTCATAAAATAAGTCCTATTTTTCCTTATATATTATATAAATAGTTTTTAGAATAAAAATTGCTATAAAAGATCCAAAAATTAATTTTTGTAAAGAAAAAAGTTTAGCTATAAGTCCGTTGAATATTTTTATCAAGCAAATTTTTACAAGAATTAATTTCACCTTCAACCATTTGTAATTCCATTTTATAGCGTTGAAGATTCTGGTCTAATTTTTTGTCTAGAAGATATAATCTATTTTTACGATCTTCAAGTTTTTTAACAGCAGGAGAATCCGGATCAAGATCAGAAGAAACAGTCATCATTTCTGAAGTAGCATTAGCCAGATTCATTTTAGCTTCATTAGTCTGTTGAATTTTATATTCTAATTCATTTCTTCTAGTATCAAGATACATATATCTTGCAGATGACGTAGCAACACCCATAAATAAGATCCTTATCTTTTTTCATCTAATTCGTAGCCGGTTATATTTTTTTTCTTATTAGCATCCTTAATAAGTTTTTCAAATTCTTGAACTTTATATTTAGCATATAAAACTCTATATTTAGCTACTTTAATTTTTTTATAGCAAGTCAAATTTTCTTTAATAGAATTTATAATTTCATCTTTAGCTTGAATTTTAGGTAGATGCATCAACATAGAATTAAAGCCAAATTGAAAGAATAATAAAATACGATTAAAAAGTATATTAGCAGTCTGAGTCATTTTATTTTATTCTCCTTTCAAAAAATAAACGTATTAAAGAAAATAATTACTTATAAAAAAAATAATTTTAAGATAATATTGCGTAAATAATATAAATATTTACAAAAATTAACTTAAAAGAATCCCTAAAGAACTAATTACAATAGAAAAAGACGACAGAATGTGTAGAAACTTTAACAGAATAAGAAGAAAACGGAGTTAATATTTACAAAAATTAACATAAAGATAAAAGAAATATGAATAATGATGTTGACAAAAGATTTTGGGATTAATACAATTAGAATAGAGACATTATTTTATTTGGAAAATAAATGTATATCAATATAAACGAGATACAAAAAAGTGAAAATGGTATACTAAGGGTCAATTTTGCAGAAGAAATAGAAGGAATTGATTCAGAAGGTGTTGTAAAAGCAGAAGTAACTTTAAAATATGCACATTCAACAATAGAAGTTAAAGCTCACGTTAATTTAGATATAAATGTAGAGTGTGTAAGATGTCTAAAGAGGGTAAAAATCCCATTAGATTTTGAAATAGACGAAGTCTATGTTTTAGGCGGATTGTATCAAGAATATCCTCAAGAAATAGAATTAACAACAAATAATTTTGTAGAAGATCTAAAAAAAGATGAAGAGAAAATTGATATAACTGATTTAATATACCAAAGTATAATATTAAATATGCCAAATAATTATGTTTGTGATATAAATTGTATGGAGTCTGATGAAGGATATCAAAAATTTTTAAAAGAAGATAAAATAGATCCAAGACTTCAAGTGTTTAAAGATATAAAGATAAAAAAAGAAGGATAATAAGAAATGGCAGTACCAAAGAAAAGAACCGGAAAATCAGCACAAGGACATAGACGTTCAAATTGGAAAGCAAGTAAACCAGAAGTAACAGTATGTCCGGTATGTAAATCACTAGCATTAGCACATACAGTATGTACAGAATGTGGTACATATAAAGGTAAAGTAGTAAGTATAAAAGCTAAAAGTCAAAATTCTACTGAAGCAACCAAATCAAATACAGAATCTACAGAAAATTCAACAGAAGAATAGTAGTTTTTAGTAAAAAGATAGAAAAGATTATAAGTGAGAGAAGGATTGTTTTGAGGAATCGAAACAATATTAGGGGATCATTATAAAATGACAAGAATAGCTATAGACGCAATGGGTGGTGATTGGGCACCTGATGAGATAGTGTATGGTGGTCTTTGGGCTGCAATGGACTATAATGTAGGAATAGAGTTTGTAGGTAAAGAAGAAAAAATAAAAGAGGTAATAAAAAGAGTAAGTGAGAGTGGTTTTATATATGATGGAAGTGGTGTATACAAACCAAGGAGAATAAAACCTAATGTATCAAAATTAGATATATTAATTACAAATGCCGAAGAAGTAATAGAGATGGGAGAAGCCCCAGGTCAAGCTATTCGAAAAAAGAGAGATTCCTCAATAGTAAAATCCGTAGCAGCTGTAGCAAAAGGGTCATCTGATGCAGTAGTAGCAGCAGGCTCTACAGGAGCAGCAATGGCGGCCAGTTTATTTGGTTTAGGACGTTTACCCGGTATAGATAGACCGGCCATAGCAGCTACTTTACCAACAATGAAAGAACCTGTTGTATTAATAGATGCCGGAGCAAATACTAATTCTACTCCTGAGATGTTAACTCAATTTGGTGTTATGGGTATGACTTTTTCTAAAAATGTTCTTGGTGTAGAAAATCCTACCGTTGGAATATTAAATATAGGTGAAGAAGCTGGAAAAGGAGATAATTTAGCCCAAAGTGCTTATAAGTTATTTGATGAGAATAAAGAAAAGTATAATTTTATAGGAAACATTGAAGGAAAAGAAATATTTTTAGGTAATTGTAATGTAATAGTATGCGATGGATTTGTAGGTAACGTAGGATTAAAAACAATAGAAGGTGCCTCTTCAATGTTATTTCACTTAATTCGTCAAGAATTTAAGAAAGATTTGATATCAAAAATAATAGGAGCAATAGCTAAACCTGCAATGAAGCGAATATTTGAAAGAATAAACTATGAGGAATTTGGTGGAGCCTTATTACTAGGAGTAAAGGGGATTACAGTAATTTCTCATGGTCGATCAAAAGCATATGCAATAAAGAATGCTGTAAGGGTAGCAAAAAATGCTGTTGAATCAGGTCTAAATAAGAAAATAGCTGAATTTTATGAAGGGTAAAATAAATGAGCAATAATATACCAGTAATGATAGCAGGAATAGGAATGTATTTGCCTGAGAAGGTAGTAACAAATGATGATTTAGCAACATTCTTAGACACATCCGATGAGTGGATATATACAAGAACTGGTATAAAAGAGAGAAGAGTAGTAACCGGGAAAGAAAACTCTGTAGATCTAGGAGTAAATGCAGCAAAAATAGCATTAGCTAATGCAAATATTAATCCAGAGGAAATAGACGTAATAATAGTAGCAACATCTATTCCAGCAAATCTTTATCCGTCAAGTGGCTGTGAAATACAATCAAGAATTGGAGCAAAAAATGCTTTCGCCTTTGATGTTTCAGCAGCTTGTTCTGGTTTTATATATGCCTTAAGTATAGCAAGTTCGTATATACGAAGTGGAGCATATAAAAATATATTGATAATAGCAACTGATTCAAACTCGAAATTTGTAGATTGGAAAGATCGTTCCTCTTGTGTATTATTTGGCGATGGAGCAGGTGCTATGGTATTAAAACCATCTAGTGATGGTGTAGATGATATATTAAGTCTATCAATTAATTCTGATGGTAATTTAGGACATTTAATAACTTTACCGTTAAGCGGTGAAAATTGTCCATTAGTAGCTCCTGATGAGCAAAAGCCTTTAAAAATAAGAATGATAGGGAAAGAAGTTTATAAATTTGTTGTATCAACATTACCTTTATATATAGAAAAATGTATAGAAAAAGCAGGTTTGAAAGCTAGTGATATAGACTATTTAATACCGCATCAAGCTAATGTAAGAATAATAGATGCAATGAAAGATAGACTAGGCTATGAAAAAGAAAAGGTCATAATAAATATAGAACATTGTGGAAATACATCAGCAGCATCAGTGCCAATAGCAATGTATGAGGGTATAAAAGAAGGCAAAATAAAACTACCATCAAAAGCTATTTTATGCGGATTTGGTGCAGGAATGACTTTAGGAGCTTGTATCGTTAACTTACGGAAAGAGATTATGTAAATTTTATAATTTATAAATAAAAATAATTTAAATTAAATCAAGATATGTGTAAAATAGGAGGAAAAATGGGAAAAATAGCTTATTTATTTCCCGGACAAGGATCTCAAATAATAGGGATGGGTAAAGATGTATATGAAAGTTCAAAAAAAGCTAAAGAAGTTTTCGATCAAGCTTGTGATATATTAAATATGGATGTAAAAAAGTTATGTTTTGAAGGTCCGGAAGAGGCATTAAAACAGACTATAAATACGCAACCGTGTATATTAACTACATCAATTGCTCTATTAGAAGCATTAAAAGAAAAATTATCTGATAAAGATATATTACCAACATATACAGCAGGACATAGTTTAGGTGAATATGCAGCTATGTATTGCTCAAATGTATTAGATTTAAACAGTGTATTAAAATTAATAAAAAAACGTTCAGAATTAATGGATAAAGCAGCTTCTTTAACAGATGGAGCAATGTCAGCTATAATTGGACTTGACTCAATTAAAATTGAAGAAATTATATCTGAAGTGAAGGATGGAATTGTTTCAATAGCAAATTATAATAGTCCATCACAGACTGTAATTACAGGAGAAAAAATTGCAGTTGAAAAAGCTAATGAACTTTTAAGTAAAGCTGGAGCAAAAAGAGTTGTTCCATTAAGTGTATCAGGAGCATTTCATTCTATGTTAATGAAAAATGCTGCTGAAGAATTTAGATCTTTTATTCAAGATAATCAATTTGATTTTAAAGATACAAATATCCCTATTTATACAAATGTAGATGCAACATCTACAGATAAAGGATCTGAACTTAAATCAAAATGTTATCATCAACTTTATTCTCCAGTGAAATGGTGTGATTCAATAAATAATATAGCGAAAAATCAGGTAACTAATTTTATTGAGATAGGTCCGGGTAAAGTATTAAAAGGTCTTAATTTAAAAATTAATAAAGAATTAAATACAGTAAATGTATATGATAATAAAACTTTAGAAGAAACATGTGAATGGATAAAAAATATATAAGAAATCATATCAAGAGGAGAATGTATAAAAAATGACAGAAAAGAAAGTAGCATTAGTCACAGGTGCCTCAAGAGGAATAGGGAAAGCTTGTGCAATAGAACTAGCAAAAAGTGGATATAATGTTATTGTAAATTATGCAGGAAACCAAGAAGCTGCAGATAAAACAGTAAATGAAATAAAAGAATTAGGTCAAGAATCTTTAGCTTTAAAGTTTGACGTATCAGACAAAAAAGCTTGTGATGAAGCTATAAAACTAATTATAGAAAAATTTGGTAGAATAGATGCCTTAGTAAATAATGCAGGTGTTACAGCTGATGGATTATTTATGAGAATGACAGAAGAGGCTTGGTTAAAAGTTATAAATACGAATGTTAATTCATTATTTAATGTATCACAAAGTGTAGTTAAACAAATGATGAAACAAAGAAGTGGTGCTATTGTTAACTTATCAAGTATTTCAGGTATATATGGTAATGCTGGTCAAGCAAATTATTCTACATCAAAAGCAGGTGTTATAGGATTTACAAAATCATTAGCGAAAGAATTAGCCTCTAGAAATATTAGAGTTAATGCAGTAGCCCCGGGTTTTATCCAAACAGATATGACAAAAGATCTTAACACTGAAAAAATAGTAGAAGCTATACCTCTTAAAAAATTAGGAGAAGTGTCTGATATAGCAAGAACAGTAAAATTCCTAATAGAGGATGCACCATATATCACAGGGCAGGTTATTGGTGTAGATGGTGGTCTTGTAATTTAGATTTTTAGTTAAGATTATCAAAAGAATTTGCAAAAATATCTTTAACAAGTATAATAAAAATTGTTAAATTAGTTAATTATTGAAAAAGAGGAAAAAAAATGAGTACAGTATTTGAAAGAGTAAAAAAAGTTGTTGTAGAACAATTAAGTGTAGATGAATCATTAGTTACAGAAAATGCTAGCTTTACAGCTGATTTAGGTGCTGATTCTTTAGATACAGTAGAACTTGTTATGGCATTTGAAGAAGAATTTGGTACTGAAATTCCTGATGAAGAAGCTGAAAAAATCGCTACAGTTAAAGACGCTGTAAATTATATTGAAGCTAATCTGTAGTAATTTACTACTTGATTTTTATTTCGAGGAGTGATTTTTTTTAGTTAATTATTACTCCTCATTATTTATAAAAAAGATTATTTGAAAAGGGATACAAATGGGAAAAAGAAGAGTTGTAGTAACCGGTTTAGGTACAGTCAGTCCTTATGGAGTTGGTGTTGACCTTCTGTGGAATAACTTAATTAATGGGAAAAGCGGTATTAAAACTATTCAAGGATTAGATTTATCTAAGCATCTTGTTCATATAGCAGGACAAATTCAAAATGTTAACGTAGATGACTATATAGAACCAAAAGAACAAAGGAGAATGGATAGATATAATTTCTGGGCTTTAATAGCTGCTGATGAAGCATATAAAGATGCTAATCTTGAATCTTGTAACATCGATCCATATAGATTTGGTGTTATATTTGGATCAGCTGCCGGTGGCTTTAACACGATTGAAACTCAACATAAAATTATGTTAGCTAAAGCTCCTTATAAATGTACCCCATTTACTGTTCCTATGATTATTGTTGATATGGGTGCTGGTAGAATATCTATGAAATATGGTGCAAAAGGTGTTAATAAAGCTATTACTACAGCTTGTGCAACATCTGCACATTCTATTGGTGATGCGTTTAGAGCTATTCAATGGGGTGATGCAGATATTATTATGTCAGGTGGTGCTGAAGCAGCTATTTGTGATATAGGTATGGGTGGATTCACTAGTGCTCGTACTTTATCTAAACGTAATGATCAACCTGAAAAAGCATCCAGACCTTATGACAAAGATAGAGATGGATTTGTTATGGCTGAAGGAGCCGGTGTTTTAATTCTTGAAGAACTTGAACACGCTAAAACTAGAGGTGCAAAGATATATGCTGAAATTGTAGGATATGGCCAAACAGCTGATGCTTATGATATCGTTGCTCCTGATCCGGAAGGTGCCGGTGCTCAAAAAGCTATGGAAATAGCTCTTCGTGATGCAAATCTAAAACCTCAAGATGTTGATTACGTTAATTCTCACGGTACTTCTACAGGTCTTGGGGATGTTGCTGAATCTAAAGCTATTGCTAATGTTTTTGGTGATTTATCTTTAAATCCTAATTTAAAAGTTAGCTCTACTAAGTCTATGACAGGACACGTTCTTGGAGCTACTGGGGCTATTGAGTCCATTGCTTGTATTAAGTCTATTAATGACTCAATTATTCCTCCTACTATTAATCTTGATAACCAAGATGAAAAAGTTGCAAATCTTAATTATGTTCCAAATAAAGCTTTAAAGGCAAATGTTGATGTTGCTTTATCTAATTCTTTTGGCTTTGGTGGGCATAATGCTTCTTTAATTTTTAAAAAATTTATCGATTCATAGATAATTATTTTTAATTTATATTCTTTTACTTAAACTATAATAAAGAGTCTTTAAAATTAATTTTATTGGCTCTTTATATTTTTTTAAATTATGGTTTAAAGAGAAATAAGTTTAAAATCCAGCAATATTACCTAGTTCGGTAGACATACCGTTAGAATTAACTTAATAAATAATCTTGAGGTTTTAGATTTGCTTCAACGAAAAGCTAGTTTTATACAGCTTTTTGAGCAACAACACCTTTTGGATCAGGAACACACAACGATATAACTAAAACTAAGTATTAGCCTCATTGATAATATCCTTTTCAATTTTTCTCACCTATATATATTTGTATAATTCCAATATGAAGCAAACACTTTTCTTACATAATGTTTTGTTTCAAAATATGGAATATTTTCTATAAATTCATCAATATCTTGTGTATTAGATTTGCTAAGCCAATATTTAAGAATATTTGGACCAGAATTATATGAGGCTACAGATAAAATCATGTTATTATCCATCATTTGATCTGAAACATAATGAAAATATGCTGTAGATAACTTTAGATTGTCCTCCAGGTCGTATAAAGATTGATATCTTAAATTATATTTTGATGCTATATATCTAGCTGTAGATGGCATAAGTTGCATAAGACCTCGAGCATTTGCTAAACTCTTTGCTCGTTTATTAAAAAAGCTTTCTTCTCTTATTATTGATATTATTATATAAGGATCTAGATTCCATACTGCACTATAGGAATTTATTTTTTGAGCATAATGTATAGGATAAGCTAGTTTATATACTTCATCATAATATAATGGTTTTGTTTCAAGTTCCTCTAAAGCTAATTTTGCTAAATTAACTGATTTTGAATAATTTTCCAGTTGGTAATGAATCCAACTATCTACAAATTTTGATTCAAACTCTATTTGCTTTAATAATTCATAATCACCAAGTTCCATAATCTTCATTACTATACTCATATTTTCAGGATTTAAATTTGCATAGTTTATTGGAAATTGAGGATTTATATTCTTTTCTATCAATGGTTTAATTTTTTCTTTTCTTTGAGGTTCTATGTTTTTATGTGCTCTAAAAGCATAATAGTCTATCGGATATTTTGAAATTACTTGGTTAAAATAATTATTTGCTAGCGTTACATTCTGCTCTTTTTGTGCTATTTTTCCCATCCAGAATAAAATTCTTGGAGCTGCTTGGGTATTTGTATATTTAGATATATGTTTTTTTCCATAGATAAATGCTGTTTTATAACTATTATTTTGGTAATAATACCAAAATAATTCCCATAATGCCTCTGAAGCAAAATCATCTTGAGGATATTCATCTACAATTCTTTTATAGTATTTTATATTATCTTTTTTATTTAAATATTTTGAGGCTTTATATAAAATATAATCTTCGGCCTGAATATTTTTTAAATATGCATATTTAAGTAGATTTTTCCACGCAAGTGACTTATCTTCAGGATTTTTTATAGTCTGAATATCTATATAAGCATCTATTGCTGCATATAATATTGATCTATATTCTTTTAATGCCTTTTCGTCTTGATCATTTTTTTGATATTGTAATTTTATCCAATTATTAAAATTTTGTTTAATAATTCCATAATTGCCTACTTTTTTATAGGATAAAAGTAAATATGGCCAAATATCAGATTTATCTTCTAACGAGTCTAGATATTTTATTGCTTTTTTATAATTATTATTTTTATAATTTGCTATTCCTATAATTTTCTTTTCATTTCTAGAAAGTGGAATATTTAATTGTGAAATTTCCTTAAGACAATTAGGTGCAAATCTTCCATTTGGACTTAAGTTTAAGTATGAAATAAAATAATTTAATGATTTCGTTTTTAAATTATTTATTACTTCTTCTTTATTACTATTTTCTTTTTTTTCTATAATATTATTCTGATCATATTTTATGATAAGTCCAAGATAATAATTTGCAGCTATTGCAAAATCTGATTTTGGGAAATTTTTTTGTAAATATTTAAATACTCTTTTAGATTCACTATAATTTTTTTCCTTAAAATAATCATATGCCAAATTATATGCTGCTTTCTGGGATAATAATGTATCAGGATATCTTTGCAAAAACTTATTATATTTTTCTATGGCTGTTTTTGAATCATTTAAAGCATCTGCAGACATACCTTGCCTAAATAAAGCATATATATATATATTACTATATTTTGAAACTTGCGAAAAGTTATAAAAAGCATTTTGGTAATCTTTATTTTTTGTAAATTCCAGTCCTTGTTTATATATCTTCTCACTTTTATTAAAAAAATCAAACTCATTATAATTCTTGATTAAAAACACTATAAAAATTATAGCAATTAATATTAATATTATTTTAAACTTTTTCATATTATTTTATTTCACCTGTTTATAAATTTTATATTTATCTATTAAATTATACAAAAGAGTAAAGTAAATTTCAAAAAAAAAGTAAATATTATATTTAGATCAAATTAAAAATATACGAAACCAGGAGTGGATATGAAAAAAAACAATAAAGGTAATGATTCTTTAATTTATTTTGAAAATTATTTAGATTCAAAAATTTATAAAAAAAAATCTCATTACCTTTTTGTTTCTAATAAAAAAAATATTTTTAAGAACTATATTCTTCTATCCGAAACTTTTTATTTAAATTAAAAGCATTCTTTTAATAATAATTTATTTTATAAGAGCTTGGATCTCTTTAAAATGATTATTTTTTGATGTCTTTAACAATTCAAACACAGCCATTTCAGTAGTTATTACATCTATATTTTCATTTTTATTCAATCTATCCATAGCTAGTTCCAATTGATTATTATCTCTTGAGGCTGATGCATCCTTTATTACAAATACTTGATACCCGTTTTCTGATAACTCTAACGCTGTTTGCATAACACATATATGGCTTTCTATTCCTGATATCATTATCTGCTTTTTACCGGACTTTTTCAGTAATTCTAAAAAACCATCCTCTTTTAAAACACTAAATGAATTTTTTTCAAAAAATACGACACCCTCCTGTTTTACACTACTTGTTATTTCAGGTATTGTTTCACCTAAACCTTTCTTATATTGTTCTGTAATTATTATTGGTATATTTAATATTGAACTTGTTTTCGCTATTGTCTGCGAATTTTTTATAACTTTTGAACCCTCTTCAAGAATTTTTACTAACTTCTCTTGTAGATCTATCACTATATATAAACTTTCATCTGCATTTAATAATTTACTCATAATTAGCCTCCTTTTATTTTTATCTTATGTACTTATATACGTATTATACTACTTTTTCTTTTTTCTATTAATTTGTCAAATAGTTCAATACTTGATATTAAATCTTTAATTTTAAATATCTCAAATACAAATAACGGATAAAGTTCTAACTCAAATAACGTATCTATAATCTGTTCAAAATTTATGCTACCTTCTTTTAAACCATAATGTGAGTCATCATCTTTGAAATTATTATGAAGATGCATGTGATAAAGATTTTTATTATAACCTTTTATCCAATTTACGATACTATGATCTGAATGAACATTTACATGTCCTGTATCTAGTGATGCTTTAAGTTGATTTGAATTTATATGAGAAATAATATCATTAATAAAAGTATAATCTGCTTCTTGAACATTTTCTAAAACAACAGTAATGTGAGTTTTTTCAATATCTTTTATAAAACTTTCCCAAAATTTAATAGTATTATCTTTAAATTTTCTTTGGCTATCTTTATGCTTAGTTGTTTTCTTCCCAGTATGGAAAAGTAGTGTTGTAGCATTAAGTTCTTTGGCCAATTCAAGTGACTGGTAATAACGTTTTTGAGATAATTCTCTTATACCTTCATCTCTAGATGCTATATTTAAATCAAAAAATAAACCGTGTACTGTTATAATATTTTGAAAATTTTTTAATTTTTCTTTTAGATATAATTTAACCTGATCAAAATCTTTATTTATATTAAATTGTTTAGGAATTCTGCTTATTTCTATACCACAAGATAAATCATTCGCTATTTCTATTGAACTTGGTATATCTTCAGTAATTGAAGAAGAAATAATTTTTTTTATATTCATAATTATTAAAACTTTCTCTTTTTAATATTTATAAATATATTTTATCCCAAATAAGATTAAATAATTATTATAAATTATACAATAGGCTAATATAAAAAAAATCTATACAAATTAAGATAAATAATAAAATTAATCTTAAGGGGGTATAATGAAAAAAAGTATTGCTATATATATTGCGGTAATAGTATCTATCAATATAAATCTATTATCATTTGCAGCAATATCCGGAAATGTAAAGAAGGAGAAAAGAAACCTTAATCAGCAAACAAATAAATTAATTGATGGTAACACTCAAGATCCTATAAGCAATGCGAAAGTAAAAATACCTGCCAAAAATTTTATGACAATTACCGATGAGGATGGTCAATTTGATTTAAATGCAAAAATTAATGCTCCAACAATTATGTCAATAGAAAAAGATGGATACAAACCATATTCTATGACTTTAAATGCACAAAGTGCAAGCAGACCATTTGTTATAGGTATTGAAAAGAGTAAACCGCATGATATTGTAATAGAGAAAAATATGTGTCATATAGGGGATGACGTATATTCTGGAAATAGTGCAAATGCTGCTGATTTTCAATCATCTTCGGTTGGTGCATTTTATTCTAAAGACTTTTTTATACGATCTATACCTGTTGGAAAAAAATGCTATTTGGTTATAGGGTCGGTAATTGGTGTAGATACTCTTATGGCAAAACAGCTGGGTCAATCAAAAGTTAAAATAGCTTATTCTTCACCTGCTGAAATCTATTTTAATGGACAACCTATTTCTGAAATAAAAATAAATGGTGATGGACAAAGAATTGAACTACCAACACATCTCCTACGACAAAATCAGAATAACGAAGTTACTATTAAAGCAGGTAAAAATTTATTTAACACCTCACGTCTAGATTATGATGATATTGAGTTTATGAATCTTATGATAGAATTTGATGAATAATGAAAAAACATTTTCAAGATATATTAATCAATAACTATTTCTTTTTCATTAGAATAAGTTACAAAAGCTAAGCCTTTTTGTGTTGATTTATTAACGTATTTTCTTAAAGTATATATTACAGATACTTTTGAGCTTAAAACACCTACAGAAATTTCTTTCACAGCCTTAGCTGCTTTAAAAATAACATCCTCAGAAATTAAAGTATTTTTAAAAGTTTTAAGCAATAAATGTGCACTTGGAGCATCTTTTATATGAAACCAGATATCATAAGGCGAAGATAATTTAGATAAAATATAATCATTTTGACGACTATTTTTTCCAATATATGCAATATATTCATCAATTTTTAATATTGGAATTTCTTTTTTATCAGTTTTATCTTTCTTTACATTACGATTGTTTACTTTGTTTTTACTTATATTTTTACCATTGTAATTATTATCAGAAGAAATAGTATCTTTATTAAAAATATCATCCAGATCTTCAAAAGATGAAGCAAGATTAAGATAAAATAATTGTTCTTCGATAAAAGATGATTGTTCCATTAGAAACTTAAGCCTTTTTTTAGCAAAATCAATAGATGTTTTATTTTTATTATATTTTTTATAATATATATTAGCATTTTGAACAATAGATAAACTAGGGTCAACAGGAATTTTAATATTATCAGAAGAATTAAAATCTTGTAGAATAATAATATTTTTAACATTATCTTTTAAATAATATTGATTTGCCATAAGTAAATCAGCATATTTTTTATATAGATAGGATTTATCTTCTGTTAATAGTTGATTGTTTAAGTTATTAATCTGTAAATTTAACTTTTTTAAATCTTTATCAAAAGTGTTTTTAATTTTATTATACATATTAGAAAATAAAAACCTAAACTGTTCTTGAGCATAATAAGAATCAATAACATCATTAACAGATGATTTTTGCTCAGAACAAAAATTAAAAATAGAATAATCACTTAAATCTTGAGCTATTGTCGGACTTAAATTTTCAAGTAAGATACATTTTTTCAGATAAGAATAAATTTCATTTAATTTATCTGTATCATTATTTGATTGAAATTTGAAAAAATTAAGAACTTTTTTAGATAAATCGTGAGAAATATAATAAAAATTATCGCTTATAATTTTAGATGTACCCGAAATATTTGTAATTAAAAGACTTTTAAATTCTTGGAAGTCAGTTGTAAGAAGATTATTTTTTAATTTTGGTTTAGGATAAACATAAGGTAATAAACCTGCAAGTTCTCTTTCTTTACTTTTTTCTTCACTTACGTTATGAATACAGCCTAAAATAATCTTAGAGTTAAGATTATAAAGAATAATATTACTATGTTTTCCCATAAGCTCAATAGCTAAACAAAGGTCTGTAACACCTTGATATTCATCATTAGATTGAAAATGAAGTTCAATTATACGCTCATTAGAAGGCTGATTTATATTAATAATTTTACTATTTTCTAAATATTTGCGCAATAACATACAGAACATAGGGGCAACTTTAGGTATCTGAATATTTCTTTTTTTCTCGTTTTCTTTAGAAATAAAACAGATATGAAAAAAATTAGGATGAATATTAATATAAAATTTTTTAGAATAAGAAAAATTACGTAAACTAAAAATCAGATCTCGTCTTGTAGGTTGCTGAATTTTTTGGACTTTAGCTCCAATAAAAAAGTTTTTATTTTCTTCTATAAATGCTTTTATTGTTAAGGAATCTATATTTATCATATTATAATTATATTATGAAATTTTTTTTAATGATAAAATAAATTATATATAAAAATAAAACTTGAGAGGAAAAAATAAGTTATGGAAAAAACAGCAAATCAAAATATTAAACCGCTGACAACAAAAATAAATGATAAAGGGAACCTAGAAATAGGTGGATGTGATCTAATCAGTCTTGTAGAGACCTATGGTTCACCTTTATATGTATATGATGAGAAAACAATAAGAGAAATGGCAAGAGCTTATAAAAAAGCTTTTGAAGGCTATAAAAATACAAATATGATGTTTGCTTCAAAATCATTTATGACAATGGCTATATGCAAAATATTAAATAGTGAAGGATTTGCTTTTGATGTTGTTTCATTAGGTGAAATGTACACCGTTTATAAAGCATTAGGATCATTAGACGGTTGTGTCTTTAATGGAAATAATAAGTCATTTGAAGAAATAGAATTTGCTCTTGATAATAATATAGCAAGAATTTCTGTGGATAATTATTTGGAACTTGCAATGCTAAATCAAGTAGCAAAATCAAAGAATAAAAAAGTAGATGTTCTACTTAGAATCACTCCTGGAATAGAATGCCATACACATCAATATATACAAACCGGTCATTTGGATTCTAAATTTGGTTTTGATTTAACTCAACTTGATGAAGTATTTGAATTAATTAATGATGAATATGCAAATTTGAATCCTGTAGGTCTACACGCACATATAGGATCTCAGATATTTGAAACTTCTGTATATTATGATGAAGTAAAAATTATACTTGAACAAATAAGACACATAAAAGATAAATTTAATATAAATTTAAATGAAATAAATTTAGGCGGTGGACTAGGTATAAAATACACAGAAGAAGATATGCCTCCATCAGTTTTTGAAATAGCAAATAAAATCATTACTTCAATAGAAAAATATTCTAAAGAATACAATGTAGAAACTCCAACAATATACATAGAACCAGGAAGAAGTTTAGTTGGAACAGCAGGAGTGACATTATATACAGTAGGCAGCTCAAAACAAGTACCGAATGGTAAAAAATATGTAGCTGTAGATGGCGGAATGGCTGATAATGCAAGACCAAGTTTATATCAAGCTAAATATACAGCTCAAGTAGCAAATAAACCTAATATGGAAAATATTGAAACTATTACTTTAGCTGGTAGATTCTGTGAGTCAGGAGATATACTTATAGAAAATATTCAATTACCTAAATTAGAAGAAGGTGATGTAATTTGTGTTTATGATACAGGTGCTTACGGATATTCTATGTCAAGCAATTATAATAGAGTATTAAAACCGGCTTGTGTACTTGTAAATAATTCGCAATCTGATATCATTATAAAAAAAGAAACTTTAGAGCAGCTTATTGAAAATGATATAATTCCTAAAAGCCTGTAGTAAAAATTTATTTTAACTGATATAAAGGATAAAAATGTTTAGTGACATCTATTTAAATGTATACAATTATTTTAAATACTCAGATAATTCTGTAATAGCAATAAATATATTTCAGGTAATTTCGTTATTACTTATATTATTTTTCCTTTATAAAAAAATAATAAAAGGAACAAAGTCCGAACAGTTAGTACGTGGAATATTTGTTTTACTATTTTTCTGGGTAGTATCTGAAGTATTAATTAGACTTAATTTACAGATATGGGGCTTATTTTTAAAAGCACTAATAAGTATAATTGCATTTTCTTTAATAGTAATTTTTCAACCTGAATTAAGAAGATTTTTAGGCTATTTAGGCAAATCAGATTTCTTAAAAAATGCTTTTTCGTCACAAGATTTTTCTCACGAGACTCTAAAAACGACTCAAGCAGAGCTTATAGAAGCTGTTAAATATTTAAGTAAAACTAAAACAGGTGCATTAATGGTTTTACAAAAAAATGATGATTTTTCATCTTATTCTGAAGTAGGAGTAAAAATCAATGGGATATTATCTTGTGAACTATTACTTACAATATTCCATCCAAATACCCCATTACACGATGGAGCTGTAGTAATAAATAAAAATAAAATAGTAGCAGCTGGAGTTTTATTGCCATTAACCGAAGATCCAAAATTAAGTTGGAAATATGGAACACGACATAGAGCAGCTATTGGCATGACAGAACTTGCAGATTGTGCTTGTCTGGTTGTTTCTGAAGAAACTGGTGATATATCTATTTCTTTGGGTGGTTCTTTAAAAAAATATGATGATATTCAACTTTTACGTTCTGATTTAGAACTAATTTTAGGTACAGCTGATAAAAAGAACTTAAGTAAAAAGAATGTTTTAAGATTTATAAAAATAAAACAAAATAAAGATAATAAAAAAATTGGAGATAACTAAAAAAAAATGGATATAATAGAATCTATTAAAAAAAATAAACTATATGCTGTAGTGCGAGTAGAGAATAAAGAAGAAGCAATAAATATAACTCAAGCATTAATAGACGGTGGTATAAAAAATATAGAAATAACGCTTGAGAACGCATTTGGTTATGATGTGATAGAAAAATTTGCCTCAAATAATAAGGTATCTATAGCCGCAGGAGGAATAGTTACGCAATCTCAAGCCGAGAAGGCTATTAATGTTGGTGCAAAACTAATAGTATCACCTGTATTGCAAATGAGTCTTGTAAAATTTTGTAAAAGTGTAAAGATACCTCATATATCTACTGCTACTACGGCAAATGAGGCATATAATTCTTGGAAAGCAAGAGTGCCCATCACAAAAATATACCCAACATTACATCTAGGAGGTGTTGAATATATTCAAGATTTACTAAGACCAATGCCTTTTTTAAATGTTCTGGCAACAGGTGGTATTGAAATAGCTGATTTCACAAAATATTTAGATGCAGGTGCTGTTGCTGTTGGTATTGGTAGAGCTTTTTACAAAAATCTAACTATTGATGAAGTATACAATCGTGCACTTTTTGCTACTTCAGAATTAAAACGATATTTGAATTAAAAAATTTACATATTTTATTTAATTTAATAATTAATAATAAAAGATCTGATTTATTTAAATCAGATCTTTTAAGTATCAAAACCAAATAAAATTTTAAATCTTTATTTATCATCTAATGCGGCAACACCAGGAAGAACTTTACCTTCTATAAATTCAAGACTAGCACCACCACCTGTAGAAATATGAGAAAAATCATTATCAGAAAATCCATATTTTTTAGCAGCAGCAACAGTATCACCACCACCTAGAACACTTACAGCACCATTTTTAGTAGCTTCAGATACTGCTATAGCAACTTGTTTTGTTCCTTCTGTAAATTTTTCGAATTCAAATGCACCAACAGGTCCATTCCATAATATTGTTTTTGAATCTTTTATTATATCATTAAACAATTTAATAGTTTCAGGACCGGCATCTACACCTTCACGTCCATCTGCTATATCATCTACAGCTACTATTCTTGTATTTGCATTTTCACTAAATTCATCAGCTTCAAGTACATCTTTTGCTAATATTAAATTAACACCTTTTTCTTTTGCTTTCTTTTCTATCTCTAAAGCTATATCCATTTGATCATCTTCGTGTATAGAATCACCTATTTTACCTCCATTTGCCTTAATGAAAGTATATACCATACCACCACCGATAATTAAATTATCAACTTTATCTAATAAATTTTCTAATACACCAATTTTGGTAGAAATTTTAGCTCCACCAACAATAGCAGTAAATGGTCTTTTTGGATTTTCTAATAAATTACCTAAAGCATTTAATTCTTTTTCCATAAGAAGACCTGACACAGCTGGGGATAAATATTTAGCTACTCCTGCTGTAGAGGCATGTGCTCTATGTGCTGCTCCAAAAGCATCATTTACATAAATTTCTGCTAGAGAGGCTAATTTTTTTGCAAACTCGTCATCATTTTTTTCTTCTTCTTTATAGAATCTAATATTTTCTAGCATTGCTACTTTACCATCTTGTAAATCAGCTAATTCAGATTCTATTTCATCAGATCCTATAGGTGCTTCTATAAATAAAACATCTTCATTTAACAATTCTGATAATCTTTTTACAGCCGGTTTAAGAGAAAATTCAGGATTAATTTGGCCTTTTGGTCTACCTAAATGAGCTGTTAAAATAACTTTTGCTCCTAGATCTTTTAAATATTTTACTGTAGGTAATATTGCTCTTATACGTGTATCATCAGTGACGTTCTTATTCTCATCTAAAGGAACATTTACATCTACTCTTACTAATACTCGTTTGCCTTTAATATCTTTTAAATCCTTTACTGATTTTTTCATAAGATTTTCCTCTCTTTAGATTTATTAACTATTTCATCTTAGTAAAAAAATAAACATCTTTCAATACTAAAAATTAGGAACTTATATAGAATTTTAAACTAAATAGGTCTGAATTTTAATTATATCAATAGTTCTTGGGGTAAACTATTATTTTTATTGTTTAAGATTATCAAAAATTTTTCGTTCTATTTTTTGTTAACTCAGATATATACCTAAATAAAATTTAACAATAAAAAAATCAACCGAACGAATGACATCAGCCAAGATCAAATCTCTAAAAATTAATTTCAGATCAGAAAATTTTACTACGATATTTTATTTATAGAAAACTAGTCATTTTTAATATTTTGTTTATAGACTTTTAATCCGGATTTTTCAATATCTGGTGTATCTATTTCAAATACGTGGATACGAGCAGCACCCAAATCAACTTTTACTTGATTATTTTCTGTTTGAAAATAACTTTCATCAAAACAAGATGGTAATAAATTATTTAAACTTTGATCTTTCTTTAATCCAGGTACTTCTATTATTCCTTTTTCTCTATTATTTACATTTCTATTTGCAACAACAAGGAAAGTTTTACCATTAAGATGTCTTGCAAAAGTAATTATTTGATCATTCTTTGTTCCTTTTACATTTAATGGAATAAAAGATCCTTTAGTTATTATATCTTTATTGTTATCTCTAAACTTCATTGATTCTTTAAAGAAGTCTTCTATTTCAGGATTATCTCCACCTGGTTTTCTTGATAAATTGAAGATATCCAACTTACCTTCGTGTACTACGCACACATTAGAATCTGTCATGCTTGTTGCACTTATAGCATTTTTATATGGATATTGGTAATAATCTCCTGTTTGGTATCCATCAATAATATATGGATTTGTCATTGGTAAAGTAGCTTGTAAGCCTGTAACTAAATTAGTAAACTTTGCACCTCCCCTAAACATAAGCGACATATCATCGTGAGTTCCAAATGATCCTATCAATGATTTTCCAGGCTCAAATTTATGACTCATTTCAAGATTATCTTTTACATAATCTACAAGCTCAGAGGCACTTGTCCATTCATGAAATATATGATATTGACCATAATAAGAATCAAATCCAGCATTTAATGAGTCCTCAGGTCTATCATACATCATATTTAATTGTGGTGATGCATCCTCATATGTATAGGTTTCTGCTAACCAAGCAAATTCAGGATCTTTTTCGTGTGAATATGGAATTATTATATCCCAAAACTCTGTAGGTTTCGCACGAGCTACATCTGCTCTTACTCCATCTATTCCCAGATCTATACACATATCTACAAAATCTTTATGCAATTGCAATAAATCAGGATTTAATGTCCTTTTTGTTTCATCTGCAAATGGTTCAAACATTCTTATATCATTCCATCCTTGAGGAGTTTTTGCTACACCTTTACGATCTATTGCCATTAACTCAGGACTGTTTAAAAATAATTCATAGGAGGCACAACTTGGTAAATCCAACATTACTCTTATACCTCTTTTATGACACTCATTTACAAATTCTTTACATTCCTCTTTTACTGTTCTTGGATCATCTTTATCATCTAAAACAGGATCTATTGATAATAAGTCTAATGGTGAATATACTGAACCTGCAGTTCCCATCGCATTTAATTTTCCAGGCTCGTGAAATGGTAGTATATGTAAAGTGTTTATTCCTAAACTTTTTACTTCATCTAAACGATCAATTGCATTTAAAAATGTACCGTGTTTCTCTTTACCATTTATTAATTCGTCATTATTTTCATCATTCGCATTAAATGTTCTTATAACTATACCCATAATCTTTGCTTCATTATTCTGAAACATTGTTCTTAAATTATTAGGTTCTATTTTATTATCATTAACTTCTTTTTTTGAATCTATTTTTTTTACATCAGATATATTATTATCAGTATTAGTTTTTTCTGCTGATCCGAAACTTTGAGTGCTTTTTATAAGTACTTTATTTAATGATGGAGTACTTAAATAAGCTCCTTGATACTTCACATTATATCTTGAATCATTTGCCGTGTCTTGATTCTTATAATCTGTACTTCTATTTTCTTTTTTATTCACTAATGGTTGTTTTGAATATATTACATAATTCCCATTAATATTATTAAGCATATATATTTCTCCTATTATGCTTGATTATCTTCTGATTTCTTTATATTTGCTATTAAAGCACTTACTAATATAGCTGTTGTACCTACTAATGCTAAGCCTAGAGTTCCAAACCTATTCATCCACGTTTTAGAATTAGATTTTCTCATGGCTCCATCTCTAGTTAATTTTACAACTGATTCTGTTGATAAATTATCTTTATTCATACAAGATAACATTTTATTTCTAACATTTGATGTTTCTGGTTTCCATAAGTTACAATTAAATATTTTATGGTTTGGCATTAATGGATTATTATCATCACCTATATAAAATGCAACATTAGATGCATACTCACTTAAACCTTTAACAAGTTTGCTATCATTTCCACCAATTGCTTCTAAAGTAGATGGACTTATTGATTCTTCAAGATTCTTTGAAAATATTAGTCTATCTTTCACCGTAGGATTTTTTAATATCTTTTGGAATTCTTCTAATGCTTTTTGTGGCTCTTCACTATCTGATTTTATTGCTCTTTTTAACTTTTCAATCGATATTAATGATACAGAACTACCGGTTTCTGATTCCATACTTGCTACTGTATTTTCTAATATATTCTTTAATTCTTCATTTTTTATTGTATTTCTTAAAACACTTATATCAACTTTTTTACCTTGGATTACCTCATCAATGGCTTGAGAAGTTTCTGCTGTTGGATACAATAACTTCATTACTATTTTATAATCTTCTGGTGAGTATAAGTTGAATTTTTGTGCCTGATCTGATACTTTAGATTTTCTTATTTCATTTCTACAGATCTCTTCAATTCTTGGATAATCATCATAGGTTAACTTATCTTGACCAAATGCTCTTTGCTTGTCTACTAATGATTTGAATTGTTCTTCCAATGACCCTTCTTGTATTCTTTTTTCTAAATCTAACATTAATAATGGTCTATAAAACATAGCTTTAATACCACTTACTCTGTTCTCATAATATGTATTAAGAGCTTGACGTCTTGAACCGGCTATTAATGGATCTGTAATATCTGCAAATACTGTATTCTTTCCATTTTTTGATTCTCCAAGCATATATTTTGCTACATTTTTGAATTCACTATTCTCATCAAATTGAGTTAATATTTTATCAACATTCTCTTGATATTCTATTTTTGTTTTATCTCCTAAACCATTCTCAAGATTTTCTATTACCTTTGATAAATTCTTGACAGCTTTTTTATATTTATTATCATCACTTGCTATATCTATTATTGCTTGATTTACAACCTCATCAGCTTCTTTAAGACCCTTTTGTGCTTTTTTCAATTTTGAACCTTTGATACCTAATGAATCAAAAAATGCATCATAATAGTCATTTGCACAATTTGCTATAAATGTTTCTGATCTATCACCTATTCTTACGTCCATATACTTCATGAATTTAGCTTCATTTTGTGCATATACGTCCATAGTTTTATTAAGCTTTTGTATATATTCTTTTACATCTTCATTTAAAATAGGTTTTGAATAATCTTGATAAGCTGTTTCAATGATATTTCCAATAATATCAGCCTTAGGATTACCACCTTGCATAACTTGTTTAGTAGGATAATTATACGATGTTATAAAATCTTTTAGCGCATCTTTATTTTTCAAGTTATCAGAACTTATATTTTCTACTTGACTACGTAACTCTTCAGGTGAAATACCTATCTTTTTCAAAATATCAACATTCTTAGCATTTACTCCGTCAATATTTGTATACCTTGATTCATCTAATACAAAATTTATAAATTCTTTTGCCTCAAATTCTTTTTTAGAATGCTTACTTGCAAAATCCATAATATCTTCTGCTATGGCTTTATCTATTATTTTATCATTATCCGGTGCTATTGTACTTACAATATTCCTTAATAATGGACTATTCATTGATAAAGATGCATTCCCATTATTTTCCAATATTTTATTTAATTCTTTTAAACCCTTTTTATCTAAAACTTTGTACGATTCTATATTATTATCTGTTATCGGAACTAACTTTTCCATTTCTTTTTTTGTGGATTTTAATATAGCTGATTCAAATCCTTTAGTTACAGGTTTATCTATTAAATTACACAATAAAGCTGCTCCAACAGGAGTTGCAAAACCTGCTGTTAACATCCATAGTGTATTACCTTGTAAAGCTAACTTATTTGCTTTTTCTTTTACAACTTCATCTCTATTTGGAGTATCATCAGATACGTTCATTTTTTTTGCCATTTTATCCATATCTTCTTTTGATACTAAATCCCAAGGCGTATATTGAGGATCTTGAAAGAAATATTTTTTCCTTCCCTCTGAATCATGATACTGCATAAACATATCTACACCTGTAGCTGCCTTCATAGGTGCTGCTATTGCTATTCTTGGCCAAGCAAACATAGTTCCGAAAAATGCTAATGGTCCTATGAATTCCATTGCTTTTGTTTTAGGTGTACCTTTTTTTGTGAATAAATATGCCCCTAAAACTAAAGCTCCGGTTTTCATTGCAAGATCATTTGTTCTGCCTAAATAATGATCTCGTGATTTACCCTCTAAACCACTCTTTACATGTACTACATCTGACTTTAAATCCTTAGCATATTCAATAGGGGCTCCTAATAAACTGTTTTTTACTATATATCCTTTACCTTTTTGTGGCTTTATTTTATCAGATACATCCATACCATTTAAAGCTCTTGTCTTAAATGTTTGATTAGCTTGTAGCTGTTTTTGCTTATCATTAATATTATTATTATTTAACGCCATAATTTTAACCTACTGTATAATCTTTACTTTTATCTATTTCTGCTTCTTTAGATACCGGTTTTTGTTTTATTGTGGATAAACAAATTATATTACTCAAAACAGTGGCAGCTATTGTTCCTATTACATAAGCTTTACCGGTTTTTGTACTTACTACATCTTTACAACTCTTGAAAACAGCATTTGCTATTTTCTTGCTTTGTGCTTTGATATTCCCCATAGAAAACTTTTGTTTTAAAGTTTTATATTGTTTTTTTTCAAACAAATTAGCAATAGGATCTTGACAAGCTAAAATAACTCCAAGTCCAGCCCATAAATAACTTGTAAATAAAGACGTAGTCCTTGCTTTTATAAGTAACTCTTTTATTTTAGGTTTTGCAGCTTGATCTGATGATTCTAAATTTTCACCTAACCCCATTTTTTTTGCTACGTGATCATAATAAGATCCTCTTTTACTTCCATATTTATCATAATCGTATAACAAATCCCAACGAGGAAAATCAGCACTTTCAAACACTTTATGATACTCTATACTAGCAGAAGACTTCCCGTCACTTGTAGATGGTAACTCGTGAACAACCTTCCTATATGGTAAATCTAAATCTACCCCAGTTGCCATCTCTATCGGCTTATTTATTAATTGCCTTGAAAGATTTTTTAATACACCATATAAAACAACACCTATAGCTGCCGGTCCAGTGATCTTTGCTGCCTGCACCCCGCCAAATTTATCATATTTCTTGGCTATTATAGCATGCGACATCATCAATCCGCTTCCGATTAAATATGGAACTTGACCCATTGTTAAAAATTCATAAAAATTTGCATTTTTATCTCCTTTTAAACCCTTTGCCGGATATACCGTAAATGCATTTGTGAGTTTATCAGCTCCGATCTTTAATCTATTTGCATATGTATTGTCTATAACATGATCGCTTGCATTATGTATCTCGCTTATCTTATTTTGTGATACTACATAATTTTGGTTCTTATTATTACCATTAATCATTGATACACTATTCATTACTTATCCAAATATATTATCTACACCTATATTTCTTAACGTTGAAAAAAAATAAAATTGCTATTTTTTTTTTCTTTGTTTACAAAAGTTTACAAAAAATTTTTTTCTCCTGATATCTAAATCTTGTAAAACTTCCTTTGAAAGTATGAAGACAGCTATTATAAAACATGTTATTTTTAATAAAATAAAAAAGGAGATATTGTTTATGGCAGATACTTTTAAAATTATTAAATGTCCGGCTTGTCAAAAAAAAATGCATAAAATATTTATTCCTGAACACGGAATAAATTTAGATATATGCCTTGACGGTTGTGGTGGTATTTATTTTGATAACAGAGAATTTAAATATTTTGATGAACAACACGAAAATATTGATCGTATAATTGAAGTGTTAAAAGATAAAACTTTTATTAAAGTTGATGAAAGTTTGCCACGAGTTTGTCCTGTTTGTGGAGCTAAAATGGTTAAAAATTTCAGTAGTATCAAACGTGAAATCCAAATTGATGATTGTTATTCTTGTGGCGGCAAATTTTTAGATAATGGTGAGCTTATTAAATTCCGTGAAGAATATAAAACTCAAGAAGATAGAAGTTCTGCTATGCTTGATTTTGTTTACTCAACTGTAGGTGCTGAACTAAAAGAATCAGCTAGAAAAAATGCTCTAGCTAATAAAAAAAGATCCCCTCTTAAAAAATTATTTGATTATCTTGTTTATGGAAATTAATAATCTTATACTTTGAATTAATACTTTCTATTATTAAGTTTTTGCTTAATAATAGAAGCTATTAATTCAGGATTTTCATTATTGATAATAGCTCTTACTATAGCTACTCTTTTAGCTCCATAATCAATTACTGTATCGATATTCTGTTCATTTATACCACCTATTGCAAAAAATGGAATACTATAATTTTTTGATACAAATTTTAAATAATCTAACCCGGCTGCTTTTCTACCAGGCTTTGTTGGTGTTTCAAAAACAGGTCCGACCCCTATATAATCAGCTTCTGCTTCAATTGCCCTTTTAGCATCATCTTTACAGTGCGTAGATATTCCAACTATTTTACCTGATCCTAAAATTTCTCTTGCTGTATTAATATCTATATCATCTTGACCTAAATGAACTCCATCTGCATTAACTATTTTTGCTATATCTACTCTGTCATTTACTATAAATAAAGCATTATATAAACTTGTAAGCTCCCTTATCTTTAAGCCAAGCTCTATTATCCTTTTTGCATTTGCATTCTTTTCTCTTAATTGAACAATATCTACACCACCTTTTAAAGATGATGCTACTGCATCCAAAAATTCATCGTCGCTATTAAATTTATCAGAATTCGTAACTAAATACAATTTTTTATCTTTTAATAAATATTTTTTTATATCCATTTTTAAAAGTCCCCATATTTGCTTCTCTATTTCATAGCTTTTATATCTTATATGCTCATATAAATGATTATTTTCTATATCATACTCACTTAAAACTCTTAATCCTTGCTGTAATCTTTTTATATTTGCTTTAAAAACCAAATTTATATTATTCTTATGTAAATTAACTATTTTTGTCGGATTATCAATATTAATTCCTATATCTTGTTCACTATTACGATATTTTAATAAATCATCATAATATAAATCCTGTATTTTGCATATTTCATGTCTTTGATTTTTCAGATATGAGCTTAATTCTATATTATTAAATTTAAAACGTGTAAGTTCTTCAAGTACTCTTAATGCCTCTGTTACTCTATTTAAATTTGCATCTATTATTCTTTTCATAATAAATATATTTTATATGTAAATATATTTATTGTCTAATAAATATATTGTTTCAATTTTTAATAATTTCTTAAAATACGGTTTAAATGAGATTTTAATTGTGGTAAATTACTTTTATTACCTTATTATTTTTTATGGAATTTAAAATGCAATACGTACCATTACATTTACACACGGAATATAGCCTACTTGATGGAAGTATAAGAACAAAAGCTTTATGCAAATTTGCTAAAGAAAATAATATGCCCGCTGTTGCTATTACAGATCATGGGGTTATGTATGGTGCTATTGATATGTATGTCGCTGCTAAAGATGCTGGAATAAAAGCTCTTATAGGATGTGAGTTCTATGTTACAAATAGCCAAGATCTATCTGATAAATCACCTTCCAGTCGGGAGTATTATCATTTAGTCTTAATAGCTAAAAATCAACAAGGTTATCAAAACTTAATTAAACTTGTAAGTATCTCTCATATTGAAGGCTTCTACTATAAACCAAGAATTAATCATAAATTACTAGAAAAATATAAAGATGGCCTTATTTGCCTATCAGCTTGTATTCAAGGTGAAGTTATACAAGCTATACTTAAGCAAGGATATAATGAAGCTAAAGAAATTGCTCAATATTATAAAAGCTTATTTGCTGATGATTACTATTTAGAAATGCAAGATCATGGTCTGTTAGATCAGAAAAAAAGTAATCCAGACTTAATAAAATTATCTAAAGAGCTTGGTATAGAACTTGTAATTACAAATGACAGTCATTATTTAAAAAAAGAAGATGCTGATTGGCATGATACCCTTCTATGTATTCAAACAAACTCTTTAAAAGAAGATAACAATAGATTTAAATTTTCTAATAACGAATTTTATGTAAAAACGCCGGAAGAATTAAAAGAATCCTTTCATTGGTTAGATGAAAATCAGTTTAATAAAGCTATTGAAAATACAGTAAATATTGCGAATAAATGTAATTTAACAATCGAAATGGGAAAATCTTTTTTACCACCATTTGATGTACCTGAAGGATATACTGCTGAAACATACTTAGAGCATCTTGTATTTAAAGGTTTAAATGAAAAATACGGAAAGATTTCTTCTGATATAGAAAAAAGAGCAAGATACGAATTATCAATTATAGATAATATGGGATTTGCTGCATACTTTCTAATTGTTTGGGATTTTATAAATTACTCAAGAGAACATAATATTCCTGTAGGTCCAGGAAGAGGTTCTGCTGCTGGAAGTGTTATAGCTTATGCTTTAGGAATAACAAGTCTTGATCCAATAGAACATAATTTATTATTTGAGCGTTTCTTAAATCCTGAAAGAGTAAGTATGCCCGATGTCGATATTGATTTTTGTATTGAAGGCAGAGCAAAAGTTATTGAATATGTAACAAAAAAATACGGAGCTGATCATGTATGTCAAATCATAACTTTTGGATCTTTAGCAGCAAAAAATGCTTTTAAAAGTATTGCAAGAGCTTATGATGTTCCATTTTCTGAAGCGAATAAATGGTCAAGCTTAATACCATCCGGTCCTGGGGTAACTTTAAAAGATGCACTTGCAGATGGTATGGAACTTAAAGCTTTATATGATAGTAATCCTACTGTAAAAAAAATAGTAGATATGGCTTTACCGATAGAGGGACTTAAGCAGAATATAGGAACTCATGCTGCCGGAGTAATAATATCACATTTACCATTAAATGAAATTGTACCTGTTCAATTATCAAAAGAAAATTCTGTAATTACCGAGTTTGCAATGAGTGATATTGAAAAACTTGGTCTTTTAAAAATGGATTTTTTAGGTCTAAAAAACTTAACAACCATAAGAAATACTTTAGATTTAATAAAACAGCGTACAGGTGAAACTTTTGATATAAATAAGATTCCGTTAGACGATAAATTAACTTTTGATTTACTGACAAGAGGGGATACGGATGGAGTATTTCAGTTAGAATCTGCCGGAATGAAAAAACTCGTAAGGGATTTAAGACCATCTGTTTTTGAAGACTTAGGAGCATTAGTAGCATTATTTAGACCGGGGCCTTTAGATTCCGGCATGGTTGAAGATTTTGTAGCTAGAAAACATGGTCGTCAAGAAATTAAATACCCACATCCGGTATTAGAACCTATTTTAAAAGATACCTATGGAACTATTGTATATCAAGAACAGATTATGCAGATAGCTCAAGCAATGGCCGGATATACATTAGGTCAAGCTGATATTCTACGTCGGGCTATGGGGAAGAAAAAGCACGATGTTATGGAAAAGCAGAAGTCTATTTTTATTGAAGGGGCTAAAAATAATAATATAGAAGAAAAAATAGCATCTGATTTATTTGAAACTATGGCAAAATTTGCTGCTTATTGCTTTAACAGATCACATTCTGCTGCTTATGCTTTTGTTGCCTATCAGACTGCTTATCTTAAAGCACATTATCCTATCGAGTATATGGCTGCTTTACTTTCTAGTGTAAAAAATGATCTTGATAAGACACAAAGTTACATTTCAGAGTCACAAAAACTTGGTATAAAAATTTTACCGCCTGATATTAATTATTCATCTATTGACTTTACTCCTGATGGAAATAATATCAGATTTGGACTTGGATCTGTAAAAGGGGTTGGTAGTAGTATTATTGAGCTTATTGAAAAAGAAAGAGAAAATGGAAAATTTACATCTATAAGTGACTTTGTAGCCAGAGTTGATATGAAATGTATAAATAGAAAAACTTTAGAAAGTCTTTTTAAATCTGGAGCATTCTGTAGTTTAGAGCCTAGTCGAAAAAAGCTAATAGAAAATATAGATAGTATAATTAATCTGGCTCAGAAAGAACATAAGGCTAAAGAGCTTGGGCAAGTAAGTTTATTTTCTGCACTTTCAGGGGCAGGATTAAATAATAGCACTTCAATGACTCAAAGCTTTGAAATGCAGTCTTTCAAGTTATTAGGTGATGATTCGGATTATTCTGATTCTATAATCCAAGGTTTTGAAAAAGAACTTCTTGGGTTTTATATTAGCTCTCATCCTTTAGAAAATATTAAAGATAAATTAAAATTTTTAACAACCCATAATATTAACGAGTTATCCGATGTACCAAATGATAAATTAGTAACAATCTGTGGTTTAGTTGTTCAGGAAAGACAAATACCTTTAAAAAAAGATCCTACAAAATCTTTAAAAATGGGGGTAATTGAAGATTTAACTTCAAGCGTAGATTTTGTTATATTTTACAAAAACCTAGTAGAATATGGATCCTTTTTGCAAACCGGTAAAAAAGTTATCCTATCAGGACGTGTGCAAAAACGTGAAGAACAAGATAGTATTCAATTTATTATTGAATCCGTTAAGCCCGTTGAAAATAGTAATTTAGTTCATCTTAGTATAAAAAAAGAAATGCCTTTTGAAGAAATTATTGAGCTTAAAGATTTTATTTCTCAATTTAAAGGATCAGATCCTTTAATTATTCATATTAATTCAGGTGAGGCCACTGATAAAAAAACTATTTTAACCGGTTGTAATTTTTGGGTTGAATCTTCTAATGTTTTTATTAATTCCTTTGAAAAAAAATATAACGATAAAATCGATATTAAAATAACTTCTTTAGATAGCTAAAACTTTATATTTTAGTTTATCGTTTATTAATATATACTATTTACTTTTGTGTATTTTTTTATTATAGTTTTATTAATTTATAAATCTTTTTAGGAGTTTAGGAGGATATAATAGATGAAAAAAGTTATTTTATCATTAATGTGTTTGATAAGTTTATCATCAATTAGTGCATTAGCTGTAGATAAATATGGCTATGTAAATTTTAAACAAGTTATGAGTTCTTATAACCAAGCAAAAAAAGTCCAAAATACTTTAAAATCTAAAGAAGATACTATGCAAAAATTTATTGCAGAAAACCAAGCCGCTATTTCAAAAGCTTCTTCGCCTGAAGAGAAAAAACGTCTTGAAGAAAAAGCAGGTACTCAGATTCAAAAAATGATCTCGGATATAAGAGCTTACTCTGCTAAAGAAATCAAAACTGTTGAAGATAATCTTGAAAAAGCTATACAATCTGTTGGTAAAAAACATAATTATACTTTAATTTTTTCAGATGGTTCTGTTTTTTATGGTGCTGAAGATATTACAAATTTAGTTATTGATGAACTTAATAAAAAATAATATTTCTATTAATTCAGTTGACATTATTTTAATAATAGTTAATTATGTTAATTATTAAAATAAAATATTATTACTTAATAATTTTAGAGAGAGTATTTATGAAGCTTATACAAAAGTTAAAACAATTTGAAAAACAAATTATTTTTTTAAGATGGGCATCTAATGCAGAATACGGAAAATTAAAATATGTAGGATTTGATTATATAGAATTTCAAGTCCTTAATGTAGATGAAATGGAGTTTTCCGAAATTATTTTTATTAACTATCAACTTATTCTTGAAGTAGTCATTGGTGGTATTGATGTTTCTAGAATTATTGCTGAATATTCTTCTAAATTACCTCTTTATAAACAACTAGATGAAATTAATTAATAATAATTGAATAAATAACGATAATATAGTAAATACATAGCTAATGATTTAATATTAGCTATGTATTATTATATTCTGTTATAAATTTCTCAACCCACAAAAATAAGTCTGTAAGCTCGTATGGTTTTGGTAAATATAAATCTGCTCCGGCATTAAGTATTTTCTGTTTTTCGTGAAAAATTGTTGTTAAAATAATTTTTGTCTTAGATTCAATATTATTGTCTTTTATCATCTTACATAATTTTATTCCAGTAGGATCTTCGCCATTACCTGCATCTAAGATAATAACAGCCGGTAAATATTTATTAAAATTATAATTTATTAAATCATCATAATCTATAACTTTACTTTTATAACCTTTCATATTTAATGTAGTCTGAAGTAATATTGACATCGATTCATCCGGCTCTACTATCAAAATTTTATTATTATACTCTTGTTTCAATATCTTAGTTGCCGTTTCAATTTTTGGACATTCTGTTATATAATTTGATCCTGATTTTAATCTTGAAAGTTTATTTATATAAATTAATTGTGTTAATAAAGACTTTATATCAGTGTATTGCTTATAATAATTTGATATTATTCCTATACTTGTTGTTACTAAATTAATTTTAAGCTCTGATTTTATATCTCCTCCAGTGATTATAAATCCTTGATTTGTATCGTTTTCATTATAAAATTTTTCTACAACTTTATCAAAAGCAAATACAAAATACTTTGCTAAATTTTCTGCTTTTTCAATACTATCCGTTATTACTATATAATCATCGTTCATTAAATGACCTAAGTAATCCTTTTGAGAAAGTGTTGATACTATTATAGCTGTATATGTCTGAAGCATTTTTATTGCAGCTAATTCCCCATATATTTCTTCATAAAATTTTAAATTATTTATATTTATATATAAACACGCCCAATTAGAATTATCTTTTATAAGTCGCTTTAATATTTTGATTGATACTTTTTGATTAAATAATCTTGTTTTTTCATTTATAGAATTTTCAAAACTTCTCCTTAAATGTGCATTTATTCTAGCTTTAAACTCCAGTATGTTAATTGGTTCAGAAAAATAATCATCCGCTCCTGCTTCTAAACATTTTAATTTATCATTTATATCATTTGATTTTGATAATACAATTATTACAGATAATGTATCTATTGATAAATATCTTATCTTTTTTATTACTTTATCCAAAGATATAATAGATTCTATAGTGTCTGATATTACGACAACATCTGGTTCTAAGTTTATATAAAGGTTGATAAAATCCTCAAGCGATTTTGTAGAAAATAATGATATAGATTCTTTTTGTAGTGCTTTTTTGTATTTTGTCGGTAATTCATCTCTCTTGTCAAACAATAATACTACTTTTGAATACATTTCTATTTTCTATTCCTCATTTAATTTTTTTATAACTTGGCTATCTAATTTTGTACTTGGTAATTTTAATGTAAAAACTGTCCCCCTATTATCACAGACTACATTTATATCACCATTCATACTTATAGCCGCACATTTTGATAAATAAAGACCTATTCCACTTCCTTCAGTTGTTCTTGTATATACATTTTCTATTCTTAAAAATTTCTCAAATACCTTTTCATAATTTTCTTTTTTTATTCCTATACCTTGGTCAATAATATTAAATATAACATATTTATCATCACTTGACATACTTATCTGAATTTTTACTATAGTATTTACCGGAGAATATTTTGCAGCATTATCAAGTAAATTAATTATTATTTGTTCAAATTTATCTTTATCCGCAAATGCTTTTAATATACTTGACTTGATCTCCATTTGAAATATATGTTTTTTAAATTTGATTTTTATCATCTGTAAAATATTTTCTACAGCTAAAACAGGGTCAAATGATTTATATACTAACTTTTCTTTTTTAGATTCAAGTCTGGATACAGCAAGTAAATTTTCTACTAACTTTATTAGACGCATTGATTGTTCTTCAATAATTTTCAAAAATTTTATCTTTTGTTCATCTGAAAGATCATAATAAGACTCTATCATAGTTTGAGAGAAGCCACGTATGCTTGTAAGCGGTGTCCTTAACTCGTGGCTTAAAGTTGATAAAAAGTCTGAATATAAATTATCTAGTTCACTTTCTTTCATATTAAATTATTATATTATAAATTAATAATTTTATTCAACATTTAACTATTCTTCTTATAGGTTTTAAATTCCTATTTTTCTATTAATTTTTTATTAGTTTCAGCTTTTTAAAAAATAATGATTAATAATTTAATACCAGTTATGCTGCAAATGGATTAATTGATACCGGTTTTTGAACAGTGAATTTATTATTAGAAGAAGTCTGTCCTAAAAATCCAACACTTTGATTAGCAGGCATCATTTGAGTCACTATATCATTTTCTATATCATTTGCTATATTTAACATTTGAACTGTTTTATTAGAAATTGTTCCATTTTGGTTTATCTCATTTTGAGCTAACATTTTAGCTTGATTAGTAATTGCTAATAAATCATTTGGAGATTGAGATACTTTTTCAATATTTTTAGCTTTTTTCTTTTCTTCAGCAATTTTTACTTCAGATTTTCCTATTACTTTTTCACTAATTTTTCTACCAGCCCAACTTGCGATACAAGAGCCTAACATACCACCAATTACTTGACCTGCAACCATACCTACCGGACCTAAAGGTGTTCCGACTATTGAACCTATAACTTTTCCTATTGCTTTACCGGCTACACCACCTACTACTTTACCGGCAACTTCACCTACTGCTCCTGTTGTTGTATCTACTGCAAAGTTTACTGCTGTTTTTCCTATCTGCTTAAATCCTTCTTTTGTACCTATTTTAAATGCAGGAATAATTTCTGTAAAGGTTGATAATAATGCAGTTATACCACCTGAGAACATAATACTTGATTTACTCAATGGACCTGTTGGACCTGTGATATAACTTTTGAAAGATTTTGTCTGTTTTTCAAGTTGTTTTGCAGAATCACCTACTGATTTTAAAGTATTTAAAGAAATATTTCCACCAGTCTTAGAATTTAATATTGCTTTTGCTGCCTCATTACCTGATTCTTGTGTACCTAGTTTTACAAGAGCATCTATGTTATCACTTAGATTTGTTATGTTTTTAAGATTTCCATTATCTATATTAGATACTACCTCTTTAGCTAGACCCTGTACAGATACTTGATCTGCTACTTCTTTTATTGATTTACTATTTGTAAAAAAGTTCTTAACTTTTCTAAATCCATTACGTATAGGATCAAATGGTGCTTTTCCTACTTCTGTTCTTAAAGTTTTATGTATATCTCCTATATTATCCCAAGCTGCATCTGTAAATACAACCTTTTCTATTAGATTTTTACCATTTTTATCAGCATAATTTACTGCCGCTGTACAAGCCTCTGTATAACCTTTAAATCCACTTTTAAGCTTTTCAAATCCTTTTAAATTCGGATCCACATATAATGCTTTTGATGATATTATGCTAGATAAAACTTTAAGTCCTGCAAAAAATCCTAAAGAATTTTTTGCTCCATTTAATGTTGAGGATAAATTATCTTCAGGTTCATCCTGTGAATTCATTAGCTTTACTAATTTATCTACTTTATGACTATTTATATTGAATCCTCTCGCTACTGAGGCATTATTATAATAATTATTATTTCCAAATGCATTATAGTTATAAGACCCAACAACATCATACGAATTTGACATCAGCTTTTCCCTTCAACTCAAACTTATGTATATATAAAGTATTCTTTTTTTATTTAATTTACATAAATCCAAATTTTTGTTACAAAACTTTATGGAAATCTTATATATCTATTATATGATTTTAATTTTTTGAATCCTTATTCCTTAATATTAAGTATAAGGATATAGGTATTATTGAGATCATAGCTGTTATTGCCAATATTTTTCCATTAAATTTTTTTTTATTGAAAATTTTATTAGCTTCGACTTCAGTAGTTACACCTTTTTCATTCAGAATATCTCTATATTTTACTATCTTTTGATAAAGCTTTGGATTACTTTGATCCAATCCTTTAGAAACAAAGGCTTTATCAAAGGCATCCATAATATTTAGACCATTCCCTTCTTGAAGAGCTTTATGATACTCAGACTCATAATCATTTGATATTTTATATTCATAGTTATGCTTTATATCAGCATTTTGTTTATCAAACTGTTCTTTTCTACCAAATACATCCATAAAAAATAATTTGTTATTTTTTACTGTAAATATTTGAGCAAATTTTGCTTTTACAAATTCTTTAGGATCTGACAATTTTTCTTGATCTATTTTTAAATAGTAATGTAAATGTTCTGTCTGTGCATCTTTAATCTTTTTTAATTCATTCTGAGAGAAATTTGTATCTTTATTATCTAATTCGGCTAATTTTCTTAAAGCTACATGATCGTGATTATTTGTCATTATTACAAAATTATCTTCAGGAATTTTTACATTATTCTTTAAGAAATTTACATTTCCATAGTAATTATTCATATAAAAAGTACTCATTACTATGTTTCTATTCTTTAAAGCCGGAATAATTTCTGCTTTTCCGTTATCATCCCATATAAATGCCTGAAAATCTTTTGGCCCGGCCTCTATTTCATAGATCAGATTGTTTTGATTATAGTCTTTGCCTTTTACTTCTTTTACTGTGTCTTCTATTATTTTTAAAATTTTATCATTAAGAGGTTCTTTTGTTCTATACGCATTTATTGTTCCATCATATGTATATTTTTGTTCTATTCCATTATCAACTAATGGAGTTATTACAGGATTAATATAACACCAAGCTACATCAAATCTTATTCCATCATATCTTTTTGCAAATAACTCTACTTTTTTCTTTAACAATTTTGCACTTTCAGAGTTCTGATCTAATATCTCAGAATATTTTAAACAAGGTAATCCCCAATTTTTATTTCCTATATAAGCTTCTTCAAATGCTTTTGGATTTGCCCACATTTCATCTTCTGAAAACCCTATAAGACAATCTCCATATAATTTTAATCCCTTTTCATTTAATTTATTTTTACTTTCTTTCAAATTTTCTTCTGATAAAAATTGAGTAAATTTATAAAAATCAATTTCATTCTTATATTCATTATTAAGCTCTTTTATTCTTGCTTTTCTTTCTTTGTTTAAAACTGTTTCATCATATAAATCTCTATCTATTTTATTAGACCAAGTTTTATAATTTGGAGTATTATATTTTTTAGCTAAAACTTTAAATATAGATTTTGGTTCTAACCAATCATTATTTTCGTTCTTAAATTTATCAAAATTTCCTATTAGCTGCGCATATTCTTTTTGATCTAATAATTTAAATCTATTATATGACTTTTCTAATAGTTTATTAAAATCACTATCACTTTTAACAATATTTTTATAATTTGAATATTTCTGAATTTCTTGACTATTTTTTTTATTAGCATTTACAAGTTCATCAAATTCTTCAGGTAGAAGTATTTTTCCATACTTATCTTGAGTTAATTTTTCAAGATCAATTAATTGTACACCCAATGATAAAGCAGATCCGGAATAAGGTAGATTATGTATTCTTCCATACTCTCCTTGTGGTAATACTTTTATAGCATTTATTCCTATATAATCCTTCATAAAGCCAAAAAAGTTATCTGAAGCTTGAGTATTTATACTCCCCATACCTATATCTTTACCAGTCTCAGAAGGCAACGATGTATCCGGTACTATCAGAATTGAATCACCAGTATTACCTAATACTTCTTTAGCTTCTTTCGTAATATTTATAAAATCTTTCTTTTCTGAACTAGTCAGAGCTCTTCCAAAAGTTAACGAATATTTTTCGATACGACGCATATAAACCTCTTTTTGTAAATAATAATAATTACTTTTACAAAAACTATAAAAATAAAATTTGCTATTATTTTAACAGATTATTAATATTAATTTACATTTGTTTATAATCTAGTCTTTATATTTTATTTTTCCAAATTCAGAGTTCTTAACTTTATGAAAATGAATAATATTATTCTTATCTTTATCTATTTTTATATCAATAGTTTCACCAGAATTAAATACTATTTTATGGTTATTAAGTTTTTGAAAATGAGAAATTAGGATAAATGCAATATTGTCAATTCCTCCAAAGTCGTCTATTTGACTTTGTAAAGTTCCTTTTGTAAAAAATCCTGCCTGAGCTATTTTAATTTTTCCTTCTTTAATTTTTTTAGTACAATTTAAATTCGGAGTAAAGTCTTCTGGTATTTCAAATTTATCAACCAATTTTTGAAAATTTATTTTTTCTAATATTGTTGGGCTATCATCTGACTTTTCAAATCTATCACAATTGACTGATGGATTTTGAACAAATGCTATTGAAATATTATCTATTAATTCTTTTGAAATTTTATTCTCATTAATAGATATTGATATTCTTTGAGGTAATTCAATATAGTTTTTAAAATTATTTATCATATCTTATATTTTCTAAAAAGCCTTATTATAAAATAAAAAATCTATATTCAAATTTATTGTCTTTTTTTTATTTTTTTTTTACATTTCATAATAATACTTGACGTAAAACTTTTATTAGTATAAACTTAAAAAAGATCCATTGGGCGAGTGGCGAAATTGGTAGACGCACTAGACTTAGGATCTAGCGCAGCAATGTGTGAGAGTTCGAGTCTCTCCTCGCCCATATTAATAACGGCCGATATAAATCGGTCGTTTTTTATTGCTACTCAATGCTTTCAAAAGTTCGAGAAATTTCTGTTTGAATTTTAAAAAAGTTATAAAACATCCTATCAATATCCAACATTAACTCAACATTATTGAAAGCTTTTTCTTGATATACTAATTTTAAATATATTCTTCTAAATTTTTATTAATTAATTCGACGTTTTAACTCATATTTAATTTCTGATAAAGGTCCATTATTTGGTGTCATTATATTATGATAATAGTTTTTTGCGTAAACAAACGGATATTTTGGAATCCAAGCAAGCTTTACTAAAATAGACATCGTATCTGCTCCTTGAGATAACATAAGATCATCTATCGTTCTTTCGTGTGATGGAGATATTGATGAAAATATCTTTAATAAATAATCAGTAAACGAAACAAGAGAATAACTCGTTACTGTAGTTGGATTGGTAATAAGTTCTGAAATAATAAAACTATCATCTTTCATTACATCTTTTATATTATCAGGTAATGAAAGAGTTTCTTTTTTTACTTGTTCTATTTCGTACCAGACTCCATTATAATTTATTCTCATTATATTCGATTTCGGCATATATATATCATCAAATTTATTTTCAAGTATTACTCTACCTTCAAAGTCAACTACACCATATTTATAATTTTTACACGTTAAAAGCATTCCTCCAAAAAATAATCCTATTGATTTATATTCTCGATCTAAAATCATTTTGCCATATTCGTCATATAAAGCATATTTTCCTGACTTACCAATCTTTAAATACCTCCCAAGTATTCTTTCTACATGAGAATACTCTATTGGGATAAGTATTTTCCCTTGATTATCTATAAGCCCAAATTTATTTTTCTTCTGCACTATAAACGATGATTCCCCAAGCCGTATTATTTTTTTATATTCAGGCTTAATAATTATACTACCGTCTTGCTTCTTTAAACCAAATACTTTATTATCCAGACTATAAATTTTTATTTGAGTTGTATTTGATATTTTGCCCTCTTGAGGATTTGCAAAAACAATTTCTGTATTTATTAAATTTAAAATCAAGCTAAATATCAAAGCTATACTTAGAAAAAAGTTCTTCATAATTCTATAATAACATAAATTTATTATGCTATAATTTCTTTGAGAGTATAAGGAATTTTTAATGAGAAAAAATAGACTTCTAATTTTTATTACATCATTTATTATACTGTTTTTTATTTTTTTAATCATATTTTATATCAAAATATTACCCATCTGTATTTCAAACACAAAAGTAATATCATATATAGAAAATAATCTGAAAAAACATTCTGATTATGAAATCATCATTAAAAAACCTTGCTTAAAAACTGGTTTTACTCCAAATATTTCTTTTAAACTTGATAAATTAATTATTTTAAAAAATAATAATTCAATATTTTCTATTGAAAATTTAAATACAAAAATATCAATGAAAAATCTATTAAAAAATAAGATAATTATTGATAGATTTGAAACTGATTATATATTTGCTGATGTAAATAAACTTATGAAATTATTTCCGGAGCAACAAAAAGATACGAAAAAGAAACCTAACATAGAACTTGATTTTTATAACTCGGTTCTATCATTAAAAAGAAGTCTTATTCTATACGAAATTGAATCAGGATATAATGTAAATTTAAAGATTAATGATTTTAATATAGATAATACAAAGAAAAAAGAACGATTTTTGCATTTTGATATCGACACTTTTATTAAAAAAAATAATAAATCGATTCATTTTTCAATAAATGATAAAAATAAAGTTGTTCTAAAAAATAAACATATCTATATGAATGATTGTATTTTGAATATAAATAATTCAAACGTACATATTAATGCAAATGCCTCAAAGAAAAATGGAGTAAATATTGATCTTATATCGAAAAATTTTAAAATTGAAGATATCGTTGATATTGTTAATTCAAATATAATAATAAATAACGGCAGTGATATACTTTTATTTTTTAGTGATATTAAAGGTGATTTTGATTTTAATATAAATTTAACAAAAAATAACCTAAATGGAATTGTTAATTTAAATAAAGGCTACTTAAAAATCATTCCATTAAATAATTTACCTATTATTGTTAATAAAGGTAAATTATTAATATCAACAAATGATATAATTTTAGAAAATTTTTACGGATATTATGGATCTAAAAAAATAAATAAAGCAACTTTAAATGGAGTAATTAAAGATTATGCAAAATCTTGTGATACAAATTTAACTATTAAAACATTTATAACAAATGATTTTACAAAAAATTATTTATCGAAAATGATAAATACTCAAATGGAAATGATAGGCAAAGCTCCAGCTAAAATTATTATAAATTCAATCTATAACAAGATTGATATTATAATGATGTCAAAAGTTGCAAAGGGGGATGATATCTTAATTGAAAAATCATCTTTTTCACCAAAAGGTTATGATCGAGCTTTAAAAGCTGATCTTCATTTTGAAAATAATATACTTAATATAAAAAATATTAACTATTACATAGCAGAAGAATTAAAAAAAGGTGTAAAAGTAAAACCCGTTATGATCCTTAATGGTAATATTGATTGTTCTGATCCTATACCATATATAAATGATTTCAGTTTCAATATACCAAACCCATTGCCAAGCGAATTTTTAAATGTATTTATAGGACAAAAAGTTTTTAAAGGTGGAAAATTTCAAGGGAATTTAGGATTTATTAATAAAAATCAATTCCCTGTTATAAAAGGTAATATGGAAGCTTACGGTATACGTATACCTAAACAGCGTTTATATATAAAAAATGCCAAAATAAATACATATAATTCTAAATTAATAAATATAATAGCTGATGGACGTTATAAAAGATCCAAATATGATTTTAATGGAAGTATAACAAATGAAATAAAATATCCTATTATTATAAAAGATGTAAATTTTAAAATAGATAATATTGATATTGATAGATTATTAAAATCATTTAATGAACAAAATACCTCTTCTGTAAATCAAAAAAGTAATATAAACAACAATATTGAAAATAATGACACAGATAATAATAATGTTACATTTGATGTAAATAATTTAATTATAGAAAGATGTATATTAAGGCTAAATGAAGGGAAATATCAAGATATTAATTTTGGCAATCTTGAAGCAAGTTTAACTTTAAATAAAAATAATATTTTGGAAATAAAATCAAATAAATTTAATATAGCGGAAGGTATTTCAACATTAAAAGTTTTTTGTGATTTAAAAAAACATAAATATAATATAAGATTAGGAATAAAAGATGTAAATTCTGATATAATGTCAAGTTCATTATTAAACTTAAGAAGAGAAATATCAGGTAAAGCAAGTGGTTTAATCGAATTAAATACAGATGAGAACTTAAAGCTTAATGGTACAATAAAATTTTTAGTAAAGAATGGCCAGATTCAAAAGATAGGCTTAGTTGAGTATATATTAAAGCTTGCAGCATTATTCAGAAATCCATTTGTAATGATAAGTCCATCTATAATTTCTGATATTGTAAACCTACCAGAAGGAAACTTTGATAAGATTCAAGGTGAACTTTTTATTAAAAATAATTTTGTAGAATTATTAAAAATCAGATCTTCTTCTCCACAATTAGCAAGTTATATAGTAGGTTGTTATAATATTGAAAATAGTGATACAATTCTAAGAATATATACAAAATTCAGCAATAAGAATAAAGGGTTTGGAGGCTTTTTAAGGAATATTTCACTAAATAGTTTAGCTCATAGAATACCGTTAAGTAGTCGAAATGAATTTGATTACTATTCTTCCGAACTATCACAGATTCCATCCATAGATGCTGATGAAAAAGATTGTCAAATATTTTTAACAAAAGTTGATGGTGATTTAGAACATAATAATTTTATATCTTCACTTAAAAAGATAAAATAACTAAAATAATTTATTTAAATAATGTAAGCTGACTAGAATTAGCTTTATCTTTTACTTGGGTTTTATTTTTAAAAGTAGTCAAAGTTAAAAGATCTTGTTCTATTTTTGCTAAGAATGGTGATATTTCCTGATTTTTCAAACTACCATAAACTTTGCGTTTAATAGCACGTGTTAAAAATAATTTTTGTTTTGCTCTTGTCATACCTACATATAAAAGTCTTTTTTCTTCTTCAATTTCTTTTGCTTCTTTTGCTAAGTATGATGGCAGTATACCATTTTCTAATCCTACTATAAATACACAATTAAATTCTAATCCCTTAGAGGCATGTAGTGTCATTAATGAAATTCTATCTGCTCTCTTATCCAGAGTATCTATTTCTGATAAAAGAGATACTTGATGAATAAAGTCTTCTTTTGAAATAAACGACTTTGAAAGATTCAATAGATATTTCAAAATATAATCATCAATATCTTCCGAAAATTCTAGAGCAAGTTCGGATAACTGATCTATTAAAGGTTTATCATCTGATAATTTACTCAATAAATTACGGACAGATTTTTTATCACATAATAAATCATTTGATAATTTTGCAAAAGGCATACCGGATTGTTCCAATGCTTCTATTAGAACTTTTAATTGAGAAGATGATCTATACAAAATAGCAAAATCACCAAACGAATAATTTGATTCTTCGCCGGAAGATCTTTTTGAATCTATAGAAAAAAAGCTATGTCCACCTATTAAATTTTCTATGCTACTTATAATAAATTGTGCCTCTGCTTTATCCGTAGCTGCTGTATGAATATTAATAAGATCGTGAGGTTTATCATATTTTGAAATTATATTAAAAGAATTAATCATTTGATTTGAGGCATTTACAATTGTATTTGTTGATCTATAATTATTCTTCAAATTAATTATCTGGGCATTGGGATAATCAATAGAGAAGCTATTAAAAAATTTAGAATCCCCACCTCTAAAACCATAAATTGCTTGATTCGGATCTCCAATAGCACATAAATCCGAATTTTTATTGGCTAAAAATTTAATTAAATTATATTGATTTTCATCAATATCTTGATACTCATCTACAGATATATATTTAAATAGATCTTGATAGGACTTAACTATATCAGGATTTTGATTAAAAAGTTTTAGTGTGTATTTTATCAGATCATCAAATTCGAGCTTATTTTCAAGAGATATACCTTTTTCTTTATACAAAGATTTCTCTTGAGGACTTATGACTTTAAAATCACCGTTAAGTGATACTTTATTTGCATTTTTTTTCAGAATAGAAAAACATAAAGAATGAAAAGTATGAATATTTATAAGATCATATTTTTGATTTAATAATAGTCTAAGTCTATCACGCATTTCTTGAGCAGCTTTTTTGGTAAAGGTTATTGCAAGACAATTTTCAGGTAAAATATTTTTTTCAGAAATCATATAAGCAATACGTCTTGTAAGTACAGTTGTTTTACCGGATCCTGGACCAGCCACTATTAAAAGCTTTTTACTTGAATTTTTAATCGCAGATTCTTGATATTCATCAAGACTAGAGGCAACTTTTTCGTTAATATTTATTTTATCTTTATTTATATCTTTTGATAAATCATCGAATTTATTAATTATAGAAGATCTATTATCAGTTATTGATTTACAAGAAGTTTTATTTTGAATTTTAGGTAAACCTAGTGATAAATTAATATACTTTTTTTTTACAAGCTCATCTTCTTGAAATAATTTTATTACCCCATACTCTCCATCATAACCTGCTTTTTTTATTACCTTACCTTCTCGGAGTCTTGAAATGCCTTCTGCTAATATAGGAGAAAATGCTTTTGATATATCATCTATTGGAACATCTTGTAGAATGGATAATTCTGAGCCTAATTTTTCAATCAAATTTTCATATGCTGAACATACAGACTTACTATTGGGACCTACCTGCATAACTTCTGACAAAATTTCAGCTAAAGGAACAAGGCTAAAAGTTTTACCGGCTGTAGAAGGTGGTGAAAAATCCATTTCTTTTTTATCAGCCAACTCATTAACTCTATATAGAACACCTATAGTTAATGGTTTATTACAGACAGGACATATACCATTTAACTTTATTGTTTCTTCCGGAGTTAAACATATATTACATTTTCTATGACCATCTTCGTGATACTTTCCCTCTTCCGGAAAGAATTCTACAGTACCTATATAACCTTGACCTGTTTTCAAAGCATTCATAATAGAAAAGTAATCCGTATCAGTATCAAATACAGTAGCTTCACGAGCAAGCTTTGAAGGTGAATGTGCATCTGAATTAGAAACAAGCCTATATTTATCAAGGCTTGAAACTCTCCAGTTCATCTGAGGATCTGATGATAACCCTGTTTCCACAGCAAAAATATGATTAGCAAGATCCCCATAACAATCCTGTATACTATTAAATCCTGATTTAGATCCTAATGCAGAAAACCAAGGGGTCCAGATATGAGCCGGTATTATATAAGCATCTTCTGATGATTCCAGAGTAATTTCTAACAGATCTCTTGAATCCAAACCTAAAATAGGTCGTCCATCTGATTTAATATTACCAATTGAGTCTAATCTATTTCTAAAAATTTCAGCTTTTTCAATACTCGGAGAAAAAACCACGTGATGAACTTTACGTGTTTTATCCCATTTTTTATAAATAGTTGAAATTTCAACAGATAATAAAAATTTTACAATATTTTTTTTATCTATATTTTTAAAAATTCTATTTTCTATATCTGGTCTTAACCTAAAAACACCATTTCCTGCAGGGACAAGCTTTTCTTTTATTTCATTAAACCAAGCAGGATGAGTAAAATCACCAGTAGAAATTATACTTAATCCTTTTTTTTGTGCCCAAATAGCCAGTTCTTCTAAATTGCAACTTTTACTTGTTGCCCTTGAATACTTTGAATGTATATGAAGATCTGCATAAAAAAACATTTAATACCTCTTTTAATTATCTGTTAATTTTAACAGAAATATATCTAAGGCTCAATATAGAAATATAAATAAAATAATTATCTTATAATATTGTCAGTATGTATACTTAAAAATAATGAAATGATTATATATATTATTAATAACTAAACAAAAAAGGAGATTTTTATGATAAATATGTTATTAAAATGGGTAGCATTTGCTCTTATAATTATGTTTGTAGGATGGTTAATTCCAGGGATTGAAATAGCAGGTTTCAAAACAGCTCTTTTAGTTACTGTTGTAATTACTTTAATTAACATTTTTTTAAAGCCTCTTTTAGTTCTTATCACTTTGCCTATAAATTTAATTACTTTAGGGCTTTTTTCTTTTATTATAAATGCGTTATTATTAATGCTTACAGCTTATTTAACCCCAGGATTTGAAATTAATAATTTCTGGAGTGCTTTTTTAGGTTCTTTATTATTATCAATTTTAAGTGCACTTTTAAATAGAGATTAAGACAAAAATATAGAAGGATAAAATATAAATGATTAAAATACTTGACAAAAATAATTTTGTAACTGAAATAAAAACCGGACTAAAACTTGTAGAATTTTTTGCTCCTTGGTGTGGTTACTGTCATAAGCAAGCACCTATACTAGAAGAAATGGATAAAATATGGATAGGACAAGTTAATAGTGATCTATCTAGTGATCTTATTGCAAAATATAGAATCAATTCATATCCATCATTTATTTTATTTAAGGATGGAAAAGAAATAGATAGGTTTTCCGGTCTTCATTCGAAATTTGATATTATGAATATTATTCTTAAATATATATAACTCTATAAATAATTTTTATCATAATTTTACAAAAATTAAAACTTTATTATAGTATAATAATATTTTTATTACCCAAACAGAGTTTATCGAGATGATAGATATTCCTAAAACTAAAAGAAGTTATAATTTTATAGAAGAATTAATCGAGATTTGGGAAAGTTCTGTAAGAGCAACGCATTTATTTTTATCGAATTCAGAAATATAAAATATTAAATCTTATGTTGATAAAGCATTAAAAGAAATTTCCTATCTAGTAGTTATCAAAAATGATGCTAATAATATTGTTGCCTTTATGGGAATTGAGAACCATAAACTAGAAATGCTGTTTGTAACAGCTAGTGAAATAGGGAAGGGGTTTGGTACAAAGTTAATTCAATATGGAATAAAAAATATTCCATAAATGAATTGACTGTTAATGAACAGAATCCAAATGCACGCAAATTTTACGAAAACAATGGATTTCAAGTCTACAGAAAAACTCCAATGGATGAGCAAGGTAACCCTTATCCATTATTGTATATGAAATTATATCAATATTAAATTGTTTCATATTAAGAAATAAACAACTAATAGAAATATTCAAAATTGATAATTTAGGTGGAATACAAAATGCTTAAAAAAATTTGAAAAATAATTAACTACTAGAAAAATTAATATCTCAAAAACATTACTATGGATAAAAAATCTTTGCGTTTATTTATCAATTTCCATTCGACTGTAATATTTTATAGGTTAATAAATTCTTCTACATTAAAATCTTAAGTAATAAAAAAGTTGATACTATAAGAAGAGCGTGAATCTGATAGCTACAATTTTATCAGTAGCAATGATGTTAAAATATAGTTTTGATTCTGAAGAAGGATATAAACTAATAGAAAATTTTGTAAAGAAAGTTTTACAGAATGGTTATAGAATAACAGAGATGGGAGATTTAATAGTAAATAATCTATAATTAATATTTTAATCTTTTATTTAAAAATTAAGAAAAGTTAAAAATAAAAAGTTAGTAACTTGCAAAAAAAATGCTTGTGTAGTATTTATAATATTATACCTATAGTAAATGGAATAAATAAATGAATAACATTAACAGATTTCAAGGACAAGGACATAGATTTGGAGGAAATCAGAATTTAAATCGGGTTAGAGTAAGACCGGTAGGACAACAAGCGGCACAAGTTGCAGCTAATGCATTACAACAAAATGCTCAACAAGCAGCCCAAGTTGCTGTCAATGCTCAACCAGTGGCACAAGTTCTAGGGCCATTACCTGCACCACCACAAATACCAGCACAACAATTACAAGTCTTAGCACAACAAAATTTGCAAGCTATGCAAGTTAATAATCATGTACAGAACTACAATCAACGTATGGCTAATTTTGTTCAAAATATCATTCAAGAATATGGTCCATTACCAGAAAATATAGAAAAATTAACAAATCCTGAAATGGATCACTTTGTATTTGATAGAAATAGACTTCAAGATATAGGTAATCTGGCAACATATTTGAAAGACGTTGTAAAAAATACGACTATTACATCAGCACAATGTTTTAATGCACTACCAAATGAAGACGGTGACACTATTTTAGATAATTATTTTCTTTCCAGAAAGTTGGATATAAATAATGGACATATACATTTATTCTTATCTGGAATTAGTGAGTTTACTGTTGCCGAACATGAAGTTAAGTGTTTTGACATTTTGGATGAAAAATCCAAAAGACAGGTAACAATAAATTTAGCACATAATGATAACTATGAAATATTGAATGGTTTGGTATCTTACAGAAAGAGTCAAATAGGTTCAAAATTGAGTGTAGAAGATCCTTATCAGCCCCCTATAGTTACCATTGAGAACACTCGAAATGCTAAAACATTTCATATACTTGAAAAAGTTGATGGTTGGAGTCGTTATAAACAAGATTTAAATTTTGATGATCAAGGCATATTAACAAGTCATTTGATTCAGGACAGTAGGGGAAATATAAGTTATGATGTATTAAATAATAGCGTAACAACTAGAAATAGAGTTATAGATCTTGGACAAAATCCTAATTTATTAGCAGAAGTAGTTACAGGGAATATTATGGAATCAATAAAATATCCTGACTATTTTAAAGTATATTATAATGTAAGCATACCATTTAACCAAGTTAATAGTACCGGAACTATGCAAGATCTAATTACCCATCATAATGAAGTAATGAGCCAACTACCTAGAAATGGATTCGGTATAATAGATAATGATGTACAAATTATAGATTTGACAGATGCTGGAAACAGAGCAGAAGCAATAGATGGGGATTGGAATAATGGCTATATATACTACGATGAAGA
>CABQAQ010000011.1 GCA_902462155.1 uncultured bacterium | reverse complement strand
TATACTTATTTTAATATGAAGAAAACTTATATTTTTATTTTTATATTTTTTATTGCAATTTTAATAAATCGCTCTTTGAGTTTTCAAAAAAATCCTAATATAAGTACAAAAAATTATATAAATTCTAATTTTATAACTAAAAATATAAATAATGATATTGATTTAATAAATAACTCAAATAGTTGCCTAAAGAATTCTTCATCATATATATTCGGATTTGATGTTAGTACTAAAACAAAAGTAATAAAATTAATTTCCTTTATATTAATTTTATCCTATAATTTTGCTAAAATCAGCAAGTTTTTTGAAAATCTTTCTTGCTTGTATATAAAAACTATTTTAATAAAAAAATATTGTCGAAAAATTATACCAAGAGCACCTTAAAAATATCTGACTATTTTTTATAATTTAATTAAGGTACATAAAAGTAAAGGAAGAGAAAATGCATTTTAATGAATTAATTCTGGTTTCATCTTTACTTCTTATCTCAGCAATTTTGTTTAATAAAATAGGTGGAAAGTTTGGATTACCGTCATTAGTGATATTTATATTGGTAGGAATATTAGCTGGATCAGATGGTATATTAGGAATACATTTTGAAAATTATATTTTATCTCAACAAGTAGGTATAATAGCAATATCATATATATTGTTTATGGGTGGATTAAGCTTTAATACAAAAGATTTAAAACCCATAGCTACTGAAGGTGTAATCTTAGCAACACTGGGTGTATTAATAACAGGTATAGTTGTTGGCAGTTTAAGTTTTCATATACTTAATTTACCATTTCTAAGTTGTTTATTGCTAGGTGCGATAATTTCATCTACAGATGCAGCAGCAGTTTTTAGTGTCTTAAGATCAAAAAGTATAAGTCTGAAAGGTAACTTAAAACCACTATTAGAATTTGAGTCCGGAAGTAATGACCCTATGGCTGTATTTTTAACTTTAGGCACAATAGGTCTTATTACTTCCACATTAAATATTCAAAATTTATTTTTTGACTTTTTTAAACAAATGATTATAGGTATTATAGGTGGTCTTTTAATAGCAAAAATAACTGTATATATTATAAATAAAATAAAACTAGAATATCATAGTCTTTATTTTGTAATTACAATAGCTTGTGTATTGTTTACATACTCATCTATAACCATTATTGGTGGTAATGGATTTATAGCTGTATATGTATGTGGCCTTGCTATGGCTAATTTAAATTTTGTAAATAAAAAATCATTAATAAAATTTCACGATGCTATAGCTTGGTTAGCTCAAATTATGATGTTTCTTATTCTTGGTCTATTAGTCAACTTCAAAGAAGGATTTAACTCTACATTACAAGCATTTTATATAGCATTAATACTTATTTTTATAGCAAGACCAATAGCTGTATTTTTAATCTGTCTGCCTTTTAAACGTAATGTTAAAGAAACATTAATGGTATCTTGGGTCGGATTAAGAGGAGCTGCACCTATTGTTTTAGCAACTTTTCCATTAGCTGCTAAGATACCTAATGCTTATGAGATTTTTAATATTGTATTTTTTGTAGTTTTAATTTCTGTTTTACTTCAAGGTACAACTATTCCTTTTATTGCTAAGTTATTAAAAGTAGATGCTCCTATTGAAGTTGATCATAGCTCTGTCCTTGAATATGAAGCTAAAAATACTAATAACAAAATCTTTGAATTTCAAATACCAAAATATTCAGCAGTTATTGATAAACAATTATTTGAAATTAATTTACCGGAAAATGCTCTTGTAAGTTTAGTTTACCAAGATGGTAAATACATAGTTCCGGGAGGTAATACTCAATTAAAAGAAAATGATACACTTTTTATACTTGCTGATGTTAATAATGAAGATAAAATAAAAGATATTATCTGTAAAACAAAAGAAACATAAAAAATAAATTAATTATAGATAAATAAAAAAGGTAGCCTAAAATTTTAGACTACCTTTTAATTTGTATAAGTACTATTTTTCGCTACCACCAAAATCTTTTGCTTTAGTTACTAAAAAAGTCTTTAAAGTATTAAAAGTCTGTTGATCAATAGCATCAATATAAAGCCTTACTATAGGCTCTGTACCTGATTTTCTTACAAGTACTGAAGATCCATTTTTAAGATAAATTTTATTACCATCTCCTGTTGGTTTGTATTCTCTTAGTTTTTTATCTGATTCTAAAGTCTTCTCCAAATCTATATCTAACCCTGCAATAGATTGTTCTTCACCGTTTGTATATTTTTTAAAACTATTTACAGTAAGATTTTGTTGATCCATTTTCGCAAACTTCATATTCAAACATTGTGAAGCATAATCAGACCCTGTAAGTTCTTTAGCTTCTTTTAGTATTTGACCTAATGGCTTATTTTCAGATGCCATTAACTCTAACATCATAGACAATGCTACAAAACCATCTTTTTCAGGGATATGATTTCTTACGGTTAAGCCACCTGATTCTTCTCCTGCAACAATTACAGGATGATCAGAATTTTCAAGTGAAATCATTTTATCTCCTAAAAATTTAAATCCAACCGGTGTTTGCTCAACTTGAATATCTTTACCTTCAGTTTCGTTAAAATATTTAGCTAGTTTATCAATACGTTCAGATGTAGCTTGATTCCTTATAATAGTACCTTTGTCCATACCTTTATTTTTTATTAAATGATATGCTGTTAAAAAAATCACATCGTTTGGCGATATAAATTCCCCATTTTCATCGATTACTCCAAACCTATCTGAATCTCCATCATTAGCTAAACCAATTTTTAAAGGATTTGTTGATTTAGAAACTAATGCTGAAAGATTTTTTAAATTTTTCTCAGTAGGATTTGGACCTTCTACTTTACTATTTAAAGTTTTTGCAAGCTTAATTCCACGATCTTCTAATAATTTTGGAAAATAATATCCGCCTGTACCCTCTAAAGAATCATAAAATATTTCTATATTAGCATTTTTTATTAAATTAAAATCAACAATTTTTTTATCTTCTAAATATTTACTATAAGGAGTATATGGATCAAAAGTTGTCAATTTACCTCTTTTTTCAGGTAAATCTAACTCTTTACCTTCTTTTGTTACTTTTACAAGTTTTTCACTAATAGGATCAGTAACTTTATCACTAGCAACAGCACCTTCACTTGTTAAAAAGTTATACCCACCATCTTGCCAAGGATTATGACTAGCTGTCAAAAGTATTGAAAGTGGCACCTTTTCAGACTTAGTCAAAAAAGCTAATACTGGAGTTGCAACCGGACTTGTTTTTTCAAAGATATTACTACCCTTAATTTTTGGTACCATAACATCAAATCCATTGTTTATTAGCATCTCTGATATCTTAGGTGCATATTTTTTTGTAGCTTCTCTTGTGTCGCCTCCAACCATAAAGACTTTTTGGCCTTGCTCTTTTGAATACTGAATAACACCTTGGGTTAAAGATCTTACAAATTTATCATTAAACGTTGTATTCAATGGAGCTCTGTATCCTGATGTTGATGACTTTAATTTTTTTGCGGCCTCAAGACCATCTTGTGCTGTTAAAAGCAATTCGTTTCTACCTTTGAAACTCACTGTATCATACATTAAAGGATTAGTTTTAAACTCCACATTATTATTTATTTTAGTATTTTTCACACTATTACTTTTTGCCTGTACATAACTTGTTACAGCAGAATTAACACTACTGATTTTCATGACCTTTCATCTCCTCTTCTATATAAATAAACACCATTACAACTGATTTTAAAAATCGTAAATATATTTTTTACCATCTATTGATATAAATATTTACAAAAGTATACAATTTACTTCTAATTTATATATATACAAAAAATCATATAACTTTTATTGGCAAAAAAAATAAGTGCAATTTAAATTATTAATATAAATCACACTTATTAAAAATTTTATAATAATAAGTTATAAATATGAATTATTTATTCATTTGATCCATAACTTCTTGAGCAAAATTACATTCTTTCTTTTCTAAGCCTTCACCTAGTTCATAACGAGTAAATCCAAGAATATTTAACTTTCCTTCTATTAATTGCTGAATTGTTTGATCTGGATTTTTTACAAACGGTTGTTCCAACAAACATTTTTGAGCCATTAATTTATTTACTCTACCTTCTACAATTTTTGCTCTAATATTTTCAGGTTTTTTAGCTAAATCTTCCTTACCCATTTCTATTCTTGTTTCTTCATCAATAACTTCTTGAGGTATATCTTCTCTAGAAATAAATTCAGGCGCATTACTTGCTATATGCAAACAAATATCTTTAGCTAAAGCATCGTCTTTTTTATCTGTTTTTACCAGTACACCTATTTTATTATTATGTACATAAGTAGCCACATTACCTGTATATCTTACAAATCTTCTTAGAGTAATTTTTTCTCCTATTGTAGCTATTTTTTCTTTTATAACATCTTCCACTTTCTTTGATTGATCACAAGGACAAGCAGAGTTTATAAAATCTTCAACATTATCTATATCAGATTTTGTTAAACAATCAGCTAAATTATTAACAAATTCTTTAAAATCAGCATTTTTAGCAACGAAATCTGTTTCGCAGTTAACTTCTATAAGTACAGCTTTATCATCATTAATTTTTGATGCTACTATACCTTCTGCGGCTATTCTGCCCATTTTCTTATCAGCTGAAGCTATTCCTTTTTGTCTTAGGAACTCCATAGCTTTTTCCATATCTCCATCATTTGCTTCCAGTGCTTTTTTTGCATCTAATATACCTGCACCGGTTTTTTCACGCAATTCTTTTACTAAGGCAGCACTTATTTGCATAATTTTTATTATCCTTTCTTAAATCTATTTTTATTGAGTAATTTCTTCTTGTGTTTCTACTTTTGCTTGAGCTTCTACTATTTCTTCAACACCAGCTTCTTTTGCACTTATTGTACTTATTTTACCTTCTGTTGCTGCTTTTGTTTCTCTTATTTTCTTTCCTTCTAAAATAGCATCTGCCACTTTTGATGCTATAAGTTGTACTGATCTTATTGCATCATCATTTCCAGGTATTACATAATTTATATTATCCGGATTTGCATTTGTATCTGCTAAACAAATAACAGGGATATTTAATTTATTTGCTTCCGCTATAGCTATTTCTTCTTGTTGTTGATCTACTATGAAAAGCATATCAGGCATGCCTCTCATTTCTTTTATACCGCCTAACGTCTTTGATAATTTTGATAACTTTCTCATTATTTGCGATACTTCTTTTTTCGGTAATTTTTCTATATGGCCTGATTGTACAAAATCTTCTAGCTCTCTTAATTTATTTACTCTTGTTCTTATTGTTTCGAAGTTTGTTAGCATTCCGCCTAACCATCTTCTATTTACATAATACATTCCACATCTTTTTGCTTCATTTGCTACTATATCTTGTGCTGTCTTTTTTGTTCCGATAAATACTATATTTTTACCTTTTGAGGCACATTCTTTTGCTGCTTCGCAAGCTTTATCTAATAAATCTGATGTCTTTCTTAAATCTATTACATAGATACCATTTCTTGCTCCATATATATATGGCTTCATTTTTGGATTCCATCTTTGTGTTTGGTGTCCAAAATGAACTCCTGCTTCTAACAATTCTACCATTGAGGCTACTGACATCGAACTTTTCTCCTTTTTTTCTTTATCTAACACTTAGATCTTATGCTCATCCTCTTCTCTTTGATTTTTCTTCAAGGACTAAGTTTTCACTTATCAGCTTTTAAGATCTACCTTTACTATACTATTACAAATATTTTTTATTTACAATTTTTTTATCTATCTTATTAAATTTTTGTTAAATATTCTTTTACAATAATTTGTTTATATAGTATAATTATTTTAAGGTTAATAAGTTGTAGGAGTAAAATAAGTGTTACCTATCGTTACCGAAGAACATTCATCTTTAGCTTTTGTTGAAATATTCCAAGATGTAAATGCTTGGAGAAAAAAAATGATTCATTACCTTAAAGAACAAAATCCAGAAATTAATTCAGCAATCATTGAGGCTGCTAATAATACTGATCTTGATCCTAAAGCTGTTGCTCTTGGGGCTTATATGACTTATTTCTTACTTGAACAAGCTTTTGCTGATGACAATATCTTAAATTATGATTTAAATGATTAATTCTTTATAAATATTTTTTTAATATATTTTTTATAAAATCTTTATCTATATTATCTATTATTCTTACTATACTTTTGCTTATAGGTATTACATATCTTATTTTATTATCTCTTACCTTTTTATCCGAATACATTGCTTCTATAAGTTCTTCACTATTAAATTTATTTTCCTCTATTTCTGGTATTATTTCATATTGTTTTATTAATTCTATTGATTCTTTATAGTCTTCATTCGATATTATTTTCTTTTCGTTTGCTACATTAAATGCGATTTTTAAACCTATCGCTACTGCTTCTCCATGAGTATATTCCCTATAAGCAGTTAGTTTTTCTATACCATGAGCAAATGTATGTCCCAGATTTAATATTTCTCTTAATCCTGTTTCTTTTTCATCTTTATTTACTACTATACTTTTTAATTCGCAACAATATTTTATTAACAAACTTAATTTTTCTTTATTTTTTTTCATTATTTCTTCTTGATTTTTGCTTAAAAAGTTAAACAAATTAATCTCTGATTTATCATTTGCTGCATATTCTAGAAATGCATATTTTAATACTTCACTTAATCCCGTTTTATATTCTCTATCATTTAGTGTATCTAAAAAATCAATATCGGATAGTACAAACTTTGGTTGATAAAAACTTCCTATCAAATTCTTTCCATATTTTGTATTAATACCTGTTTTCCCTCCTACAGATGAATCAACTTGTGCTAATAACGTAGTCGGTACTTGAATAAAATTTATACCTCTTAAATACGTTGATGCTGCAAACCCTACAAGATCACCTACTACTCCTCCTCCAAAGGCTACTATAGAATCTTTTCTTTCTAACTTTATTTCCATTAATTTTTCTAATATTTTATTATAGGTTATAAAATTTTTATATTCTTCTCCATCTTCTATCATTAATACTTCAAATAAATCAAATTCCGATTTACTTTTTATTGTTTCTATCACTCTTGAATATAAACCATAAATAGTTCTATTTGTTACTAGTAGTATCTTTTTTGATTGTGTATATCTTTTTATATATTTATTAAGATCTGACACTATATCTGATCCTATAATTATCGGATATTCTATCCTTTTTATGTTATCTAGTTTTACTTCCAGAACAAATTTTTCCATATATTTCCTCTATTTCTAAAGCTATTTCTTTTTTATTTTTATTTTCCACATCTATTTTATAATCAGCCTTTTCATATAATGCTTTACGCTTTTCATATCTAGACTCAATATCATTTGCTAATGGACGAACGTTTCTATTTTCTCCATTCATTATTCTATCTTTTAATGTATCAATTTTAGCTTCCAAATAAAAACTTATCGCTTTTGCTTTTATTATATCCATATTCTTTGGATCTTCAACTATACCTCCGCCTGTCGATATTATTAAATTCTCTTCCTCGTTTAAAAGTTCTTCTATTAACTCACTTTCTATTTTACGAAAATAATTCTCTCCTTTTTCTTTAAATATTTCAATAATTTTTTTATCTTCTATTTCTTCTATTGTATTATCTAAATCAATATAACTAAAATCTTTCATTATTTGGGATAAACTTAAACCCACCGTTGTTTTCCCACAACACATCATTCCGATTAATACTATATTCTTTTTCATCTTTTCTTTATTTTCTTTTCTTTATTATTCTTAATTATTTTAACATAAATTTTAATGATCTTTTTCTTTCTTATTTATTTTTATAACAAAAGATGTTACTTAAAATTTTAAGCAACATCTTTACTTATTATAAACTCAATTTCTATTTACTTGGCAACCATATCGAGTTAAAATTCGGTCTTGCTGCTCTTAAATCACAACCCAATGTGCCACACTTCTCTTCGTTTTTTTCAAATTTTGTTACGGCAGCCCCTTTTTCATCTGTACATCCACAATATTCTGATACTTTTCCCCCAACATACGACATCGCATCACAATATGTTAGATTTCCTGCGACTTTTGATACGTGGTGGTCTTGTGAATCTCTTGTATATACATTAAATTTTAACGGACTATTGTTATTATTTGCTAAATATCCTACCGGTATTATTTTATCTCCATATTGCTCAAATACAAATATATCCTTATTCATCTCTGCTTTACTAAAATCCTTATCTATTGCTGCATAGATAAAATGTTTTGTATTAACCTCACCGGAAATTTCGGCTTGAACACTACCCTCAGAATATATTCCACCATTAATAGGTTTTATCTCTTGTTTAGCTGCTCCATAGTTTGTAAAAAAATTATTCCATTTTGTATAGTACTTATTGTAATATTGTTTTACCGCTTCACTATAAGAATAATATATTTTATGAAACGATTTAAGAGTAAATTGTCCCCTCAAATTCAAAGGCCTTCCTTTATACTTTTTAGTTAGGCAACTACTTTGGAATTCATCAGACTGTAATTGATTAGTATCTTTTCTAATTTTTGCTGCATTAATTCGATTCACACAACTAACAGTATCTTCCGGATATAATTTTGTATTGCTACAAGTATAACTTTCATTCCAAGGATTGGTACCATTATAAGAGAGCCTAACAAGATAATTTGCTCCTATATTATTATATTTACATTGATTATTCGTTTTTGTCAATGTAGGAGTAAGGTAGTAATTAAACCAACTTGAAACGGAACTATGCACTCCATTATTCATTTGACTACAATTGTAATCATGTGCATCAAAAGCAGGACATATATGATCTTGATATAATTCTGCGTTTAAATTATAATTTACATTCAATGTTTGTGAATTATCAAATGATAAAAATTCTAAATTAATATTATTTGCTGTTTTAATACTTCCTTCAACATTGGGTTTAGTATCAACATTAAATGATGTTAATGGGTTCGTGTTATCTTCTTCTAAATTGTTTTCTTTATTACATACATAAGTATACGTATATGTTGTATTATTAATTGCAGAATCCGATATTATACTTGTTGGAGTTGCATTACAGGTTAATGCATCAGCTAAACTTGTAATATCGCTACAATTAGGATATTGTTCATCCGGTGTCAAGCCTGCAACTGAACCATCCTCATCAATTTTTATATACCAAATCCTACTACAATTATATTCAACATCTTTATTTAATTTATCTTGAAGAGTTATGTTGCTTGAACTATTATTACAATCTACTTTATCTATTGTATTAACTGACTCTACAATGGCTGAACAATATTTTTTAGCATCAATTTCTTTTAATATTACTGTAAATAACTGATCTTTGTATGCTTCATTATCCTTTCTTAAATTTTTTTCTATTGCTTTATTAATATACTGCAATTCATTATAAAAATTATAAACATAATATGCAACTTTATTATTTAATACATATTTGAATACTCCAAATATTGATATTAATATTATACTTATTATGACTAGAACTATTATTACTTCTAATAATGAAAATCCTTTTATTTTTCGCATTTCCAACTCCTAAACTTTATTTTAAGATGTTCTCTAGTTTTTCTAACCTTCCTGTAAATTCCTTATTTTGTAGTTTTATACAAGATTCTAATTCTTTATTTTTTACTTTTAGACTTTCTATCTCGGATTTTAATCTATTATTTTCTTCTACTAAACTTTTATACTCTAAAGTTTGAACAGATGTTACAAACTCTTTTTTAAATGTTTGAAATTCTTGATCCAACTCTTTTATTGCATTCATAACAACAAATATAAGTTCTATTGGCTGTATGCATAGATAACCTTTATTATCTTCTTTTACTAAAGTAGGAAATATCTTTTGAAAATCTTGTGCCATTACTCCTGTATGAATATCTTTATCTCTTTTATCTTTCCACTTATAGTCTTTTATTTCCACTTTTCTAATCTGTTCTAGACCTGTTTTTGAGTCACCTACAACATCCTTTAATCTTTTATCTGAAGAAATAGTTCCGTTTGCATTAACATTTAACCCTATAATAGTTGCACTTGTAAAATCTTGAGTTCCAATATATCTTGCATTTTGTATATTCGGACTATCTAAAGTAATATTATTAATAGTATTCTGTGTATTAGACCCAATTTGTATAAAATCATTAACTATATTTGTTGCGTGTAAATTTTCAATAGTTAAATTATTTATAGGATTTCCCACCTCTAATGTTGAGGCACTAAGTAAATTTGTTGCAACAAGATTAGATGATTTAATCTCAGTTGTTGAATAAATTCCTCCTATTACAACTATGCCATATTGATTAGCTGTATCCGTATGTTCAACTCTAAGTTGACCATTAACTTTCACATAAGGCCAAGATGCTGTATCTCCTGAGGCTACAAATTTACCCGTAATTAATGGAGCAGAATATGTTAACGGGCCTATAGACAAGGTATCTCCTGTTATTGAAGTAGTTGATTGACCTAAAATCACATTATTTTCTCCCGATAATGTACCTTTACCGAAATAAATATTATTTCCGTAAAATCCCAATGAGCCTACAAGATTACTATTGGTATCATAAAATGCTATATTTCTTGATTTAGTTGAATTTGCCCCATTATTCATTCTTAAATGTAATATGTAGTTTTTGTTATTCGGTTCTATTCCTATTCCTACAGATCCTTGTCCACCATTAGCATATGATATTATGCCTCTTTGGTCTTTATATTCTTGCCAAAAACAGTCAAACATATTATTTAACTTCTGACGCTTTGATATTAATGGCGCACTTGCCGCTATTATTATTGATATTATCAATAATGCTATTACAATCTCTGCTAATGAAAATGCTTGTTTTTTCATTATTTTCTCCTTGTTAATTATTATTACTAAATTAACATAATATTTTTATTTACTCAATATAAAAAAACACTTTCTTTTACATTCTTTAAAATAGTTAAAAATATTAATATATCTCTGCAAGTTTAAATTTCTTAACCAACAGAGATATACTTTATTCCTCAAATTTTGTATCTATTTTCTTGGCAGCCATACTGATTTTAAATTAGGTTTTACCGGCCTTAAATCACAGCCTAATGTTCCACACTCAGTGCTTTCCTCAAATTCTGTTACTATATTTCCGTTTACATCTTTACATCCGCAATATTCTGATACTTTTCCTCCTACATATGACATTGCCTCACAATAGGTCATATTTCGCGCCCCAATTCTATATACACGACCTGTATCAGCACTTCTCTTGTATACATTAAATTTTAACGGACTATTTCTATCATTTGCCAAATATCCTACCGGTATTATTTTATCTCCATATTGCTCAAATACAAATAAATCCTTCTTCATCTCTGCTTTGCTAAAATCCTTGTCTATTGCCGCATAGATCAAATGTTTTACACTTGCCCCAGATACTTGAGACTCTACGTTACCTTCATTATATGTCTTATTATCAATGGCGGCAATTGTTTGCGGAGACATGTTATTCTTGCTAAAAAAATTATTCCATTTTGCATAATAATTGTTCAAGTCAGTTTGATTAAACTGCATAGATTTAAACTGCAAATACATTGTGATTGTTTGATTATTAGAATAGTTACAATTAAACCAATCACACTCGCCAGTTACAAATTTAAAACTAGTTTCCCTTCTATTAGTAGGAGTTGAGTATTTTTTATTAGCTCCGACTAAATAAGCTGCACAATTCGATTCAACACTCGGAGTTGTATAACTAATCCCTTCATCATTAGAACCAAATTGAAACTGTCTTGGCTTTTTATAATCATAATAAGGGAAACCTCCATTTACATTCCCCCAAGAACCAGTAGTACCAGCTCTTAAAGCTTGCAGCTGAGCTCTTCCCTTGCAAGTTGCCGTAGTATCATTATTACTTCTTGCAAACGTTACATAATTTGTTCTGGACCTCAAAACTGATACATTATTTTTTTTAGGCTGACTATCAGTAATATTACAAGACCCTCCAGTTATTTTAGGTCTAATAAATGGACAAATTGCCTCTTGAGATCCTGTAGCATTTAAATTATATGTAGCTTTTTGTCCTGTTTCTAATGAGACAAAATATAAACTAATATTATTTACTGTTGTTATCTTAGTTGATGACTCATTATCCATATTTGCTAATTTTGAATCTATATCTATACCACCTATTTGTTCTGTGCCGGACATAACTTTTTCACACTTATATCCCTGAGCTACACGATTATCTAAAACTAAGTTAGATATTTGATTTGTTGGAACTGCACTACAATATATAGTATTAGCATAATTTGTATTATCAACACACTTAGGATAATCTGAAGGATTATAATTATTAGTAAATATTATATTACCTACTGAATTTACACTAAGTCCAAACTTCCTACTACATTGATAGTTAACATTACGAGTCAAATCAATTTTTTGATCTAAATAACTATTCTCACAATCTACTTTGCCCACAGTATTAAGATTTTTTGTAAATGCCGAACAATACCCTTTTGAATCTACATTCTGCAAAATATTGCTAAATAAAAGGTCTTTATTTTCATCTGTCCTTAAATTTTTCTCTAATGATTTATTTATATATTGTAATTCATTATAAAAATTATATACATAATATGGGATTTTTTTATCTAATATATAATTGAAGGCCTTAAAAAATATTATTAATATCACGCTTATTATTAGTAGTACTATTATAACCTCTGTTAAAGTTATTCCAATTCTTCTATTCATTATTCTTTTACCTTAAACATTTATTTTATATTTAAACTGTTTTCTAATTTTTCTAATCTTTTCAATATTTTTTTATTTTCACAATTTATAATTTCTAATTCTTTTTTTAAGTTTTTATTTTCTACCTGTAATATTTTTATTCGATATCTTAATTTTTTTATACTTTTTTGCTCTGGCTTTATTAGCGGATCTTCTTCTTTCATTAGATCGCTTTTTATTAACTCTAATTCTTTATCTAGCTGCTTTATTGCATTTATAACTATAAATATTAGTTCTATCGGTTTTATTTTTAAATATCCACATTCATCTTTTAACACAATACTTGGCAGCACTTTTTCTAATTCTTGAGCTATTATTCCTATATGTGTTTCTTTATCTCTTTTATCTTTCCACTTATACTCTTTTATTTTTATTTCTCTTATCTCATCTATTCCAACTTTTGTTTCGCCTATTACATCTTTTTTTCTTATATCTGAAGTTATTTCTCCATTTATTAAATCAACTTTCAATCCAGTTACTGTAGCATTTGAGAAATCAACATTACCATCAAATATATTAGTTCCTGCGATCGTTGAATTATTTATATTAACTGATTCTAATACTGAACCTTCAAGGTTCCCTTCAATAAATGCCCCATACTCTATAACAGCATTATTAATAGATTTACTGTTCATGTTAAGAGAAGTATTTACATCTAGAACATCAACAGAAAGAGATTCTGAGCTTAAAGAGCTAAAATAACTTGAGCTCCCCCCCCCCCCCGAAAAAATAGGGCCTTCCAGTGTCATTGCATAATTATTTTCAGGAAGATTAGTTGGTTTTATAAATAGCTGTCCATTTATTTGTACATATGGTTGTGCTGAAAATTTACCATAAATTAATGGAGAAAGATAAGAGACTGGCCCAATAGATAAAGTCTCACCGTCTACACCAGCAGCTGAAGCTTGACCAATAACCACATTATTATCACCACTTATATCACCATTACCAAAGTATATATTATTTCCATAAAATCCCAATGAGCCTACAAGATTACTATTGGTATCATAAAATGCTATATTTCTTGCATTACCAGAGTCACTACTTCTTAAATGTAATATATAATCTTTATTCTCTGGCTTTATTCCTATTCCTACAGAACCTTTACCTCCCTGAGCAAATGATATTACTCCTTCTATGTTTTTATTTTCTCTCCAAAAACAATCAAACATATTATTTAACTTTTGACGTTTTGTTATCAAAGGTGCACTTGCGGCCATTATTATTGATAATATCAACAATGTTATTATCATTTCTGCTAAAGAAAAGGCTTGCTTTCTCACTATCCAACTCCTTTTCGATCATAATCCATTACACAACAGAATTTATCTTATCATAAACTTATATTTTAATCAAGGATAATTATAAATCATTGTAGTATTTACAGAACTCAACAGTTTAAATAAGAAGCAATTTATATTTTATTATTTATCATAAAATATAAAAAACTTTTTTTACAAAAACAAACTAAAAACTTGCCGAAGGCCGGACTCGAACCGGCACGTGGGGTAAGCCACGGTGGATTTTGAGTCCACTGCGTCTACCGATTTCGCCACTTCGGCAAAATTTTTAAGTATGTTTAATTTTAACAAAAAACTTAATTTATTTCAAGTATATATAAACAAAAATAAATTAAAACAATTAATTAAATTTAAAAGTATCATATTTACCCGGCTGAAAAGAAGTACTTATAGTACCCAAATAATGGAAGTCATTTCCATTAGCAGATTTAATACTAACAGCATATCGATTTGAACCGAATGAACTTACATCTATTAGAGATTTATCATTTGAAGTAGCTTGACCATTCTTTATATTTATCAAATTTGCTCTTAAAATTATATCAATAAATTTAACTTTAGCTTGCTTCTTTGCCTGTTCCGGCACAGCTTTTTCTGTTGCTATTTGCTCAAAAAGATCCAAATTTTTTCTTAGAGATTCTCTTGCTTGATACTCAGTTTCTGATAATACTACAGGTACACCATTAGCTATACTTAATCTACCTATTGAGGCATTATTAAACATAATAACTTTACTATTTTGAGTATCACTATCAATTAATGAAAAATTTGTACCCAGTTCAGGCATCTGGAACACTGTTTCCAAATATCCATCTTTACTCATTACAAAAGGATTAGACTGTTTCAACTCTGAAAGCATCTCTGATAATAATTGTGGTTGATGTTCTTTATTATAAAAATCGACTAAAGTTTTTAAATATTTTTCAGATTTAAATTTATTTACTGAAGTAGTATATTCTTGCTCTGATAATAAACTATTTTGCACAACTCCATTGTTCGGATTCATCTCATATTTTAAAACAGGAACTCGACTTATAATATTTCCTTTTTCATCTTGTTGATTCATATACAAGAAATACTTGGAAGAATTATCATGCTCACTTAACAGATTAAAAGAAATTCCCTTACTTTGAGTTAAAGCGGCAACATTAGCATCAATATCAAGCATATAAGATCCATCATCTCGCTGTTTTGTTGTAACCATCTTAGCGGCATCAATATTCTGCTTAAGTAATGTTCTATAATGTAACGTAGAGCCATAAGATCCTAAGGCTGTATCAAACTTGCCACTAAATAGATTGTATAATTCTAGCCTATTTTGATGTAACCCCTTTAAATTTCTCTTCGCTTTTAGACTGAGCAAATCATCATCTGTCAAAACTTTCACTTTAACATCTTGCCCTCTTTGCTTTAACTGAACATCCGAGTCTGTTAAAGGTGATAAGATTGCAACCGGAATAGATGGTTTTCCTTTAGATTGCTTAAGCATTAGCACCCCTGCACCATCCCCTAAAACTGAATCATCTACTTCAAAAGAATTTAATGACTTTAAATAAGGCCATAAATAAGTCTTTTTATTTTCGCTATTAAATTTCAATCCATATGTAGAGGCAGCATTTTGAGCAAGAACTTTTCTTGCTTCGTAACGTTCAGTACTATTCCCTATGGTTAATATTTTAGCGTATTTTTCAAGATTTTCAGTATTAGATAAAAATTCCCCTGCTACTGTTGGGTCGATAAAAGTTGTAAGTACATTTTTATCTATAATTGGTCGAGCCTTTGGTTTAAGTTGAGGGCCAAGTTGTTGTTGGTGAAGTTCTTTTTTAGGTTTAAACATAACTTGTGATTTCATAGCAAACATAGCTTTTTCTGATGGTTTAGCTTGATTGGCAACACCACTAGAAATTACACCATCTTCTTTTGATGTATCAATTGGAGAGAATTTTGTATTTTTATCTTTTACTTGAGATTGCTCTTTTGGTTTCAAATCCGATGTTTTAGATGGCCTTGGTGGAAGTGTAGGTTTTTCACCTTTTGCCAATGGTTTTCGTGGTTTTTGTGGTTTTGGCGGTTTTGGCGGTTTTGGTAAAGATTTTTGACTATAATTCCTAAAATTTCTTGATATTTCGGCCATTTTTAATACACTCCTTTTAATAAAATATTTATGCCCACATACTATATAAATAATAAAATAAAAATAAAAATTTACAAATTTAAAGAATAATATTAAAATTTATTTACAAATGTACAAAATTAAAGTAAACTATATTAATAATTGTGCTTTGTTTTTTATTAAATATTTTTAATGAAAGGATTTGATAAGATGAAGAAGGTATTCGCTTTCACTTTAGCTGAAATGATAATTACATTAACTGTAGTAGCCGTAATTGCAGCACTAGTTATTCCGGTATTAATAAATGTCAAACCTGATACAAACAACATTCTGTTTAGAAAAGCTTTTTATACCTTCTCTGAAGCAGTATATGCTATTGTTAATGATACCTCATTATATACCGACGACAATCCGGCTTTCACAGCTGCAGCCCAAAATAATAGTAATATTTGCCAAAATCTAACAAATATGCTCAGTATAACAGGTGACCAAAATATATGTGGTGATAGTTCCAATGATTTTGGTACTATACCAAGTTTTACATTATCTAATGGTATAGCATTCTTTTTGCCAAACGCCTCAACAATCTCATCAGAAGATGAGAAAATCACGATTAAAGTAGATGTCAATGGTCCCAATAATGGACCAAATGTTCTAGCTGATCAAAATAATAACTGTGATGGTGACAGGTATGAATTTTATTTATATGGCAATGGAAAAGTAGGTACTGATTATACTCAATCTAATCACTATTGTGCAACAGAAGCATTAAAGAAAGGCTCAAAAATTTCTAAAGACTAAAGGAGATAAATTAATAATGATACGCAAAAAAGCATTTACTTTAATGGAAGTCACAATTACTCTTATTATATTAGCTACATTACTAGCAATAGTAATTCCAGCTCTTAATAATATCACACCAAATAAAAACAACGTATTATTTAGAAAAGCATATAGTAATTTCTCTGAAGCTGTACATGCTATGCTTAATGATTCTGAATTATATCCGACAACAACTTGGCAAGCTTTGGGGACTGAAGCTACTAATAAAAAATCTATTTGTGAAAATATAGCAAGCAAACTTAATCTTATTGGAGAAGTTTCTTGTAATACGAATTATGGAATGTTAAAGCCTAATGGAACACCAGAAGGTACGTTAGTTAACCCGGATTTAAATTCACTTGCTAATGGTGATACATCTTCTAAGCCTAGTTTTACTACCGCTGATGGTATGGATTGGTATTTTACCTCTGCAACAGTAAAATCTTTATCTAATATAGTACTTGATAGCCAAGGAAATTGGATTAGCGGAAATGAAGGTCAAATGATTATTACAGTAGATGTAAATGGTCCACTTCCACCTAATACTTTAGCTGAAAAAGAAAATGATTGTACAGGAGATAGATATAGATTTAAACTATTTTCAACCGGTAGAATATATCTTTATAATAACGAGTTTAGGTATTACTGCTCTGTTAAAGCTTTAGAAGAAGGTACACGATTTTTAAAATAAATTAAATTTAAGTTTTGATAATAATAAAAAAGGATAAAAAATAATGGAAAGAAACAATATAGCAACAGTTGGAGTATTTGGTGGATCAGGGTTTTATAAATTTCTTGATGAAATAAAAGAAATAAAAGTAGAAACACCATATGGTATGCCAAGTGATAGTATTTTTCTAGGCAAAATAGGTAAACATAATGTGGCATTTATGCCTAGACACGGTAGAAATCATACATTATTACCGCATATGATAAATTATCGTGCTAATGTATGGGCAATGAAATCAATAGGTGTTAAAAGATTAATTTCACCTTGTGCTTCAGGTAGCTTACAACAAAATGTGAAACCAGGTGATTTCGTTATCTGTGATCAGTATGTAGATTGGACTGATGGTAGAAAAAATACATTTTTTGAAGGCCCTATAGTTACTCACCCTAGTGCTGCTGATCCTTATTGTCCAGAGTTACGAAGTTTAGCTATTAAAGCTTGTGAGGCTTGTAATGTAAATTTACATAAATCAGGTACTGTTGTGGTAATTAATGGCCCTAGATTTTCTACTAAAGCAGAATCTAAATTTTTCACTTCTCAAGGATGGCACGTAATAAATATGAGTCAATATCCAGAAGTTCACCTTATTAAAGAAATGGATATGTGTCCTTTGACTATAGCCTTAATTACTGACTATGATGCCGGACTTGTTGGGGATGTCCCTCCTGTTTCTCATCATGAAGTTATTCAAGTATTTAATAACAATATATCTAATCTTAAAAAGGTATTATTTTATCTGATTGAAAATTTACCTGAGTCGAGAGATAATTGTAATTGTGCTAATACATTGTCTAGTTCAAGGTTATAATAAAAAAATTCAGGATAGATTTAAAAGAAATGATAGCTAATTTTATTTATCAAGTATTTGAGCTTTATTGGTGGGTAATAATAATCCGAGTTTTTTTAACTTGGATCCCATCAATTAATTGGTATGACGGAGCTCCTAGAGCTTTATCTATGCTTGTTGATCCATATCTTAATTTATTTAGAAAAATTATTCCGCCAGTTGCAGGTATAGACTTTTCGCCTATTATTGCTCTTCTATTATTAAAATTTTTACAATCAGGTTTGACAAATATATTCTTAAACGTAGCTATTTAACTAACCCATTGCTAACCAAAGAATTTTTTTTACTAATCGACCGATAAGAATAGCTATTAATCCAAATACAAGATCGTATACTATTTTTATACCGCTTGGTATTGTTATCCAATTTAGTACATAACATAATGGTTCTGATTTTAAAAATAATATTATAATTAAATATAAAATGCCTATAATATGGATTATTAATACTCCAAAAATTGTAGCTTTTAATATATTTTTTAAAGAAAATTCTTTATCTAATAAGCCTCCTGATATTATTACTGCCGGTATATATGCTAGAATAAATCCAAAAGGGTACTCAAAAATATAATTTATTCCTCCACCTAAAGCAAATATCGGAACAAAAAATAATCCTGCTATAATGTACAGTATTACAGAAATTGTACCAAATTTTCGTCCCAATAAGGTTGCAATAAATAGTATTACTGGTATCTGTGGTATGTATTTATAAAAACAAGTACTCATACTATCTAAACCTATTAATTTTAATAAATATGATGGCATACAGTACTTATTTACAGAAATCTGTGTAAATGTTGATATTACTATAAGAAATACAGATAAAAATACAACTGTTAAAGTACCTAATGTAAATTTTAGCTGTTGATTACTATAAGAAAACTGATCAAATTGATTTTCAAATCGCTTCATTTTTTGTTTCATTTATATATCGCTCTAGCTCTTGCTTATTTTTTTTATATATACTCTTGTATTTATCATCCCAGATATTTTCAGAAAACATTACATAGGCATCCTCATTATTATCTTGATAGTAGAATTTTCTTACTCCTACAGATTTTAATCCGAATTTTTTATATAATGCTATTGCCGAAGAATTACTTACTCTTACTTCTAAAGTAATGAACTTTATCATTTCTTTGTAACAATTATCAAGAAATTCTATAAATAATCTATGCGCTATTTTATGACGTCTAAAATTTTTACTAATAGCTAAGGTCGCTATATGAGCCTCGTCAAGTATGTTCCAAGATCCAAGATAACCTAAAATTTCGTTTTTATTATTTACGGCACAATAATATCTGGCTAGTTTATTATCTAGTTCTAGCTCAAATGAACTCCTACTCCAATGATGTGGACCATATGCTTCTTCTTCTATCCGCATAATATTATCTAAATCATTTTGTTCTATATTTCTGATTAGTATACTTTCTTCAGACATCTTCTTTCTTTTCTCTTATTAGCATAATTATTCATATATATTATTCTTACTCATAGTCCATATACCACAAGGACAAACTCCGGCACATATACCACAGCCTATACATCTTTGCTCGTTTGATGTATAAATTACTTCACCATTTTCATTTGTAAACTTCTCAATGGCTTGTACAGGGCAAGCATTTAAACAAAATTCACAATCCCTACATAATCCACAACTCAAACATCTTTTATCCTCGTCGTATCCTTTTTGTTCAAATACTTTTAGTGGAGAATATACTTCATAATATTCAGCTTTTACATCTTCTCTAGGGTTGATTACTGCTTTTTCTTTTTCTATAGTTTCTAAAGGTAAATTATTAAAATATTTTTCAATATTTAAAGCTACATTCCTACCATCAGCTATAGAATGTGTAAATAACCCCTGCTTAGTTGAATCACCTATTATAAATATTTTTTCATCACGCTCAGACTGTAAATACTTATTATAAGCAAATCTCTTATTTTCTGTAAGATATTCATTATCTAAAAAAGAAAAATCAGGTCTATCTCCAATAGATATAATAACACTATTAGCCTCAAGCAAACTACCATCTTTCAAAACAACACCATCATCTGTTATTTTCTCTGTAAAACAAGGCCATAAAATTTTAGCACCTAAACTTTTAGCGTGATTTATCTCCTTATCAAATGCTGCAGGTTTTTGAATATCAATAGCGGTAACTTCTCTTGCTCCAGATTTATAAGCTCCTATTACTACATCCATTGCAGCATTACCGGCTCCTATTACTACAACCTTTTCTCCTATATTTACTAAATTACCCTTATTTACCTCTTTTAAAAAGTCTAATCCCTTTATTAATTTTTCTGAGCCTTCTATAGGTATAACAAAAGGATTATGGGCTCCGATAGCAATTACTATAGCATCATAGTCCTTCTTCATCTTTTCGAACTCTTCTTTTTGAACTTGATGATTTAAATAAAAATTTATTCCTGATTTTTTTAGTCTATCTAATTCTATTTGCAAATTATCTTGATTTAATCTATCAAATGGAATAACTTGTCTTAATTTACCACCTATTTCCTTATCCGCCTCAAAAACATCCACAACATATCCAAGCTTTTTAAGCTGCCAAGCACAAGATAAACCAGCAACTCCGGCACCTATTATTGCTATTTTTTCGGATTTTATATTTAAAAATTTATCAAATTTTACATCCCTTGACATTAAGCCTAGACTTGAAATATTAATATGTTCATCAACTCGTTTTCTAGAACAATCATTCATACATAATTGCGGACATACTTCTGCACATACAGTTGCCGGAAACGGCGTATATTCAAAAATCATATCACAAGCTTCTTTGATTTTTCCTTGTTTTAGTAAATTTATTCTCTTTTGTGTAGGTATCCCTATTGGACAATATGCTTCACAAGGTGCAGATTTTTTATAATTATTCCAACTTGGTATTCTTAAACGATTTTCTGCAGTATTTACTATCTGATTTACTTTTAAATCATCTTGATATATATCTCCAAAAATTCCATCCTGAACCCATTGTTTTTCTCTAAAATCTTTTATTGATATTCTATTATTACCTTTACGCTCTTCAAACGTTTTTGGAATTATTTTCTTCCATTTGTTGAAATCAATTAAAGTTTTATACTCTTGTTTTAAATCTATTTTCTCTAAAAAAGAATCTAAGCCTTGTTTTAAAAATTCAATATCGGAATCATCTAAATTTTCTATAAGTACTTCAGAAGAAATATTCTCAACCTTACCTCTAAAATAAATTGTGCCACCAACCATACCAATGCAAGAGCGATCCCCTAAAACAGAAGATAAATTTTCACAATCTAATCCACAGATTACAGCAATACCACCACCCATAAATTCAAAAGAAAACGAGCCTGTATTTTTTAATACCCAAAACTCAGGAGCAGGAAATTTTGGATCGTGCTTCATTAAAGCTCCAGAACGTGTACCTACTCTACCTGCTATATAAATTTTTCCACTAGCAGCACAATGCGACGTTGTATCTCCTCCATCGCCTTTAACTATAATTTCAGCTCCGGCATTTAACCATCCTATATCTGCCGGTGCTGATCCGTTAACTATTATTGTTGTACCCTTCATTCCCATTGAACCTACTCTTTGGCCTGGGTTTTCTATTTCAAAAGTCAAATTCTGATTATCATTCGTCCATAATGGACCACCAATATCGTGTTGACCACAAGCTTTTATTTTAAAATTTCTATAACCATCTTCTATCTTTTTATTAATCAACTGTAATAGTTCTTGTGTTGATAATCTATGATCATTTTCTATACTGTTTATATATAACTGTTCTTTCATATTTTATAGCTAACCTTAATCTTTTTTATTTAACATACATGCTGTATCTGTAATCTTGTTGATATATGCTTATCTACAGAAACTAAAGCATCTGATCTACCAATTGGTAATGAGCTGTTTCCTATTGGTGCAAGCAATTTCTTTAACTCTATATCTGTTGCAATAAAGTAATTAACTATATTTTCTGCTACTTTATCTACATCTAGTCTTTTTACTAATAAAGGATTTTGTGTTGTTATTCCTATTGGACAATTACCTGTATTACAAGCATTACATCTTCCAAAGTCATTACCCACACAACCTGCCATCTGAAGAACTAAACGGCCCATAAATACCCCATTTGCCCCAAGACACATCATCTTAAACGCATCCGCTGCTAAAGCTCCACGCATACCTAAACCGCCTGCTGCCCATAATGGTATCTGACCTTGTTTACCTTGATGTACCGCTGCTAAATAACAATCTCTTAATCTAGATACAATAGGATGACCAGTATGATTCAATGAAATCTCGTATGCTGCTCCGGTTCCACCTTGAATTCCATCTAAGAAAAATCCGCCTACTATATTATATGGATCTCTTAATAAATTATTATATACTGATACACTGGTTACTGAAGCGGCTGTTTTTATTGCTACAGGCACTTGGAATTTAAATGCAGCATTGAGCGATAAAAACATCTTCTGAACACTCTCTTCTATAGAATATAAACCTTGATGATTTGGTGGTGATAATAAATCTGCTTTTGGTACACCTCTTATCTCTTGAATATGCCTTACAACTTTTTTGGATAATAATAATCCACCATCTCCAGGCTTAGCTCCCTGACCAATCTTTATTAAAATCCCTCCAGGATTCTCCTGCATATAAGGCATTGTATTTATTATTCTATTCCATCCAAAATGCCCCGATGCTATTTGCAATATCATATACTTTATGTATCTTGATTTTAATAATCTTACAGGAACTCCACCTTCTCCGGTACACATTCTAACCGGTAAACCTATTACCTCATTTAAATATGCTGTTGCTATGGCCATTGCTTCCCACATACGAGTCGATAATGCACCTATTGACATATCTCCTATTATTATCGGATATATCCAATTAGATGGAGGCATTGTATTATCAATAGATATATTATCCCCTTCTATTTTAAATGGTAACTTACTAGGAGGCATTACTCTTCCAAATGGTGCTAAAATATCAAATGTATGACGTTTCGCATCTAATGACGGATCCGTCATCTGAGAAATTCTACCTATTTTTATTTTATCTAATGTCCTGCCTTCTGTATGTAAATTAGATCTTCCACCCCTTTTTATTGAATCAGCGTGTTCACATTTATACATCACATTGTATCTACTATGCTCATTGTACACTGGTTTTATTGCCTCATTCGGACATACCCTTGTACATAATCCACAACCTACGCAATTTTCTGATGATTTTATTATCTGCTTTATTACAGGCACTGTTGTTATCTTTACTTTTGGGGTAGGAACTTCTCCTTCACTATATACTTTTTTCCTTTTTTCTACACTCGCTTTTATAGCATTAAAACTACACGCCGCTACACAATTCCCACACAATGTACATCTATTTGGATCATAGTGGATTCTCCACATCATATCAGATTTTGATATATCATTTACTGTTGCCATCTTTCAACCTTTAAATCGTTTCTTACTATTACCATTTCTCTCTCATTTGGATATATATCTTTCGATATATCCCTATCCATAAGTACCTCATTTATACCTGTTACCTCGGATGTTATTACTACTGTATCATCATCTTGACCTATTACTACAGGTCTTAGCTTCTTTGAATCACACGTCGTAAACATTGTGCCATCAGGTGTTACGGCTATCACTGCATTTGGGCCGTTAATCTCTAAATTTGCTAAAGATGATTTTATATAACTTAATACTTTATTATCTTCTCTATTTTTCATTTCTTCAAATGGTAATGGTGTTATTACATGTTTATAATATTTTAATGGCCATTTTAAAATCTTATTTACATAATGCAAAGTATATAAAAAGCATTGTGAATCACTTTCAAAACCTATATACCCTCTATGTAGTTTCTCTTGGAATAACTTATTCTTCTCGTAAAATGTATTTTCACCATTAGCTAAAACAGTATATCCTTGCAAAAAAAATGGATGTGCTGCATATCTTACTATGTCATAATTAGTATTTTGTCTACATTGAGCTGTTATAATTTTTGCTGTAAATTGATCATCCTCTTCTCCTAATCCAAAATATGTACCTATATCTTTCGGATCTCCTATCTCTTTTAACATTAACGTATCCGGCCAGAAAGAATATACATATCCTTCATCTTTTTGTTCTAGAGCTTTTCTTAATTTCAATCTTGTATCTAATAATAATTCGTCTTTTTCACTTTGAGGAGCATATTTATATGATTTTGGGTAATTAAATACTTCAAATACATAATTTGGCATTGGCTCTATATTAAGATTTTTTGCATCTTCTACTTTTACATCAGGTGACCATTGCATTACTCTTACAAATCCTAAAGAATGCAAAATCTCTTCTGCTATGTGCATACCCTCATTTGTACAAGCCATTGATAATATAGGCAAATTCTTATAACTTTCAAATATTCCTCCAAGATCTTGCATACAAAATGCAAAACCTGAATTATCGTGCCCTTTTTGCTGTGAACGCATTAATTTTAAAGCCTTTGAAGGATGAACATACTTCTTTGACTTTATTGCTCCGATTCGGCACATAATACCCCCTTAATATAGACACATCTTGATTTATTTTAAAATAATTCTATTCTTTTTTTTTGTCAAGTAAACTTTTTATAATATTTATATATCCCCCTTTCTCTTGAATTTATTATAGCCTTTTGATAATTGTTAGTTATGTACTTTATTTCTTTTTTATTCTATTATGTTTATTGTAATTAATATATTTTAAATTTTTTTAATAGGCATTTTATGAACAAAATTCTTATTGTAGATGATGATGACGAAATACGTGAACTTCTTGAATTTGATTTATCTAAAAGTGGATATTCCACAACCGTAGCCAATAATGGACTCGATGGTCTTAATATAGCTCTAAATAATGATTTCGATATTGTTTTACTGGATGTTATGATGCCTAAAATGAACGGATTTCAAGTTTGCCATAATATTAAAATGGTAAAACCTGATTTACCTATCCTTTTACTTACTGCTAAAGGTACTATTCAGGATAAAACTCAAGGTTTTAATCTGGGAGCTGATGATTATCTCGTTAAACCTTTTGATATTCAAGAAGTCTTACTTCGTATAAGAGCACTTCTAAGAAGATCTTCCTCTCATAAAAACAATTTAGAAAATCAACTTTCTTCTAAAGAAATACTTAAAGGCGATCAAATAGAATTATTCCAAGACTCTCTAGAAGTCAAAGTCATTGATCAACAAATTAAACTTACTCCTACAGAGTTTGAAATTCTTTATTGCTTGTTCCAACACGCTAATAAAGCTGTATCTTTGGCAACTATTTTATCCGAAGTCTGGGGATATGATAGTGATGAAGATGTCCGTATGCTAAGAGTTCATATGGGAACTTTACGACAAAAAATTGAGCAAGATCCTAAAAATCCTCAGTTTATACATACTATTACCAATGTAGGTTATAAGCTTACTTTACATAAGGTTTAACTCGACTATGAAGTTTAAATTTAAACGACTTAAAATTATTGAACAAATTATTGTTGTAATTTTTATATCTGTTTTTATCCCATTTACTGTTACGGCATTTATTGTTAATAATGAAAATCAACACGGCATTAGACGAGAATTAAAACATACCGCTATTATGATCAGTGATATTATTGCTCAGAATATAAAAGAATTTCTTGGTACTGATTCTAATGCCTTACATCAAACTATTTTAGCTATTCAGCATATTGATTCTGATTATAAAATTAATGCATATTTACAAGATTTGAATCAATATTCTAAAGATTTTAAAGATATCTCTATTACTTATAATAAACCTGTTCAAAACTCAATTTATTTTGATAAAATACAGAAAGAAATTGTTATTAACGAAAAAATTGATAAAAATCGCTACCTTATTGCAAAAATTGATTTGAATAAATTTAAACAAAAAGTATTTGACTCCGTTAAACAGGATACTCGACAAATTTATATTCTTGATGCTGAATCTAAGAAACTTATTATTTCTCATAATTTCTCTCAAGATGAGTTTAATATTGCTTTAAAAACTTTACCGAAAAATCTGATTCAAGGTAAATCTACAATTTACGGTAAGATAAAAAATGAACCTTTAGCTTATTTCCTTTTAAATAATTTTTTAATTATAACAAATACAACATCGACTTTAGCAGGTGAAACCATTTATACTGCTCAATTTAATATTATTCTATCTTTTATTATCTCAGGTCTTATTGTTATTTTTATTATTGGGCTTTACACTTATTATCTTTATATAAATTTAAGACAATTATTTAAAGGTATTGTTGCTATATCAAAGGGAAATTATAAACGTAAAATAAGGTTTCTTACTAATATTTTTACTCCTTTTGAAATAACATTTTTAGCTTTAGAGTTTAATAAAATGGTTTATGAAATCAATGTATCATACCGGAAATTAAAAGAATATAATCAAGAGCTTAAACTTGTTAACGAATTCAGATCAAATCTAGTTGATACCGTTAGTCACGAATTAAGAACTCCTTTAACTTCAATCATGGGATATACTTCCAGATTATTAAGACAAGATATAGAAATTGATGAAGATGTTAAAATAAAATCTTTAAAAATTATAAAACGTCAAAGTGAACGTTTAAGTCGTATGGTCGAAGATTTACTTGTCATTCCGGATATTGAACATTCAAATTTAAAATTTGAAGTCGAAAAAATTAATCTTAATGAGCTTATTAATGATTCTTTAACTTTAATTAAAGATTTTAAAAATCATAACTTTATTATCAAGAATAAACAGAATTTTTTCATTTCTTCAAATAAAGATAGGCTTGAACAAGTGCTTATTAACTTGATTGAAAATGCAAGCAAATATTCTGATGAAGATTCTGATATTATTATTTCAACATATGAAGATGATCTTAACAAAAATTTTGCTATAATCAAGATTGAAAATAAAGCAGATTATATACCTGAAGATAAGTTGAATAAATTATTTGAAAAATTTACAAGAATAGATGACAAAACAACAAGAACAACAAGAGGTACCGGCCTTGGACTTTTTATTGTTAAAGGACTTATTCAGGCTATGGATGGCGAAATTAACATTCATTCTTCTAAAAATAATTTATTTACTGTTATTCTAAAATTGAAAAAATGGAACGATGAATAAAAAATTTATGGAGTTAGCTATTTTAGAAGCTAAAAAAAATACTATTGATATCCCTATTGGTTGTGTAATAGTAAAAGATAATAAGGTAATATCTTCCGGGTGTAATACACGAGAATTAAACAAAAAATTTATTGAACACGCTGAGATTATAGCTATCAATAGAGCTAATGAGTATCTAAATAACTGGAGGCTTATAGGTTGTGATTTATATGTAACTTTAGAACCTTGTCCTATGTGTGCTTGGGCTATATTGCAATCAAGGATTTCTAATATTTATTTTGGAGCTTATGATCTTTTATATGGTGCCTTTGGTTCTAAAATTAATCTTTCATCTTTAATAAATAAAAAACATCAAAATATAAATATTTTAGGTGGTATAATGGAGCTGGAATGTAAAGAATTAATTGATAATTATTTTAAGAGTTTAAGAAGAAAAGGCATCTGATTATGAAAGAATTGCTTGATAGTTTGGTAAAACAATATGAAACTTTAGATTTTATAAAAGATGATCCTATATTATTTCCTCATAGATTCAAAAAAAAAGAGGATATTGAAATAAGCGGTTTTATATCTTCAAGCTTTGCTTATGGAAAACGAGAACTTTTTATTCCTAAATTAAATCAATTATTTAATATTATGGATAATGAACCATATAATTTTATTTTAAATTTTGATAAAGATAAATGCAACTTAAACGGATTAAATTATCGTTTTGCTAAAGAACAAGATATTTATCAACTACTGGTAATATTAAATAAATTATACAAAAAAGATAAATCCTCTTTAGGAGAATTATTTTATAATTGTTTTAAATCAGAAAATAATATATCTGATTTTTGTAAAATATATTCTATGTTAATAAAAAGTTGTGACTTCTTTTATTCTGAACTTGAAAAAAATTGCCAAAATTCCATTAAAGATAATCTTGGTTTCTTCCATTTAATACCAAATGCTAGAAATAAAGGAGCTTGTAAAAGATTAAATATGTTTCTTCGTTGGATGGTAAGAAAAACTCCTGTTGATTTTGGTATTTGGGATTTCATATCTACTTCTGATTTACTTATACCTTTAGATGTCCACGTTGGTAATGTTTCTCGTTCATTAAACTTGTTAAAACGTAAATCTAATGACTATAAAGCTGTAATTGAACTAACATCAAAATTGTTAGAATACGATCCTTCTGACCCTGTAAAATACGACTTTGCCTTATTTGGTTATGGGGTAAATTCTCAAGATAAACTAAATTTAATTACAATCTCTAAATAATTATTTTTTTATACATACATTGAAAATATTATTTATTTTAGATAAAATTAAATTAAATTTTTTACTATAAAAAAAGAAGGGAAGAACTAAAACATGTTATCATTAGTCTTTAATAAGAAGCGTCAAGATACAATTTTAACTTCATTATGGAAGAAACTTAAAAAACTTTATAATGTAGATAGTATCGATGAATCTAAAAAACAATATCTGATTGATCAAATAGAAAAATATGGTTATCTTCCTTATTCGCATATAAAAGCTCTTACAGAACTTTCAGATGCTGAAGTCATTTTTGCTCTTGAACAAAAATTCTTAAAAAGTAATGTTTTTATTGATTCTAAATTCAAATTTGAAAATGATCAAATTTCTCCTGTAAAAAGAGCCGGTTACAAAAATTCAGACTGGATAAAAAAAGAACAGCATAATATCAAATTAATAAATCTAGCAGGTTTAGGTAATGGTAATATATCTCATCAACCAGCTAAGTTTATAGATTGGTTACGACAACTTTTAATTTTACCTTCAGGTAATAAATCAAAAAATATACTATCAACAACAATGTATCTTATCCCTTTCCATCCTAGAGAATTCGGTTGTGCCTATTTACCTACAAGTTCTGAAGTATCTGCAAATCTTGAAGATAAATTTATTAAAGATAATCTTAATCTGGATGCTAAAGCTCAAGTTCAATTATTTATTAAGTTATCACAACTGGCTGATCATCCTGTTATTTTTGATATTCTTCCTCAAACCGGTAGATTCTCTAAAATTGTTCTTTCTAACCCTAAAGTTGTTAGATGGTATGATATCAATGAACTTATTTCTAAAATTGAAAACGAAGTTGATATAGTATCTAAAAATCTTGAATCAGAATTTGATAAAGATGATATAGAAACTACAGTAAAAATATATAAAAAAATTCTTAAAGGTGGCTCTTCTGATATAAGTGATTTCTATAAGAATATTTATAATAAACTTAATAGCTTATTGTTAGAAAAGAAAAAACAATTTTCAGATGATATGCTAAAAAAAGAGTCACAAATTAAGCTTGCCAAAAAAGCTACTAATATTATTGCCGAAACAAATAATGCAAAGTTAGGAAAAATAAAAGCAGAAAAAGATATTAAAAATCAAGGTAAAACAATAGAAGCCTTAATAAAAGAAGGGTTATGGCCTGCTCCAGGTGGTGCTTGGTGTTCTTGTGGGGTCCCTATTTTTGATAAGATGTCTGAATGTGGATCATTTCCTATGTTCAAACATTTTGACATTGAATGTAATGATGTAACAAATTATGCTAATCTTGATTGCCAATCTCCTTATTATTTTGTTTACCTTGAAAATGGAGAATATAACAATAAAGTTATCGATTATTTTATAGATTTAATGCAGGATCTACAAAAAGATTATAACTTTGATGGATTTAGAGTCGATCATATTGACCATATTGTTGATAAGGTTTCTGAAAAAAATGGTAAACCTATAAGTTATCGTGCTCCTCAAAAAGTTTTAGAAAAATTAAATACAACTATGAAGTCTAAAATCCCTTATTTTGCTTCTTTGGCTGAGTATATGCTTTGGGATGATTATCTCTCTGAATATAATCAAAATATGAATTTTGATATTTTATGGGGTAATGATATTATTTCTCAATACAATAAAACTCCTCAGGTTATTATTCAGGATAATAATAAGTTGGAACAATATAATAAAACAAGTCATACACATAATAGTTTATCTATATTAAAAACTTATAATAATCAGGATGGCGAGTTTAATGTTATTAATCAATATCCAGGACAGCTTGGAGAAAAAGGAGCTTTATTTAAATGGTTTAAATATAAATTTCTTCCGGGTGGAAAAAATGCTCAAAGACCTGTTATGTTTATTGATGGAGATGAATCTTTTACTAAAACCGGTATTGAAAGTGTTATAGGATCTGAAATTTCTATGATGCGGAATAATAATGATAACTTCTTTTATAAGTTTGATGCTATTTTAAGATTCGCTTTAAATAATGAATTTACTAATTCCGGTGAAGCTCAGTTAATTACACAAACTGATGATGGCTTTGCTGCTTGGGTGATTAATAAAGATCCGCTAAAAGAGGCTTTATTAATTGTTTGTAATTATCTTTATGAATCTGAAGTTTATCAAGATGAAAATGGTAATTTTAATACAAAGTATGGACATAATGTTTACAATCATCCTGTCGATTTACCTTGTGATTTTAAAATTATTGCTCAATACGAATATGATGAACACTTAAAAGATTTTAAAGAAATTATCTTTGATAATCCTTTAGCACAAATTACATTTTATGATTTAGCTCCAAGTGATTTTAAAATTTATAAAATGGTTAAATAAATTTTTTATATTAGAAAAAAGAGAAGTATAATTCAACAAATTATATTTCTCTTTTTTTTACGATATAACAAAAGATCTTTTAAATTTATATTTTACCATTGGTTCAATATTTTATATTCTATTAGTCTACAACTAAATTTGAAAAAGCTTCATAAATATCTTCAGGAATTTTTCGTAAAAGTTTAGCCTCTTTTAACACAACAATTTTTGCATTTGCTATTACAATCGTTTGTTTTGTTTTATTATTTGTAACTTTATGTGAAAAATCAATACTTAGTTTTGATATATTATTAATACTTGACTCTATTAACAACTCGTCATATAATTTTGCCGCATTTTTATATTTTATATTAAGCTCTATGACAGGAAATGTTACACCTTGATCTTTTTCTAAAGACTCTATATCTAATTTAGCCAAATTTACAAGTTCAACTCTACCTATCTCAAACCATTTTATATATGAACCATGCCATACCACATTATAACAATCTGTATCAGCGTGATATACCTTTACTATCTGTTTATGACTAACTCTCTCTTTTTCTTCAATCGACTCTGTTTTGTTATTTAAATAAAGCATTTATTTTCTCAACTATTTCTTCCGGATCAATTTCGTGAGTAATACTATTAATATCTAAAGCTACTTGGAATAACTTTGCAGCTTCAATCTCATCTCCACTTAAAGCTATTGATCTGGCTAAATTATAATGTGCTAATGCATAATTAGGATTATATGTAATAGCCTCTGTAAACATCTCTATAGCTTTATGTACTCTTCCTAAATCATCCAAATAAATAACTCCAAGATTGTTATAAGCTATATCATACGTAGGATCATATTTTATTGCCAACTCGTATTCTTTTATAGCCTCATCAATATTACCAATACCCCAATGAAGATATGCTATATTACAGTGGATCTTTGAATTATGCGGTTCTAAATTTAAGGCTTGTCTATATACTAACAGTGCATTTTCATATTCTGACTTCTCATAAAATGCTGAACCTAAATTAATATAAATATCTATATCTTTTGGGGTAAGCAAATATGCTGCTTGATAAGCTAATATTGCTGCATCTTTGTTTATTCCGCTTTCTTGGAATACATATCCAAGAGTCTGAGCTATTACACTTGTCCATAATGGATTCGGATTTAATGTTATTGCATTCTGATACCTTGCTAAAGCTCCTTTTATATCTCCTTTTAAATATAACAAATTACCTAGATTACTCTGATACTCTGCTATATGTGGCTGTATATCTATTAACTTTAGATATATTAATATAGCATTATCATAATCGCCTATTTCCTCGTATAATTGACATAATTCCCTATATGCTCCTATATTTAAACTATCCAGCCATATAGACATTTTATATTCACATATAGCATCGTCAAATCTGCCCATCATTCTATATACTAAGCCTAATAAACAGTATAATTGCACACATCTTGGTGCTTTTTCTATTGCCTTTCTATATATTTCTATTGCTTTTTCATAGTCATTCTTTTGAACTTCTATTATTGCTCTAAAAATTGTTGGCAAAAATTTTAGATATGATATTGTCCGCATTAAATTTAAACTAGCTTCTTTATCAAATGGTAATGTTATAACATACAAACATAACTCAAATAATTGCTTTAATCTCCTACAAAAGGAATTCTGACCTGTTATTTTATAAAGATTATATACTAAATAATGCGCACTAGCAGACTTTAGTTTTGAGTATTTTATAGCTTTTTTTGCATACTCTAATGCCTCAATAAAATTACTCTTCTTAGAATATGTCCTTGCTAACATCAAGTAACTTTCTGAGTGATTATATTTTTTATCTATTGTTATATTAAAATAATTTATAGCTTTATCTAAATCGCCTTTATGATAAAAAGCACAGCCTAATTTATAATATAACTCATAAGTTTCCATATCACTTTCAAGTGCTATTTGGTATTGTGTAATTGCCTCATCTATAAAATCTTTTGCTTGATGTATATCTAAATGTTTTTTTAAATATAAATCACCTAAAAAAAGATGTATCACAGGATTTATATCCCCTTGCGAAATCTTGCTTAGGCATATCTCAATAGCTTGATCTGTCTTCCCTCTATTTGAAAGACGTTCTAATGATTTCCTTAATTTAATATTCTCTTTTTTTGACAATAAAACACTATTCATAATTTATTTTATTTATCCCATTCTTCGCTAGTTTGTAGCTCTAAACATTTTTTTATTATTTTATCTCTATCATTTTTACTTATTTTTTCATATTCTAACAAATATTCATATTCTTTAAAATGTATCTTTTTCTTTATTTTACCCTCAATTATAATAGATGGCAAGAACGGCTCTAAAGGCAAATATATTTTTATATCTGATTGCTCTCTTATTATTCTGTTATCTGCTGTAAATTTTAATGCCGCTCCACCAAGATCCTCTATATTTACTTTATATGATTCTCCTCTTTCATCTGTTATTGTCGCTTTTGATAACCATTTTGCTCTTATATATTTCCTCCTTTGGATATCCTCATAATCTTGTGGATACTCTATTTCAAATGGTCCGTCTAATGGTGATGTCATTACTATCGAACTAAATGCTCTTATCCCTGATCCTAATGAGATGAATACAAATATAAAACTTCCTTCTTTTAAATTCTTTGCTAAACTTAGACTATCCTCAGGATAATCTAATATTATTCTATCAAATTCGCAATCTCTTATCTTACACTTTATACTCTCTTTTTTATTGCTCTCATTTAGAAATTCTATTTTAAGTTCTATTCCTGATTTCAGTGATTTCATTAGGAACCTCTTATAATTTTATATTACTAGGATCTATTTTATCTAATTCTTCTTTTGGACCTAATATTGTAAGTATACTTCTATTCCCTATGAAATACTTATTTGCTATTTCTTTTATATCTTCTTTTGTTACTTTTAACACTAGTTCTTTTATTTTTGTTTCAAAATCTAAACCTAAATTTTCCAATAAATAATATGAGTATAATGATGCTTGTTGCAAATTCGTTTCTAAATAAAATTTCCTTTTTCCTAGTATATTATTCTTTGCATTTTCAAGCTCTTTTTCTGAGACAAACTCTTGTTTTAATCTATTTAATTCATATACAAATCCTTCTATTGATGTATTTATATTCTTTGGATCTGTAGCTATATATACATTTATATTCGCTGATTTTCTATATGTTTCATAATTACTTCTTACGACATAAGCTAAACCTTTTTTATCTCTTAATTCCGTAAATAATCTGGATGATAACCCACAAGCTCCAAGTATCGTATTTAGTACTAACATCGATCCATATTCTTCTGATTTTAATCTCGGAGCATACCAACCCCATAGTATCTGTGCTTGTGATACTTCTTCTTTTTCTACTTTTATTAATTCAAATTTTTCTAATGAATCTCCTTTTTCCTCTTCTTCAATATATTCAGCATTCTTTAAATCTATAAAAGATTCTTCTATATATCCCTTTATATTTTCAAACTCAATATCACCTACAAGAGTCATTACTTTTCTTGAACTATTTAATATCTGATTATAAGCATTTATTACATCTTCTTTTGTTATTTTATCCAGATCTTCCAGTATTTTACTTCCGGTATTTCCATAAATTTTATCTTTATATAAATTTCTATAAAACGCATCCACCGCTAACGCTTTTGGAGTATCTAAATCTGCTTCTATTTCACCTCTTAATTTCGTTTTTTCTTTTTCAAATTCCTCAAACGTTGTATTCAGTATTATATCTTTTAGAATTTCTAAACCTAGCTTAAAATCCTCATTTAAACATAATAATTGGAATCTTATATTGTCTGCTTTATATACAGAATAACATTCTATAGCATTCTCATCAAGTATTTTGGCTAATTGGGCAGATGTTCGAGTTTTTGTTCCTTGCAAAAACAACCTATTCATCAATGAATATATTCCTGCATATTTTTCTTGCTTATCTATTGATATATATATGCTTAATGCGACTCTTGGTGTATTTTTCGTATTTTTATATACAAGTTCAATATTATTTCTTAAGCTAATTTTTTGCATTATTTTCTTCTTCTCCTTTTATAGGAAGTAATACTGATATTACAGCACTATCTATATTTAAATATTTTTCTGCACAACTTATTAAATATGATTTATCTATTTCTTCTAAAATATCTAAATAATTTTCAATAGGTTTTAACGAACCAACAACTGTCATATAATGACCTATTGTATCTGCTATATCTGACACAGTTTCTGATTCATTTGCAAATTGGACTTTTATTTTTTTCTTTGCTTTTTTAAACTCATTATCTTCTATATCTATCAATAAATTTCTAAGCTCTTTTTTTATAAGATCAATAGCCTGATCTTTTTTATCGGCTTTGAAATTTGCTTGTATAAAAAAGTTAGTACCATCTTTAAAATGATAATGCTCTGACGATATCATATTATATACCGGAGGATTAATATTTTCTATTAAATTCTGATATAATCTACTGCTTTGTCCATCACCTAAAATTATATTCAACATATCCAAGGCTATTACATCTTTAAATTCTGTTATGATAGGGCCTCTAAATCCAAACATTAAAAAACCGGTTGTAACTTGAGCATAATCTTCTATATATTTTGTTTGGTTAATCAAAGGATCTATTTCGTACCTAGCTATCTCAGATTCTTTTCTACTTTTAAAATCAAATAAAGATACTATTTTATTTAATACATCTTCTTCATTACATTCATCTGATATTATTGCTATCGTTGTTATTTTATTTGGTGCATAATGTTTTTTATAATAATCATCTATAGTATCTCTTGGAATCGATGAAATTATTGTTTTTTTTCCTATTACATCACGTTTATATGGGTGATTTTCATACATATTTTCATTTAAATTATTATAAACTTTTGTCCAAGGCTGATCTTCCCTCATGCCTATTTCTTCAATTACAACACTTCTTTCTCTTTTCGTTTCAGGTGTTGTTTTATTATATTCAAAAGGTTCGCCTAATTCTTCAGGTGGAAAAACAGGATTAAGCATCATATCTGCGTGCAACTCTATTGCTTTATAGAAATCTTTATTATCTTTTCCTGCCGGTAACGTAACATAATAAAAAGTATAATCTTTCCACGTTGCAGCATTTACTATTGCGCCTTTTGCTTCTAAAATTCTATCAAAATCGCCTGCTTTATGTTTCTCTGTCCCTTTAAACATTACGTGTTCTAAAAAATGAGAAATCCCGTTATTCTCATCGTTTTCGTTTATTGAACCTGTCTTTACCCAACTGCTTATATTTGTTAATCCACCTGGCTTATATGCTATTACTATTTTATGGCCACATTTTCTTGTATATAATACTACATTTTTATTCAAATAAGGATATTTTATTTCTTCTCTTTTTAAATCTTCCACCAATCTAACCTGTTATCCTTTCATTTTTACTATTTTTATTTTAACAAAAATTATTTTTTTTATCTATTATTATTATATCTTTTCAGTAAAAAATCATACAAAAGTTCTAAGGCTACTTGAGAAAATATAAATTTTGTCAATTTTCTGGCTAAAATCAGTTCAAAAGTATTGTATCTATTTTTTTCTTTTTTATCTCTTTTTATTCCAAAATATTTATCTTGATTTACTTCAAATTTTTTTACCTCTATTATATCTTTATTTCCTATTCCTATATATACAAGACCTACCGGTTTACCTGCCACTTCGCCTGTTGGGCCTGCAATACCTGTAATACTTATTGCTATATCTGTTCCTCCTTTTTTTAATAGACCGGTTACCATTTCTTTTGCAACCTCACTTGATACAGCACCTTGTTCTTCTAAAATCTCTCTATTTACTCCCAGATACTCTTCTTTTATATCATTTGCATATGTCACTAAATTTAGATTTATAAATCCGGAACTTCCGGATATATCCGTTAATCTGGAACTTATCAATCCTCCTGTACAAGATTCAGCTGTTTTTATCCACAAATTTTTATCCTTTAAAAAATTAGCTATCTTCTTTTCAGGATTATTTCTCAGATAAATTACTGCATTCTTTAATAATTGGATATATAATTTTAATATCAATAATAAATTAACCCCTCTTCTTATTAATAAGATGGTACATCTAACGGACGAGTAAGCAATATATATAGAATATCATCTTGCTGCAATATTACAGGTTTACCTAAACGAAATAAATCAATTAAAGAATCTCCTATTAAATATCCTGTACCACCTACTGCGGCTCCGAAAAATCCGACAGGAACTGTTATTACCTTACCAAAACCATCTAAAATATTATCACCGGCATTTACTCCCCAGTTCGCTGTCTTTTTCATTATAGTTCCTGTATTATTTAAATTCCTTTTTAATTCATTAAGGTAATTTCCACCGCCATCAATAGCTCCATCTACAGATAAATTATCATTATTACATAATCCGGCTTTTATCGGTAACTGCCTTCCACTTGGTATTACTATATGATCAAATCTTAGATACAATAATGCTGATTTTGATAATCTCTTTTTCTTTGAAATTTTACTTACTGTACCTCTTAAAAGCGTTCCTTTTGGTAATATTAACGTCTTTTCTACTATTATATCATCACATAATACTGATGAAAACTCCTGACCTATACTTAGTTCATCTGTATTTAAAGGAGTTAATAATTTTAATTTTAAACAAGTTCCAGACTCTAACCTTTTTGATTCGACATTTCCTCTTACTGTCTTATTTGGAAATAAGGCTAAAACCGGATTACAGTTTATTCCTAAACATATAAAGAATATTACTAAACATATTATTTTTTTTATAAACATAATAAACATACTCTTTCTATCTTATAAATCATTAATAGATATTTTACCAAATTTTGCTGACAAATCATCTATATGATGAATGATATACATCATTGGATCTAAATTTTTTTCGCCTAAATCTATAATAGCACCCCACTCTAACCTAGAATGATGTGCCGCTATCATTTTCGCTATATTCACAAATCCATTTATCATACAATTTGAATATCCCCATTGTGAATGCGTAAACCAATTCTTTCTGAATTCTTCATCATATCCTATAAGACCGGTTTCTAAATCTATTGTATATTCAAATATTTTTCCAAAGTCGTGTAATATACAAGCTGCCAAAACTTCTTCCCTTGTAATTTTACTATTTGCTACCTTTAAAATTACATCTGCAAAATCAATACATTCTCCTATATGCACTATTAATCCGCCTACATAATTATGATGATGTAATTTCGCTGCCGGTGCTATTTTTAATCTATCTTTATTCCCTTTTACTAAATCTGATACATACTTTTTTAAATCTTTATTCTCAAATGTATTTATCACTTCTTCTATTTTTTTATATAATTCATCTGCCTCTTCATCACTAATACCTAGTTTTGCCTCTTTTATCAGTTCAAAAGATGATACTATACAATTATTGAATTTTTCATTATATGATCCACATAAAATCTTTAAAATATTACCTGTCCTAAAAATTTTCTGGTCTGTTCTGTTTAAGGTTTCCTCCCATAATACACAGTTTATTAAACTATCATCCTCTAAATTTTTCAGCTGTAACTTCCCCATTTTTGTTCCGGCTTTCGTTTCGCCTATTGAAAATATTACAACTTCATATTCTATATTTAAATCTAACATTACTACACCAATTTTCTTAATTATCCGTCCTTACTTATCACCTTTTATTTTATCATAAATTTAACAAATTTTATTAATTTATATTGATTTTATAATCAAATTGTATAGATTTGTAAAAAATATATATTAAAAACGTTCAAAAAATTATTTTACACTATTTAACGATAAAGTCTGTAATTTTATATTAGAAGAAAAGGAGTTTTTATGAAAATTCAAAGTGCAAACGCACAAAATCGTAATCTGTTACAAAAACAAAATCCAAGCTTTAAAGCTGGTAAATTAAATATTTTAGCAACTTCCGATAATCACGGTAATTTACTTACCTTACCTCAAGTTGAAAAAACTATTCATTCAAACAAACTCCAAATTTTTTCAGAATCAAATAAACCAAGTACTTTAAATATTTTTGCTGTTGCTGGAGACTTTTTTATTAATCCTTCCAAACGTGGATTTTTAACTAAAAAAAATAGCACAAATGGAGAAATACAAGCAGGATTTTTATCTAGACTCATTAATTCTGTTAAAACTGCTTGTGGACTCAAATCTAATTTTGATACTGTTTATGCGCTAGGTAATCATTGCCTTGATGGTGGTGATAAATTTATTATGAATACTCTACATAAACAACCTTTAACAACTCTCGTTACTAATGTTAATCTTGAAAAATCTCCTACAGTAACTTCTTTAATGGAACAAGAAAATAGCAATATTGTTAAATCAAAAATTTACGAAATAGAGGATGATAAAAATCCAAACCTTAAACATCACGCTTTATTCTTAGGTGTTACTATACCTAGTATGGATTTCTATAATCCTGGCTTACTTAAAGGGATGGAATTTTATGACAACTCAAATAAAAAAGATTCTTATTTAAAAGAAGAAAATTTAACTAAAACCTTTGAATGCGTAGATCAACAAGTTAAAGAATTTAAAGAAAAATACCCAAAAGGTGCTGTTATTCTTCTTTCGCATACTGGCAATCCAATTTCTAAATTAATACGCAAACATGTTCCAAATATTAATATTATCCTAAATGGTCATGATCATCTAACTTCTTCTTACCATGAAGGCAAATCTGCCATTTATTCTTTAGGCAAAGATAATGAAATCTTAAGATCTTTATCTCTCAACTTCAATGATAAAGGAGATCTTGAAAGTATTTCTGAAAATTCTTATTTCCCTCTAAGAGTTGATATGAAAGATGGTGAAGTTTCACCGATGAAAAATTTTTTAAAAGAAAATTTTGAAAAAGATCTTGAACCTATAGTATCTCTTTCTGATGTAAGTGGAGAAATTGATTCTCTTAATTATTCTGACGGTATACGTTATTCAAATAGCTATCTCGCTAATTATTTAACAAGTGCTCTAAAACGATCTGTAAAAAAAATACATCCATCTATTGATTCTGTAGCTATACAATCTTCTATCATTAGAGGGCCTATCAAAAATGGTGCTAATAATCTAGACTTAATGAAAATTTTTGATGGAGTGAGCGAAGATTTAGCAACTGTAAAAGTAGGAAAAGTTTCTGCTGATGAACTATCTGGATTAATCACAGAAAATGTACTTGCCAATTTAGATTCACCTACGCGAAATACATTAATTCAATGGTCTGATTTCCAAATAGATCGTACACTTATGGAACAAATCAAAAATGGTTCCTCTGATAAAGATTATATGGATGCCATCAAATTCAAGGATCCTATATCTCGAGAATTTATTCCTCTTGATAAAAATAAAAATTACGAAATACTTCTACCAGATAAATATTTATTAAAAAATGATATTAAATATCCATCGATCATACGTAATAAATTTCAACCTTTAAATGGCACTTATGATAGCTTTTTCAAACAATATCTCGATGAAATAGATTATGATATAAGAGTTACAGCTAAAACAAAAGAAAAACGTATATTATAAATCTTCTATATAAATGGTAAAGAATTAATTAATTCTTTACCATTTATATTTAATTATGGTATTATAATAATATATGCCTCGGTAGCTCAGGTGGATAGAGCGATAGCGTCCTAAGCTGTGCGTCGTTGGTTCGAATCCAATCCGGGGTATTTTTTTTCAATAAACGTCAACTTAACTGTAGTAAGACAATCAGTTTGACAGAGATGGTTAGTGTATTAGTTCAATCACTTTGACAGGAATGGTTAGTTTGATATTTTTTTGCAAAGTCCGCTTGTTGTTTGAGTTTTAGCGGTTGGAAGTTGTTTAATTATGGAATTATCAAACTAATCTTTCTTGCACTTTATCTGCATTTTAACTGCTCGCACTTTCACTTTATTTTCAATAGTTTACAACAGTTTGATATTTTACGGTTGTGAAGGAACAGGACAATACAGAAAAAGGGAACTAGGCTCAAAGCCACTAAACATAAAGGTTATTTGTTATAATTTAGGGTTACAGAAAAGTCCGGTATGTCCGATTTCCGTCTAAATTAAGTCCGGTAAAAGTCAAATTTTTCATATTAATATGCCATAAAGTCTTATTTCCGTAAGACAATAGCCAATGACAAACTTCGGACTTTTTGTATAAAATAGTAACACAGGTTCCGGAAAGAATTATTTTTCTGTTACAAAACGGAACCTAAACGGAACTTTTTGCGGAACCCAAACGGAACTAATTTTTCCCCCAAAATTGTAAATCCAAATATTATGAAAATATATTTTTACAACTACACAGGAGCCCAAAGACTGTCAGGTGTTGTGGTATGGATTTTTCTTTCTGTAATTCGACTTAGCATTATTTGAGGAACAGTATTATCAAAAATAATTAAATAATGCTCTAATAATGGTGTTAAATATGAATATTTACCTTTCTCTATTTCATACCATAAATTTGGATAATATCTTACTATGATACTTAATCCATACAATATGAGAAAGTGGATTGCAATAATATCATTTATTTCATTAAAAATCGGGACTATATATGAAGATCCACAATAAGAACCTTTATGTGTTGGAAATTCGTCTTGCCAATGCTCGGATTTATGTTTCAAAAGACCAATGTATTTATCCCTATCGTATTCATATTTTGCTTCTGAAAAAATAATATTACTTAAAATTGGTATTAAATTTTGCATTATTTCTTCATTATATTCCGTCGTATATATGTTAATATACGTTTCACCTTTTACTCGAGCATCAAAAATTGATCTTGGTGCTTTTCCTTCCTTCATTTCTTTGTGGCCAATTTGTTCTGCAATCAAATCATTTTTTATTGAATGACCAATATGAAATGATAAAGGTGGTTGACCAATATATTCTTTTATATAGTCTGCCAATTCTGGTAATCTTCTAAATAATTCAAATAACGAAATTATATATTCTTTGTTCTCCTCATGTTTTTCAGGCATCTTACTAGGGCTAACTTCTAAAAGATATTTAGTATTTTTATAACCAAGATGTTCTAAGTATGTTCTAAAATATCCAATAGATCTTAAATATACTGAAAAAGAACTAATATCATTTTTATCTATCAATACTGTATTTAAACCATGTCCACAAGCAGTAGATTCTTGTATTTGAAGTAAATCTTTCTCGTTATTTAAAGATGATACCTGTTCTGCAATTGTTATTTGCAATAATGCATAATATCTTGATAATATCCAAGCATTCAGACTAGAGGTTTCTTGTTGTAAAAAACCAAGAGATGATTTTATTGCTGATGACAAGCCTTTAGCTTTTTTGTCAATAATTTCTTGCTTAATATTTGTTGAATTTGATTTTTCCCGTAAGACTCTCCGACAAATTTCTTCATCTTGTAATCGCTTTATTCTTATATGTAGTAATTCTTTTATATTGTCTGCTACATAGGTTTCATAGTTATTATCATTACTCATTTTATTTTTTATCCTTTTTCCCCTCAACATGTTCTTTTATTACCTTATAAACGTATCGTTGAGTTGTATCACAAGCTTTAACTAGCTCGATTATATTTCTTCTTGTCGCAGTATAGTTATCTATAATATACTGCTTTTTATATGGTTGATTACAGTGAGCATGGATTGAAAACTTGTCTCCTGCGGCATTAAACATCAATTTCTTAGTTGCTTCTAATCCAATAATTTCGCAAAGCAATTTTAAATCTTCTGTTGGAAGATTATCCTCTGTTATATATTTTGCCCATACAGGCTCAGGTTTTAATTTTATAGCCATGATTACCCCTTTACCTCATTATATAACAAACGGAACTAATTTCGGTTCCGTTTGGTTCCGCTTTTGCTCCGTTTGAAAAAGGTCACTATTTATATACAAAAATTTTGCCTTTGCAATACCACAAAATCTTTGTTTTTGTAGGTTTGAAGTGGCACTTGTTGATATGTTTCGATATAGACACATTGACTACACTTTTCTGGAAACGAGAGTTAATGTGTGAAAGGAGAAAAATTATGCAAAATTCAAATGTAGACTGGATTACAACAAAAGAACTCGCAGAAATTAAAGGTATATCTGAAAGAGCTGTTCGTAAATCCATCGCTAAAAACAAGTACGTTATAAGGAAAAGTTCAAAATCTTATGAAATTTTAGTAACATCTTTGGAAGAAAGTGTTAGAAAAAAAGTAACAGAACGCAGAGAAAAATCAACGGCACTTGTTCCAATTAATTATGTTGTTCCTGAAGAGCAAAAGAAATTGGCTCTTGCAAAATATGACCTGATTAAAAATTGGGATAAATTCAGAAATGAAAAACCAAACAAAACACAAGCAGGAAAAGATTTTCTTGACGCCTACAATAATAATTGTTTATGCAAAAATTTATTTGTTTCAATAGGAAAAGTTGCTATCGGCACAATTTACGAATGGCATAAAAAACTTCGGGAATATAATGACGATTGACATAGTTTAATCAATAATTACACATTTGGAGTCAAAACAACAAAGACATTATTAACTGAAGCCGAGAAATCAGAACTACTAAAAAATCTCTTACACCCAAACCAGTTAAATATTGGGAAAGCTATTAAATATACTAAAATGGCATTAAAAGGCAAGGGATATAAAAATTTATGCTGCGATTTAACTTACCGAAGATTTGCGAATAATTACAAGGCGGAACATTATGATGTTTGGGTAGAAGCAAGAGAAGGTAATAAAGCTCTGCACGATAAGGTTCTCCCATATATCACAAGAGATGTTTCAAAACTGGAAGTCGGAGATGTCATTATTGGTGATGGGCATAGATTAGCATTTTTTGTTAAGAATCCATATACAGGCAATCCTGTCAGACCAACATTAGTTGCGTACCAAGATTGGAAATCCGGCGGCTTTGTAGGTTTTGAGATAATGCTTGAAGAAAATACTCAATGTATTGCTTCTGCGTTAAGAAATTCAATTATAAATCTTGGAAAAGTTCCTAAATTTGTCTATCAAGATAACGGTAAAGCGTTTAAGGCAAAATATTTTATCGAAAACGGAATATCGGGTTTATTTACCAATCTTGGCATTCAACCGATATACGCTAAACCATATAATGCTAAAGCAAAACCTATTGAAAGATTGTTCAGAGAATTACAAGACAGCTTTGAAGTTATGCTTCCTTCATATTCCGGTACAAGTATAATTAAAAAGCCTGCTCAATTAAGAAGAAATGAAAAACTCCACAAATCAATTTTCAAGGTCAATATTCCAACAATAGAGCAAGTTATTTTAGTTTTAAATGCTTGGTTGCAAAAATATCATTATGAACAACCTTGTCCACATGTTGAAGGTAAAACAATAGGTGAAGTTCTTGAATCAGGTAAGGGCGAAGGAGTTAATATTGAAACTTTAGATGATCTTATGATGGCTCGTGAAATCAAGAAAATCCAGAGAAACGGAATAAAATTCTTAAAAAACGATTATTATGATCCTGCTTTATATGGTTATAAGAAAAATGTAATTATAAAATACAGTTTGTTCAACTTGAATTCAATTAAAGTTTTTAAATTGAACGGAGAATTTATGTGTGAAGCAATGCGAGTTGAACCGATTAATCCATTAGCAAATTATATTGGAACTCCAAAAGATATTGAAGATTTAAAACAAAAAACAAAATTGAAGAAGCAATTAGAAAAACGAACAGAAACTGAATTTGTAAATCACTTAAAAAGAGCACAAGTACATAATCCTTTGTTAACGATGGATTTACCTGAGAAACAGGAAGAAGAAGAGATACAGGAATTACAAATTGAGGTTAAAAAACAAGTCGAGGAAGAGTACCAGAACGGTATTTTTCAGAACAACTATGACAAATATGATTATCTGTTAACCAAAGAAAAACTTACAAAAGATGAACAGGAATGGATTGAAAAATATAAGGAAACTAATGAATATAACGATATCTATGGCGAAGACAAGGAGGTATTTAATGCACAAACTATTTGTTAAAACACGTAATGTAAAAAACTTTGTAGATTTAATGAATAAATTAATAGATAAATCTAATGAAGTTCCAAAAATGGGATTAGTTTATGGCGATCCCGGATTAGGAAAAACTCAAACTGCCGTATGGTGGGCTACAAGAAATGATGCGGTTTATGTCAGAGCCCAAAACAAAATGACAAGCCGATGGTTAATGGAAAAAATTGTTTTTGAACTCGGAGAATCCCCATCAAGAAAAATGGCGAACCTTATGGAACAATGTATTGCTCATTTAAGATTAAAGCCTCAGGTAATTATCATTGATGAAGTTGACTATCTTATCAGCCGTTGCAAAATCGTAGAAACTTTGCGTGATGTTCACGATTTAACAGGAGCTCCTGTTGTATTAATTGGAATGCAGGAAGCTAAAACAAAACTCGGTAAATACAGGCATTTGTATGACAGGTTATCTGAAATAATAGAATTTAAACCTTTTTCAAAAGAAGATATGGAGGTTATCGTTGAAGAATTATCCGAAATTAAAATAACTGATGAGGCAAAAGAAATATTTTTTGAAAAAACTAACCGCTTTCGCCAGATTATCAAAGGAATTTCATTACTTGAAAATTTGGCTGCAACAAACGGATTAAACAAAATTGATGTAAAACAAGTGAAAGGATTGAACATTGAAAAGTAGAGATTTAATAATAAAAACAGCAAGAAGATTAGATAAATTTAATCTTGATGAATTAATAGTAGTATCAGAACTTGACGAAAAAGAAGTTACGGAGATTTTATCGGATTTAGTTAAACAACAAATTATTTTAAAAAATAATAATACTTATTTTTTCAACACTAAAAAGTCTGCTGAAATCACCAATAATGACGGGGATGAGACAATAAGCAAATTTAAACCGATAGTTATTGAGGAAGAGGAAGGTTACGAGGATTTTCTAAAATTTAATGAAGAAACTCAAAATCGTGTAAGAGCCTATGTGGGATTATTAAACTTAATTCACCAAGCTGGAACTAAAAATATAAATAAAGTTGTAGAATTGTTTAATGAAACATCAGGTTATCCAAGAGTTGCACCTTCAACTTTTACAAGAATCCGCAGGAAATACAGTCAATATGGTTTTAGAGGAATACTTCCTAAATACAGTAAGCATATAACTGCTGCTATTCCTGATGAAATATATACTTGTTTCAAAAAATATTATTTAACTAATGAAAAATTATCCGCTCAAGAAGCAATATACAGAGCTCAAAAAGAATTACAATCAGAGCAAAGGATTGAACAGCCTTATGCTTATAATTCCACCCCTTTTGTAAGAAAAGTAAGAACAGAATTTACAAAAGAGCAAATTGAATATTTCAGAAATAATATAGAGGCTCAAAAACCAAAAATGGAGACGATTCAAGTAAAAGAACCTCTTGATATGAAGTTTGAGAAAGCCGCATACATATATTTAAAACATCTGAAAATGGAAAACAAACTCGAAAAATTAATGCATGATAAAACTAATTATAAAAACCATTTAAAACCATATTTTGATAATTTATCAATAAGAGAAATAACGACAAAAGTTGTAGCTCAATTTAAGCAAAGTATGTTTGATAACGGATTTCAACTTGTATCAGTAAATATTTATATTTCATTACTAAAAAAGATTATAAGAACAGTTTGTCCGCAAACAAATAGCCTTGTAACAAGAGATAATAGCAAGGAAAAAGTCTATGCGGTTGATATGAATATTTTATCTGATGAAAAAATTAATGACTTGCTATCTATCTGTAGCAAAAAATATTCATCAGCATATCCTGTAATTTATATCTCGTTATCCACAGGAGCAAGTATTCCTGAAATATTAGCTTTAACTTGGGAAAGAATAAATTTTGAAGATAATACGATATTCTTAAAATACTTTCTATACAAACAACGTCTTGTTATGAATAGGTGCGGATCAACTATAAGAAAATTGAAAATTGATGATAGAGTTTCTAATATTTTGAAAAAGAAATTTGAAGAAATAAAACCTGAACCGCAAGATTTTGTATTTAAATTTGATTCACCCAAATTGTCTCAAGAATATATTGAAAGGGTTGTACTTAGAGGATTATCAATTCATCTTGGTATAGTAAAACTTCGTCCTAGCGATTTACAGCATAATTTTGTAAATATGTGCCTGAAGCAAAATGTTCCGCTTACTTTTATCCAAAAGGCATTAGGGTATTATGGTTTACCAAATTTTATAAGAATATACAAAGATTTAATCGCAAATTTGGATAACGGAAATTATAATCCGCTCAATAAAATTTTAGAAAATAAGGAGTAATTATGAAAAAACAATTATTGGCAGAATCTGCAGCTAAATTATATATTGAAAAATTAATGACATTAGAAAATATTGCTCAACGGTTGAATGTGAATGAAAGAACTCTCCGCCGTTGGAAAGCGGCAGACAATGGGGATGTTAAAAGGTCTGAATATCTTAAAACTCATACAACTTTTCATGAGGATTTGTATAAATTCGGAAGGAACTTATTAGATTCCATACAAAACGATATGGCAAAAGGTGAAAAGATTGAACCTTCAAGATTGCATGCGGTTACAAAGATTATGACTATGCTTAAGAACGCAAAAGTCTACGAGGATAAAGTAACAAGTAAAAAATACATGCCGGAAGCAACAAAACCTGAAGGTTTAACGCCCGAAATTATAAGAGAAATTGAAGAGAAAATTTTAGGAATAACCTACGAGGATTAAAATTTTAAAATCGTTTTTTAATGGTTTTAAATATATTCAAATGAGGTTTTATATATAAATTACATTTACCCCATCTTAATTGACCGGTTGAACACTTTTTGAACAACGTTTGAAATATAATTGATGAGCTAATTTTTATTTTCCTCGGCATCAATAAAAAATGCGTTTAACAAATCCGCATTATTTCTTAAATTTTTAATGACCGGAGCAAAGGTTGTAGCACTCTTCTATTTCCGGCTGATTACAAACAAAGTAATCAACTATTACGGCAATATTATGCACATCCTCTGCCCATTTACTGACTTTTTTAAATTCTTCTTCGCTTATGTTATATCCGCTAACTTCTTTCATGAATACCCCCTAATGCACACAACACATTAGCGTGAAAGCACGCAGAAAGCATTCAAAACTTTACATAGCAACACAAAACGCTATTTTTCTATTTGCCAATACCCGTTTTTATTAGCACCAATTCTCTTTATTAATCCGTTTTCTTGAAGTTTTTTCATGTTTGCTGTTATGCTTTTCTTTGTAATTCCAATAATATCAGCGAGTTCTTCTTGCGTTATATGCGGATTTGATTTAATTGCATCAATAATTTTTTGCTGATTTATGGTAACCTTTATAGTAACCTTTTTGGTAACCTTTTTTTCTGTTGAAATAATTTCTTCTATTGTATTCAAGATTAATGAAAGCATAAATTCAATAAATTTTGTACTATTAGCTTCACTGTCACTTGTTCCAAGAACACTGTAATATTCTTTTTGATTTTCTTTAATTAGAGTTTCAACGGGAAGCCAAGCAAATATTTCTTTCCAGTCTTTTAAAATTACGGTCTGCCACAAACGTCCAATTCTACCATTCCCATCTTGGAAAGGGTGAATAAATTCAAATTCATAGTGGAAGACACAACTTTTTATAAGGGGATGTACATCACTTGTTTTTATCCATTCAAACAAATCTGACATAAGCTCCGGAACTCTATCCGCAGGAGGTGCAAGATGCACAACTTTTTCGCCGTCAAATATACCGACTCCGTCAGTTCTGTACTTTCCGTTTCTATCTACTAAATCCTGCATCATAAGTTTATGAGCTTTTAGTAAGTCCTTTTCTTTGTATGGATTAAGGGATAAAAGCAAATCATATGCCTGAATTGAATTTTTTACTTCTTTAATTTCGTTCGGATTTCCTAAAACTCTTTTTCCGTCAATTATTGCTGTAATTTGTTTTAAGCTTAAACTATTATTTTCAATAGCTAAGGATGAATGTATCGTTTTTATTCGGTTTTCTTTCCGCAATTGAACATGGTACGGACTATCCTGAAGCGAATTTATCTCTCCAATCTTTTCTGAAATATTGGAGATAAGTTCAATTATTTTTGATGTAATTTCAAATGGTGGTGTGTACATTTTAATTTCCTTGTTTTTTAAAGTAACCTTATTTGATTAATACAATTATATGAAGGTTCCAATTAGTCAAATTTTTCATAAATTTGGGACTGATAAGTTTTTTTGCTACCAAGTCCATATGATTTTATGACATCCTTAACTAAGTCTACGTACCATTTATCTGAACTTGGACTAATAATTATTTCATCTACTAACGTATTTAAATCTGAATTAACAAATTTACCATTATTTTTTAATCTTTTTGTTTTGTTTTTTTGATTTATTGGTGAAATAAGCCTTATTTCTTTTCCGTATTCAAATTCTTTTCGTTTTGACAGTATTAATGGATAATAATGTTGTGCTAATTTATTTAAAATATCTGAATCTGATATAAAATTCTTGGCAATTTCTTTATCAGCCAATTCAATAACATTTTCTAAATATTCGTTATAATTCATGTCAATATCATTGAATTCGTAATCGTTATAGTGGATATTGCCTATATATACTACATCTTCATTATTTAGACTAAAAGATTCTTTTAAATTTTTTATAGTGGATTTTATAGCAATTCCATCTTTAGAAGATAAGTATACTTTCCACATCGCTGCATTTTCTGTATCATTTGCATGCCAACAATTTATTCCAACATTTTCCAAGAATTTTCTGCGATATACAGCAGGTTTTTGTGTATATTCTTTAGATAATTGTACAAAATCTTTTTTGTCTCTCAAATTTTTTAAATTATTTTTAGGATATTCACCTTCAAATGGATCCATTTTTTGCATAAGAGAGCAAGAACAAAAAAATAGTGCTTTATACTGTAGCATTGATAAAAATTTCGTGAAATCCATATATCGCCACACTACTTGTGTATCATTATATAAATCTAATTGTATATCATTATTTGTTTCGTACATTGCTTTCCTATTATAAAATAATGAGTTATACCAACTGTTCAGTAAAGTTTTCTTTCAATTCCTTAATTTTCATAAGAATTGAAAATTCTAAATCTTTTTCATTATTATAAACTTCACCGTTGGAATAGATATTTTTAAATGGGTACTGTTCCATTAAAAAACGTACACCTGTTTCTGCATATTCGTCGCAAATTGAAAATATTTTCTTTATATCTCCAAATAAAGAAAGGTCATGACCTTCATTTGGATCGGCATAGGCAATAGCAATTAGTGTTGGCATTTCTTCAGTTGTACTTATATGTTCAGAACGAGTACATCTGACAGGATTTATAAGTTGAGTTTTTGTTCCAAGATGATAGCCTATGCTTGCACAAAGAACATATAAATTAGACAATTTAGGAAATACCGCATAGTTTGAAATATTTTGTTCACTTCTACAAAATGCTTTATAGAATTTAAAACATTCCTCTGATGTATTAACATTCACTGATTTATTAATTTCTAATAATGCCATTATAGACTCCTTTGAGCTGTTTTAATTGGAACCCAATTTGTAATATCTTTTTCCACTATACGAGATTCTCTATCTGCGATATGTTTTATTTCGTAAACTTTACCCCATTTGTCAGTTTTTCTTAACATTGAAGCTTCTTCCTGTTGTAATTCTGTATCTGTAGCTAGAAGTATCCACTGGTTAAGAAGATTTGGTAAAATTCTTATACACTCTGATCTTGGAGAACTAGATAATCTTCCAAAAGGTGTATCCATTAACAAAGGCATTTCTAAATTGCTACCAACTTGTAATAATGCTCCAATGTACGACAATGAAACGACAACCTTTTGTCCAGCAGAAATTTCTTGTAACATTTTTGTTCCGTTTTTGCTCAAAACTTCTAATTGGAAATCATCAAGAATTACTATTTTAGATAAACTGTCTAGAGTTGTTTTACTTGCAATATTTTTAAATATTTCTGTTGCACATTCAGATAATTTGTGCCTTAATTCATCGGCATATTCACTAGAAATATTTATCATTTCTTCATTAGCTTTATCTAATAATTTCTTCTGTTCAATAATTTTTCGGCTTTTTGCATCATTTTCGCTAAGTTTTTCTTGTTCATCTGATAATTTTTTTATATCCGCATTTAAATTTGTAAGCTTTGCTTCATTTTGTCCAAGTTCTTTATTCATTCTTGTAATATCATTTTTGATTTTTTGTAAAGCATCACCCAAATCAGGAATATCAGTTTTTAATTCTTCATCATATGCTTCTAATTTTTTCTCATAAGATGCAATGTCTTCTTGATATTTGTTATATCCCATTAAAATTCTGTCAATATCAGCAGATACAACGGCAACTTTTCCTTTTAATTCAGCAAGAGTACCATGAATTTTTATTGCTGCTTCGGAATTTTCATCTACACTATTTTTTTGATACTCTAACAAAATCTCTCTTGCTTCTGGATGTTCATTTAAGTTATTCCCACAAATACATCTACATTGTTTCAATAACTTATCTATGAATTCCTTTCTTATGCTATTTGGTAATTCACCCTTTTCTAGTTTTTGATTTAAATCCATATAAAGTTCGGATATTTCAGAAGCTCCAACATATGCACCACTTACAGATAATGCTTCTTTTATTTTTGTTTTTAATTCTTCGATATTATTTTGAGCCTCTTTGATTTTTTCTTTTAGGACATTTCTGTCTTTTTGTTTTTCTATAATGCTTTTATTTTCATTTATTTGTTTTTCTATTTCATTTTCACGTTTTTGAGCATTTTCAATATCATTTTTTAATGCTGTAATATCATTTTCAAGATTTATTAAATCTACATTTTTTTGACTTAATTTTTCAGTAACTACTTCTAATTCTCCACTAGAGTTCATTTCTATTTCGTTATCCAAAGTTCTTAATTTTTTTCTAAATGCTTCTTTAACAATTTCAATAGCATCTAGATTAAGTAAAGTCCTAATGCCACTTCTTATTTCTTCTTTACTTTCTTTGCTATACTTTGTTAATTCTTCAATTTGTTCACCATCAAATAAAAAGAAATCCTTTATTTTTTCATTGATTATTGTGGATATAATATCATTAATTTCGGTTATATCACTAATTGGAGGAAGTGTATTATAGTTTTCTGTAATTACTAAAGAAACCCCTTTTGGTTCTTGAAATATTCTATCACCACTTTTCCTTGCAGAAATCTCTCTTGTTAGCTCATATCTTTTCCCATTATTTTCAAAGTCCAAAATAACACTAGCTTCAATATCTGTATATGGATTATCTTCTAGGAGTTTCTCGTTTACCAATACCAATCCTTCTCTTTGTTCTTCTTTTGTAAGGTTATCCTGCTTTAAGTATCTCAATCCATAGAGAGCAAACATAATGGCTCTGAAAATACCAGTTTTTCCATAACCATTTTCTCCAAAAATTAGAGTTACATTTTTATCGCCACTACAGAATTCTATGGAATTTTGTCCGATATACTGTCTGAAATTTGTAAGTGTAACTTTATTAAACTTCATTATAATGCTCCTTCGGATATTTTTAAAAGATTATTAGAAATTTCAGTGTTAACTCTATCTACAGCAATATTTCTAGCCTCATGTATATTCTTTTGGGCTTCTTGTATTACGATATTGCAAAGTTTTCTTACTTTTTCATCTTCGATTTTATTAACTTTATCCAATATATTTATCTGAAATTTGCCATTCATAAAAACATTCCCCTTGCTTTACATGAAATTAGTATAATCTTCGCTCATGATTCTAGCATAAACATCCCATGGTTTCATATCCATTTCATTAATAGTATTAAAGTATTCACAGGCATATCTTATTTTATTTTGCATTTCGTATTTTAAATTATTAAGGCTATTAAACTCGGAAAATCTTGGCAATTCTCTTTTTAATAAGCATTGAGCCGTGTTTATATTGTACCTGTCTACAGACCAAGGTCCAATCATAAAATCATAAATATATGCCTTATATTTACCAGTTTTAGGACTCAATCTCAATACTCTCCCTCTTCGTTGAATAAATTCTTTTGGATTTGTAGAACTTGCCAAAATATATGCTCTTTTTGTTGCAGGAACATCAACACCTTCATCAAGACATTTTATAGCAACTAGACCTTCAATATCACCATTTGCAAAGGCTTCTAATATTTCTTTTCTTTGCTTTACGCCAGATACAAATTCGTGAACCTTTATTCCTAAATTACTTAGTTCTCTTAAAACTTCTTTATGTTCTCCCGGAGCACAATAATACAAGTTATGAATATATTTTTCTCCAGATGATTCAATTTCTGTTTTATGCTGTCTTACAAGCTCTATTAATGTTGGTAATTTATTTTCAGCTTTACCAATTACTCTTGCTCTGTCTCTACATAATTTTTCTAATTTATCTAAGTCATCTTGAGTTTTATTTTTTTTCATTGCTATTAAGCCAATTTTATGAGTCAAATCTTCAAAAATACTTAATTCCTCTTCTGAAAATTCAATTAATATTGGTTCATATTCGTATGGTGTAAGAACCTTGTTTTCACCATTTTCATCCCCTTTTATTGCTCGTTCTAAATCAAATTCAATTACAGTTTTATCAAAATAATCAAATAATCTTTTTGTCCCAACTTCATCATACCAACGTTGTGGGGTTGCAGATAAACCTATTCTATATCTTGCTGTTGGGAAAAGAGCACATGCTTGATTTTCTGAGCCCAAACCATGAACTTCGTCTGCAATAAGCATCCAGTCTTTATTAATAGTTTTAATAAATTCTTTAAATGGTTCTAATGTCGCAGTTTTATGAGTTGCTACAAAACAAACCTTGTCTTTTAATCCGGATTTATATTTTTGTAATTCTGCATATGCTTCTCTTTGCCATTTATTACTATCGTCAAAACAAAGAATTGGATTGAAACCAAAAGTTTCCAATTCTTCTGCCCATTGTGTTACTAAATGCTTAAGAGGTGCCAATACAACCAAACAGAGTTTTTTGTTCTTTTCATACAATTGTTTTGCAGCAGAAATCGATGTAAATGTTTTTCCAGAACCTGTTGCCATTTCAAAAAGCCCATTATAATTATTATTTATCCAGTTATTAATAGCCTCTTGTTGGTAACCTCTCAATTCTTTTTTACTTTTGCCTGAGTTATTTAAATTACTAATTTGAACTAATTTGGGTTTATATGGACATTCATAATGTATACCTGCTTCAATAATTTTGTTTTTTGCAGCTTCGGTTATAGAATATGTTTTCAATGTAGAAGGTATTCCATTCCATTTATTATCAAATAATTTTACATAATCGTTAAAATAATCTTGCCCAAAAGCCCAATTTGTAAATACGGTTAATGTTTCGTCGTTAATTGTGGCTTGATGACTATCATTTTGTGAGCCAAAAACAACAACACCTTTATTATTCTTGTCATAATATATGGCAAGTTTCGTATGTAAATATCCATCATCTAATCTTCCAATAGGTACACCAAATCTGAATTCAAGAATATCCTCTTTTATCATCCAACTCAATGTCGCAAGAGTTTGAGTTTCAAGATTATGTTTTAATTCTTCTATTGTATTGAAAACCTGTGATTCAATTAAAGATTGAATTTTGCTATCATTTCCATTTTGAATAGCATTCCAATCTTGTTCAGAAAGAATAACAGATGTAGAAATTCTTGCTTTTCCACCATTTTTAGCAAATATCGCCAAACCAGAAGCTACTTCTTTTAACCAACTTGAAGAGAAAAATCCAACTACCCTGTCATATCTGACAGCACTTGACAATAAAGGTATGCTTAATTCATTTGTTACATCTTCTTCGGTAGTTGTATATGTTCTTTTTAAATTACAATTATCAAACATTTAAATATTTATCCCTCGCAAATTTTTCTACAGCAACTGCTGTATCATTATCTACTGATTTAATAGAAGATCCTTCAAAAAACAATCTTGATTTATAGAAATGTAAGTTTTTATACGGCGTTACTCCATATTGTGCCAAAAGCTTGTCCAATTCTTTAAATTTACAGTATCCGTTTTCGCAATTTTTCATTATCAAATATGCGGCAGTATCATCAAGATCTTCAACTCCAAATTTATTGTTTTTAAAAATAAATGTTTTATCAAATATATCTAAATTCTCATCAGAACTCAAAGCACTTCTTAAAAGATAAATATTCCAATCATATCCATCATTCAAAGTCGGTAAGAAATCTCTAAATTCAATAATTATATCTTCATAAGAAATAATTGGCATTTCAAAATCTGTTTCAGATAGCTTTTGTATTAAAGCAAAAATATCTTCTTGAAATTCTTCGCAATAGCCTAAAACATTTTTATGAACATAAACTTCAGTGTTATATTCGTAACTAAATTTTAATACACAATCAACTATAGGCTGTTTTGTATCTTTTATTCCTTGTTTTTGACAATAATCGATTATTTCTGAAATGGTTACATATTTATTTTCTATAGATTTTTCTTCGACAAATTTGGATAGAATGTTAAACATTGATATATTTTCATCTAAATGCTCGACTTTCTTCACATAAACATAATTATCTATAACAATATCATTGTTAATTAATTCTGAATTCATTAATCTTCCCATAAAACTTGGAGAAATATTTTTATTTAAAACTCCTACCCACGTTGCAGGATATTTATTTTGAATTTTTCTTAAGTGAAGAAATGTTAAATTATTCTCATTGAGCTCTTTTTGTATAAGGCTTATTATTTCTGATAATTTATTTTTATCAATGTTCAGATTATTCTTATGGTAATATACTCCATTATCACTATATACCAGATTGCTTCTACTATATAAAAATTCTATCTGATACTTCTGCCAACCTCGTTTATTACACATTTCAAACATTAAATCTTTTTTGGTTATACCATTAGGATATTTAAGTATAAATTGTTCAAAAGTTTCTAAAATATTTAATTCTATGTTTGAATTACTTGCATCTCTTATTTCATCTCTCTTTGTATTGATCCGAGGATTATTTTTAAATCTGATTAATCCCACCAATGCTGTTTCATTTGGAATATTTGCACTTATAAATTTTTCTTTATTTTCTTCATATATAACTCTTGGTTTTAATCTATGCAAACCATTGTCAAATTTTTTAATTACTTCTTCAATTGTAAAATCTACAACATTCCAATCTATATCAATATTATCTACATGTATATATAAACCTCTACCCCACCATATAACATCCTTATTATATTTAATTAGACGATCTGCAACAGAACGAACATTTAATCCTATGATTTCTTCGCAGTTTTCATACAAAGGTTGTAAACTCTGTTTGACTTGTTCCTCTTTTTCTTTTTCTATTGGTAAATGAATTCCATGAGGATATAGCTTCTTAAACCAATATATTAGTTTTTCATCTCTTTCTTGAGTGGAGCATCGACCTGTTTTTGATATTAATTTGTAAAGATTTACATCAATTTTTATAAAATTATTATTAAGCAAAATAGAATATAAATGATTATATATACTTAAATAATTGTTTTTTTGCTCTTGTGTAGAATTATTTATATATTTAACAAGTATTATATTTATTGATTCTTGAATTTTACTTAGTCCAAATGAAGTTTCTATATTATCAAAACTATCAATTATTTCATTTTGCAGATTTTCAAATTTAAACCCCTTTTTAGTAATACAAAGATTATCGTAATCAATATCAAAACATCTGTCTTTTATGTTATTCATAATATTTTTTATTAATGCATCTATTGGCAAAACATCGCCAATTGGATATGACAAAATGCAACCAAAATCTTTAAATAATCGTATTACATCTTCATTTATATTTTGAACTTCATGAGTTAATAGTGTTGAAATCTTTTTTAAAGCTTTGCTTTCAAGTTGTCTAATTCTTTCTCGGGTACACCCATAATTTTGACCTATTTCTTCGAGGGTTTGCTTTGAACAATTAATTCCATATCTTCTTGTTATAACATCTAGTTCTTTATCTTTTAGTTGTAATTTTATTTGTGCTTGGGTTATAAAATAAGATTACGAATTATTTAGAATATTAACAACGATATCTTCTATTTGCTGAATATAATTTTCATTCGCTAATTCACAAATATCCTTTTTGGATAATTCTTTCTTTTCAAAATAAGAGAGAGCTATTGGTGTTTTACTAATTCCTAATTCGTTTAATTTATTCTCCACATAATTTATTTTTTCAAAAAAGATATCTTGTGCAACTAAATCTTCGTCTTGCCCAAAAATATCTGGAAAAACATTTGCCAATAAGCCAATATTTTTTAAATTATATTTTTTGCATGCACTAACTATCCAATCATCTTGAAAAACTTCTGATATTTTTAGAAAATAATTTCCCGGAGTTTTTATAAATTTAGGAATATATTTTTTATATTTGTTAACTCCATATACTCCTAATTTTTCATATATGAAATCTTTTTCTTTCGGTTTTAACTCTATTAAATTTACATTTTCAATAAATTTACCAACAGTAGTAATATTTTTGCTATTTAGTGCTTCTTCAATCTTTTGGGGTAAATTTAATTTATTTATTTCAAGATTATAAATTTTTTCGTCAATTTCTTCCGGTTGATTTATTGTTAAATTAGTTTCTCCATTTTTAATATTATCCCTAGTTATCGTAATTTCTTGGAACGAAATATTTTCAAACCCTTCTGAATTCAAATAGGATAATATTTCATCTATAGTTTTATATCCAACATTTTTTCTTGTTCTAAATTCTTCAATATTTAATTGCTGTAATTTTCCAATCGTATCTATTCCATTTGCTAGTAAACAATTTACAGTTCTTGTTGTTAAATTTGTATTTTTAATTGAAACACTATCTTTTACAATTAATGGATTTTTTTCAATTTCTACTTTTACATTTGGTTTTTCTTTATATAATTGCTCAAAATTATTTTTTACTATGATAAAATAATCATAATTTAAATCTTTTTCCAAATCTTCAATATTTAAGTCAGTTAGGTTTAGTTTATCTAACAATACACTTAAATTAATGCCCGTAATTTGCTCGGACGAGGTCATTCCTATTTTTTCAAAATATTCTAATAATCTAATTTCTAGATTTTTATAATGTTGCTGGAATAATTTTGTTTCATATAAATTTAATTTTTTTTGTGATACTAATAACGAAATTGTATTTCTACTATTAGGAGAATACTTTTGGGAAGATTTTCCGATAAATTCTACTCCATATAATCCAAGAATAGTATTCACTTGAATGGCTTTATCGTAATCAGATTTCGCAAATTGATTTACTATATCAATGGTTATTTCGGAAAAATTTGATATGTTATTTTCCTTAAAAAACTTTTTCAATATTGGGACATCGGAATCTTTTATATTTCTATGTTGTAAAAATTCCGGTATTTTAATATCAGATTTATTTATATTTAAAAAATTAGCAATATTTGATAACAATTTTACCCTACCTAACAGAATTTATATTAGCATGAAATCTAACAATTTTCAGAATTGTAACACTATTTCCGATTCGCAAACCAGTTAGCAAACATCGAAATCAACGGGTGATCAAAGTCAAAGAAGAATAAGCGGTGTTCTTCTTCAACCTCCGGCTCATAGTTTTCAATAAACTCTTCATAGGCTTCTTCTTGCCTTTTTAAAAGTTTTTTATTGTGATTTACCATATCCTGCAACATTTTTTCTCTTGCTACTGCAATTTTCAAAGCTTGTTGCCGTCTTTCCTCTTTAATTAAGCCATCATTTATTAGATATGGTGGTTCTGATTTGAGTTTGTTTTCTTGAATAAGTTTTATTACATCGGCAAATCCGCATACCTTCAAATCAACAGAACGGTATATTTCATCAAACTTACCCTTATTAAAATATTCTGCTTCTGTTTTGCCGTCTAAATAATCATCCCCTATTAAAAGTGAATTAAACCATAGCACTTGTTTAATCGATAGTTTCTTCTCTGCAACATAGGCGACATAAGAGGATAAGTCAAATAAGTCGTCGTTAGCGGGCAAGGGTAAGTGTATTCCTAAATCTTTTGATCTTGCTTGAATTGCTTTAAATCCAAAACCATTATTGTTCATACCCCAATGAATAAAACTTACATTCGGAATTTTATCAAATACCATTTTAAAATTTTCAAGAGTCAATCTTTCGGCTTGTTCCAATGAATTATCTTCTGAATGGTCACTTATTAGAAATCTATAACCCTTATCAGTTTTGAGATTATAAATAACTATACAAGAAATCCTTGGAGCAGGACTTGAGCCGTTATAAAACCCGTCACTTGCATAGTGAATAAAATAACAATCATCTCTATTTATAAAATCTTTTAACTTTGTATCCATAATTTGATTATATTATAAAGATATGTCAAATATGGACATACTGTATTTAATTTTTCTGGGAATTTGTGTTACTTTTTCTGCTTTCTCATGTTAATTAACATCTCACTTGGTGCAAAATCTTTAAACTTTGACCAACGCATATTTTGCTGTTTTGGAGTTTCGTCAAAAACAGGGTTTTCAATCGGTCTATTAAGACGATTAG
>CABQAQ010000010.1 GCA_902462155.1 uncultured bacterium | reverse complement strand
TTGAAATTTTTAATTTTAAGTGTCAGACATTTTAATTTTAAGTGTCTAGTTATATATACTATGACTATAAATCACCGTTTGATATATTTGCAAAAGGGCTTAATCGTAATAAAAAACTCCTCAGGTTGGACTCGAACCAACAACCTACCGGTTAACAGCCGGTTGCTCCGCCATTGAGCTACTGAGGATCAATTAACAATTTTATTATAATATGATAATTCTAAATTGTAAAGTCTTTTTTTTTAAACTTATTTTTAAAATAATTTTTAATTAGACTTTTTTCTATTTTGCAAATAAAATAAAAATAAGTTATATCAAAAAAGAGGTGGAATATTTATATGCAAGATTTAAGAGAAAAATATGAAGTAGTAATAGGTTTAGAAGTACACGCACAATTAAAAACAAAGTCAAAAATATTTGCTCCTGATGCTAATGTTTTTGGTCAAGAACCAAACACCCAAACAAGTCCTATTACTTTAGGTATGCCCGGCGTTCTTCCGGTTTTAAACAAAGAAGCTGTTAATATGGGTATTCTATGCGGCCTTGCATTAAATTGTCAAATCCCATCACGTTGCAAATTTGATAGAAAACAATACTTCTATCCTGATTTACCAAAAGGTTATCAAATATCTCAGTATGATGAACCAATCTGTATTAACGGGTATATTAATATAAATGGGAAAAAAATAGGCATAACAAGAGCACATTTAGAAGAAGATGCAGGTAAATTAGTTCACGCAGGTGCTTGTGGTATAGCAGGATCCTCTTACTCTTTAGTAGATCTTAATCGTGCCGGTACTCCTTTACTTGAAATAGTTTCTGAACCTGATATGAGAAGTTCTGATGAAGCTCGAGCTTATGTTCAAGAATTACGTAATATCTTAAGATATATTAATGTCTGCGATGGCAATCTTGAAGAAGGCTCTTTAAGATGTGATGCTAATATTTCTGTTATGGAAAAAGGATCAAATGTATTTGGTACTCGTGCCGAAATAAAAAATGTAAATAGTTTTAAAGCTCTCCAAAGAGCTATAGAATACGAAATTGATAGGCAAATTGATCTTGTTGAAAATGGACAAGAAGTTGTTCAAGAAACAAGATTGTGGGATGACAATGAAGGTGTTACCAAATCTATGCGTGGAAAAGAAGATGCTCACGATTATAGATATTTCCCTGAACCAGACTTAACACCTCTTCATATCTCTAGAGAATGGGTCGAAAAGATTAGATCCAAAATGCCTGAACTACCTCAAGCTAAAAGAGAAAAATATATTAACTTAGGATTATCAGAATACGATGCTAATGTCATTGTTGATCAGATGGAAACTGCTCTATTCTTTGATAAGATGATTGATCTTAATACTAATGTTAAAATGGCTTCTAATTTCCTTATGGGAGAAATTACTGCTTATCTTAAAGAAAATAAACTTACTATTGATCAGACTAAAATTACTCCTGAGATACTTTGCGAGCTTATTAAACTCATTGAAGATAAGGTTATTTCTAATAATATTGCAAAAGGTCTTATTATCGATCTGTTAAAAGACGGTGCTTCACCTAAAGAATTAGTAGAAAAAAGAGGGCTTAGTGTAATCTCTGATGATTCTCAATTAATTAAAATTATAGATGAAATTATTAAAAATAATCCTAACCAAGTAGCACAATACAAAGCCGGTAAAGATAAATTATTCGGATTCTTTGTCGGACAAGTGATGAAAGTTACTCAAGGTAGAGCTAACCCTCAAGTTCTTAATAAACTTATTAAAGAAGCTTTGGATAAATAAAAAGTTTTATACATATTATGTCTGATGAAATTTTCTCAAGAAACAAATTAATATGGGGTGAAAATATCCAAGAAAAACTAAAATTATCAAATATTTTAGTCGTAGGTCTTGGCGGTGTTGGAGGCTTTGCTGCTGAAAGCCTCGCCAGAGCCGGTGTTGGGAATATGACTATTATAGATTTTGATTCTGTTTCTAAAAGTAATATTAATCGACAGATTATTGCTTTAAATAGCAACGTAGGGCAAAAAAAAATTAGCCTCTTTCATTCTCGTCTTTTAGATATTAATCCGGATCTTAATTTAGATTCTTATGATACTTTCTATTCTAAAGAACTTAATGATAAACTATTTAAAGTTAATTTTGACTTTGTTATTGATGCTATCGATACTATGAGATCAAAAATTGACTTAATTTCTTATTGTTATAACAATAAAATACCTATTATAAGCTCACTTGGAGCCGGAAACCGACTTGATCCGACTAAGCTTAGGATCTGTGATATTTCTGATATTAAAGTCTTTAATTGCTCTTTTCTAAAAAATACAATCAGAAATCTTCATAATATTGGTATAAAAAATAATTTAACTGTTGTAGTAAGTGAAGAAAAACCTAAAAAAATTAAAGGTATAAAAAATCAGATAAATATACAGAATACATCTCAAAGTTTACAAAACTTAACAAAAATATCACCGGGCTCAACACCTTTTGTACCTGCGGTTTCAGGGTATTTTTTGGCTTACCATGTTGTACAATTTTTAATAAATAAATCAAATTAGTGTTATTTTTACCTCTATTCTGGGTATTATTTTTATATAAGATTTTATCAAAAGACTTGAATTTTATAATAATTTTGATATAATTTACTTAAGTAAAATGGATAAATAAGAGTTTAAATTGTAATTGAGAAAGGCGGTAAGTTAAAATGAAAAAATCAGGTTTTACTTTAGCAGAGGTTTTGATTACCCTTGTTATTATCGGTGTCATTGCAGCTATGACTATACCTACACTATTAAGTAATACTAATAAACAAGAAACTAAAACAGCTTTGAAAAAAGCTATGTCTGTTATTAATCAGGCTATTACTTTAAACTATGCTTTAACCGGTAATGAAATGAATACAACTATAAATAACACAGAAAATTTAAATAAATTTATGTATTCTCGTACAAGTATTCTTAAATATGACGCAACTAACAAAGGATATTTTACTGCTGATGGTATTGCATATTATTTCAATGGTACGCAAGCTTGTAGTGATGTCGCTTCTACAATACAAAGTACTGGTTCTGTCAGCGGTTCAACTTATAGTGACTCTTGTAAGTTAACAATAGATGTAAACGGAGATAGAGGTCCTAATACTCTATCTGGTGGTGCAAGTGGTGGAACTGATGCGCCGATAAGTAATGTTGAAGGAATTAAAGATCAATTTGTATTTTATATATTACCTCAAAGGGTTGTTCCTGGTCAAGCAGCTGCAGACATCTTAGCTGATAAAACAATAGCTGGACAATAATTAAAAATTTTTAAAAAAAATAAAAAAGAGAAGCTTGTTTAATAAAAAACGAGCTTTCTTTTTTTTTAGAAATAGTGTATAATAAAAAGGAAAAGTGTGTGTAGTGGATATTATTTGATTAAATTAAGGTAAGAGTCAGTTATGTCGTATCGTTTTGAAATTATTACCGGACCGATTTATAGTGGAAAAACAGAAGAGTTATTAAAAAGAGTAAAAAGGATTATAATTTCACAAAAAAATGTAGTACTCTTTCTACCATTATTAAAAAATCAATACGAAAAAGATTATATAGAATCACAAAGTGGTTTATGGATAGAAGCAAAAAGTATAGCATCTGCAAATGATATACTTAAAATAATAGAAAATCAAAAGATTGATGCTGTGGCAATTGATGATTTACATTTATTTGATAAAAATATAATAAAAGTAATCTTAAGGTTAATAAGCCAAGGTAAAAAAGTGATAGGAGCAGGCTTAGACTTAGATTTTAAATGCGAACCATTTGGATTTATGCCGGAACTATTAGCTCTGGCAGATAAAGTCGATAAACTTACAGCAATATGCAGAATCTGCCATAGCGAATATGCCGTAAGAACTCAACGCCTTATTAATGGACTGCCTGCAAAAAAAAATACACCAAGTGTTATTGATGAAAACTTAAAAGAAACTTTCGAACCCAGATGTCTAAGCTGTTATAATTTGCCTGATGATGATATAATTAACCCTAAAAAATGCAATCTAAAACTTATTACTTTTTCTCATAACTAAATAATTTCCTATAAAAAATAAAAAAGATGCTAATTAAGATATGTAATTAATCTAAAAAGCATCTTATTAAATATTAATACAAAAATATTCTTAACTTTGTAGGTAAGTTAAAATAGTATTAACCATAACACCTGTAGCTCCTTTGATATAGCCCTTATAAGGCTTATCTAAAAATGCTGTACCTGCTATATCTATATGAACCCAGTTTTTATTTTCTACAAAATTACTTAAAAAACATCCGGCAACAGAAGCACCTCCATATCTTGAACCGGTGTTTTTCATATCAGCTATATCACTTTTTAAGCAATCTTTATAATCTCTATAAAGTGGTAATTCCCATAAATTCTCACCTGTTCTATCTGAAATAGCTACTATTCTATCTATTAGTTCTTTACTTGTTCCCATTATACCTGAGGCTATAGTACCTAAAGCAACCATACAAGCTCCGGTTAATGTCGCTATATCTATTATTTCATCTACTTTTAAGTCATCAGCATAACAAAGTGCATCTGCTAAAGTTAATCTGCCTTCTGCATCTGTGTTGTCTACTTCTATTGTTTTACCATTCTTTGCCCTTAAAATATCACCCGGCTTGTATGCTTTTGATCCTATCATATTTTCACAAGCCGCTATTATTCCATGAACTTCTATGTCTATTTTTAATGATTCAAGTACACTCATTATAGAAACTACTAAAGCAGCACCAGACATATCATCTTTCATTGTAAGCATTGATGAGGCAGGTTTTAAATCTAATCCACCACTATCAAATGTTATACCTTTACCTATTATCGCTATACTTTTTCTTGGATTTTCAGGCTTATAGTGCATATGGATAAATCTAGGTTCTTGAATACTTCCTTTAGATACTGCTAAAAATGCATTCATACCCATTTTTTCTATCTGATCTTTATCATATATTTTTGTTTCTATTTTATCCAATGAGCTTGCTATCTGTGCTAACTTACACGGAGTTAATACACTAGCCGGTTCATTTACAAGATTTCTGGCAAAGTTTACTGATTGGGATATTAATCTGCCTTTATTAAGACCTTTTTCCATAATCTTAAATAATTCTTTATCATCTTGATATAATGTCAAAGAATTCATTAAAGTATTATCATTCTTTGTTTTATATTTATCAAAAGAGTAGCCGGAAATTAATGCCCCCTCTACAAAAGCTTGAGTATAGTATTCTATATCTTTTGTTATTATATCTATCTCAGGCATTTTAAGTATTATTCTTTTTGTGTTTTTTATACCTTTACATATTTTTATTATTATTTGAGATAACTCTCTAAATTTAGCAAAAGTAAGTTCTGAAACCTTACCTAAGCCTACCATAAGTATTTTATCTGATTTTATTTCTTGACTTTCATAGGCAGATAATAGATATGTTTTTCCAAATTCAGCCTTAAACTCTTCTTTTTCTATTACAAAGTTCTGAATTAATCCATTTAGTTTCTGATTAACTTCTTTATTAAACCCTGAATATTCAATAGGGTTATCTTCTTCACAGAATATAACAATCAGATTAGCATTCTCTTGAAAAATATCATTCGGACTTATAAAAATTTCCATCATAAATTAATCTCTCCTTTTACTACTCTTTTTATTATATGATGTTTTTATTTTAATAAAATCCACTTTTAAAACTAGCTTCAATAAATTATATCTATGTATTAGTGTAAAATACAATAAAATAAAAAAAACTCTAACAATTTACTTGTCAGAGTGAATAACCGCATCGCATCAATTATAAAATTTTTATTATATTTCTTAATTAAAAAATTAAATTAAGCAAATATTTTAAACGAAGTTTCTACGTTCTTTTTAAGATTCTCTTTTATTGTCTCTCTTTCAGTTTTAAGAGCATTTAGCTCTGTTTCATAAGTGTCTTTAATAATTTTCAATCGTGTTTCTTCTCTTGTTGTTTCTTCTCTTTTTCTTTCATATTCATCCATACTTTGTTCGTATAAATCTTTTTTATATTGGTATTCAACTAAAGCATCTTGATATGCGTTTTCATCTATATATACAGTTGCGGTTAAGGCAACAGTTTCTTCAGAGCCATCATCATTTTTCCAATTAATAGCTGAAATACCACTTTCACTTACTGTTGCAGTAGCAGCCTTTAAATTATAAATTGTAGCGGAGTCATCTCCTTTATAATATTGAATATTATATGTGTCATTGTTCTGAGCAGTAGCAGATGTAATAGTAATTTCTGTACCATCAGAAGTTGTCCCTTTATATCTTGTAGAAGTATAATTAGATCTTTGAGGTGGAGTTGGAACGCCCTCACCTATCAAAAGTTTATATTGATCTGCAGATTGTTGAGATAGAGATAATAACGATGTATTACAAGCAGTAGTTGCATATTCTAGACTAGATATTCTATCTGTAAGACTTAAAAATCTTGCTTGAAGTGCGGCTATACCCATAATTTATAAACTCCTTAACTTTATATACTTGATGCGATATTATTTATATACGACAAACTTCACAGAAACTTTAGTATTTTTGTAGTAGTTATTTACAATTTGTTACATTTTTATATATTAGATAATATATTTATTATTCACAAGATATATCCAAAATTAACGTCAATTAAGCTTTGTGTCTACTTTTATATAAAATTATAACCGCTTGATATACTCAATCTATACAAATATCACGCTTTCCCCCCCCCACACACAAACACGCCAATATACACACTCACAACATACCTCACAAGCACCACAAACACCCCCCTCACAACACAACGTACCTCTCAAGCACCGACACACCACAAGCACACACCCCCTCTCACAACACAACGTACCTCTCAAGCACCGACACACCACAAGCACACACCCCCCCTCACACCTCACACAACAAAACATAAAAAAATCCCTCCTTTTAAAAAGAAGGGGAATTCTAAAATCGTATCGTATCTAAATTTATAAAAGAGTGAACTCTTTATTAATATTAATGCTATTATATTAACCGAAAACTTTAAATGATGTTTCTACGTTCTTTTCAATTACTTTCTTAACTGCATCAATCTCTGTTTGGATAGCATTATGTTCTGTATCCAGCTGTTTTAATTGCAATTCTAAAGTTCTGTCTTCTTGTTGCAATACTTCTGTTTGTGCATTTATATCATTCATCATTTTTTCATAATTAGCTTTATCATACTCATATTGATGATAAGCAGCTTCATAAGCTTCCTCATCTGTATAAGTAACAGGTGTCGTATTATAAGTAGTTCCATCTTGGTAAGTTACACTATTAATTTGACCGTTTGGAGATTTACTTACATTCGCATTTACATAAACTTTATTATTTCCATAAGTTTTAGTAGTTGATCCCCAAGCAATAAAAGCTTTGTCATCTTTTAATGCTTGCCAATCTTCTTCAGGTATATATGTGTAATATGTTTGATCATCCTTTTTATAAGATACTATTTTCATACCATCAACTTTTGGATAATCATCTTGAGTTTTATCTAAAAGAGAGAACTTCCCTTTTGATCCATCAGAAAATGAAACTTCTGCTTTCCTTAAAGATCCTGTTTTAAATGTTAGAGATTCTTGTTGCTCATTTAAATTAAATAAATAAGTACTACCGTCATCAGTTTTTTTAGTTTCAGTAAGAGTTACAAGTTTTCCATTAGAATCAGTGTAATTATATCCGACTCTTGTATAAGAGGCTTTATTTGGAGCTGTAGGAACAGACAATTCCAGCATCTTATTAAATAAATTAGAACTTTGATTTGATAATACAGTTCTAGCTTGGTTAATTTGTTGACCTTGATATTCGGTATTTGATTTCCTTGCGGTAAGGCTTAAAAACCTCGCCTGTGATGCTGACATTCCCATGATACACACTCCTTATTTTTTTAGTTACTTATACGATACACATGATATTTATCGACATATTTAAAAAAAACTTTAGAGTTTTTCTTCCTTTTGTTAATTTTTTGTAACATATTATCCAAAAAGATCCTATAAATAGGAGTTTTACAAAATTTAATATTTAAACCTTTAGTTTACATTTCTTTATATATCAATCTGAAAACTAAAAAATTTACATTACTATATCTTTTGCTACAATATCTATTAAATCAAATCTATTATAAATATTAACTCTAAAACCCTTGTCTATTAAAATATCTTTTTTCCCCACCACTTAAAAAATCTTTAGTATCTTAATTAGAAATTTATATAACAGCTTGCTATCTTTTAAATATTCTTGTAAAAAATTATATATAAGTCCATTTAATTAATAATAAACAAATTAATGCTTTTATGATAATCTATAAAAGTGTAATTTAATTTTTTTGATTGATTGCTAAAATCTGAAATTAATCTTACAATTAATATAAATAGTAAAAAGGAGATAAAACAATTAGTACAAATTTTCAAGGATCAAAAGATAACAAAGTGCCTATCAATAATCGTATATTCTCAAAAGAAGTCCGATTAATCGATGATGAAGGTAAAAATTATGGTATAGTACCAACACCAAAAGCTCTACAAATGGCTCAAGAAAAAGATCTCGATCTAGTTGTCGTGTCACCTAATCAAGATCCTCCTGTGGCTAAAATTATGGATTACGGTAAGTATAAATACGAAACTGAAAAAAGAGCTAAAGAAGCTAAGAAAAAACAACATACTATCGAAATTAAAGAAATAAAAATAAGATACAAAATTGATGTCCACGATTATAATGTAAGAATTAAAAATATTAAAAAATTTATTTCTGCAGGTAATAAAGTCAAAATAGTAGTTATGTTACGTGGTAGAGAAATGCAACATAGTAAATTAGCTTTTGACTTAGCTAACAGATTCTTAGAAGATTTAAAAGATGAAAATATAGCAGTTGAAAAAAATCCATCCTTAGATGGACGTAATATTGTATTAATTTTAGCACCATCTGCTTCTTAATTTTAAACAATGGAGAATATATAATCACATTTTTAAATATATTTTGAAAATAATGATTATGTGAATATATTATGGTATCTAATGTATATTCTGCTACAGTAATTGGTATAAATGCGTATAAAATAACTGTAGAAATTGATATAAATAACTCTTTACCATCAATAGTTATTGTTGGATTACCTGATGCTGCAGTTTCAGAGGCAAAAGAAAGAGTACGATCTGCTATTAAAAACTCAGGTTTTGAATTCCCTTTAAAAAAAATTGTTATTAATCTTGCTCCAGCAGATTTAAAAAAAGAAGGTACAAATTATGATCTCCCTATTGCCGTTGGGATATTAGCACAGAGTGATCCTCTACTTCAAGAAAAAATTAAAGATTTTGCTTTAGTCGGAGAATTATCTCTTGACGGTTCAATAAAACCTATAAACGGTGTTCTTTCTATTGTATCCGGTCTTAAAAATTTAGGTATTAATAGAATTATAATTCCTGAGGCTAATAAAAAAGAAGCCGCTTTAATTGATAATATTGATATATATCCGGCCAAAACTTTAAACGAAGTTATAGAGTTCTTGAAAGATTTCAACAAAAATAAACAAGAAGTTAAAATCATACCTTATAAAATTAATATTAATGATTATTTAAATCAAGAAAACATCGAACAGAATAATTATGATTTCAAATATGTAAAAGGTCAGCAGAAAGCTAAAAAAGCACTTGAAATAGCTGCAGCCGGAGAACATAATCTTCTGATGATAGGAGCTCCGGGATCAGGTAAAACTCTTTTAGCTAAATGTTTCTCTTCTATTTTACCGCCTTTAACTCTTAAAGAAGCTATCGAATTAACACAGATTTACAGTATTTCAGGTTTGCTTAAAGAAAACATACCTCTTATTTATCAAAGACCTTTTAGATTCATACACCATACCGCCTCTTCTATCGGGATTATAGGTGGTGGGTCAAATCCTAAGCCCGGAGAAATTACTCTCGCTCATAGAGGTGTTTTATTCTTAGATGAGATGGTAGAGTTCCCAAGAAATGTTCTTGAATCATTAAGACAACCTCTTGAAGATGGTGAAATATCTATTTCTAGAGCCCAGATAAGTGTTAAATATCCGGCAAGATTTATTCTACTTGGAGCTATGAACCCTTGCCCTTGCGGTTTCTATGGCGATAAAGAAAAATACTGTACTTGTTCTGATCATCAGATTAAAAAATATAGATCAAAATTATCCGGTCCTCTTCTAGATAGAATTGATATTCAAGTTGAAGTCCCAAGATTATCTTCTCAAGAGTTACTTAATAATGACCCTCTTATTTGTGAATCCTCTCACGATATTAAACAACGAGTTATTTTGGCTAAAAATATACAACTGCAAAGGTATAAAAATTATAATATTACCTCAAACTCACAATTATCAGCTTCCCTTGTGAAAAAATTCTGTAATATTGAAGATAAAAATGCAAAAGATTTACTTAGAATGGCTATTGATAAATTTAAACTCTCTGCTAGAACTTTTGAAAGATTACTTAAATTATCCAGAACTATTGCTGATTTAAATAACTCCGATCTTATAAAAGATCATCATATTGCCCAAGCACTTCAATATAAAAATTTAATTACCCAATTAGATAATTAAAAAATATCTTAATAAATGATATAAAAAAATATAATAAATTATTTTCGTGTGGGAGTAATGATATAATGATTTTTAACATTTTATTTTTAGTAAGCAATCCTAATCATAACTTTAATTTTGACTATATTTCCAATTTAATTAAAATAGACATTATCTATTATAAAGATTTTAAAAATAACAAAAAGTATGACATGTATATTGTTGAAATTCAAAATTCTGAATCTTATATTAAAAGTATTGACAAAATTCAAAAAAAATACCCCGGTATATATTTTTATGGAGCTTCAAGTACTTGCACAAAAAATGACATTATTCTTGCTTCTAAAATTAACTGTCAAAATATTATTAAATTACCTTTTGAAAATGATTACCTTATACATGAGCTTAAGAATACTAAAGTTGAATTTAATCAGTATAAACTTTCTAATAGTCAATTAGCTCAGAACTTTGACCTATCTATCTTAATTGTTGATGATAGTGAATATAATATATCATTATTAAAAGAAACTCTGTCAGTTTTTGATGCAAATGTTTACTGTTATACGGATCCTGTCAAAGCTAGTGAAATTATCAACCAAGAGAAATTTGATCTAATATTGCTAGATGTTATGATGCCAAAAATGACCGGTTTTGAACTAGCTAAAATTATACGAAAGTCTAAAATCAATAACAATGCCTCATTAATCTTTATTTCAGCCGACCATGAAGCTAAAAGTAAAGTTCAAGGTTATAGCTATAACTCTTATGCCTATATAGAAAAGCCTATTAATGTAACTACATTAAGATCCCAGATTACTAGCATTTTAGAATTGAAAAAAATGCATAATTTATTATTCAGTGAACAAGAAAAATTCCATAATTTATTAAAATATTCTCAAGATGAAATTATGTTACTCGATTCTGATCTCAAAATAATTAATTATAACTCTAAAATACTTAGTAACAATCTAAAAGATACTTATTTTTATAACATTAATTGGACAAACTTTTCCGAAGTCAAAGATAAAATCCAAAATTTTAAAAACAAATCAGAAAGAAGATCTATAATCCTTAATACAACTTTAAAAAATATTAATAATAACGACTCAAAAATATATAGCGTTAATATTACTCTCTCAAAAATATATACACACGATGATTATACAAAAATACAAGGATTTGTTGTTATAATAAGAGATGTAACAGAAGAAATTCTTATACAAACCCAAAAAGATACCTTTATTGCGACTTTAACTCACGATCTTAAAACACCTATAAGAGCTCAGATAAATGCTCTTAATCTTATGCTTAAAGGTACTTATGGTAAACTTACAAAAGATCAGGAGGTAATCTCTAAAGAACTTCTAATCTCTTGCAAATTTATGAAAGCTATGACTGATAATTTACTTACAAAATATAAAAATGATCGTGGACAACTAGAAATTGTTAAAAGAAAAAGTTGTTTAAAATTGATTCTAGAGTCTGTTTATGAAAATCTGAAATATATTTTAAATCAAAAAAATCAGCAAGTTATTATTAACTATAATTCCAAGATAGAAAAAGTTGATGTAGATGAAGTAGAAATAGAAAGAGTACTTAATAATTTAATAGTAAATGCCTCTGAATATTCAGGAAATAATACTATTATATTTATAGACGTCATAAATGATGATAGATTTTTAAAAGTTTCTATCATAGATTCAGGTCAAGGTATACCATTTGAAGAACAAAAAAACATCTTTGATGAATATGTTACAAGTTCTAAACAATATAGAAAAATTGGTTCCGGTCTTGGTTTATACATATCAAAAAAAATAATAGAAAAACATGGTGGCAATATATATCTGGAATCTCAAGAAGATGTAGGTAGTAAATTTACTTTTACTCTACCTTATACTAATTTGGATTCAGAGTATATTGAAAACAATAACAAAAATAAATTATATACTATAAATAAATTAGCTCTATTACAATAATAAATCCTAAGATTTTTTTGAAGATAATTCACGAAATTTTCTTATAATAATGATTGATTCAATTAATCCAATAAAGAAAAATGATACCGCTAATCCTATCCAAAATCCTTTTAAAGATAAATTATACATATAACATAGAACAAAACCTAAAGGTAAACCAAATAACCAATATCCGGAAATTACACATATAGATACAGTCTTTGTCATTTTTAATCCTTTTAAGACTCCACTTAATGATACTTGAAATCCATCTACTACTTCAAATATTACTGCTATTAATAATATCGGTATAGCTAATTTTAATATCAACTCATCGCTACTGAATAAAGATATTACTTCTTTTGGGAAGAAATATAAAATTACAGAATAAAGTAACATAAAAATAGAACTCATTAAAACACCCGTAATAGAGTATCTTTTTATACCTATAAAATTATTACTGCCATTATAATAGCTTACCTTTATTGCAATTGCATTGGAAATAGATAATGGAACCATATATGCAATCGATATAATAGAAACAAGAATGTTATGTAAAGAGGCAAGAACACCGGATTCTTTTCCCATAAGAATTGTTATAATATTAAATCCTAAAAATTCAAGCATTAAAGCAAATGCAATAGGGTATCCTATTTTTATAAGATCTTTTATATAACTTATTTGAAATATATTATAATTCTTAAGATTTCTTGTATTAATAAAATAAAAACAATAAATAAATAAAGCAATCCCCATAAAAGTCCTTGTAAGTAAAGTACTTATAGCAAGACCTTTTACTCCAAGTGAAGGGATAAATCCAAAACCAAAGGTCAATGCCAAATTAAATATTAAATTAAGGATTACAGAAATTATTAATATCAAATTAGGAAAATTTATTATTTCATGAGCCTGTAAAAACTCTTTTAATGCTTGGTATAAATACATACCTACATAAGAAAACGATACTATGAACATGTATTCTTTAATATATGGGATTAATTTAGCTTCAAACCCAACTTGTTCAACTAATGGAATAGTCAAAATCGTTACAATATTAAGAATAATAGCAAGAATCAAAGAGAAATTAATAGTAGAAAAAAAATACTTTTTTGTAGGTTTTTTATTTCCTCTATTATTAGCTAAGACAATTGATATACTAGTCATAATCCCAATGCCTATTACATAAATACAGAAAACTATAGCATTTGCAATACTAATAGCACTTAAAGCATTAAGACTATATTTAGATGCAATAATAACATCAGTAATACCAATAAGAATCATACCTAAGTTACCAAGTATCATTGGGAAGGATAGTTTTAAAAGCTCCAAAAAGCACTTTAGATATGATAAGTTACTTACATTATAATTCATAAATTAATTTTAATATAAAATAATATAAAATAAAGGATTTAAATAATTAAGCATCTACTACAATCGTGTCAATACTTTTAAAGTATTTTTTTACAAAACTTAATAAATTTCTAGCAAAATCCTGTTTTACATGATATAATAGAAGAGGTAATTGTAAACTAATTATCTGTATCTGTGTGTAGTGTATAGTAAGGATATTATTATGAGTAAAATTTCTGAAAAGGAACTTTATTTATTAAATGCAAAATGTAAAATGGTTTTAAATAAATTTTATGCCACTAATCCGACCGATGTAATTATAAAGCATAAAATTTTAACAAAATCTATAAATAAAAAATTAGATTTTATTAAAGATAGTCTATTTGTTGGGATCGTAATATTTGCAGTTATAGTATTCTTTAAATTGCTGACCTTAATGTTTTAAAAATATGAGGTTACTTATGAAAAAAATGTTAATAGCAAGTATATTATGTTTCAGTATATTATTATTAGGGATAACAAGTGTTGAAGCAAAAAACTCTCAACATACGCATGGAACAAATGGAAAAGTTTCAGCTAAATCTATAGGAGCCGGAGCTTTATCATTACTTATATGGCCAGGACTTGGACAAATGGTTAACAATCAGCAAACTGATAAAGTAGTAACTCACGCCCTATTAGGCTTGACAGGAATTTTTAGATTCTGGTCTTGTTATGATGGCATAGTTGATCGTGATGGCGGAACTTGGCATAATCGTATATAGTTTTTGATTCTATTATTATAAAATTTCTTAATAACAAAAATCCTTATATATATTATAAGGATTTTTGTTTATTCTTTTATAATAATTTTACTCTTGTAACTGTGTTATAATAACAGGTTCATCTGGAGTTACAAGAACAGTATGTTCAAAATGAGCAGATGGTTTATGATCAGTAGTAACAACAGTCCAACCGTCAGCAAGAGTATATACATCATCTCCACCTAAATTAAACATTGGTTCAATAGCTACAGTCATACCTTCTTTCAATATAAGCTGATTACCTACAGAATAATTATAAACAAAAGGTTCCTCGTGTAGATTATGTCCAACACCGTGACCGCCATATTGTCTTACTATTCCAAGATTGTTCTTATTTGCTACATCTTCTATGGCTGAAGAAACATCATCTAATTTACCATTAGCTCTCATTTTGTCTATACCTGCAAATAATCCTGCCTCAGTTTTCTCAAGCAACATCTTACAATCATCAGATATATTACCTACAGGATAAGTCCAAGCACTATCTGCACATAATCCATGAAATGTAGCTCCTATATCTACACTTACTATATCACCTTCCTTTAATATAACATCTTTCGATGGAAAACCATGTACAACTTGCTCATTTACTGATATACAAGCTGCAAATGGAAATCCATTATAATTCAAAAATGTAGGAATCGCTTTATTTTCTTTTGTTATATTTACAATAAGATTATCAATCTCTAAAGTATTAATACCAGGCTCTATTAATTCCCTTACCTTTTTATGGCAAAGAGCTACTATATGACCTGCCCTTTTCATAAGTTTTATTTCTTCTCTTGACTTTTTCTTAATATTTGACATATTACTCAATCACCTTATTTAATCGATTAAAAATTTCTTCAACTGATCCATTTGCATCAAGGTTAATAAGAACTCCCTTTTCTTTATAATATTCTATCAAAGGTTCAGTTTCTTTATGGTATGTTTCAAATCTCTTTGATGCAGTTTCCGCAGTATCATCTTTACGTTGAACAAGAACTTCACCATCTATATCACACACATTTTCATTCTCTGGTTTTGCAAATTTTAAATTATAAATCTTACCACATTTTGGACAAGATCTACGATTTACAATTCTTTCAAGCAGAATTTTCTCATCAAGATCAAAATAAATTACTCTAAGGTCTACATCCTTATCTTTAAATACTTCTTTATTTATCTGGTCTAAAGTCTGAGCTTGTACTACACTTCTAGGATAACCATCTAATATACAACCATTTTTACAATCATCAGCAGATAATCTGTTTTTTATTATACCTGCCACTATTTCAGGTGGGACAAGTTTCCCTTCATCAATATATTTTTTAGCAATCAGACCTTCAGGAGTTTTATCCGCTATAGACTTCCTTAAAAGTGATCCTGTATCAATATGAGGCATAGAAGTCTTTTGAGATAACATAATAGTCTGAGTCCCCTTACCACAAGCCGGTGCTCCAATAAAAATTAATTGTTTAACCATTTTAAATTCTCCTGATCATATTTCAATAGATTCATTATAATACAAAATAAAAAGAGAAGATAGTTAAAAAATTTTTTAAACCATCTTCTCCTAAATAATATTAAGCCTAATTCATTTCAAATAGAAATTTTATTACCTAATCCTTCAAAAAGCTATCATAATTACGTGCTAATAAATGCGTTTTTATTTGATTTATAAAATCTAACGCAACACCCACCATGATGATTAAAGATGTAGCACCGATCCCCTGCAATGTAGTAATATTTGTAATATAACTAGCAATAGATGGAATCAATGCAATAATACCAAGCCCTAAAGCACCTATAAAAGTAATACGGGATAAAATTCTATCTAAAGCCTCACAAGTAGGTTTACCGGGTTTAATACCAGGTATAGAAGACCCATATTTTTTCAAATTAGTAGCAATATCTTTTGGCTGCATATTTGGCATAATTGATGCATAAAAGAATGTAAGCGCTACAATAAGTAAAAAATACATTACATAATAAGTTAAACCCGAAGGACTGAATAATAATGATAATTGAGTAATTATAGACTTTAACGGTCCGGTACTCATATTAATACTTGATGCTAAACTCAAAACAGTAGATGGGAATAATAAAATAGCTACTGCAAAGATTATAGGCATAACACCACCCGGATTTAATTTAAACGGAATAAATGTACTTACACCACCATAAATTTTATTACCAACCTGTCTTTTTGGATTAATAATAGTAACTTTTCTTATAGCTTCTTGCATAATAACTATAAGAATCATAGTGGCAAAGAAAATAGCAAGTAATACAACAAGACCAAGCTGCATTCCGGAATCATACGCAACTAACTGTGCTGTACGACTCGTATATACCGGAATCCCTGCTAAAATACCACAAAATATTAAAAGTGATCCGCCATTACCCAGACCTTTTTCTGTTATAAGTTCCGCTAACCACATTACAAATACAGATCCTGCTGTAAGTATTATTGTTGAACCTATAAGAAATAATCCTTTATTAATTCCAGGTAATAAAGCCGCAGATGCTTGATTCGTTAAAAATAACAAAAATACTAAAGACTGAAATGCCGCAATTAATACGGTAAACACCCTTGTATATTGCGAAATCTTTCGCCTTCCTGCTTCACCTTCTTCTTTTTGTAGCTGTTCTAACGTTGGAATTACTACGCTTAATAATTGCATTATTATTGATGCTGTAATATATGGCCCAATACCTAAAGCAATTATTGATACATTCCCTAAAGCTCCACCTGAAAATAGGTCTAAAAATCCTATAATATTATTACCCGCTGCAATGTTTGCAAATACCTCATTGTTTATTCCAAATAAAGGTACCTGCGCACAAAAACGAAATATCGCTATCATCGCAAAGGTAAATATTAGTTTCTCTTTTAGGCCTGAAGCTTTTAACATTGACATTAAATCATCAATTGTTGGGGGCTTCATTTTCATCTGTTGCATTAAACTAACTCCGCTTTACCGTTTGCTTTCTCAATCTTCTCTTTTGCTGATGGGGTAAAATATACAGCCTTCACTGTAATAGATTTTGTTAATTCCCCATTTCCTAACACTCTTAATCCTTCTGCTTTAGAGTTTACTTTCTTTATTTCTTTTAATTTCTCTAAAGTTACTTCTTCCAAATTAAGCTTTTCTAAATCACATACGTTTATTTCAGCATAATTAATAGCATTAAAATTGCTGAATCCCTTTAATTTAGGGAATTGACGATATGAAGGCATTTGTCCTCCTTCAAATCCTCTTTTTGAACTTCTTCCTGATCTTTGACCTTCTCCATTATGGCCTCGACAACTTGTCTTTCCGTGTCCTGATGATCTTCCTCGGCCTACTCTTTTTACTTTATGTGTTGATCCTTCTTCAGGTCTTAAATCTTCTATTGTTATTCTACTATCTGTCATAATTCTTCAATACCTTCCTTTATAGCTCAGATACCTCAAGTAAATGAGATATTTTATTTATCATCCCTAAGATTGTTGGACTTGTATAATGTTCTACCTTTTGATGTACTTTCCTTAATCCTAAGGCTCTTGCTACTCTTACTTGTGCCTCTGTTGAACCAATTAAGCTCTTTTTTAGTTCAATCTGTACTTTCTTGTACTCTTGTTGATTAGCCATATATTTTTCCTCCCTTAATTTAGTTCAACATCTCTTTTACGCTTAATCCACGCTTCTTCGCTACGTCATTAAATAATCTTAATGATTTTAATGCTTGCATTGTCGCATTCGCAGCATTCAATGGGGATTTTGATCCTAATGATTTACTTAATATATTTTCTACACCTGCTAATTCAAGAACTGCACGTACTGCTCCTCCTGCTATGATACCGGTACCTTCTGATGCCGGCCTTAACATTACAGCACCCGCTCCTGCTCTTCCTGTTATTGGATGTGGTATTGTTGTATTAAATATTGGCACACTTATTAAATTTTTTCTACCGTCCGCTATGGCCTTCTGGATGGCTATTATTACTTCTGATGCCTTCGCACAGCCTACTCCTACTTGACCCTTTTGGTTCCCTACTATTACTATAGCTCTGAAACTTAATTTCTTTCCGCCTTTTACTACTTTTGTTACTCTGCGAATCTGAATTACTCGCTCTGTCCATTCGCTCTGTACTGGGGCTTCTTGATTATCATTATTTCGTCTTCTTCTGCCTCTTCCTTCTCTACCCTTTCTTACAGAACCTCTTTTCCCTTCTTCTTCTGTTGATGTTGGTGTTACTACTTCTTCTGTTGTTTCTTCTTCCAGTACTTCTGTTTCAACTACTTCAACATTCTCTGTCTCTTTGTTTTGAATTTCTTCCACGTGTCCTTTACCTTCCTAAATTAAATTCGTTACATAACAAATAACTACTTCTCTAAGCAGCTACCTATTAAAATTATTTTGGATGTTGGGATTTTTTCTGACTATTACATTATACATGTTATTTTATATATTGCAAGTAACGACTTTTTTACATTACTCCCTCTATTTTATATATCTCTTTACATAAAAATTATTGTCTTGTCTTAACTTATTCTCTATCTCTTTTATATCTTTATCTCTTCTCTCTTCTTCTATCTTTGTTATTATTTTTGCAACCTTTTCTCTTATTGTGTAATCTTCATATAAACTACCATATCTTAATAACTCTTTTAAATCTTCTCCTATATCTCCTATCCTTAAATTTGCTATCCCTTCTAAACTCCAATATAACTCAAACTGTTTCTTGTTCTTTTTATAACTCTTCTCTTTTCTATCATTCTTTTTATATTCTTCTAGATCTTTTGATACTTTTAATCCCTTTTCTATTAATCTATTTAAAATGATTCCTTGTTCTTCAAACTTATCTAAAAATCCGCTTACTATTCGACTTACATTTGGATTCATGTCATTTATTGCTTTTATTATTACTTCTATTATCTCTTCACTCTGGAAATATTCTTTATATCTATTATCTTTTATTAGCTCACTTACTTTATTTGCTACTGACTCCCTTATTATACCCTCTTCATTTATCATATTACTTACTAGAATCTTCGCATCTCTTTCATTTCTTATACTTTTAAGATTTATTATACTTATATGCTTCTTTATATTATCAGTTCCTACTAAATTAATCATTATTTCTTCATAATCATAATCCTTTTTCGCTAGCTCATATGCTAACTGAAATTCATTACCTGTTTGTATTATTTTTTCTTCTTTATCCATATTTCTAATATTACCATAACTTCGGATTAAACATTTAAAAAAAATAGTTTTAATAGTTGATATAAATCAAAAATATTACGTAATAATATTTTTATAAAAGGAGTTGAATATGAATGATTTCATTAATTTTTTCAAAAGTATTTTTATGCTAAATTCTTCTGATACTTTTAAAATCGGGTTATCTCAATTTAAACCTGAACAAACTTTAAATAAACCTAAATCTAAAAAAATTAAACAGTCTAAAGAAATCAAGTTATCAGATCTTATGCGACGTGCTTCTTAATTTCTGTAAACTTTTTCTTCGTTTAATTTACTTTATTCTTATTATATTTTTAGTGTCGAACCGAATCTATTAAAATCTTCTTTCGACACATTCTCTTTTTATTTTTCTTCTATTTAATCTTTTCTTTTTCTTCTTTACTTCCCTATAAATAACCTCTTTAAATATTTTATATTCTTGTTTATATTACTTTTATCAATCATATATTTCAAATATATGTTAAATTGATCACATACATCTATTCCAAGACCTCCTTGTAATCTTGCTATCTCTTTTGTATATCTTATAAATTCTATAATCTCTTGAAGCTTAAAAGTCTTTTTATTAAGAACTTCATTATGAAAACTTAATCTTTTTCCAAAATAAATACCATAATAATACACCCTTACTTTTGATATTAAATAACTACAATATAATGGGTACATTCTCATAAGCGATTTTTTGTTTACTCTATATGAACCTAAAACTTTATTTATATTCTCAATTTTACATCCATTCTGTAGCAGCTCCAGAAATACAATCCAGTCCTCGGCCGGTTTATAACTCGGATATTTTATATTCAATTCTCTTCTAAACATAATAAAAGGATGATTAAATATTGGCATTACGATACTTACTAGTACTTGCTCTTTTTCTTCTGCATTCATAATAACCTTTTTTCTTCTTTTTCTTCTTTTTTCTTTTATTATATTTTAGCAATCAAGCTTAACATAAATAATCAAATAAATAAACGACCACTCACTTATAACAAAGTTCACAATAGCTATATTAGTTGGCTTTTCTGTAAATTATTAAAAGACTTCATATAAAAATTTATACTAAATTCGACTAAAATTCTCTTTTTTTTCCACCACCTTAAATTCTTTCTTTGTTTTAAAACTAAAAAATTCTAAAACGAGTTTAAAATGATATTATAATCCTTTTTTAAATATATTTGATGGGAAATTAGTAGAACTCCATTTTTAAACAACTGGATTTTTACTTTATAAAATGATATAATAATAATACTTTATTAGTACATTTATAATTTAATATATTCTTGGGGACGCTTTGGATTTGACAGGGCGATTGATAGACATAAGCTGCGAGTCGAAGGGCTGTTCTTCGTTAATAACAAGCATTCTAAAATAAACGCTACAGATAACGTTGTAGTTGCTGATTTCTCAAGAGCTAGAGCTCTTGCTGCTTAATCTTAGCAGTTCAGCCACTTTATTAGACCAACTTGCCGTCTAATAAGGTAAATTTATGCAAGTTGCAACTATTTTCTTTTAAGAGGAATCTAGTCTAAGTTCTATTCTTAAAGCGCGTATCGCTTTCTCTACTTTGAATTGATCTTTAAGGTTTGGGTTATTTCTTCCTTATTCAATTCGAGATAAAATAATCCTATATTCGTAGACGTTTATGTTTGTCCGTTTTGGACGTGGGTTCGACTCCCACCGTCTCCAGTTTTTTCAATTTTTCTCTTTTTATGATGATGTCATAAGGCGGAAACGCTTCAATGATAACAGTTCCGTCTTTTATGAAAAAGTTCTGACAAACTTTTGTATTTTTAAAAAATTTTGCATAAAAAATTAATCCCCTCTATTCTAAAGAGTTTTAGAGGTTCGTTTCCTATAAACTTATTACTACTACATTTTTACAATTTTTTATTTATTTTTATAGAATATATTTGTCTTCCTATTGACCAATATTGTGGCAATTTTCCAACTGGTAAACCATTAATAATAGCGATATCGTCAAAAATATCTACGATTTCTCTATCTTTTATTTCAAAAATTTGAGGATAATATTTTGCAATCAATTCTAATATATTATTTATTGTTGGTTTTATTTTTGGTAATTCAAGGATAAAATAATTTTTACAATGAAGTTGTGTTTCCCCAAATGCCAAAGTTTTAATATATTCTAATTTATTGTTTTTATATGTATCAATATCAAAATGCATTATTACATTTCTTAATTTACTCAATTTAGATGAATAGGCTTTTACATCATTTAACGAACAACTTTTTGTATAAAAATTATTGTAAAATAAAGGATTTTTATATATTAAACTATCTCTCGATATTAAATTTAAAATATCTGACAAATATACCAAATTAATAAAATCTCGAAACTTCTCATCATCTTGTTTTGATGAATTAATAATGTCATTTAATCTACCCTTTTTTGGTACATTTTTTATAATTATATTTTGATATCTCAATTATTTTTGAATTTTTAAATGCAGGAATCAATCTAAAAAATTTCTTATCTTTTGCCGCTATTGACATTGCATTTGTAAAACTCATTTTTAAGCATAATTCAATATCCATTACAACTATTGTAGAGTCAAGCACTTTTGTTTTATTTATTATAGTGAAAATTATTAAAATATAATATACATTCATTTGCAAAAATTTTGTATTATAATTTCTCTTATGAAAAAATATAAAACTCGTGGATTTATAAATGGAATATTATCAGCAATCAGTTACGGTACTAATCCATTATTTGCACTCCCTATGTATAAATTAGGAATGAGCATTAATTCAATCTTGTTTTATAGATATCTGTTTGCCACAATTATCTATGGAGTTTATTTAAAATTATTCAAAAAAGTAAGTTTAAAACTCTCACTTAAAGAATTCCTTTGTATTGTTTTTATGGCAATATTATTTGCTCTTTCTTCAGTAACCCTATTTGAATCTTTTAAATATTTAGACTCTGGCATTGCCTGCACTATTCTTTTTATTTATCCAATCATAGTTGCTTTAATTTCAACAATATTTTTTAAAGAAAAACTTACTAAAACATCAATATGTGCTATGTTAATTGCACTTAATGGTATTTTTATGCTCAATGGGGGCATTAATGGAAATTTAAACCCAAAAGGTATTCTTTTCGTTTTATCATCAGCTTTAGTTTATGCAATCTATATCGTACTTGTCAAAAATTTAAAACCGGTTAAGCATATGAAATATGAAAAATTAAGCTTTTATGTCATGTTTTTAGCATTATCTGTTTTTGTATATAATCTTAAATTCTGCACAGAACTACAACCGATAAACGATTGGAAAATACTTGCTTGTTCTATAGCTCTTGCAATATTCCCTACAATAATATCTCTTGAAACAATTAATGTTGCTATTAGATTAATTGGACCAACTACTACTGCAATACTTGGAGCTTTGGAACCGTTAACCGCTATATTTTTTGGAGTGTTGTTATTTCAAGAAATTTTAACATTAAATAGCTTAATCGGTATAATTCTTGTTATATTAGGAGTAATGCTCATTATTTTAAAAGAACATTTACAAAAATTATCTTAATTAAATAATACTAGGTAATTTTTTATAAACAAGATTCCTTTTCTTCTATCTTCTCTATATGACATTTGATATCATTTAAAATAAGATCGCTTCTTAAATGATAACGCTCATATAATTGATCTAAAGGTACTCTGTCTGTAAACTCTTTATATCCGCCATAATTTAAAACTTTCATATCAGAATTACCATAATATCTTGCAATCTTTTCTCCGAATCCACCATCTAAAATACCATCCTCTAGCGTAATTACAAGACTATGATCCTTCTTTAAATCTTCAAGCAAATCTTTATCTAGTCCTGTCATATATATAGGATTAATTAAAGTACTTTCAAAAGAAAAGTATTTCTTTATTTTAATTTTTAACTCTTTTGCTAAATTAAAAAAGTTACCTAGACCTAAAATAGCTACTTTTTCACCTTTAGATTCTATTTTGAATTTGTTTAATCTGGAATAGTCTGATATAATAACATCCGAAGAAGAGGAATATTCTACCGGTCCTAAAGGTACTCTTATCACTACAGGATACGATTTATTTTCTTCTATAGACCACTTTAACATTGAAAGATATTCCTGTTTATTTGTAGGTGAAAGATAAACAATATTTGGTATATTACTTATAAGAGGTATATCAAATGAACCTAAGTGTGTTGCATCTCCATTTGATATTCCGCCCCAGAATACAAGTATTGTTACAGGTGAGTTATTCAAACATAAATCCTGAGATAATTGATCGTAGGTTCTCTGAATAAAAGAACTCAAAATAGCTAAAATAGGCTTGGCGCCATTCTTTGCTAATGCCGAACAATATGCTATTGCGTGTTCTTCTGCTATACCTACATCTGTGTATTGATTAGCTAATTTCTTACGAAATCCTTCTGTAAATCCATATGCCCCAGGGGTCGCAGGACTTACGGCTATTACTCTTTTATCCTTACTCGCTATATCAAGTATATAATCAGTTGTAATTCCCTCATATGTTTCAATCGGGATAACTTCTCCCTTTTTTTCTTCCTTTTTATCTAAAGTCCCAGGCAAAATCCAATGAAAAGCTTCCTTATTCTTCTGGGCTATTTCTAAACCTAAACCCTTTTCTGTCTTTATATGTACAACTACAGGATGGTTTTTATCCTTTACTTTTTTAAATGTATCTATTAATTTTTCAATATTATTTCCTTCTTCTACATAATAATAATCAAAATCTAATGATTTGAAAAAATTACACTCCGATTTACCTTTACTTTCCCTAAGTAATCTTAAATTATTATATAATCCACCTTGATTCTGGGCTATTGACATATCATTATCATTTACAACAATAATAATATTACTGTTTAATACAGATGCATTATTTAATCCTTCAAAAGCTTCTCCACCACTTAATGATCCATCGCCTATTAATGCTATTACATTATATTCCTGATTTAATAAGTCCCTAGCTTTAGCTAAACCTGTTGCTAAGCTTACTGATGTTGAAGTATGACCAACTTTGAAAATATCATGCGGACTCTCTTCTGGATCTGTATATCCTGAGTATTCATTATATTTTTCAGGATTCATAAATCCTTCTTTCCTTCCTGTTAAAATTTTATGTGGATAACATTGATGGGATACATCAAAAACTATTTTATCTTTTGGAGAATTAAATACATAATGCATTGCTATCGTTGCTTCTACAATACCTAAATTTGGCCCCATGTGACCGCCTGTTTTATTAACTTTTTTTATTATTACTTCTCTTATTTCTTCTGCTAACTTTATAAGCTCTTCTTTATTTAACTTTTTTACATCCTCTGGTTTATTTATTCCTTCTAATAACATTTTATAATCTCCTATTTATATTCTTCTTTTTAATATTATAGATTATTTTCTATAATATTATATTTAGACTTTATTGTACTTAATTATATAATGTATTTTTTTATAAATAATACTAATTTAAAAAAGATAGCACAAAGTATCCAAAGAAAAAAATCAAAACAAATATGCCAACCTCTAAAAAAGAAAACGAAATTTACATAAAAGTTACAGAAAATGGGCCATATATACTTTATGGAATTCCAGAAATTAATCAAGAAATTATTATTGAAAACGATAATATACCTATTGAATATAAAAAAGAACGATCTTTTGCAATAAAAAAAGAACTACCCTATAAAGCATATTTATGCAGATGTGGTCATAGTAAAAATCCACCATTCTGTGACGGGGCTCATATAAAACAAAATTTTCAAGGAATAGAAACTGCTTCTTTTGATAAATTCAAAACCAATGCTATTGTTTATAAAGGTAAAAACTTGATTTTACTTGATAATCCGAAGTTCTGCGCCTTAGCTAGATTTTGTGATTATAAAGATACTATATGGAATCTTATACATAAAGGTGATAAAGAAAGTGATGAACTCGCTATAAAAGAATCCTTATTATGTCCTTCCGGTAGACTTATAATTCTAAATAATAACGGGCTTAAAATAGAAAATAAATTGTTATCATCGTTGTCTAAATCTGTATCTGTACTTCAAGATCCAAGTCTAAAAGTAAGTGGACCAATATGGTTAAAAGGTGGCATAAGAGTTGAAAGTGTAAATGGAAAAAGCTACGAAATAAGACTTAAACAAACTCTTTGTCGATGTGGAAAATCTAAAAATAAACCGTTCTGTGATTGTGCTCATTTCCATTTTAATTTTCAAGATAATAACTTTTCTTTTTAAAGTATTCTTTGCTATATCCAATCTATTAATCTTTTTTCTTTATATGATAATACATTTATTCTCTATTAAAAAAAAGCTTTTTATAAAGTTTTTTCTTGAGATTCTTTTATTTTCATTATTTCTTGTTTTACTTTTGTTTGAAAAACAAAATCTAACTTTTGAAAACCTAATATTATATATCAATATTTTAAAAAAATGAGAACCATTCTCCTTTTTCACAACAAAAAGAACATAACTCTTTACAAATATATATTTTTGGACATTTATAAATATTTTTTTAATCTTCGTCTAAAATCTCTAAAAATTCTTCATACGATCCAACCATAAAAAATTTTTCCGATGGTTATTAAAATAAAATTAAATTATTGACTAAATTATATAGTTAACGCCCAACAGAATAATATTCAAACCCTCTTTCCTTTAACCTCTTTGGTTCGTATTGATTACGTCCGTCAAAAATTATAGGAGTTTTCATCAATGATAGCATTCTATCAAAATCCGGTCTTCTAAACTCGTTCCATTCCGTTAAAAGTAGCATACAATCTGAATCTTTTAAACTCTCATAAGCACATTGGGAATAAATTATCTTATCCTTAAATATTAATCTGGCAGTATCCTTGGCTTTTGGATCATACGCATTTATTTTAGCTCCTCTCTCTAATAAAGAATTAATTATAGTAATAGAAGGCGCCTCTCGCATATCATTTGTCTTTGGCTTAAACGCTAATCCCCATACTGATATCTTTACTTTTGATAGATCTTCTCCAAATCTTTCTATTATTTTATTAATAAATATATTCCTTTGATTTTTATTAATCTCATCAGCTGCTTTTAATAAGCCAAATCCACAATTATTACTCATAGCAGTCCTACATAATGCTTTGACATCTTTTGGAAAACAACTGCCTCCATAACCTAAACCAGGAAATAAAAAAGAAGATCCTATACGTTTATCAGAACACATCCCTATCCTTACCATCTCCGCATTAGCTCCTACTTTTTCACATATATTTGCTATCTCATTTGCATAAGAAATCTTAACCGCTAAAAAAGCATTCGCTGCATACTTCGTCATCTCTGCTGATTTTACATCCATTACTATAATAGGATTCCCTGTCCTTAAAAATGGTGAATATAACTCTTGCATAAACTCTGTAGCTTTTTGAGAATCCGAACCTATAATTATCCTATCCGGCTTTAAAAAATCATCAACTGCAGCTCCTTGTTTCAAAAATTCAGGATTTGATATTACATCAAATTCCTCTTCTGTTTTCTCTCTTATTATTTCTCTTACTCTTTCTGCTGTACCTACAGGCACCGTTGACTTATCTACTATTACCTTATAACCATTTATTGATTCACCTATATCATTCGCTACTTTATATACATATGATAAATCACACGATCCATCCTCTTTTTCTGGAGTCCCTACTGCTATAAAACATATTACTGAATTCTGTACCCCATACTTTATATCCGATGAAAATCTTAAACGAGACTCCCTTACATTTACTTTTATTAAATCTTCTAAACCTGGCTCATATATTGGTATATTACCATCCTTAAGCTCTTCTAATTTCTCTATATTATTGTCTATACATATTACATCATTACCCATTTCAGCTAAACAAGTACCTACTACTAATCCTACGTATCCTGTCCCTATTACGCATACCTTCATTCTTCTTTTTCTCCTCTTTTATTATCTTTATCCAACCTCTTTTCAAAGTATCGAATAGTCGCTAATAATCCTTCCTCTATATCAACTTTTGGCTCCCAGTTAAGTTTCTCTTTTGCTAAACTTATATCCGGTCTTCTCTTTGTTGGATCATCTTCCGGTAACGGCTTATAAATTATTTTAGATTTACATTCTGTTAATTTTATAACAAGTCTTGCAAAATCTAATATACTCCTCTCTGATGGATTACCTAAATTTACAGGTCCTATATATCCTTCTTTATTATTCATCATCCTTATCATTCCATCAACCAAATCCGATACATAACAAAAAGATCTCGTCTGTGATCCATCTTTTCCATATACCGTTATATCTTTATCCTGTATTGCTTGAATTATAAAATTTGATACTACTCTTCCATCTTCAGGATCCATATACGGTCCATATGTATTAAATATTCGAACTATTCTTGTATCTATTTTATATTTCCTATGATAATCCATCATTAATGTTTCTGCACATCTTTTACCTTCATCATAACAGCTCCTTATTCCTATTGGATTTACATTCCCCCAATACATTTCTCTCTGCGGATGCTCTTTCGGATCTCCATATACTTCTGATGTTGATGCTTGTAATATCCTTGCTTTATATTCCTTTGCTATCTCTAGCATATTCATTATTCCTAGTACTGATGTCTTTAACGTATGGATTGGATCATATTGATAATGTACAGGACTTGCCGGACAAGCTAAATTATATATCTGATCTACTTTACCCTCTTTATATTCCTCTGTTATATCTTGCCTTACTATTTTAAATTTATCGTTATGTTCTAAATCTTTTATATTCTCTTCTCTTCCCGTAAAAAAATTATCTAAACAAATTACCTCATTACCTTCATTTAATAATCTCCTACATAAATGACTCCCTATAAACCCTGCCCCTCCTGTTACCAATATCCTTTTCAAATCTTTTCTCCTTTTTTATTAATTTGTTTACTTTTTTGCTAAAACTTTATAATTATATTTTAATTAAAATTATATCATACTTTAACTTTTTAAAAGGAGAAATTACTCTATGAAATTTATTCTGTTTTATTTTTTTACTTTTAGCTTAATCTTTATCCTGATTTATTTTACATATTTTCTATACTCTTCTTCTTATCTTAATCAAAAAACTATAAAGGGTAACTGTTGGATAGCTAAAAAAATAGGACATACTTACATTTTAAGTGTTAATAATCACTGCGAATTAGTTTCTTCTATTTTTGATCTTGCGAAATCTGAAAATATTAAATCAGGTGAAATATCCGGTCTAGGAGCCATCAACGAAGCTTCTTTACGATATTTTAATCCTGATACTAAAAAATATTCTGATAAAACTTTTTATGGACAAAAAGAAATAGCAAATTTAATAGGCAATATCTCTTTAAAAGATAATCTACCTTATTTACATTTGCATATTACTTTAAGTGATGAAAATTACAATGCTATAGCCGGTCACCTTATGAAGGCTAAAATCTCAGGAGCTTGTGAACTATTTATTAAAACAATCCCTTCTATATCAGTTAAACGCTCTTTTTCTGAGCCTATTGGTCTTAATATTTATAATTTTAACTAATTTATTATATTTCTTAAGGAGTTATTATGAACGAAACACAAAAAATGGTACTTGGAAATTTATATAATCCTAATGATATAGAATTAAAAAATTATAGAATAAAAGCTAAAGAGTTATGTTCTAAATATAATTCTTCTACTATTCAACAATCAGAAAAAAATTTGATTATTAAAAAACTATTTAAAAAAATAGGCGATAATTTCTTAATTGAACCGTCTTTTTATTGTGATTACGGATTTAATATCGAAGCCGGTGATAATTTTTATATTAACCATAATTGCGTAATTCTAGATTGTGCTAAAGTAACTTTTGGAAATAACGTCTTTATTGGACCTAATTGTGGATTTTATACCGCTTGCCATCCTATTGATTTTAATACTCGTAATTCCGGTCTGGAATTTGCTTCACCTATTACTATCGGCAATAATGTCTGGATAGGCGGTAATGTCTGTATCTTGTCTAATGTATCTATTGGCGATAATTCTATAATAGGTGCAGGTAGTGTTGTTACTAAAAATATCCCTAGTAATGTCCTTGCCTTTGGTAACCCTTGTAAAGTTATAAAAAATATTTAATGTCTTCAATCAAAACTAATATAAATTTAGAAATTACATTGAATAATTTCTTACATTCTTAATTTATTATAAAAATATTTTTATAATAAATTCTTAGACTCTAAAATAAAATCACATAACTCCCTAACAGCACCACGACCACCTTTGTTATCAGATATAAATTTGCATATCGATTTCACTTGACTTACAGCATCATTGGGACAAGATGGTAATCCTATCTCTTTTAATATACATATATCAGGTAAATCATCCCCCATATAACATATCTGATCTTTTTTTAAATTATATTCCTCTATTAATTGTTCCAATGCTGCTATTTTATTCTTTTGACCTTGAAATAATTTTGTAATACCTAAAATCTTTGCTCTATGACTTACTGTTCCGTTATCCCTCGCTGTTATTATAGATGTTATTATACCGGCTCTATTCAGCATTACTACTCCTTGACCATCTTTTGCATTGAACGTTTTATATTCAATTCCATTCTCATCAAAAGTTAATGATCCATCAGTCATTACTCCATCTACATCAAATGCTACTAACTTTATATTCTTTGCTATCTCTTTTAATTTCATCCTGTTCTTATTCCCTTTTAATTTTTATTTTTAATTTTTTAAATAAAGGCTTTCTATTCAAAATTCCTTGTAAATTATTATACTACCTGTGCTTTTAATAAATCGTGAACATGCACAAGTCCTATAGGCTCATTATTATCATTAACTACCGCAATTGATGTGATTGAATATTGCTCCATTATTGCTAATGCTTTTGCTGCTATCTGGTCTTCTTTTATTGTTTTGGGATTTATCGTCATAACATCATAGCTTGATAAATTATTTAAATCAGAAATATTATTATACTTTAATAATGTCCGACGTATATCTCCATCTGTTAAAAATCCTGTAACCTTATTATTCTCATTAACTAAAATAGTACAACCTTGTTTCTTCTCTGATATATATTTTACTGTATCTAAAAATTTTGTCTTATCTCTTATTATAGGAATCTTATCTCCCTTTATCATAAGATCACTTACTCTATATAAAATTTTACCTCTACCTAAAGCACCTGAAGGATGATATAATAAAAAATCTTCCTGAGTAAATCCCCTTTTTTTAAGTAAACATATAGCAAGAGCATCGCCCATAGCTAACGTAACTGTCGTGCTTGCTGTTGGGGCTTTACCTAAAGGGCAGGCTTCTTTTTCTACTGATATATCTAACGTTACATCTGCTGTCTTTGCTAATGTAGAATTTAGTTTACCTGTCAATGCTATAAGACTTACATTAAATCTTTTTATTAACGGTAATAAATTAAGTAATTCAAGAGTTTCTCCACTATTAGATATACCAATAACAACATCCTCTTTAGTAATAATTCCGGAATCTCCGTGTGTACTTTCTGCCGGATGTAAAAATAAAGATGGTGTTCCTGTAGATGACAATGTTGCCGCTATCTTTCGGCCGATATGTCCTGATTTCCCCATTCCCGTTACTATTACTCGGCCTTTACAATTATATAAAATCTCTATCGCTCTTTCAAAGTCTATGTTTACTCTCTCTCTTAATGCAAGTACTGATTCACCTTCTATTGTAAATACAGCTTTTGCTAGTTGTGATATATCGTTTATCTTTTCAAGTAACATAGATTATTTTCTCCTTAAAATATTCCCTTCTCTATTTTTATTATACTCTAATCTAATTTAAATGAATGATTTTTGTTACAAAATTTCAATTTTTCACAACTCGATACGAATTATTTAGTATAAGCAATAAATCAATATTTTATAATAGAAAAGATAACAAAACATGTATTTGAAAAATCAAAAAGTATTTAAATTCTTTCCAACATCTTGCAAATATAGCGTAGACGATACTATTAACTTTATTAAAGATTTTATTGATACTAATAATTGTAAAGAACTTGAAGTTAATATCAAAAATTTAAGTGCTTTTGATGCGAATAGGACTATTGTTTTCTGCTCAACACATCACTTTAATAAATATATTGATGGAAAAATTAAATGGTATGTTAAAGATTCTTTTACCATAAAGCTTACTTTACCTTTCAGATTAAGTAATATAGAAATGGTTCTTAATCAAAATTCAGATAACAATATCACTAGCTTTAATAAAAGTTTGTATCAAACTCAAATAAATTAAAATCAAAGTTCCTACAATCCTTAAAGTAAACTTAAAGTAAACTCAAAGTAAAACTTAATATTTATTCGCTAATCATAATTATTACTTTAATTTACTTTCAATTTTATACTTGTAGTTTAAATACTTTGTAAGAAAACTTGATACAAATTTTCCATTCAATGTACTTAAATCAATTATAAACTCGTTTATACCTATTTTTTCTAAAATACCTATATCTTGATAGTTTTCCAAAATTTGATCCCTGTACATATGCATTCTGCAGAATCCATCTACCACAAAAGGAAACCTCTTATCCAAATATGGATCGTTTATTGCAAAACTTCCACGATGACAAGGTGCTTTACAAGACAACCTTGATACAATGGCAGAATCATTGTTCAACGGACATAAACCTAGTGTCGGAATCCTTATATTACCTGCTATTGTGTATTTTTTATTCTTTACTATTTTATTTACCTTACTTAAACATAACTTTAAATTGTTCATATCCTTAAATGAATCTAAATTAACAGCCAACAGACTATGTAATTCACTTAAACAACTAATTGATAAACTATTAAGTATATTAATCCCATCCCCTATCTCTATATTAATATCTTTTAAATCAGCATCATTAATAAATGCGTAAAAATATCCTATATTATTTATTACTACTGAATCAGGATATGGAGGATTAAGACATAAAAGTTTTACATATTCAAATACCCTGTCAAAATCCCGCTCTATAAGTATTCTCGGTGTACTTAGTTGTAATTTTATATTATTTTTAAAACAAAAATTCTTAACATAATTAATAATATCATTAAAACTTTTCTTAGCTAAATCAAAAGTACTTACTATTTCACCATATTCTATAGAATACACAGGATTAAATCCAACCCTGTTAATGAATTTATGAAGATTCGCTATCTGATCAAGACTTGATAATTTAAGATTAATTTTATTTAAAGGAAGTGTTGAATAATTTATTTTTGATCTCAATTTTGAAGTTTTAAATTCCCAGTGAAAAGGCCTTATATTCTTACTGAATTTAAAATCCTCTCCCTCGGAACTTATTATCTGGCCTGAAAAATGATTCGTTTGATAATAACTTTTGCGAATATGCTTAAATGGTAACTTTTTTATCTTAAAATTAAAACCTTCTGGATTATTAATAAGATTCTCAAGAAATAAAATACTATTAAGAATATCTTTCTCCGATGAAAATTTCCCTTTAATTACAACACTGTCAATATTCCCGGAAGCCTTTATATCAGAAATACACCAAGGTAAATTATCAGCATCAATGGCTAAAGATGCTTTTGAATATTTCTTTATCTTCTCTATATTCTTCATATAAATCTCTTCTGTTAGAATAATTTTATCCGCTTTATAAAACGTATTAACAAAATCAACCCCCCAGAGATTATGAATATCAAAATAAGAGTCTATAATTATTTCAAAAGGATACTTTTTATTCTTAATGATTTCAAGTATAGAATAAGAGTTTATAAACACTCCATCTATATCAGTCTTTTTTAAATAATTAATAAATTTTTTAATATCTTTTATATCATTATCATTAATATCGTGTTTGAAATTTACATAAATATAAGAATTCAAATTGTGCGCTTTTAATATAAACTCTTTGATGTATTCAAAATTATTGTTTAAAAACTTATCATAATAAACGTAAAAATGACGACAACCGGAATTACTAACAAGGAAGTCAATGTCCGAAGGTAATTTAATAGGAGAAATAAAAAATAGTTTATTTATCATAAAAATAGTATATAATAAAAAAACATATAAGATTAGTTCAATATTAAAATGTGAAAATAGTTTGAACATATGATATATTTAATGTATCTTTATAGTAAGATAAATAAATTAAAATTAATAGAATAGTAAAAAAGGTTAAATAATGTGGAATGGATAATATCCAAAATGAAGAAGCTAAACGGAATGATGAAGGGATAATAAATGTTATGAATGAAAAAAATATTCAAACTGAAGAAGAAAATTATTATTCTCAAGAAAATGATCTGATAGAAGAATACACAAATAATAATGATACTGATAATACTGCTGATAATGATGATCTCATTTTTAATGATGATAGTATTAGCGATTATGATGAACAAGAAATCAATAGTTTAGAAGAAGATACAGAATATAAAGAGTCAAGAACTAATAATATAAAAAAATTAACACTGTTAATAGTTATAGTAATATTGTTAATTTCTATATTTATGTTTGTTCAAAATGGGAAAAGGGTACAAGAAAATAATTTACCTCAAGATCAGAAAATGGTTTTTAACGAAGAAGAAGATACAGCAAAACTAGCAGAAGAATACTATAATAAAGCAAATGATGGCAAAGAATCTAAAGAGATTGAAAAAAATAATTCTACTAATGATAAAATAGCAAAAGTTGTAGTTTATGACGAAAAAGCAGAACAAGAAAAAATGAAAGATCCGGATTTTGCAAAGCAAGAAAGTTTTGCAAAACGTAATAATCCATTTGTTCCAAGTCAAATACTAGAAAAATCAAACGCTGTAGTTGGAAGTTATGAGCTAGTTGAACCTGATATTCCGGAACAAAATCTAGAAGAAGTAACAAACTTAACACAAACAACAGTATCAGGTATTCTATACGATAGAGAGATGCCTGCTGCAATAATAAATCTATCCGGAAAAGATCAACTTGTACGTAAAGGCGATAGAATAAACGGTTATCTTATAACAAATATTACACAAGATAAAGTAATAGTAAAATATGGTACTAATATATATAGAGTAAGTGTCGGCCAAGCTATTGGAGATGAAGGTATTCATTTTAATGAAGCTGCAACAAATAATCTGCAGAATAGATTTGGCGGTAAATATACACGTGGACAAAAAGTAATTAAAATGAATAGTAACAATTAAAATTAATAAACTGTAGGAGTAGTTATAAAATGAGAAGAGTTAAGTTAAAAAACGCATTATCAATAACATTAATATTATGTGCGGTAGGATTATTATCAAATAGCAGTATAGGAGCTCCAATAAAGGGTAGCTTAAAAGCTGCAACTGGATCTCAATTTAGTAACAATTCTGCCGGATATAATAAAATCAGGTTAAATGACAATGTAGTATCAATTAAAAACGGGAATCAACTAATTAGTGTAAGCTTAAGAGATTCTGATGTAAAACAAGTATTAAGAATGTTTGCCGATAAAGCAGGTTTAAATGTAGTATTTCATAGTTCTGTAACCGGAACGGTTACTCTTGATTTAGTAAATGTAACATTAAGTAATGCCTTAAAAATGATTACAGAAATGAACGAGCTATCTTATGTAGTAGAGAATAATACTCTACTTGTAATGTCAAATGAAGCTGCAAAAAAATTAAATGTATCAAAACAGAATATAAATATAATTCCTGTAAAATATGCAAATGCAACAAAAGTTGCAAATTTTTTGAATAAAAATATTTTCGGAATAGCTAAACCGGGATTATCAAATTCTGATGTAGCAGTAACAAATCCAAAACAGAACGAGATTATGATTTTTGGTACAGACAAAGATTACCAGATGGCTGTAAAAGTAGTAAACTTATTAGATAAAAAACCAAAATCTACAACTTTTACAGTTAACCACACAACACCAAAAGAAATGGCTCGTTTAATATGCGAATCATTGTTCCTTAGCGTATCAAAAAATGCAGAATCAGATAAAAGTCAATTTTCATCATTTAAAACAGTTGATGATGCTGAAAGAGGAACAAATACTGCAAGTGAAGCTAATAAACAAAAACAACAAGGTCAACAGACAACTATGGGTCAGATTGGTCAACAGAGTGATTCACAAGCATTTTTACCTGATATAGTACTTGGTGGTGGTATTGTTGCTTGCCAAATAAAAGGTGATAATTTAGGTAAATTTGGTGGTGATAGTAAAGATGATAAAGATAAAACTTTAATATCCTATGAAGATACCGGACTTACAATAATTTTCCACCCACAACTAGGAACTATAAATATGATAGGTGGTTCAGATTATCAGATCGAAATGGTAAGAGATTTTATTAAAGAAAACGATAAAAAACAAGCTCAAGCATTTATAGAAATGTCCATTGTAGAATTAACAGAAGAAGGCTCAAAGGAATTTTCTAATTCTTTCAATATTTATAGTAAAAGCTTTATGGGAAGTATAGGTGGAGATGGTTTTAAAACTAATGCTGATTACCCTTTATTTTGGAGTGGTAGTGCAAATACTTTAGGCGATTATTTAAATAATATTAAGTCTGATACATTTTTCCCTTGGGTTGGAAGCTCTTCTTTAGTTTCTCAAAATCTTTCTTATTTAATAAAGAATAAAAAGGGTCGTGTTTTAGCTAATCCTAAAATTTTAGTTACAAATGGTCAGACTTCTACTATTGATTTATCATCAGATTATGTAAAATCAGTACAAGCACAGGTGTTACAATCAGGTGCTGTAGGTACTTATGGAGCTACTCAAAGAACTTATGAAATAGGTAATGATAATGGTATGAAAATAGTCATGTTACCATTCATAAGCCCAAATGGTTATGTTTCGCTAAACTTAAAGCCAATGTATGCTACTATAAAAAATCAAATTAATGATATAGGTCCGGATGGTAATCAATATCTAGCTGCTACATTGCTACAAAGACGTAATCTGGATTTAAAAAATGTAAGAATAAAAGATGGAGAAACTCTTGTATTAGGTGGCTTATTACAAGAAAATGAAACACAAGAAGTATCTAAACCACCTATATTAGGAGATATACCTATAATAGGATTCTTCTTCAGAACTAGTAACAAATCAAAAGGGAAAACAGAACTTGTAATTACTCTTACACCACGCATAATACAAGATGTTGAAGAAAGTACAAATTTGGATTTATAATAAAATATTATGGCTACTGAAATAAATGATAAAATTAAAAATAGTATCGATTTAAATTCTTTAAAAATATTGACTTATGAAAAAGCATTGCTATATAAAATATTACCTTTATGTTTAAAAAACAATATATTTTATATAGCAATCGCAGAAAATAAGACTCAAAATACAGATATTAACGATTATTTAAAAAAAGTATTAAAAGATACTCAATATAATTTTATACCTATTAATGAAACTATTATAGAAAATTTGATTAATGAATATAAATCAAAATTCAAACAACAGGATCAAGATGGTAGTAAAAATAATATTGTTCCCAAAAAAGACCTTATTGTTGCAGGAAATAAGAATGTAGTTGTAATAAAGAATACAGAACGTAAGCGTTTAGGTGAAATGCTTAAAGATGCTGATTTAATAAATGATGAAATATTAAATGAGTGTCTGGTAGAAGCAAAAAGTGCTTCTGTTCCAATAGGATCAGTTCTTGTACAGAAGGGTTATATTACTCTTGATCAACTAAGAGCATTTTTATCTGCTCAACAAGGAAGAGAATATCTTCACGCTGATAATTTAAAAATTGATCTTAAAGCTTTAAAATTGTTACCGGAAGATTTTATTAAATCACATAAAATTATACCTATAAGTTCTGATGGTAAAACTTTAATACTTGGAATGGTAAATCCAAGTGATAAAAAATCTATAAATGAAGTAGTTTATATGACAGGACAAAAACCTGTCATTAATCTAATTACACATATAGAGTTCTGTAGTGTATTCTCTCATTATTTCAAAGATGAAAAAGGAAGAGAAGTAGAAAGAGAAGAAGATGATGATGATGAAAATGATATTGAAAACACCTTAGATATCATGAAGCAAATGGAAGCAGAAACTGAGGATTTTGAAGTTGAAGAATCGTTATCTTCTTTAATTGAAAGAGAAATTCAAGAATCCACAGGATCCGTTGCAAAATTTAATAATCAGATTATCCAAGATGCTATAAATGCAAAGGCTAGTGATATTCATATAGAGCCACGTCTTAATAATTATATTGTTAGATTCAGAATAGATGGAATATTAAAAGAAGTATTAAAATTACCACCTAAAGTAGAGAATGCTATTATTACGAGATTCAAAGTATTAGCAAAAATGAATATAGCAGAACATAGAAGGCCTCAAGATGGAACTTTCTCTATAAAATATAAGAAAGTTTCTTATGATTTTCGTATAAATACTTTACCGGTAAATGGTAGAGAAAAAGTTGTAATTCGGGTTTTAGCGCCAGCTGTAACTATAAATGCGAATGATAAAAATATTAAACTTGTAGGTGCTTCTAATGAAGATTTGAAAAAAGTATATAATATGATAGCGGCTCCAAACGGTATAATATTAGCCTCAGGTCCTACAGGTAGTGGTAAAACTACAACATTATATTCTTTAATGAAGAGTATAAATGATAGTACTGTAAATATAACAACAATAGAAGATCCGGTAGAAATAAAGATCGAGGGATTAAATCAAAGTCAAATCAACGTAAAAGCTGATATAACGTTTGCCTCTTGTATGAAAGCTATCTTAAGACAAGACCCTGATATTATTATGATAGGTGAGATAAGAGATTACGAAACTTTAGAAACAGCTATTGCAGCTGCGCAAACCGGACACTTAGTATTAAGTACAGTCCATACAAACTCTGCTGTTGCTACTGTAACAAGACTTGTAGAAATGGGCGCAAAAGATTACCTTGTTGCATCTTCTCTTACAGGAGTAATTGCTCAAAGACTTGTAAGAAAATTATGTCCACATTGTAGAGAACCTTATCACCCTTCTATTGAAGAAGCTAAACAAGTTGTAATGTTAAAAAATAAAAATGACTATGAGAAATTTATGGAGCAAACTATCTATAGAGCTAAAGGATGTGTCAATTGTAAAAATGAGGGGTATCAAGGTCGTATAGGACTTTACGAGGTATTCCAAGTTACAAAAGAAATAAAGAAAATGATAGCCGGTAATGCTCTTGAACTAGATATAGAAGAAAAAGCTATACAGAATGGTATGACAACTTTAAGAGAAGCTTGTTTTAGACATCTTATTAATGGGGACACAACAATAAATGAGTATATACGTGTTCTTGGACCAGTAAACGATTAATTTAACTAGGAATAAATTTTATGGGAATTTTTAATTATAAAGCAATCCAGAAAAAAGAAAATGGGCAAAGTATTGTTACAGGTAAGGTTAATGCCACAAATTTGAAAGAGGCTAGAACAGAAGTACGTAATCTTGGCTTTATTCCAATAGAAATAAAGGAGATCAATCCATCTCAGAGTAATCCTAATAAAATAAAGGCTGGAAAATTAAAACCCTTATCATTAAAGGAGAAAATAGATTTTACTCAAACGTTCAAAATTTTGACTCAATCCGGTGTATCTGTTATAGAATCATTAATATTCTTAGAAAATGATGCTGATAGTCCACGTATAAGGGCTGTAGCAGGTGAGGTCAAATCACAGATCTTAGCCGGATCTACTTATTCTGATACTATAGCTAAGTATCCTCATATTTTTGGACAAGTATATATAGGTCTTACAAAAGCCGGTGAAGATTCAGGAGAAATGGAAAAAACTCTAGGACGATTAAGTGAACTTTTATATAAACAATCTCAAATAAAAGGACGTGTTTTTGGTGCATTAATTTATCCTGTATTTGTTATAGTATTAGCTATAGCTGCATTCCTTATTATGATTATGTTTGTATTCCCTTGTTTTAAAGATATGTTCTCTACTATGGGTAAAGATTTACCTATTTATACAAAAATATGTATGGATATGGGTGACTTCCTTAATCAATATTGGGTTGTTCTTCCGGTTACTCTTATAGCTTCTGTTTTATGTATTTATTATACTTTTAAGTATGAGTCTTCTCGTAGGGTCGTAGATAGATTAGTTTTAAGAATACCTATTGTTGGGGATCTGTTAAAATTAGCTGATTTAACAAATTTCTTCTCTGTGCTACAGGTTGCTTATGAAGCCGGTATACCTATCATTGATTGTTTGTATTTATCTAATTTAACTTTATCTAATTCCAAGTTAAGAGATTCTATTCAATTATCTTCAAAGCGTATTCAAGAAGGTCAACATTTAAGTATTGCACTTAAATCTACTAAAGTTATTCCTCAGATGATGTTGTTCCTTGTTTCCATAGGAGAACAATCCGGACGACTAGGAGAAATGCTTCAACAAGGTATTAATTATATTGATACTGAGCTAGATAAAGTTATTGATGCAATGACCAAGCTTATTGAGCCGATTATGCTTATATTCATTGGTTGTATGGTTCTTTTCTTAGCTTTATCTCTATATATGCCTTTATTCCAATCTTATCAAACTTAAAAAATATAATTTCACACAAAATATATTTACAAGGTAATTATAATTGTCGTTTTAAACTTATTTTGGATCCTTACAGTTTTTAAGACACTAAAATAAGTTTAAAATGACACTTTTAGCTTGTTTGTAATACCCTTAAAAAATACTTGATTAAATATTTTTTCTATGATAATATTGTAAACATCTAAAGGGCTATTAGCTCAGGTGGCTAGAGCGCACCCCTGATAAGGGTGAGGTCCCTGGTTCGAGTCCAGGATGGCCCACCATAACTATATACAATGAATTTTAACTCCTTATTTTTATCAAAGGAGTTTTTTTTTGTTTTATATCTCACATTTCACCAATTACGATTATCTTACGAAAAAGTTGTTGTTATTTGACAGGACAGTTTAAATTGGCTCTTATAATACGAAAAAGCCTAAAATGCTCTTTGTATTTAAAAATTAACTGTGTTTCTTAAAAGACAATAGCTCGTGTCTGTTATAATACGAAAAAACTAAAAACCCTATGTGTTTAAAAAATACCTGTCAAAACTGTTTAAAAATTCCATATTCAAGTGGTACAGTTTCATTTTTTAAATGCTTTTTGCCTTTTGCACTATTTTACACTTATTCCTATATCTTTTAAAATTTATAAATCCATCACATTTTTCCCATACCTACTTCTTACTTAAGAAAATCCACATTTTTACCTTATGTTCTTACGTTTCATATTTTTATATGCTTATTAATTTTTGTAAATTATTTATTAAATATTATTAAGTTTTTATATAATAAATACGTTTATTATATATAGAATATATATTCAAACGAGGTGAAAATGTCATTAATAAATTCTTACAACTATCAAGATATGAATACATATACTTCCCTTTGGCAAAAAAATAATACATTATCATACAGTCCAAACCGAAATAAACTCCTAAGTACTCTTACATTAATAGACTCTAATTATTTTCCTTTTCTTGAATCAGAAAGCTCAAATGTACCTGAAACTAACATAAATAATGTCCTTCAAGAAGTACTTGGTGAAGACGGTTTTAATCATTATATAGAGAATACAGAACAACAACAACAGTTTAATGCTTGGATAGAAGAAAATGCTCAAGCTGACTATGATTTTCAATCCGAATCTTCTGTAGAAAATATTTCTTCTGACGAAATGGAATATGTTCTCAGAAATGTATTAACCGATGAAATGTCTGAAAATGATCTGGATGAACTTATAAATCAATTATCAGAAGAAAATGCAGATAATACTGATACTAACGAGCTTAATCCGGAATATAAAGAACTTTTAGCTTTAAAAGTTGCACGTGCTTTAAATATAAATCCTGATGAAATAGATAAAATAACAGATATCCAAGGCTTTGAACACTTGTCTTTAGGTCAAATAGCAAGCAGATTATCAATAAGAAGTAAAGATATAAATTACGAATTCAAAACAGAATTAAATATACCAATATTAGAATTACAAGCACACGATGTAAAAGAAATAAAAGCTCAGATACATAATATGAAAAGACTTAATACAAGAATATTAACCAGATACGATAATATTCTAGACTTTCTTAAAGCTGCATTACCAAAAGGTAATCTGTTAGACACTATTAACAAAATGGCAGGCTTTAAAACTGATATAAAACAATTAAAAAAAAGTAGCAAAAATATAAAAGATTTAATAACTCAATCTAAAGAAAAACCCGAAACTAAAAATGATAATATTATAAAAATAATAAATGAATCTTTCAATATTATAGGCACCTTAGCTTTAGGTGCAAAAAGAAATACATCCGATGATAATAAAACTGCTTTAAATATAGAAAATAGCCTTATAGCTGCTAAAAATGCTATGCAAGCTTTAATTACTAATGGCTTATCCGGTGATAAAGCAAATAATATAAAAATAATAATGAAAACCATTACAGATATTTTGGCTCCTTTTAATAGCGCTCAAAATAATACAGTACTCTCTCAGATTACTGAATTTTCAAAAGAAATAACAAACAAAGATATACATAGCGATGAAAAAGATGAGATCAATAATCTTGGTGGATTTATAGGCAGAATTGTTGCTGATAGCCAAGATAAAGATCTGGATATACAAGATTTAGTACAATCAATACCAACAATGATACAATCTCTTTTAAAAATTATGAAAATTACAATACCAAACATTGTATTTGACATTACAAAAGAAATATTTACAGAAATATCCAATAATGCAAGAATAAAAGAGCGTAATAAATATAAACCAAAAATAAAATAAAATTTATAATAAAAATGGCCTCTAAAAACTATAAAGGCCATTTATGTTTAAAAATTTAAAGTAATAAAATTAATTTTTTCTAGAAGAAATTTCCTCTTCTAAAGAATCTATAAACGAATCAATATCAGTTTCTCCAAATGGACCTACTGAACGTTTTCTTATAGAAAGTTTATTATCCTGTATTTCTTTATCACCTATAACAATAGCATAAGGTACCTTTTTATCTTGGAAAGCTTCTCTTATTTTATAGTTCATCGACTCACTTCTATCATCTAAAGAGGCTCTTATTCCTTTACTAATTAATTTATCAAAAATATTTTTTGCATAATCTTGATGTCTATCAGCAATAGGAACTATACAAACCTGTGTAGGAGCTAACCAAGTTGGAAATGCACCGGCATAATGTTCTATTAAAATTCCCATAAATCTTTCCATAGAACCAAAAATTACTCTATGCAACATTACAGGTGTCTTCATTTGACCATCTTTGTCCTGATATTTTAAATTAAAACGCTCCGGTAAATTAAAATCAAGTTGAATAGTAGCACCTTGCCAAGTACGTCCTATAGCATCTTTTAATTTGAAATCTATCTTCGGACCATAAAATGCTCCATCACCCTCATTAATCTCGTATTTTAATCCCTTTGCCTCTAAAGCTTTCTTCAAACCTTCTTCTGCTTTGTCCCAGTTCTCAATCGTACCTACAAAATCATCCGGCCTTGTTGATAACTCTACTTCAAATCCCATTCCAAAGATCTTTAATGTATCATCTACAAAATCAATAATGGCATTTATCTCTTCAACTAACTGTTCCGGTGTACAGAATATATGTGCATCATCTTGGGTGAATCCCTGTACACGAGTTAATCCTGATAAGGCACCTGATTTCTCTTTCCTATATACTGTTCCAAGTTCCGCCATCCTTAATGGTAAACTTCTATAACTATATCTGTTTGATTGATATATTAATATATGAAAAGGACAATTCATTGGTTTTACAATATATTGATCCTGCTGATCTTCTTCTTTCTCTATGAAAAACATATTCTCTTTATAATGATCAATATGACCTGATAGCTCCCATAATTTTGATTTTGCAATCTGAGGCGTATTAACTATTACATAACCACGTTTTCTATGTTCAGCTCTCCAATAATTTTCTATCTCTTCTCTTACAATAGCAAGATTCGGATGCCATAACACTAAACCGCTACCTATTTCTTCCCTTATAGAAAATAAATCCAACTGAGTAGCTAATTTCCTATGATCACGCTTCTGAGCTTCCTCTAAAAATTTTAAATGATTATCAAGATCATCCTTATTCCAAAAAGCTGTAGCATAAATCCGCTGTAACATTTTATTGTTCTCATTGCCTCTCCAATATGCACCCGCTACACTAAGAAGCTTAAACGACTTAATATAACTGGTATTTGGAACATGTGGTCCGGCACATAAATCATTAAATAATACTTTACCTTCTCTATCCTTTGTTAAATATAACGTAGGTTTATCTTCCTTATGTTCTTCTAACAATTCAGCTTTGTATATTTCACCTTGGGCTTTAAATTTATTTATCTGGTCCTCTACATCTTTTATCTCGTACTTTTCAAAAACTAAATTCTGTTTTACAAGCTTCTTCATTTCAGATTCTATATCTTTTAAATCCTGATCATTAAACGTATGACCATCTAAATCAAAATCATAATAAAATCCGTTCTCAATAGCCGGACCAATCGCTAATTTTGCTTGCGGAAACAGATTCTGAACTGCCTGTGCCATAATATGCGAAGTTGAATGTCTTAATATACTTAATGTTGAATCATCTTTTATCATTTCTACCTGATTTCTATTCTCTTTACTTTAATTATCTTCATTATTATTACTATCAATATCCAGTAACTTAGATTGTTCAAACTGTTCATCATTCTTAGTAACAATCTCATTGGTCTGTGGATCCATCTGAGTCTTACAATTTAGAAAAGCCTCTTCTAAAGATTCTTGACTATCTGTATCTACTATCTTATTAATACTTACTACATAATCTTTATCATTAAGATTCTGTATTTTCACTCCCGTAGCAGGACGACCTTGACAAGATATATCTTCAGCCTTTATACGTGTTACTAATCCATTTGCCGTGACAACCATTATCTCATCCTTTTGGTCTACTATTGTCAACGCAACAAGCCTTGATTTTGATGATTTGAACTTCGTAGCTATTAAACCTAATCCACCACGATTTTGTGGTCTAAATTCTGATAACTTAGTCCGTTTCCCAAAACCATCAGAAGTAATTACCAATAAATCCGCATCATAATTCCTTGGCACTATGTCGCATCCGATTATTGTATCACCTGAACGTAATTTCATCGAATTTACTCCACGAGCACTTCGGCCTAATGGTCTTAAATCTTCTATAGCAAATCTTATTGCCATTCCGGAACTTGTTCCTATAACAACTTCATCTACATCCTCTGCTTGTTTTACCCAATTTAAGCTATCATCTTCTTCCAAACCTATTGCTATCAGACCATTTTTTCTTATATTTGCAAAATTATCTAATCCTATACGCTTTATATAACCTTTTTTAGTTAGCATAATTAAATTTGACGTTTCACTAAAAGATGAAACCGGTACAACTGCAGTTATCTGCTCATCTTGATCTATTGGCAGTAGATTTATTATAGGTAATCCTTTAGCTTGTCTTGATCCTTCCGGAAAATCATATACATTCAAGCAATAAGCCGTACCTTTTGAACTAAAGAATAATACTTTGTCGTGCATCATCGCTGTAAAGAAATGTTCAACATCATCATTTTCTTTTGTTTTCATTCCACCCTTACCACGAGTAGCTCTATTCTGCCTTTCAAAAGTATCTAAAGAAATACGTTTAATATATCCTTGTCTTGTTATAAACACAGCCATACAAACATTTGGGGTTAAATCTTGTATTGTCATATCATCACACTGAGCTATTATCTGAGTTTTTCTTTCATCCCCATATTTTTCTTTATCTTCTTTTAGTTCGGTTTTTATTATATTAAGAACTTTTTGTCTATCAGCTAATATACTTTCGTATTCTGCTATTTTTTTCATTAACTCATCATATTCTTCTTTTATTTTGCTTTGTTCCAGACCTGTTAATTTCCTTAATTGCATTTCCAAAATAGCATTAGCTTGATCAACGTCTAAACCGAACCTTGACATAAGGCCTATTCTTGCCTCTTCTGTTGTCTTTGATCTCTTAATAAGTTCTATTACTTCATCCAGATTTTGTAATGCTATTAACAATCCGGTTAAAATATGTGCTCTTATTTTTGCTTTTTTTAGGAAGAATATTGTTCTTCTTGTAATAATTTCTACTCTATGTTCTACAAACTCGTTAAGCACCTCATACAGATTTAATAATCTTGGTTGTTTACCCACAAGAGCAAGCATATTTACACCAAAACTAGTACTTAACTGTGTATATTTAAACAGATTATTTTTTACTACTTCAGGTTTTGCATCACGTTTAAGTTCTATTACAATTCGCATACCTTCTCTATCAGATTCATCTCTCAGATCAGATATACCTTCTATTTTTTTATCTCGTACAAGTTCTGCTATTTTTTCTATCAACTGTGCTTTGTTTACCTGATAAGGGATTTCAGTAACGATAATAGCTGTTCTGGCTTGTCTGCCATTGCCGCCGGGGATCTCTTCAAATTGGGATACAGCTTGCATTTTTATTGATCCACGACCTGTTTCATAAGCTTTTTTTATATCATTCAATCCTACTATCGTTGCTGCTGTTGGAAAATCCGGACCTTTTATATAATGCATTAATTGATCTATTGTTATATTTGGATTATCTATTAGAGCTATTGTACCATCTACTATCTCGTTTAAATTATGAGGTGGTATATTTGTTGCCATACCTACTGCTATTCCTGATACACCATTTAATAGCATCATAGGTAATCTTACGGGCAATACGCTTGGTTCATCCAATGATCCGTCAAAGTTTGGTACGAAATCTACTGTTTCGCAATCTATATCAGCCAACATAGATGTCGTTATTTTATTCATCCTTGCTTCTGTATAACGCATTGCAGCTGCTGAGTCGCCATCTACTGATCCAAAATTACCGTGGCCGTCTATTGTCTGGTATCTTGTTGCAAAATCTTGAGCCATTCTGACTAATGCCTCGTATACCGAAGAATCTCCGTGTGGATGGTATTTACCTAGTACTTCCCCGACTATTCTTGCTGATTTCTTATACGGCTTATCAGGTGTCATTCCAAGCTCGTTCATTGCGTATAATATTCGTCTATGTACCGGTTTTAAACCATCTCTTACATCCGGCAATGCTCTTCCTATTATTACTGACATTGCATAATCTATATACGATCTTTTCATCTCATCTCGTATATTTACCGGTACAATTTTTCCATCTTCAAATAAATTCTTTTGACTCAATTCTTTTCTCCCGATCTGATGTTAAAAAGGCTTCTCACCTTTTTTAACACTACCTATCAATACTATTTTAACATAATAAAATGCAAGTGCAAACAACTTTAAATCATATTTCTACCTTATTTATTTTCTATTTTGTAAACTTTTGTTACTTTTTTGACCTGCTCTGATCTTTTATTTTATTATTAATATCCCTCACCACTTTTTTATTTCATATTTTTGTAAATATATGTAAAATTTTACAGCTACATCTGTTAATTTTTTTACTTACGTGTTTTCATGCAATTATAAATGTAATCTATAGTATAAAAAAGTGGTATATTAAGTTATGAAAATTAAACACAAGGACTTCCTGACGCAAAAGACAGTGACCGTACAAAAATTTCGAGACCCCCATCTAAAATCTCAAGGTATACAATATTCATCTCAATCTTATTTACTTAATCGACAATATCCTTCTAATCAAAATTCTTCTGATCCGTTTAATAATTTTTATCATCATAATAGGCCTTCAAGTCATTATTCGCAAGAGTTAAGCTTTGAAGGCCTTTCTTCTGTCAATACTTTCTCTAAATTTAATAAGTCTATTGTTAATTTAGATTATATTCTTGATCTGGTTACTAAAAAAACTGGGTTTGATGCTCATAAATTATTGAAATCTGTCAAAAAAAATCTACCCGATTCTGTTAAATTGTCTGATAACTCTATTCAATTTAAAGAAGCAGGTATATTCTCAAGAATTAAAGAAGCAGCTCTCTATCCTATTGTTCAAATGCCTTTTGATATTGCAAACTTCTCTTTATCCTCTTTAAGTAAACTTACTAAAAAGTTTCAAGGAAAAGATTCTCATAATATTTTCGATTCCCTTTATAATTCCAAAATATTGAAAAATAATAGACTTAAACAAAAATCTCAAGCAGAATTTAATGCCCTTAAAGGTCTTGTTGAACAAACCGACAAAATCTTAAAAGATTCTAACAATAATCAAAATTTAATTGATCAAAAATTATTCTCTATTTCTCAAAAATCTTTTAACCCTAAAATAGGAAAATATAATAGCGTTCACGAACGCTCTTTAAATAGAATCGTTTCAGGGGTCGTTTCTACTTTCTTCTTAGCTAATGATGCATATAATTTAGCTAGCCTTTGCGAAAATAATAAAGATACTTCCACTAAAGAACGAAAAGCCAGACGTAATCAGGAACTTACCAGAATCGGTATGACCGCTTATCTCCAATTAATTACTCTTGGTGCCTTAACTAAAGTTGTTAATTCAACTAAATTCGGTTCCGCTTTAACTGTTGCTGCTACTGTTCTGTTCTCTGAATCTATCTCTAGATTACTTAATGGTAAACCTATTACTTTTATCTCTAAAGATACCGCTAAAAAAATTAATGCTAAATCATCCGATCATTCTCAAGAAAAAAATACTTTAACTAATACTTCTATTATTGACCCTGGCAATGATATCTCGTTTGATTCTACAAAAAATAATAAAATAAAACCTCTCAATACTAATAATAATACAGACCCTTTAGCTTTTAAACAAGCTGAAAAGTCAAAACAAAATCATAAACCCGAAAATAAAAAAGATGAAGGCTTATTTACTTTAGAAAATTTCTTTAACTTTGTTGGTATCTCTATTCTTTCAGGATTGACAGCTACTGCTATCAGAAAAACTCCTGCTATTCAAAAATTTACACATAATACTCTTGAAAATATTTCTTCTAAAATCAAATCCTCTAATTCTGTTGGGTTGCAAAAATTCTCTAAAGATTTTGATGATGTGATTAAAAAATCTTCTAAAAATCAGAAAACTGATCCTATTACTTTTGTTAACGAACTTTATAATAAAGCATATAAAAATTTAACAGAAAAAAATTACACTATCTCTAACGACGACTTCTTAGAGCTTACTAAAAAACTAAAGCAAAACGGTTTTGATACTATGTCGGATAATTACTCCTCTATTATTGATAGTATTCAGAAAAATAATGCTAAAAATAATCCTAATTTTAATCCGGATATTATAGAACTTGGCAAAGTTAATAAATCAATTAAACCTCTTGTTGATGTTGTTATCAGTATCCCTAGCTTCTTTAAAAAAGCACTTTTATTACCTTTCAGAATATCTAAAAGTCTAATAAGAGGAGGTTCTGCTCTTATTGATAAATTCGGATTTAAAAAAATGTCTGCAAGTATAAATAATTTCTTTGATTTTACTGATGGCAAATCTGCAAATAAAGATTGTAAAACTATTATGACCAATGCCTTAAGAGATCTTACACTTAAAGCCAGAACTCTAAGTGATTCTGATTTCAAGAAGTATGTACAAAAAAATACTATGCAAGCTTTTAATAATCAGAATATGTCTACTCAATCTAATGCAGACTTAGCTCTTGTTACTAAACTAATTTCAAGTGGTGTTGCCAGTTGGTTTTTAGTTGCCGATAATTATAATATGGTTATGCTAAAATCTGATGGCGAAGATCAAGCCGGAGCTATACAAAAAGCTAAAGAACGTATTGTTCAAAGAATCTCAAGCTTATTATATTCTTCTTTATTTATAAATCTATTTAATACTACTTTTGAAGCTCCTTATCACGCTTCTTTACTCGGTATGTCTGCCGTAACCGCAGCCAGTCAGACTTGTATGGAAGTCACTAGCCGTGCTTCTATTGGTATGCCTATTTTAAATAAATCAAAAGAAGAAATCTTAGAGCTTGAAAGAAAAAATCAAGAATCCAAAGGCTTTAAAGGTAGTTATTACCGCTTTATGTCAAAACTTACAGGCAAAAAGGCTTTATCCTCTAAAGTTAAACCTAAAGTAGATCAAAAACAATAAATCTTTCTTATAAATATACTATTATAAACAACTATACTTTTTATACTTAAAAGTATAGTTGTTTTTTTTGTTGCAAAGTATAAAGAAAACAATTCTTTCTTATCTTTAATCTATCTAACATGCTTACACTTAATAGTTTCTAGTTTATATTAAAGCTTTTATTTTGAAGTAGATTTATAAATTTTATAAACTAAGTTATGCACTTTATCACAAGAGAATCTCAAAATTCTATAATATTTTACTTAATACGTGTAATTACTAATAAATAAAAAAGGTATCTTAATCAAAAAGATACCTTTTATTATTCATTAATTTTATAAAAATTAACTATTTAATTTCAACAGCAGCACCAGCAGCTTCTAATTGTTTTTTCAAAGCTTCTGCATCTTCTTTTTTGATACCTTCTTTAATAGGTTTTGGTGCTGAATCAACTAAATCTTTAGCTTCTTTTAAGCCAAGACCTGTAATAGCTCTTACTTCTTTAAGAACAGCTATTTTATTAGCACCAGCAGAAGTTAATATAACAGAAACTTCAGATGCTTCTTCAGCTGCAGCAGCAGGTGCTGCACCTACAGCAGCTACAGCTACAGGAGCTGCTGCTGATACTCCAAATTTTTCTTCCATTGCTTTTACTAGTTCTGCTGCTTCTAATAAAGTTAATTTTTCAATAGATTCTAAAATAGATTCAATGTTACTCATTTTTTAATTCTCCTTTGTAGTTTGTGTTATTTTTATATAAATTGTTTTTGTAATTATATCTTTTAAGCAGATTTTTGTTTAGCTACAGCATCCATAGCACGTACTAAACCACTTAAGACACCATTTACGCAACCAACAAGTCCGCTTGCCGGTGAATTGATACTTCCAAGCATTTTTGCGTATAGCTCTTCTTTTGATGGTAACTCGGCTAAAGCTTTTGTTTGTTGTTCGTCAAATAATTGACCATCCATTGCTGCTGCTATTATTTGGCCTTTTTTTGCTTCTTTAATAAATTTTGCCAAAATCTTTGCAGGGGCTACCTGATCTTCAAATCCAAATGCTATTCCTATCGGTCCTTTTAATGAGTCTGTTAAAACTTCATATTCTGTACCTTTTACTGCTAGCTTTGCTAACGTGTTTTTTGTTACTGTAAAATCACAATTTTCTTTTTGAAGTAATCTTCTTAATTTTGTTATTTCTTCAACAGAAAAACCACGATAATCACTTAAAACAGCTACTTTTGCTTTTGCAAACTGCTCTTTGAAGTATTCTATTTTCTCTTGTTTAAAGGCTTTTGTTGACATTTTATTCTCCTTTATTTATTGTTTTTATCGACCTTATTTTTTTATAAAAAAAATCTTGCTTTTTATTTTTCCGCAAGACTTCTTTATTTCAGTAATTATATATTAATTCTATTTTATTAATTCGAACTTATATTACTTACCTAGCATGGCTGTAAATTAATCCTTACATTTAATAAATACTTAACCATCCGTCTTGGGCTTGTTTTAATTCTAATTTATTAAAAACATAAGCCTATGTCAATAACTTTAAATCACTTTTTATCTTTTTTTAACTTAATAAAATCGCTTAAAAATGTTAATAATCATAATAGGCTCGAATTTTTACTTCGTCCTTTTAATTATAAATTTGTTTGTTATATAATTTATTATTATGAAAAAGAAAAAAGTAACAATACTGGGATCAACAGGATCAATAGGTACTCAAGCCCTTGAAGTTATACAAAATTGCAAGCAAGATTTTGAAATACTTGCTTTAGCTTGTGGACATAATATTGAGCTTATTAAAAAACAGATCAAATTATTTCATCCAAAAAAAGTATGTGTTAATGATTCTCAATCTGTTAAAAACTTGCAAGAAGAATTTAAAAATGTAGAATTTTTATGTGGTGAAGAAGGTCTTATTGAACTGTGTTCTGATAAAAATAATGATATTATTCTTGTAGCTGTATCAGGAAAAATAGGTTTAAAACCAACATTAACCGCTATAGATAATAAAATTGATATTGCTTTAGCCAACAAAGAAACTCTCGTTATGGCCGGCGATATTGTTATGTCTAAAGCTAAAAAAAATAATGTACAAATACTGCCTGTTGATTCTGAACATAGTGCTATTCATCAATGTATCAAAAATCCTAATGATGTGAAAAGTCTTATAATCACTGCTTCAGGCGGACCTTTCAGAAACAAATCCATTCAAGAAATGCAACAGGCAACATTACAAGAAACTCTCGCTCATCCAAGATGGACTATGGGGAAAAAAATTACAGTCGATAGCGCAACCCTTATGAATAAAGGTCTTGAAGTTATTGAGGCTCATCATTTATTTAATTTTGATTATAATAATATTAAAGTAGTAATCCATCCTGAAAGCGTTGTTCATAGTGCTGTAGAATATAAAGATGGAAGCGTTATTGCACAACTTGGTTTACCTAGTATGCATATACCTATACAGTATGCTCTTACTTATCCTGAACGAGTTGAAGGCATTAAAACAGATAGCTTTGATTTTGCAAAAATTGTTACTCTTAATTTTCAATATCCGGACTATAAAAAATTTCCGGCTCTAAAGTTAGCTTATGATAGCGGAAAAGCAGGCGGTACTTATAATGTTTGCCTTAATGCCTCAAATGAAGAAGCTGTTTTTGCTTTCTTAAACGGTAAAATAAAATTTTCAGATATTGTTTATATCACTCAGAATATGTTGGATAATTATGATAATATTATAAATCCTTCTATTGATGATATTATATTAGAAGATGAAAAAATAAGAGCTAAAACCAGACACTTTATAAATAATAATTTATACTCTAAAGAATAGAAACTAATTGTAAGAAAAAAGGAAACTATGAAGATGAATGATACGGAACTTAAAAATTTACCAACTCAATATGATCCAATAAATGTTGAAAAAGAAATATATAAATTCTGGGAAGAAAATAATTGCTTTAAAGCAGATGCAAGTTCAGATAAACCGACTTATTCTATAGTCATTCCACCTCCAAATGTTACCGGAGTTCTTCATATGGGTCACGCTTTAGATGGAACGTTACAAGATATACTTACAAGATATCATAGGATGTCAGGATATGAAGTTTTATGGTTACCTGGAACAGATCACGCTGGTATTGCAACTCAGAATGTCGTTGAAAAAAAGCTACGTGAAGAAGGTAAAAACAGATTTGATCTTGGACGGAAAGATTTTTTAGAACTTACTTGGAAATGGGCTAATGAACATAAAAGTGCTATATTAAACCAATTTAAACGACTTGGTGCTTCTTTTGACAGATCTCGTGAAAGATTTACTCTTGATGAAGGGTGTAATAATGCTGTTAAAGAAGTTTTCATTAAACTTTATGAAAAAGGGCTTATATATAAAGGATCTTATATCGTTAACTGGTGTCCTAGATGTCAAAGTGCTATTTCTGATATAGAAACAGAGTATGAAACTGAAAATGGACATTTATGGGAAATTTCTTATCCTTTAAGACACGAATCAGGTGCTATTGTTATTGCTACTACACGACCTGAAACTATGTTTGGCGATGTTGCTATTGCTGTTAATCCTAATGATTTCAAGTATAAAGATCTTATTGGTAAAACTGTTTCTATACCGCTTACAGGTAGAGAAATCCCTATTATTGCTGATGAGTATGTTGATAAATCGTTTGGTACAGGTGCATTAAAAATCACACCGGCACACGATCCAAACGATTACGAAATTGGTAAAAAACACGGGTTTAAACCTATTTGGGTTATAGATGAACAAGGTAAAATGAAAGCTTGTTCACAAGTTCCGCCTGAACTTCACGGGCTTGACAGATACGAAGCCAGACAAAAAACTATTGATATGCTCAAAAAACAAGAAGTACTTGTTAGAATTACTGATTTACAACATAATGTTGGTAAATGTCAAAGATGTAATACAACTATAGAACCTCTTTTATCCGAACAGTGGTTTGTTAAAATGGAACCGCTTGCTAAAGCTGCTATTGATGCTATAGATAAAGGCGAAATAAAATTTGTTCCTGAAAGATGGACTAAAAATTATCTTGGTTGGATGACTAACATTCGTGACTGGTGTATTTCCAGACAATTATGGTGGGGGCATCAAATCCCTGCTTATTATCATAAGCAAACAGGTCAAATGGTTGTTGCTAAAGAAAATCCGGATCCTGAATTATATGTTCAAGATGAAGATGTACTTGATACTTGGTTCTCTTCAGGATTATGGCCTTTTTCTTCTATGGGCTGGCCTAATTTAGATTCTGTTGACTTCAAAAAATTCTATCCTACAAGTGTTCTTGTTACAGGTTTTGATATTATCTTCTTCTGGGTCGCCAGAATGATTACTATGGGATATGAATTTACTAAAAAAGCTCCGTTCCCTGTTGTTTATATTCACGGCCTTATTCGTGATGAACAAGGACAAAAAATGTCAAAATCTAAAGGGAATACTATTGATCCTGTTAATATCATTGATAAATACGGTTGTGATGCTTTACGTTTTACTTTGACTTCTTTATGTACTTATGGAGGACAAGATATTAAAATCAGCGATGAACGTTTTGAATATGGGCGGAATTTTGCTAATAAAATTTGGAATGCTTCAAGATTCGTTCTTATGAATCTTCAGGGCGTTGACAATCTGCCTATTGACAAAAACTCTTTGACTATTGCTGATAAATGGATCTTAAACAAACTTAATAATGTTTCTAAAATAGTTAATGATAATATTAAAAATTATCGTATAGGTGAAGTTGCTCATACTTTATATGAGTTCTTCTGGAATAATTATTGCGATTGGTATGTTGAAATTGCTAAAGTTCAATTAAATGATCCTGATCTTAAACTTAATACTCAAAGAGTGTTAAAATATGTTCTTGATATGAGTTTACGTTTACTTCATCCTATTATGCCTCATATTACAGAAAAAATTTGGCAGTTACTTCCTAAAAATCAAAACTCTTGTTCTTTAGCTATTATGAAATCTAGTTTCCCTGTCTTCTGTGATGATTTACAATTCCCTCTTGCTGATAAACAGATGGAGGTCGTTTTTGAAACAATTAAGTCTTTACGAAATTTAAGACAATCTTTAAATATTCCTATCAGCTCTATCATTAATATTGATATCATTGCCTCTGAAGATGAAAAATCTATCTTTAATTCTATTACTTCTTATATTCACAAACTTGCAAAAGTTAATGATATCCAATTTATTGATAACGAAATCCAAAGTCCGAAACAAAGTGCTTCTTGTGTTGTCTTTAATTCTAAAATTATCGTTCCTCTTGCCGGACTTATTGATCTTGAACAAGAAATAAATCGACAAAATAAAAAGTTAGACAAGGTTCTTAATGAGAAAAAATCTCTACAAGCTCGGATGAATAACGATAAATTTGTATCTAATGCTCCTAAAGATGTTCTTGATCAAACTAAATCCAGAATTCAGGAATTAAATGCCATTCAGGAAAATATTGAACAACTTATTTCTGTTCTCAAATAAACAACATCTCTTATTAATTATAAAATAAATTGCAGAAGTATATTTTTTTCTCTCTGCAATTTTTTTATCTTCTATTTCTTATCTGTTATTTCACTTGCTCTTTTTTCATATCTCTTGAAATTTTTAATTTATATTTTAGATATCTAAAAGACTCTCCTAAATATGTCGGTATTAAAATTGCAATAATTGTATAAATATATTTGTATCTTTCAGGTTTATATAGAAAATTCTCTGTAAATAATGACTTCATTGGCAACATATCATATGAAATGTGTTTAATCTTAAATAAAACTATACTTATTAAAAAGGCAACAAATAAATGATTTGCCATAATAGAATATGTATTTCTTCCTATTTTATCAATTAAACTATTTTCTTTTACCAATGGAGAAATCATTTTTACTATAAATAGGCATAAATATATACCATTTAAACTAAACAAAAATGGAGATATAGGATCATAAAATATACCTTCTGATAAAAAATAGGCATTATTTTTAAACGTCATACAAAGTATTGCTTGTAATAATATACAAGATAATAACCAATTTATATTAAACTTTATTTTTTCTTCCAAATATATTTTATAAAAATAACCAAGATAAATAAAAAACATACAAAACAATGTTCTGACACAAACCAAAGTAATTGCACTCGTTATTGGCTGACCTTGAAAACGAGAAAAACTTATGTATGTACCAATTGTCGCAAGTATTAGAAAAAATCCTAAATGAAAAAATTTATTATCACATATTTTTTTTAATACAAACATTAATGGATAAAAAATTACAAGCGAAATAAAAAATGCAGGAATAAACCATAATGCACCAGATATATCGTATTGGTCACCATAAGTAAATGATGTTACAAAGAAATTGTATAAAGTTGGTAATTGACCATACAATCTGTTAAATAAATGGAAAATAATCACAGTTACACAAGCATAAAAAGCATTATAAATAAAAAATGGAACAATTAATGTTTTTACTTTTTTAGTAAAAAATTGGAAACATTTATTTAAAATATTAATCTTATCAGAAGAAGGTTCAAAATTTAAAAAATATCCGGCAATAAAGAAAAATAAAATAACGTGAAAAGCATAATGTGCATAAAAATGAGCAAAAATCCCCCATTGAAGATGACCTGCTACTATTGCAAAAATCCCCAAGGCTTTAAGCAAACTCATCTCTATATTATAAGCTTTCTTCTTCTTAACTGTTATATCATTTTTCAATGACTTTATTTTCACATCTTGCATTTATTTATCCTTCTTCTAAAAAAAACAGATACACAAAAATTTATTATACCAATTTTTACATAAAAATGGCTTAAATAAAATAAAGAACAATATTGTAAACCAAAAAAGAAATAAAAAATTAATCCATAGGTCAAGACTGATTTAATGAAATTCAACCAAAGGGTGGATGAAGAAAATCATCCAGATGTTGTATTTTATACATAAGCATTAAAGTATAAAAAGCTTGGGGTTAGGAAAAATGGAAATTACAGGATTAGATGTAATTTTAAGACGGATGGAGTATATTGAACGACAATTTGACGTATTAAGTGGTCCATCAGATGTAAAAAGTAATAAACTTACAGTTAAAGGTAATCAAGAATTATCCGGTGTTGATAATAGTGATTCTGATTTTTCAAAGATACTTAGCAGTAAGCTTGATAACTATGACAATAATATAAGAGTCAATACTCTAGATCAAAAAGACTTAGAGTTAAATAATAGTATAGGTAAAAATAATAAACTTGTTGACTTAACTGATCTGATAGAGAAATACGCAAAAAAGAATAATTTAGATTCTGATTTTATAAAAGCAGTAATAAAGCAAGAATCAGGATTTAATATAAATGCAAAATCAAAGGCAGGAGCAATGGGACTAATGCAGCTTATGCCAGGAACAGCAAAAGCTTTAGGTGTAGAAAATGCTTATGATCCACAACAGAATATAGAAGGTGGAACTCGATATCTTAAAAGCTTATTAGACAGATTCAATGGTAATAAAGAATTTGCTTTAGCAGCATACAATGCAGGACCAAATGCTGTTAAAAAATATAATGGGATCCCTCCATATAAAGAAACACAAAATTATGTTAAAAATATAATTTCGATGTATAACAAATCAAAAGGAATAGAATAAAAATGATAACACGTGGTATTAAAATTGCAGCAGAAGGAATGAAAGCATTAATAGATCTTAATGATGTTACAGCAAATAATATAGCTAACGTAAACACAAGTGGTTTTAAAAAAGCAAACTTAACCTTTAGAGATTTATACAATGCTGCTGTCGATAGAATTCAGGTTGATTCTAATCCGGATAATTATAGTTATAGACAGCTTGGAACAATATCTATGGGATCTCAAGTAGATGAATTACTAAATGAGTTTTCGCAAGGTACTCTTGAAAGAACAAGTAACCCTCTAGATCTTGCAATAGAAGGTGATGGATTCTTTAAATTAAGATCCCCCATAACAGGACAGATTTCTTATACTAGAAACGGCGCATTTGCTATTGATACTAAAAACTTTCTCGTTACTGAAAATGGCGATTATGTTTTAGATAGACTAAGTAGACCTATTAAACTCGACTTAAATCAGGGCGATTTAAAAACAAGAAATAATATTGCTATAACAGAAGAAGGTATTATTGAACTAAATAAAGAAGGAAATAAAGAGGTCTTACAACAGATTGGAATCTTTGACTTTCAAAATAAAGAGGATTTGAAATCTCTTGGGGCAGCCAGATTCATACCTCAACATCCGGATCAAAATCCAGAAATGATCTCAGAAAAATATGTAATACAACAAGGTGCTATTGAGGCATCTAATTCTAATATAGTAAAAGAAATGGTCAATATGATAAATGTTTCAAGAAGTTATGAAACGTTATCTAAATTTGTTAAAAATCAATCTGATGGATTATCTAGAGCTATAAATTTAGCTAGAATTAACTCTTAAAAAGTATTAAAAAAAAAACGATAAAAACATAGATAAAAAAGAAGGATAAAAAAAGAAATGTTAAGATCATTAACAACAGCAGCAACAGGAATGATAGCACAACAGAATAATTTAGATGTTGTAGCTAATAATATAGCAAATGTTAATACAACAGGATTTAAAAAAGTAAGAGCAGAATTTCAAGACCTTTTGTCAACCGCAATAAAAACCCCAGGTGCCATGATGACTCAAGGAATATATCAGCCTGTAGGTATAGAGGTTGGTCTTGGAGTTAAAACAGCTGCTACAACCAGAATCTTTTCAGAAGGGATTATGCAATCAACAAGTAATCCTACAGATATTGCAATAGAAGGTGAAGGATTCTTCCAGATAATACGTACAGATGGCACAACAGCTTATACAAGAGATGGCTCATTTAAAATTGATGCACAAGGTCAATTATGTACTACTGATGGACTTTTATTACAACCACAGATAACAATACCTCAGAACGCTTCTGAAATTACTGTAACTCCTGATGGAAATGTCTGTGTAAAAGTAGGTAATGAACCCGAACAAACTATGGTCGGTCAAATACAACTTGTAAAATTTCAAAACCCCTCCGGTCTTTTAGCTATAGGACATAATCTCTATACTGAAACACCGGCTTCCGGTACTCCTATTACAGGTACTCCCGGTGAAGATGGTATTGGTACTTTACAACAAAAATTCCTCGAAGGGTCTAATGTCCAAATTGTTGACGAACTTATTAACTTGATTAAAGCTGAAAGAGCTTTTGAATCTAATTCTAAAATTATAAGTGCCTCAAGTGATATCCTTCGACAAACTAATCAGTTAATCTGATTTTTATTTCGTGTGTTACTTTTATTTTTTTTAAGGATATTTTTTATTTTTTATGTTTTCATTCTGTTCTAAAAGTTTAATATCATTCATCTTTGCTATCTTTCTTAGCTTTAATCTGACTCTTGTCGCTAAAGCTAGAGTTATTGATCACTCTTATATAGAATCTTTAGTAATTAATCAGGTAGGCAATGAACTTAAACATAAAGGTTTTAAAGACTTTGACGTTAAAGTTTTAAATATTCCTGTTCAAGATATTAAAGTAGCTGATAATAAAAGAGTGGATATAAAAATATTACCAAGTAAAAATGGTCTTAATTCTCAAGAATTTCGAACTGTTAAAGTTTATGTTAACTCAAATATTTATAAAGTCTTTGGAGTATCCGTAAAAATAAAAGCCTACAAAGATGTCCTTGTAGCTAAAGATATTATACCAAGATATAGAGCTGTTTCTATTGGCAATAGCTATTTAAAAAAAGTTGATGTTTCAAGTTTAAACGGAAATGTTCTTGATTATAAAGCTTTAAAAAATGATCTTATTACAAAAAAAATGTTTAAAAAAGATGAAATCATAGACAAAAGATTCGTAAAATATAGACCGGATATAGCAAAAGATGATCAAGTAATTGTCGAGTTTATAACAAAAAGCGGTCTATATCTGACGGTAAGTGGAATTTCTCTATCCGAAGGGAATATTGGAGATATTATTTCTGTTAAAAACGATACTTATAAAAAAATATATACAGGTCGAGTCATAAGTAAAAATAGGGTGTCTATAGATATTTAAATTTAAAGAAAGAGATAATAAGGATTAAAAAAATATGATATTTTCAAAAAAATTTATATTATGTATTTGTATAGTATTACTAATATATTTTGTTGTTTATTCAGACAATAAAGTAAAAGCAGAATCCTTATTTTATATGGGAGCATCTCAAAGTTATTATTCTGAACCAAGATCTTTATATGGTAGCGTTAGAGCAAGATCAATAGGAGATCTTATTACCATTGTCATGGAAGAAAGTATATCTATTTCTGATACTCTAAATTATACTTCTTCAAGAGATTCAAATACTGTAGATAATTTTACAGGATTGATAAACAAAGTATTACCTGGCAAAATATTAAATGATAAATTTAACAATTTTGGAGGTAGTAACACTGTATCAAGCGATTCAAATACATCAAGGCAGATGAATTATAAAGATTCAGTAGCTGTTCAAGTAGTTCAGGTAATGCCAAATGGAAATATGTTAGTCCAAGGTAAAAAAACAGTTATGAATGCAAATGAACGTATTGACCTTATTGTAAGCGGAATAGTAGATCCTCGTTGGATAAATAATACAGGGAAAATAAGTTCGAAAAATGTTGCGAATTTACAGTTTGCTATGTCGGGCAAAGGAGCTGTTTCTAGAGCTGCTAATGATGGTATCATCAATAGAGTCATTAAACATTTATTCTAAAAACTTATTTATTTATCTTAATTTTAATAGAAAGTTATTTAATTATTATGAAAAACATTTTTAAAAATCTAAAGAAAAAATTAAAAGTAAAAAAATTTATTAATTGTATATTAATAAGTGCCATTATGGTTTTATCGATTAGTCCAATACAAACATTCGCCTCTACAACTTACGTAAGGATAAAAGATATCTCACACGTAAAAGGAGTAAGAGATAATCAATTAGTAGGTTATGGTATAGTCGTTGGTTTAGCTGGTACCGGAGATAATTCAAGATCTACACAAATCACAAACCAATTAATGCTACAGAATCTTGGAACTGTTATAGAACAAGCAAACTATATACAGAAAGGATCCTCTGCTGCTGTACTTGTCACTGCTACAGTACCTCCTTTTGCTAAAAACGGTGATAAAATAGATGTTACGGTTTCAACAATGGCTGATGCAAAAAGTCTTGAGGGTGGTGTTCTTGTTCAGACTCACTTAAGAGCTGCTAATGGTGAAATCGTTGCTTTAGCTCAAGGGCCTATTTCTGTTGGAGGGACTTCTGCTCAAGCTTCCGGATCTAGTAAAAGAACTGCTATTACTACAACCGGTAAAATACCTAATGGTGGCATTGTTGAAAGAGATATTGTTACTCAAATAGGAGATGATTCTACTATTACTCTATGTTTAAATAAAACCGATTATACTATGGTTGCTAATATTGCTCAGGTTATTTCAAGTACTATTGCTAAGGCTAAAGCGGTTGATGGTTCTAGTATTTGTGTTCAGATTCCTGATAAATTTCAAAATAACAGAATTGCTTTCCTTTCTATTATTGAAAATCTAAGAGTTAATCCTTCCGTAGAAAAAGCTAAAGTAGTCGTAAATGAAAGAACTGGAACTATTGTTGTTGGTAATGAAGTAAAACTAAGTCCGGCTGCTGTAGCTCACGGTGGTATTACTGTTACTGTTTCAACCATAAACGAGGTTTCTCAACCTGATTCTTTTGGTCAAGGTACTACGGTTGGATATTCTAATTCTGATATAGAAATCGAAAAAGCCAGTGGCACTTTAGTAGAACTTAAAGCTAATTCTAATCTAAGCGATCTTGTTCGGGTTTTAAATGCTATCGGGGTTAAACCTATTGACTTAATCTCTATTCTTCAAGCTTTAAAAGAATCCGGCTCTTTAAAAGCCGAAATAGAAATTATATAAATAATTTATACTTTTATTTATTTTGTTTAGACAAAAAATTATTTTAATAAAAATTAGATAAAGGCAAAAATCAAAAATGGATTCATCAAATATAAATATTCAAACAGAAATATCTTTAATACGAAATCAATCGCACCAAGATACCGAAATGATAAATAATATCAAGAAAAATCCTTCGAGCAAAGCTCAGTTAAAAAAAGTTGCCTCAGAATTTGAAGCTATTTTCATTACTAAAATGATAGAAACTATGGATAAAACTGTTGATAAAGAAAACGGTATTTTTGGTAAAGAAGGTCATTTCTTAAAGAATTTCAAATCTTTTATGTACAACGAGATGGGAAGGCAAATGGCTAAAAATCCAAACTCATCTTTTGGTTTTGCTAAACAGATTTATGATCAGATGGAAAAATTTGTTCCTGACAATAATTATATAAACTCTGATGATTCTATTATGTCTTCTCAAAATTCGTCTGAACATTCTTCTTCTTCTTTTTCTTTAAACAAAAATTTTATTGATACATATAAAAAAAATAACTATAATAAAGAGGCTGATAATAATAATTTTTTAGGGGTAATAAAAGGAGTTAATATTCGTGGTTAGTTCAATTTCTTCAAATAACAATATAAGTGCTATGCAACTTTTAAAAGCTCAAAATGCTTTTAATAAAATTAATAACAATAATTCTTTAAATAAAGAAATTCAAGAACAGGTACCTGATATAAAAGATGATAATATTCTTTTAAATAACGTGAACATAGATGAAATAAAAAACTTTGCCTCAAAACTTGGAGATAATACTCTTACAAACGAAGATATTAAATATGGCCTTGTTTATGGAAGAAGTGTTTTAGCAGACTTCAGTGCTTGATTTTTTTTAGGAGATATTTTATGGATAATGTAATTTTTAAAGAGATCGAAAATATTATTGATAAAGAAATTGATAGTTACGAAAAAATAGAAAAATTATATATGGATAAAAGAGATATTTTAGTTAAAGGAGATATACTTAATCTGGAATCAATTGATAATAAAATTGTAGATCAATATAATAGAATAAAATCTATCTCTGAATTAAGGAAAAATCTATCCGAAAAATTATCTGATAAAGACCTTAATTTATCTGAGATCATTTCTTTAGCTAAAAAAGAAAATTATAACAATATTGAAAAATTCCATCTCCAACAATTAAAATTACAACACTTGGCAAAAAATATACAGATTCAAGAAAAAAATAATTTCCAATTAATCCAAAAGGGACTTAATATAGTAAATCAAACTATAAAAATTATTTTAGATAATATTCAAGTAAACAACTCAGAATATAATCATTGTGGACGATCCCAAAATAACAATATTGAGATATCATCAATAGTGGAGGAAGTTTAAAAAATAGAGAGGTAAAATAATAAGATGACTTTATCAGCTAGTATGAACGTAGCTCAACAAGCTCTTACTATTCATCAAAATGTATTAAGTGTTGTTTCAAACAATATAGCAAACGTTAATACAGAAGGATACTCTAAACAAAGAGCAGAATTAGCCAGTATAAAAGGTACAGGTGTTATTGGAAACGCTATTGGACGTAGCTATCATATAGGAGCCGGAGTACAGATAAGTAAAATAAGCTCCTACAGGGACACTATTATTGATAATACTTTCCGTAATGAGAATTCAGGTTTAAGTTACTACGAAACATTATATAATAATGCTTCATCTATTGAAGAAACTCTCAATGAATTAGGAGATAAAGGCTTAAAAAATGCTTTTGCCAATTTTTTTGATGCTGTTCAAACTTTAACAAACGATCCATCCAGCAGTGTTTATCGTAATAACTTTGTTCAAGCAGCTAAAAATGTGTCAAGCAAATTTAATGATATTGCAAAAAGTTTGGTAACTAACAGAGATCTTCTGGTTGGGGATCCTCTTGATGCTACCGGTATTGAATATTCCATTGTGAATTCTACTGTTATTAATATTAATTCAAAAATAAAACAAATATCAAAAATTAATCACGATATACTTATGGCCGAAGCTGATGGTAATTCAGCTAGCGAATTAAGAGATGAAAGAGCAAGATTATTAGATGCACTATCATCAAGTATTCCTATTAATGTTACAGAAAATTCTAACGGTACAATAAACGTATCTTTAGATGGGATTCGTTTACTTCGTGGTACGGAAATTAAAGCCGAATTAAGTTATAAAGCCGGTAATGATAATACTCCAGCTATTATTAATATAGTGGATTCTGAAAATAATGTTCTTATAGAAAATATAAATAAAAGAATAACTTCAGGTTCCTTAGGTGCTATTCTGGAAATGGGGTCTAGTGAAATAGGAAAGTTAAGTTATAAAAATATCTTAAACGAGGTAGATAAACTAGCTAACACATTTGCTCAGATGGTTAATGATATTCAGACTTATCAAAACGGTGATGTTAAAGCCATGGCTATTGATGTTGATGCTGCAACAGGTGAATTATCTTTAAAAGAATCCTCCGAGAAAATTTTTGTCACCTCTGATGGTAGTAATACTATTAATGCTACTAATATATCTATAAACGATATTGTTTTTAATAATCCCTATGAGGTAGCTTGTGCAAGAATAAAAGTTGATGGTACAGAAAACCTTAAATCTGTTGGAAATTCTGATAATTTAAAAGAAATTATTAATTCTCGTAATAATAATATTAATGCTCTTGGTAATACAAATATAGAATCATTTCTTACATCTTTAACGGGAGATATAGGAGTGAAGGCTCTTGAGATAAAAAATAATCTTTCAACCCAACAAACAGCTACTCAATATGTAGAAACAGAACGTCAAAATAAAATAGGTGTAAATTTAGACGAGGAGCTAATGGAGCTTATAAAGTTCCAAAGAGCTTACGAAGCCGCCGCTAGAGTCTTTAATACCTCTTCTGAATTAATGCTTACTATGGTTAATCTTGGTAAATAAAATAATTAAAAAAGGAACGACAAAAAATGATTTCTAGAACTACAAATCTTGGTCAATATATGTATAGTAACTATATGCTTACCTATAACCAGAATAAACTACAAGATAATCAATATGATGTTATGATGGGAAAGAAAGTTTCAAAGCCCTCTGATGATCCTGTTAATACCGGATTAATTTTAAATCTTAAAAAACAATTAACAGACAATGCTACTTATTCCAAAAACATTAATACTATTTCTTCAGAATTATCAACATCAGATACTATTTTAGGGAAAGTAACAGATAAGCTAATCCGAGCCAAAGAGCTTGCTATTTCTGCAGCCTCAGAATCAAATGGGGATGATGCTATTAAAGCTGTCAAAAGCGAATTGGAACAGACTTTAGCTTCTTTAGCTGATATGGCAAATACTAAATATAATGGGATATATATCTTTTCCGGAACAAGTAACTTAACTAAAGCTTTTACAGTTAATGCTAATGATGGATCTATAGTTTATAGCGGCACAAGACAAAACCAATCCCCATATAGACAGGTTGAAATTGGGCCGGATTTAAAAGTTACTATCAATGAGTCAGGTGATAAAATTTTTGGTGAGTATGACCCGAATAATAATCTTTCTTATGGGGCTTTTGGATATATTTCCGAAATTGTTAATGCTTTAGAGCAAAATCCTGCTGATATTGATATTATTAATGAAAATATTGATAAAATACAATCCAGCATTGATGAAGTTGTAAATATCCGAACAAAACTTGGTGTTGTTGCTCAACACGTTGATGAACAAAAAGAGCTTATAGACTCAAAAGATATTAATACTTCTGAGCATAAAACAAGTTTAGAAGAAATTGATCTTGTTGAAGCTATTACTAGTATGGTAAATCAGAAATATGCTCTTGAGGCTTCTATGAAGGTTTCTTCATCTATATTAAGCACAACTCTTCTGAATTATATTTAATTTGTTTTTTATTTTTTTCTTTTTATAGGAGCTCTCTTTTATGAAATTTATTATCATTAATGGTCCAAATCTTAATTTACTAGGTTCTCGTGAACCTGATATTTATGGTTATAAATCTCTTGAGATTATTAATCAAGAATTGTTTCAACATGCTTCTTCTCTTAATATCTCCTTAGAGTTTTTTCAAAGTAATTCTGAAGGATCTATTATTGATAAAATACATCAATCTGTAAATGACAATTTTGATGGTATTATTATTAATCCTGCTGCATATACTCATACTAGCTTAGCTATTGCTGATGCTCTTAAAGCTGTTAATATTCCATCTGTTGAAGTCCATTTATCTAATATTTATTCAAGAGAATCTTTTAGACAAATTTCTTTTACCTCAAAAAATTGTGTAGGACAAATCTGCGGGTTTGGTTCGTTTGGTTATAAGTTAGCTTTAGATGCCCTTTTTAACTTTATTTCTAATAATTGAGTTCTTTATTATTTTCTTACTTTTTTATTAATATACTTAAAGTTTTATTTTAATAACTCAATTATATCTATTCCAAAAAAATCTGCTATTCCGGCTAAATTATCTATCGTTATATTAATTGAGCTTCTTTCCAACTTACTTATATAAGAGTTATCTAATCCTAGTATTAATGATAATTGCTCTCTTTTTAACTTCCTTTTTAGTCTGAATTTTCTTACGTTTTTGGCTATTCTTTCTCTTATCTCTTGACTCATATTCAAATTTTGATATACTATTAATAATAAAAACAGGACTGTTAGTCCATTAAATTACAATTAAAAAAATATAAAAATTTATGAAGAAGTTTAAAAAACTAATCCTAATAGATCTTGATGGTGTACTTAACACTTATGATGGTAATTTTTATGAAAATTACATTCCACCTATAAGACAAGGGGCAAAAGAATTTTTAACTAATCTTTCTAAAAATTATATTATTAAAATTTTTACAACAAGAAATAGTCTTTTAGCCTCTAAATGGATTATAGAAAACGATCTTGATAATTATATACAAGATGTAACAAATATTAAAGAAATGTGTTTTGTTCATATAGATGATAGGTGTATAAAATTCCTTGGTGATTTTGCAAGATTACAGAAAGATATAGATAATTTCCAAGTTTGGTTTAAAAACTTTAGTTAATTTTTTCTTGGATCTTTTTTATTAATGTATTTTTTTAAGGTATAATATTTTTATGCAGAATAATTATGATGTAATTGTAGTAGGAGCAGGCCACGCAGGTTGTGAAGCAGCGATAGCTGCCGCTAGACTTGGTCTTAAAGTTCTTTTAGCTACGTTGAATATAGACAACATAGCATTAATGCCTTGCAATCCTGCTGTTGGTGGGCCTGCTAAATCTTGTCTTGTTAGAGAAATTGATGCTTTAGGTGGTGTTATGGGCATTGTTACTGATGCTACTTATATGCAGATGAAAATGTTAAATAGTTCTCGTGGGCCTGCTGTTCAATCACTTCGGGCTCAGAGCGATAAAAAAGAATATATGACTTATATGAAGTCTATTATTGAAAATGAACCAAATATTTTTCTTAAACAATGTATGATCACTTCTATTATTACTGATGATAAATCTCATCAGGTTACTGCTGTTACTGATGAACTTGGTATACAATATAATACCCGAGCTTTAGTTCTTACTTGCGGCACATCTCTAGATGGTAGAATATGGGTCGGCTTAAAATCATTGCCTGCCGGCAGACTTGGAGAACAACCTGCTTATGGCATTTCTGATTCACTTAAAAATCTTGGCATTTCTGTTAAAAAATTTAAAACAGGTACCCCTGCTAGAGTTGATCGTAGAAGTATCGACTTCTCTCAAATGATTATTCAAAATGGTGATGAGCATCTTAATTTCTTCTCCTTTCTACCAAACAGACCTATTCGGCCTCAATACCCTTGCTGGTTGACTAGAACTACTGATAAAACTAAAGAAATTATTCAGAATAATCTTCAATATTCTCCTATGTATTCTGGTCTTATTCATGGTAAAGGTCCACGATATTGTCCTTCTATCGAAGATAAAATTATTAGATTTGCTCATAATCCTTCTCATCATATCTTTATTGAACCTGAAGGTAAAAATACTTACGAGATGTATGTTCAAGGCTTCTCTACCAGTTTACCGGCTAATGTTCAATATGATATGCTTAAAAGTCTTCCTGGGCTTCAAAATGTTCATATCATTAAACCGGCCTATGCCGTTGAATATGATTATGTACCTGCTGTTGAGCTTGACCATTCTTTAATGGTAAAAAAAGTTAATGGTCTTTTTTTAGCCGGTCAGATTAACGGTACTAGCGGATACGAAGAAGCTGCTGCTCAAGGACTTATTGCCGGTATTAATGCCTCTCTTTACGTTAATGGCGCAATACAGCTCGATCAAAGACTTGTTTTACCTCGTTGCTCTTCTTATATCGGCACTCTTATTGATGATCTTGTTACTAAAGATATGGATGAACCTTATCGTATGCTTACTTCCAGATCTGAATATAGACTTATCTTACGACAGGATAATGCTGATGAACGACTTACTCCTATTGGGCATAAAATTGGTCTTATTTCTGATCTTAGATTCAATTTATTCCTTGATAAACAAAATGCTATTAAAAACGAAATTATACGACTTCATTCTTCTAAAATTCAAGCCTCTGTTTCAACTAATAATATTCTTGCTAAATATGGAGAAAAAATTGATAAGGGCTTGAAATTATCTGATCTCATTAAAAGACCTAATATTAATTATCAAGTACTTAAAGAAGTAGATCCTGCTACTTGTTCTCTTAATCTACCTTATGACATTGCTTTACAATCAGAAATTAAGCTTAAATATGACGGATATATCAAAAGGCAAGAAGCTCAGATTGAAAATGCTGCTAAACTTGAAAAAATTAAAATCCCAAAAAATATTGATTATTCCAAAATAAACCATATTTCTATTGAAACTCGTGAAAAATTACAAAAGATCAAACCTGAAACTATTGGACAAGCTTCTCGTATTGGAGGGGTTAAACCTGCTGATATTTCGGTACTTATGGTTATTATCGAATCTCATAAAGTGCCTGTTTCTTAAATTTTCTTTTTTTCTTCTTTTTTTACTTCATTAATAAGAGTTTCTTTATTCTTGATACACTTTTTTTGTGTGTGTTCGTGTTTATATTTTTCGGTCATGAATGACTATATGTCAAATATAATCCTTACGATCTGAGTGAATGGCTTTTACTTCTTCAACTATCTTTTATTTAAAAGACACTTTATCACTATAACTCTTTTCTCATTTTACATAACTCGTCCTTAACGATAAAAAAAACATAAAACAAGGCATAAAGTTAGATATTTTAATTAAAATTGTTTATGTTTTTAGACAAAAACCTGCACAAATATTACAAAAATTCGAAGATTCTTTTAAATCTTTATTAAAAAATATCTAAAACTTTTAAAGATCTTTTCGCATATTTTTGTCAATTTTAATAGCCTCTCACGCAAAAGGGGCTATATAAAATAAAAAAAGCTTAGATCCAAAAAACTATATTTCAACACGGCACTTAAAACTCTAGAAATAAAAAGCTTTCGTACCTTAAAAAGTCTTAGTGAAGTAACTTAAACCCTGTTAAAAAAGCACAAATAATAAATAAAATAGCTATATACATAGTAATCTTATTTAAACCTTTTTCAGCATTCTTTTGCGAAGAAAAAATCTGTGCAGTAGATCCCATTGCTGCTAAACCATCTCCTTTTGGCGAATGTAATAACACAAAAAGAATAAGTAATCCCGCCATCAATATTTCAACAATCCAGAAAAAAGTTAGCATTTTTTATTTATCTCCACATAATCTTATCAATTAAAAAAACTATATCATAAACTATCAAAAATAAAAAGTAGCCCCTCTAAAGAAAAATCTACTATCTCTAACAACTTAAGCTTCGATTTCAACCCTTGTTTTAAATTTACACGAGTCTTTGGTATTTTTAATAGCTTGCTCGTAAAAACTATAAGTTCTGTATTCGCTCTGTTTTCAATAGCCGGTGCCTTTATTTTTATTCTTATATACTCGCTATTAATTTCAGAAATACAAGACTTTTTACTATTTGGGACTAGTCTTACTTTGAGTATTAAATTATTCCCTTTTTCACCTATTGGCAATTTGTTTTTATCGTAGTCCATTTATTTATTAAACTTTATCTATTTTCTTTCAATATGTCAAGCTCAATATCAAAAGATTAAAACGACTATTTCTTAATACTTTTTGTAAAAATATACTAATATTTCTTGAAAATACTCTTTTCTTTTAATCTCTTTAACTAAATTTTAAACTCCAATATTCTTTTCTATAACTTTAACAATCTCTAATAAACACAACATTACCACCACCACCTCCAACAACAACAACAACAACACTCACACGCACACAAAAAAAATCTATCTTTCTTTATATTTAAAAATTAATACTATTTATTAAAAAAATTAAAAACAGATATTGCTCCCCTTTTTGATATAAGGGCAGATAACTCGTTTAATGAGGCCGACCTTATTGCCGCTATAGACTTATATTTCTTTAATAGAATCTCTTTATTCTTTTCCGATAATCCTTTTATTTCATCTAATAAAGATCTCTTTGCTGTTTTATCTCTTAAAAGTCTGTGAAACGTAATTGCAAATCGATGTGCCTCATCCCTTATTCGCTGGAAAAAATATAATGCCTGCGAATTCAATGGGAATATAACTGGTTCACTTTTTTCAGGAATAAAAACTTCTTCTAACTTTTTCGCTAATGATACTATGTCTTGATTATATAAACCAAGCTCCGTTTTTATTATCTCAACAGTAGACGATAATTGACCTTTCCCTCCATCTATTATTATAAGATCCGGTAATTCTTTATTCTCTCTTAATAATCTTGTGTATCTTCGTCTTACAACCTCTCTCATTGAACAAAAATCATCCGGCTTATTCTCTACTGTCTTTATTTTGAACTTCCTGTATAATGATTTCTTTGGTATCCCATTTTCAAAAACAACCATCGATCCAACTGTATTTGTTCCTTGGATGTGCGATATATCAAAACATTCAACTCTATATGGAAATTTATTAAGCCCTAATTTCTCTTGAATATAACTCCCTATCTCATTGTAATCTGTTTGGATTTCTGCTAATGCTTTTATTTTTAATTTCTCTAGATAATAATCAGAATTCTTATCCGCTAATAATTTTAGATCTTGATCCTTTTTGCTATCTAATCCATCAATAATCTTTACTTCCTTACACGCTTTTGCACTTAACCATTCATTGTATACTTGAATATTGTCTAAATTATGAAACTCACTTGTTATAATAGTATCAGGCATTTCTATATCAGATAATAATTGATAATACTCCCTAATAAAAGATTCTATTACCTCATTTAAAGAATCAATATTAGAATACGTATACTCAAAATCCTTTTTGCCAATTAATCGTCCTTCTCTTATCTGAAGTACAGTTATTGCACATAATCCCTCTGCACTTGAAACCCCTATTATATCCTGATTTATACTCGTGTTCTCAAAAACAACCTTCTGATTCTCCATTGTCTTCTTTACATCCAGAAAACTATCTCTGTATCTTGCTGCTTTCTCGTATTGCTCTTTTTCTGAATATTTTAACATCTCGTTTTTTAATTCATCCACAAGTTGCTGCTGCTTACCTGATAAAAATATCTGCACTTTTTTTATTATCTTTTTATACTCTTCTGGAGTTATTAACTTCTGACAAGGTGCATTACATCGCTTTATATGATAGTACATACAAGGCCTGTCTTTGAATTTTGGGCTCTTACATTGCTTTAATGGAAATAATCTCTTTAATAAATCTAACGTTGCATACATTGCTCGAGAATCTGTATATGGTCCAAAATATTTACCCTTTATTGGATTCTTATTCCCCTTCCTTGCTACTATTATTCTAGGATATTCCTCTTCTGTTATTACAAAATATGGATATTTCTTGTCATCCTTTAGTAATACATTGTATTTTGGTTTATATTTTTTTATTAAATGCGATTCTAATATTAAAGCCTCAACCTCATTATTCGTTATTATATACTCTATCTTTACAATCTTTGGCACAAGAACTCTTAACTTCGAAGACTCCTTATAAGATGTTTTAAAGTAACTCGATACCCTTTTTTTTAAATTCTTTGCTTTCCCTACATAAATTACATTATTATCCTTGTCATAATATTGATATGACCCAGGTAAATTTGGGATTATTTTTAATTGTTCCTTTATACTTTTATTAATTAATTCCATTCTTAAAAGTTCTATGAATATATGTCTTAAATTCTCCGGATATAGAAAATCAATATATAGGTGTCTGGGTTATTATTTCTTTACGTAAAAATTTGTTCTATATCTTCTTTATATTTTATATCTTTATTTTATTATTGACAATTATAATACTTTGTACTATTTTTGTAAAAAATATAATTTCTAGATTTTATATTTTATTGTTCTGCTTAAAATAGTTATTAATATAAGAAAGGTAATAAAAATCGTGAGAATTTTAAATGTTTTGCCATTTGCTTCACCAAAAGCAAATATAGTTGAAAATAGAAATAAAAATAATACAACAAAACTACTTTTATCAAAACCTGTTTTTGATACAGTTTCTTTTGGTAATAGAGAAGAAGAGAATCTAAAAAAACTTGAAGCTGAAGGTTATAAAAAATATGGGACTTTAACTGTATATGACGAAAATAAAAAACCGGTTGAAGGTCAACTATTTTTGAAAAGATCATACGAAAAATGTGTAGACTTCTTAGTTTCAGACAAACAATATAACGAGATTGGTCGTATAGATTCCTCTGAAGATTCTCAAAAACCTGATTATTATTTATGTGGTATTGTTAATCAATCAAAAAATAAGCACAACAGAGGGTTCTTTAGAGATCCTATAACCGGCCCTGCAAAAGGATCCTTTTCTGGTGTTGGAAGAGCTCTTTATGATACTTTAGAAAACTATTTACAAAAAAATTTCCCAAACGTTAAAGGATTCTCTGCTAATGCTATTTCTCAAAATTCTTGGGATTTCCATAAAAAAATAGGTTTTGTTTCTTTTTATGAGGATTATGAAGAGTCTTGTTTGGCTGATAATATGATGTATAGAGCTTTTAAAAACAATAGTATTAGTGATGTAAAACAAAATAATTTAAAAAACTTGAAGGTAAAGATTTAAATTTTTAGTTTCTTTTTCAGGATCTGTAAAAATGTTTATAAAATTTTTCTAAAAACAGATCATTTTATAGAGTTTGTTAAGTATATATAAAAATATAAAAATATTTAAAATATTAACTTTTGTAAACATAGTTTTGAGCTAAAACCCAATAAAATCAATAGTTTTAAAATATAACCAAAATATTCCCTTTTATTTATTAAAGTTTTAGTAGATGATGCCGATATACAAAGTATATAATTAAAGGGGGTCTTTTTTATGGGTTTCGATTCAGTAAGCGCATTGACAACTATTCCTAGTTCAAACAACAATACATCAACATCAAATAACATAACTAATGATAAAGAATATCAACAAATACAAAATATTCTTGAACAACTTGGTCTTACTCCAACAGGTGATAAATATACAGATAAATCAACTCTGGAAAAACTAGTACTTGAAGCTCAAAAACAAATTGAAAACCAAAATGAACTCTCAAGAGCTCAAAGTGCACAAGCTTGGAGCTTTATTATGACCGATCTTGGTATACCTCAAACCGGTGATCCCATTGAAGATCGACAATTAATTGAAACTCAAATTAACACTCAATTACAAAATAATAACTTATCTCAAGAACGACAAGCTTATTATTCTGAATTAAAAGGAAGACTTGATTACTATTTTAATCAAGGTGATGATAATGCTATAAAAAAATCTCTGGAAACTTTCTTCGGAGCTTCTTTGTTGGCAGATATAAATAGAGTAATGTTAGTCAAAAATTAATCCCTACACAATATCTCACAGACTTTCGTTATCTATTCTGGCTCGTACCCTCAAGCCAATAAAGCTCTTAGCATTTTCATCAAACAGCAAGGGATTTTTTGATACATAAAAATCTAATTTTCCTTGCTGTTTTTTACTTACTAATTCTTTCCTCTCTAAATCCTCTTTTATTTCCTTTGCAAAATATTTTGATGGATCTATAAACTTATTTTTATCTATATATTCCTTAAGTATTGGGATTAAAAACGGATAATGTGTACAGCCTAAAACTATTTTATCCGGATTATATTCTATTACTTCTTTTATATCGTTTTTTATTATTTCTATGTTCTCTTTATCATTATATGCTTTGTTCTCTACTATAGGAACCCACCTTGGACAAGACTTTTCATAAACTTCTATACAAGGATTATTTTTATTTATATTATCTTTATATGCGTGAGATTTTATTGTTCCCTCTGTCGCAAGAATTGCTACTTTTTTTATACCTAGCTTACTTATATATCTTGAAGCTATCTGTATTAACGGGTAAATCCTAAAATCATACTTGTCTTTTATTGATTCATACACCAATGCCGATGTTGTATTACAAGCCATTACTACGGCTTTTACTTCCTTTTCCTTAAAAAAATCAAAAATCCCCTTCGCTATTTCTATTAATTCTTCTTTTGTTTTGTTACCATAAGGCAAATTCTTTGTGTCTCCGTAATATATATATGACTCTTTTGGTAAAATCTCCTTTAGCTTTATAAAGGTTGTTAATCCTCCTACTCCTGAATCATATATCCCTATTGGGTTCTCTCTTCTCATTCTATCCAAAACTTTTCCCTTTTATTTTTTATTTATTTCCTTCTTTTTATTTTTTTTGAGCATTTATAAATCTTATTATACCATTAGCTAATAATTCCGCCGTCTGTTGCTTCCTATTCTCTGATAATAATTGTATTCGCTCTTTATTATTTGATAAAAACCCTATCTCAACTAAAACTGCCGGTGCTTTTGTATGATTAATTACATAAAATTTTGATTTTATTACCCCTCTATTTGGAGAATTAATCTTTGATAACTCATTCTGTACTATAGTTGCATATTCCTTACTATCTTCTTTATAATAGTGTGTTTCTATTCCAGTAACACTTTCATTAACACTTGCATTGACATGTACACTCATAAATAAAATGGGATTCTTTGAATCAGATATCTCTACTCTCTTTTGTAATGATACTGTTTCATCATTCCATCTTGTCATTTCTATATGAAATCCCTTTTTGGTTAATATATTCGCTAACCTTTTTGTTACATCTATTGTTATATCTTTTTCTAAAATACCAAGCCTAATAGCTCCTGTTTCTGTTCCCCCGTGACCAGCATCTAAAACTATTACCTTGTTTTTTATATCCTTTCTCTCTACTACAACCTCTTTTTTATTATATACTTCCCTTTCTTTTTTACTTTTTGGCAAATTCTTAAAGGTTATAAGTATCTTTTTACTATCTAATGTCTGAAAATAATCAAATTTACTATTATGATTACAAGGTATATTTATTTTTATAACAGAATATGATAAATTCTCTACCTGCGATTTTTCTATACCAGCACTCTTAAGAACTCTCTTTATTTTTTCTACTTCTTTATACGATACGTTATAAAAATACAAATCAAAAGAATCCGGATTCTTTCTAAAAGAATGGATTACAGGACTTGAAAATTCTAAAAGAAAATTATCTACTCCAGATCCTTGCGGCCTTAATGAAATATTCTTTATTATTCCTACTTTATCATATAACTTTACCGTACTTATCTTATCATCATTTGATATAAGTACGCTTTGCATATCAAATGAAAATACTGGCCTATATTTTTCAAGTTTATCTGTGTATATTACAAGTCTTACTTTTGATGGCTCAAATTGTGCTATCCTAACTACATCATTCGAAAAACTCATTTGATATTTCTTATTATTTATTTCAGGATTTACTATCGTGTTTGGAAAATCATATACAACTCTATCCGGCTCTCTTAAATATATAGGATTTATAAGACACACTCGACCTATTCCTGTTATAAGTACATTATCGTTCTTTATATCCAGTCTGTTTATATAATATTTCGTTTTTATTCTACCTTGGTTTTCCGGTATAAAAATGTTCGATAACATCTTATTCCCCACTGCATTCATTGTTTCCGGTCCGGTTATATTATTCTGGTTAAAGGCTTTATTTATCTGATTATATTTCTCATCTTTTATTTCAATATTTCTTTTACCATAAATCTCTTTTTTTTCTGTTTTTATTCCTTTTTTATTATTTATCTGCGAATAATTAAGATTATCTAAAAAATCAGACGATAATTTCTCCTCTTCTCTAAATATCCTATGTAAAAAACTATCCGGATATTTCGCTTCTTTTATCTTAAATAATAATCCGTTGTTTAATTTTAATAACTGAATCTTTGTTGGATCTATATTCTCATTATGATATATTGTCATCCTTACTATATTTGGATTGACATTGTTCTGTGCTATCGCTATCTGACTTATGTCTGAGGTCTTGAAATAATAATTTGTATTTGTAAATGTTAAATTAGCATCATAAATATCATAAAAAGTCCTCTTCGGATTCTCTAAATTATTCGTCTTTACAGATATGTTCTTTATTCCGTCTATAGGATTATATGTTGGTAAAAAAATTATAGCTCCTGAATTATCAAAGTTTATATCTGTTATCTTTAAAAACTCAATAGCTTGTACTTCCGGTATTGAGATCCTAAATAAAAAAATTAAAAATAATACTAATATATTTATAATCTTTTTAAATGTTTTTTTCATTCGACTGCCTATAATCTTTTTATATATACAAGGTAGACTAAAAATTATTTGTTTTCAATAATTATTTCATTTATTTTTTATAAACAGATGTATAAGTTTATTTTATATTTTTTTATGATATTTTATTTAAAGGGATAATCTCTTTTTTACTATGAGCATTAAAAATAAAAAATTTATTATATTAACATTTATTTTGACTCTATCAGCAAATTTATATTTTAAACCTTCCTCTCTAGCTGATGATCAAACAGCTTTATATTCTTCTAAGTTACGAAAAATTGATATCTCTAATCAACTTAATAATAATTTTATTATTAATATTCATTCCGATAAAAAAATTATTAAACCTATAAATATTAAACAAACTTCAGATAAATCTTTTATTATAACCATTCCGGAATCTTTTCTTCTTGACGATACTTTAATTTATAACTTTTCTCAAAATAATTTCTTTTCTTCTAAAATTCAATACTTCCCTTATTTAAGTAATAATGATTCTTATGGTTATACAAATATTTATATAGATACTATTCAGCCTATTGATTTCGATAAATTTAATATTCTTAATACATATTATAAAGAAATTAATACTACAAATAATTTGACTTTATCTGAAAATAATAATAAAACTAATGCTCTTACAGAAAAACCTAATATTTCTAAAAAACACACTACAGAAGTAATTGTAAAGAATTCTAACAACACCGAAAAAAAATTAAAGATTAATGAAAAACTGTCGTTAAATAATTCAGATAAAATCATTCAAAAATCAAACTTAAATTATAAACAAAAAGATGATATTATTAAAAAAGATAATATTTCTTTAGAAAAAAATAATTTAAAAAAGAATAGCGATGATAATTTAATCTTAGAGGAGAAATTTTATAATAAAAATAAAATTGAAGATAAAAAAAATATAATAGATATTAAAAATATTTATCTTATTTTATATCTTTTACCTATTCTTCTTTTATTAATGCTCTTTAGAAAATTAAAAATTACGAATAAAATAATAGAAAGTATGAAAATTATGGGAACTGAGAATAAAGTCATAAATCTAGAATCTTTTTTTGATACAATTGCTAATTCAACAGAAGAAACACATATTTATAACTTTATGGATGAATTAGCAGAAAAAAATAAGAAAGAAGAACAAGAACATTCTAAAGAATCGACTTCAGATAAAATAGATGAATCTTCTTTACCGGAATTACAATTAAATGATTGTCAAGAAATTGTTATAATAAATAAAAATGAATCATCAAGATTTAATAATTTATCCAATGAAGACGATGAGGATAATCCTATAGAACTTGATTTAGATAAAGAAGATATTGATGACTTATTACCTGATGAAATCATTGATAATTATAATAATTTAACAGAAGAACCGGCTATAGATCTTGATAAAGAAATCTTAGATAATTCTAATTTTGAAGATATAAATTATGATGATAATCTTAATATTAATCAAGAATTTTTAAATAAAAATATTATTATAAACAAAAATCAGGTTTATAACAAAGAAAAAAATGTTAAAGAAACTATAGCAAATGATTCTAAAGAAGATTATTCTAGTGTTGATGTGTCTTTTGAAGATTCTAAACCTATTGTTATTGATGAGGAAAAAATTAACGCTTTAGAATCGCAAATAGAAC
>CABQAQ010000009.1 GCA_902462155.1 uncultured bacterium | reverse complement strand
TAAATATATACAAGATATAAAATTATTATAACTATTTTATATAATGTTTTAAAGTTTTTTCTAAAATAGTCGTTACTAAATAATGGATATGAAAGAGATGTCAGATGTGTAGGGTGAGATATATGAGAATAAGAATTTTAAAAAAATTTAATGTACTAACTTATTTGTCAATTATAAGCATATTGATATTTCCAATAAATATATCAAAAGCAACGGATATTACAGGAGCCATCCAGAATGGAAATGTTTATACAATTTCGCCAGAAAAATATAACAACTCAAATACTATAGGTTTTAGACAATATGGTAAATTTTCTTTATCTGAAAATGATATAGCAAATTTACAATTCAAAAATGGAATGACAAAATTCGTAAATATAGTAAATTCTAATGTTAACATTAATGGGATATTAAATTCTATTAACCAAAGCGGTCAATTTTATAATGGAAAAGTTATATTTTTAAGTAAGGGTGATTTTACTGTAGGACCAAATGCGTTAATTAATGTTGGTGCTTTAGGGGTATACACACCTAGTAATTTACCGGATATAAACAACTTAGCTAGTTTATCAGATTCTCAGTTTAATAATACTTTAGATAGTTTAAAAAATAATCTTGCTTACAGTATTTCTATAAATGGAAAAATTTTATCACGAAATGAGGTCGAATTATATGGGAGTCAAGTATATACAGGTAGCAATTCTAAAATTATAACAGGATTTAAAAGTAAAGATACATCTTTAAACAGTCAAGAAACTATTGCAACAAAAACTTCAGTAACAGAAGCTCGTAAGGTAGCCGATAACTTGATTTCAAGTATTGTTAATTTAGGAAATAATAAAGAAGCTATTTTAAATAGTAACTACGAATTTAGATCACAAGAAGGTAAAATTACTATTTTATCAATGGGATCAACTAAGTCATCTTTGGCCGGATTTATTAAAGGTAATGGCGATTTTAATATTACAACAAATCATAATATACAATTAAGTGGAAATATAAATAATTTATCAGGAGATATTAATATTAGTACGAATAATAATAGTGTATTAACAATTTCTGAAAATTCTGATTTAAAGGCAGATAATAATATAAATATTAATAGTTTAGGAAAAATAGTTATATTAGGAACTTTAAATTCGAACAATGATATAAATATTTCTGAAGATGGAAATGCTGATATTACATTAGAGAATAATTCAGTAATAAAAGCCGGTAATGAGATATTTATAAGGAATAATAATACAGATAGTGAATCTACTATAAATATTTTAGGGTCAATAATTTCTGAAAATGATATAATTATGGATAATAAGTCTAAGGGCGATATAAATATTGATGGTAAAGTTATAAGTAATTTAAAAAATATAACAATTGCAAATGGTGCAGATGATTATCTAGATAATATAAAAATAACAAATTGTAAAAGTGGAAATGTTAATATTAATGGGGATATTTTATCTAATTTAGATATTAACATACTGAATAATGGTATAAAGGATATAAATATAAATAATAACTCAAATATAAAATCAGCTAGCGGAAATATATATATAATATCAAGTAATAAAGCAAAAAATATAAATGTAGTCGGTAATATTAATGCAAAAGAAAAATTATCAATAGAAAGTGGATTAAATGGTAAAATTAATATAGGTGATAATAGCAAGATAGTAAGTCAAATCCGTAAGATAGAAATAAATCAGAGTAGAAGATCTATATCCGGAATAAAAAGGGATTTAAAGAATTTTAAATTAGTATTGAATGCAGATCAAAATAAAAATATTGATAATAAAATTATTAATTCTATAATAAAGGAATCAAGTTTATCCCCAAGCCAAATAATTTCAAGTGGAAATTTCAAAGATTATGAATTAATAAAATCTAAAAATAATACTACATTTAGTCAATCTCAATTAAAAATAAAAAGAGAATCCCAAAGATATGAAGTTGCAAATGCAAATATGGAATTTTATTTATCCTCTCCAAATATAGTAAGAGTAATAGATATATCAAAATCTGGAATGGGGGTTCAATATAATCAAGAGTTAAATATTGGTGAAAAAATAGATATAGTAGTAAATTATAATGGTACATCCTTATTTGCAACAGCAGTAGTAGTAAGGTTAGATCGAGAAAAGAAAATAGCAGGATTAAAATTTGTAGATATAGACGAAAAAGCAGCAAATGAGATGTTATTTTTCAATATGAGAAATTAAAAAAGTAGTTTATTTTTACCATCTTGATCATACATATTCAGCCTATTGTTAATAATAGGCTGAATTATTGATAAATAATCTGGATTATTAATTAAATACTCAATATTCTTATTTAATAATTTTAAAGAGTTTAAAATATTATCTTTATTAAAAGTTAGCATATCGGAAGCCAAATTTGGATTAGTCATAGCTAATCTTGTCATATCACGAAAGCCTGAAGAAGCAAGAGTTAGAGCTAAATTATTTTCAGATCCGGTAAGAAAAAGAGCTTGAGAAAGAATTAAAGGCATATGACTAATTAAAGCACAAGCAAAATCGTGATCTTGAGGGTCTATAATTATAGGCTTTGCACCCATTTTTTTTATAAGATTTGACAAAATATCAACATCAACCTTGGATGAATTTTTAGATAAAGTAAGTACCCATTTCGCATTAATAAAAAGATCTTTGGAAGAATAATCAAATCCAGAATGCTCAGTACCAGCCATCGGATGAGATCCTATAAATTTATAAGGGCGTTCTTTTTGCATTACAAAAGATTTCAAACTTGCAACATCTGTAACTATACAATCTTTAGAAACTATACTTTCAAGTGTATCTAAAGTTTTTAAAGTATGACTTATAGGCGAACACACAAAAACTATATCTGAATCTTTTAATAACTGTAAATTGTTAAATATCTGTAAATTATATTTTTTAGCATAGTTAAGAGTATTAATATTCTGAGTAATTCCAATAACATTAAGTTGTTTAGCAACTAAACATTTAAAGATGGAACCTCCAATTAAACCTAAAGAAACAATGCCTATTTTCATAATGATATTGTAACAATATTTAATAAATTTGCCAAGTATTTTTAAATATGTCAAAATATAATTCTAATAATAAGAATAATTAAATTTTTATTATTAATCTAACCATTCCTTTCTTGACTTATGCGACATATAGAAATTATGTCGCTTTTATTTTAAATAAAATAAAAATCAGCTTATATTTAAAATAAGGTCTTCTGTTGTTGTATGAATGATTTTAGCTGAATAATCTTTTAAAAATAGAATTTTATTTATTTCAGAACCTAAAGAATTGAAATCAGTTACAAGACCTGAAGATGAAGAAGAGTTTTGATATTTAATAAAAGAGATTATCATATTTAAAGAATCAATAAACATTTCTTGATTTATTAAGGCATATTCAAAATCTTCACATAGTTGCATTAAAAGAGGATAAGCTTCAGTAGAGTTTAAATTATTTATTTCTAATAATAGTTTATCTATTTTTTCAAATCCTAAAGAAGAATTAACAATCTTTTTATAATAAGTAGCATATTTTAAAAGTTGTTTAAGGATATCCTGATTTTTTACTTTCTGTAATTGAGTTTCGTAAAAATTAAAAAAAGAGCTTACAAGTTCAGAAGGTTTTACAATAATCCCATTATTAAAGATAGTAAGATAATCACAAAAAAAAGTTATTAAAAGGTGTTTAGATAAAGTCATTCGTAAAGGTAAAATATATTCATAAAACAAATTCAGATTTTGTAGAATCTTTAGTTTCATATAAAGATATAAAAAGATTTTATCTGTATCATCGATGTCGAGAACAGAAAAAGACTGTAAGTCAAGATCTTGTTGATCAACAAGTTTAATAATGTTAGATAGATAATTTAAATAATCTTGCATATGAATATTTTATCAAAAAAGATAGTAATTAAGTTTTTTTTGTAAATTTTTTGTAAATTTTTAAGACAAAAATAAGTAAAATATTAAAGAAAAGTAAAAAAAAACCGACTATATAGATAAAATAAAGTAATTTTAGGGAAAATAATGTCAACAAACGGTGTAAATAAAGTAAATAGTGTTCAATCTAATGAGAATTTTTCCTCAGAAAATACGAAAGTATCAACATCCGAGCAAAAAGATGAATCAATTTTTGCTGCCCAAAAAGGAAAAGAAACAGAAAAAGTAACAAAAAAAAGTAGCTTTATTGATGACTTAATTAAAGATGTAAAGAAAAAAGCACGTTTATTTTATTTAGATAATTTTTCTCCAACGATGAGAAAATTTATGAAAAATACAGCAATTAAATTTTTAAAATCAATGGTTCCAAATGTAGGTGGCTACTTTGATGAAGAAAAAGAGGATATATTTACAGGGAAATATTTGCAAAAAATTCAAAGAGTAAATAAAACAAGTCAAATGTTTTCGAATGCAATGCAATGTGCTCAACCAAGTTACAATTATGATCGTTGGATTTAATATAAATAAAACAAATGAGAAATGTTAGAGCGGTTTAACATAGGGATGTTAAAAATAAATATTTGTCAAAAAAAATGTTTATGTTTAAATAATAGTACCAGGTTTTTGTCTTTTTAGAAGATATAACTTGAGTCTATTGATTGGATGTGATTAAAAGTTGACAAATAAAAAGATTGTCTTGGCTAAACACGCAGGATTCTGTTATGGTGTTAAAAGAGCAGTCGAAACGACAAAAAAATTAAAACTTGAAAATAAAGATACGTATATTTGTGTATTAGGAGAATTAATACATAATATGCAAGTAATTGATCGATTGGAATCATTAGGTATACATACTGTAAATAAACTAGATGAAAAAAATAATGGTATTTGTGTAATAAGAAGCCATGGAACGTCTCCACAAGTTATAAAAGATATCCAAAATAAAGGATACAAAATTGTAGATTTGACTTGTCCTGATGTAAAAAAAGTTCAAAAAAAGGCTATCGAACTTGTAAAAGATGGATTTTTATTACTTATTTTAGGAAAATCAGAACATCCGGAAGTGATTGCTATAGAGGCACACGCAAAAGAATATGGCGATAATATATTTGTTATACCTGATATAGAATCAATAAAGTCTTTAGAAAAATTTATATTAAAATCTAAGAAAATAGGTCTGGTGATTCAAACTACACAAAGGATTGAATTTTTAAAGGAAATAGTTAATTATCTTATTCCTATTACAAAGGATTTAAGAATAGTAAATACTATTTGTCCGTCAACCGCATTAAGACAAACAGAAGCTAGAAATTTAGCCGCTAGTTCGGATTTGATGGTGGTTGTTGGTAGTAAAAAAAGTGCAAATACTTCTCATTTAGCAGAGATATTATCTGACATTACCAAAACTATACATATAGAAACCGCTAGTGAACTGGAAAATTTTTCAGAAATTATAGAAGGATCTGAAAATATAGCAGTTACAGCTGGAGCTTCTACTCCAGATAATATAATACAAGATGTTTTACATAAATTAAATAATTTTTAAAATAATATATAAGGAAGGAGATAAAATTACTAATGACAAAAACTGTAGAACAAACGAATCATCAAATGGATGAATTTGAAAAACTTTTAAATGAGTCTTACTCTCATAAATTTGAGGTGGCTGATGTAATAAAAGGTATAGTTGTAAAACGTGAAAAGGATGGATATTTAATAGATATAGGAGCAAAATCTGAAGCTTTTTTACCGGATCGTGAAATTTCTAATTTTCAAGATTCCTCTGATAATGCCAAGATTTTAGAACCTGGTGATCAACACGAATTTTACATATTAAAAGAACCTGAATCTGATGAGGATGATTTTATTGTATCATTAAAAAGAGTATCTTGTGCTCAAATATGGCAAGCTCTTGGTGAAGCTAAAGCTAATAATGATACTATAAGAACAAAAGTTGTATCTTTAGTAAAAGGCGGAGTTATTGTAGATGTTATGGAATTAAAAGGATTTATTCCTTCTAGCCATTTAAGAATGGGTACACCTTTTGACGGATTAATTGGTCAAGAAATTGAAGCTAAAATTTTAGAAGCAGATCCTAAAAGAAATAAACTTATTCTATCTCAAAGATTAGCTCTTGTTGAACAAAGAGAAAATGTTGTTACTGATATTCTTTCTCAATTAGAAGTAGATCAAATTCTTACAGGTGAAGTTATTAGAATCGCTGATTTTGGTGCATTTATTGATATCAATGGTGTAGATGGTTTACTTCCTATCTCTGAAATTTCTTGGGAAAGAATTAAGCATCCGTCTGATGTTTTAACTTTAGGTCAAAAACTTGAAGTAAAAATCTTAAAAATTGATGATAATTTGAAAAGAATTAGTTTGACTTTAAAAAGAATGAGTCAAAATCCTTGGGATGAAGTGAAAGAAAAATTTCAAGAAGGTCAAGTAATTGAAGGTACTGTTAATAAAGTTACATCTTTTGGCGCTTTTATTAATATTTATCCTGGGGTAGAAGCTTTATTACCATCTTCTGAAATGAATGGTGAAAATCCTAACCCTTTCAATTTGTATAAAGTTGGAAATCAAGTAAAAGTTATGATCAAAAAGTTTACTCCAGAAGAACATCGTATTGCTTTAAGTACTAAAGATTTAGCTGAGTAATTAAATTTAATAATTTTAAAAAAGCGGGCTATTGTAATCTTACAATAGCCCGCTAAATTATACTCTGCCTATTATATTCAAGTTATAATCAAAAGCTATTTGTTCCTTTGATACTATATATATATCATAGAAAAATCTCGATAAAGTTAAAAATACTATATGTCTTATTTGCATTGGCACAGCTATTATTAGTTTTTTATTCTCTAAATTAGCCTCTTTTTTTAATAATATTAATTTTTTTACTAATTTCTCTAATTTTATACTATCAACTTTTACAACCTTTTCATCCCGATTTAAATTTTCTATAAAACATTTTATAGATTCATCTGAAAATTCGTATGCATCTATTTCATTTGTATTTTCTATTGCTAAACTATATGAAACTTGACGATTCATTATACAACGTAAATTCTCCAGTATATTTTCTTTATTATGCTCATCTGCCAAATCATTTAGTTTCTCAAATACATTAATAATGTCTTTTATACTTACAAACTCTCTTATAAGCGATGAAAATAAATACTTTAACTCTCCTATGGTCAAAAACTCAGGAATAATATTTTCTATTAAGTATAAATTATTTGCAGATACAGCCTCTATATATCTATTTATATCAGAATAATCCATTATTGTATCTACATATTTTATACAAATTTTTTCTAAAATATCTATAATATAATCTTCACAAGACTTACCTTGTATCCAAAAATCTTTTGTTTTTTCTTGATTTATCCATATTATTTTTTCATTTGTTATAGGATCTTCTGTTTTTATTGATTTATCAGGATATCTTGTTAAATTTAACTTATCCCTTAAAAACACTGTATGATCAGGGTGCACAATAGCATTTACTACAGGTACTGATCTTACTTTTATTATAAACTCACCGGAGGCTAAGTTTTCATCTAATTCAAATTTTACCTTTGGTATTATATATCCTAAGTCTTTTGCTAATTTTTGCCTTAATTTTACTACTTTGGATATTAAATTAACTTGCAGATCAGGATCTACATATTTTATAAGCTCATCGGAAAGACTTATTAATAACTTTTCCTCTCCAAGTATATTTGTTACAAAATCAGGTGATATTATTTCTTTTAATCTATTTTTTAATTCACTTAACTGTTTTATTGTTTTTGATAAATCATTATTTAGCTCATTTCTATTCTGATCAATATTTTCTGATTCGATCAACTCTTTTATCTGATGTATTCGTTCTCTTGATTGTTTAATTTTTCTTTGTATCTCTATACAGCTTTCATACGGATCTTCGTTGGCATTTATTATTCGTTCCATTTTGGTTTTGAATCCAAGATAATCATAATCATCTTGATTATCTCCGGTTAAATTATTCGTATTATTTAAGCTTAAATCTCTTATAAATATACAGTTATATTCTAAATGATCTTCTATTTCTACTTCATACAAAGAATATAATTCCCAACCTTCTGAGGACATTTTATTTAATGTAAACTCTAAATTATATAGATTATCACAAGGACAACGTTCTATTTTATATTGTATTTGTGGGGATGATGGTGTTAACACTTTTATATACCTCTTTTTTATTTATCTATCTATTTATACTCTTTTCTATTTTATTATATATGAAATAGCAAAAAACATTCCATCATTATATTCTATAATATAGTAATCTCTATTTGTATCTTCTATCTTTGCATATATCTGCAAACTTTTTTCTTTTTCTATTAAATCAAGGTCTTCTTCTATTTGTAATACTTTCTTTTTTTTATTTTTTTCTTTATATTTTATTAAATCTTTTTTTAGTTCAGATTCTTTTTCTACTAGTTTTAAATCAGGCTCAAGCCTTTTTAGTTTTATTATTGGAAAACTTGCTTTTATCTTTTTTGATTGTAACACATATATTTTTTTTAAATCTTTTGATAAAGCTAACTCATAATAACCTGATGGCAAATAAAATCTCTCATTGTCGAAAAGAGTATATGGTAAATTCAAAATAGGTAATTTTGTATCCGGATGACTATATAGATAATTTGGATTCTGATGTTCATATATTCCACTTTTTTCTCTTGGATATGGAATTAATAATCTTATGTCATTATCTTTTATTTCTGATATTAAGTCGTACATATTTTTATTTTAACAATTTTGTTCATTAAATTCTATTAAAATTTAAAAGAGCCTAAAATTTCTTTAGGCTCTTTATTTAAAATATTCAATTACATAGGTTAATCTAATATTATTCTTCTTCGTTAGTTTCTTGATCCACATCAGAAGCTTTATTATAATCTTCAGTTCTTATAGACTCTGTTTTATTTTTTGGATTAAGATGTTTGTCTTTATATTTTTTTATTTGTCTGTTTAATTTATCTGCTAATAAATCAATACTTGCATACATCGATTCAGCAGTTTCTTCGGAAACAATATTTCCTGATGGTAATTTACAAATTACTTCTGCTACATGTTTTTCTGCTACTGATGGATTTTTTACTACACTTAATGTTACTTCTATTAATTGAATTTGATCAAAATGATTAATAATTTTTGCAAATTTTTCTTTTGTATACTCTTTAATTGCATCAGTAATTTCAATATTACGTCCTGTTACGACTGTACGCATTAACTTTCTTGCCTCCATATATTTATTATACTTTTTTATTATATAATAAATTAAATAAAATTTAAAGTATGATTACAAATTATTATACTTTATTATGATTTTATTTAGAGTGGACTACTTTTTATTTTAATAGTGCTTCTTGGATACTTATTTGGAGTCTTTTCTTTCTTCTGTACTATTATTAAATATCTCTCATAATTCTCTTCAAGAGGTAAACTATATTCGATTATGTCTACTATTTCACTTTTTAACTTTTTTAAGGCTATTTGGGCTTTATTTATTTCCTCTTTATATAGTTTAGATTTATAGGCTATAAAATATCCGTCCTCTTTTATAAATGGTATAGCATACTCTAATAGTACATTTAATGGGGCAACTGCTCTTGATGTACTTAGATCAAAAAAGCTTCTTAGATCTCTACTTAATTTTTCTACTCTTGAGCATAATGTTTTTAAATTATTTAATCTTAGTCGAAACTGAATATTCTTTATAAATTTGATCTTTTTTTCAATTGAATCTAATGCATATATATCTAAATTATCTTTTACTATAGCCAATGGTATAGATGGAAATCCTCCACCTGCACCTATATCTAATAATTTTGAAATATTTGCATTTAAACCATATTTACATAAAAACAAATTTAACGATAATGAATCAAATATATGCTTTTCATACAAATATTGTATATCGGCTTTACTCATTAAATTTGTATGGTTATTATACTCTCTAAACAATTCTTCAAATAGTATTATATTTTTTTTTGTATGAGCTTTAATTTCTATATTAAATTTATCGTATACTAATTCATAAAATTTCTTAACTTCCAAAATTATTTACCAACCTATTATATTCTACGTTTCCTAATCTGACTTTTAAATCATTTAATCTTATATCTATATTCTCTATTATCTCGTTATTTCCAGCCTCTTTTTTTATTAGTTTTTTCGCTTTTAAGTACATTTCAATGGCATTACTGTCGTTCTTTTTAAAATAATAAATATCTCCTATTTCAATAAAAGTCTGTATAAGATAAAAAATATTCCCCATTTTATTAGCTACTTCAGAAGCTCTTTGGTAATAACTTAATGCAATCTTTATGTCTATTTTTCTATATAACTTTGCCAGTTCTGAAAATGATAAATAAGCTCCATCATAATTTTTATCTTCAAGATCATTCTTTAATGCCAATTTAAAATATTTTATGGCATTTTCTTCATCTCGTTTTATTTTATACAACTGCCCTATATTGGAATAGGCTGCGGATAAAAATTCAAATAATTTATTATCTTTTTCTTTATATTCTATTGACTTTAAATACATCTGTAAAGCTAAGTCATATTTTTCTAAATCATCTAATAATAAACCATATTTAAAATAAAATTCTTTTACCAAATTATTCTCAGATAAACTCTCTATGTCTAATGATTTATTTACTTCTTCAAACAATGACTTATTAATATTTAAATCCGACTCTATATCATAATAATCTAATACTACTCTTAATGTTAGATTTTGTGGTATATTTCTAGTCTTTAATATTTTTATATATATTTTTTTTGCTTCTTTTATTCTATAAGTATTCTTATAAATTTTTCCGATCTCTATAAGAATATATAATGACTTTTTTATATCATTATTTTTTAAATAAATCTCATAAGCTAAATTTAGGTGATAAAGTGCTCGTTCAAAATCATTTAGTATCTCATAAACCTTTCCTATTTTTGCAAATACAAATGATTTCTTTATATAATTGTCTGCTAAGTTATTTTTTATTATTAAATTATATACTGACAAACTATCCTGATATTCATATTTTTTTTCAAATTTATAAGCAATATCTAAATAATTTTCATAAGAAAGGTTTTTCTCTGTTATTTCTTTTCCATTATCTTGATTATTTTTATCAATCTTGTCTTTAGAATCAATAAATTCTTCTTTAAATTTTAAAAGCTTTTCTATGTTGTTTTTGGATAAAATGTTTTTATTTTCTTCTCTATCAGCTTCTTCTGTAATGGAGTTTTTTTCACTTCTTATATTAATTTCTTTAGATTTTAATAATTCTTTTTCTTCTTCTGTTAGCACTATATCATCTAACGTTAAAGCATTTTCATCTAAAGGCTTCACATCATTACTATTATCAATCGAATTTACATAAATGATTGTTTCGGGTTTATCTTTTTTTATTTGTTTCTTTATCTTATCTTCTATTGAAATATCTGATATTGAGCCTTTATTTTCTTTATTCCAACTTGATAATACTGTTTTAGAATATGTCCAATAAGCCATATCTATATTTTTCTTCGTATTTAATGCTGAATTATCATTTGGAACTATAGAAGAAGTATTTTTTTCAATAAGCTCATTGCACTCTTTTAGTAAAATTTTATGATACTCTATTTCAGATCTTGCCGTAGCTCGTGATATTTTTATATCTCTTTCGGCTGGCTTTAATTCTAATTGGTTTGAGTAAAATTTTATTAAAATATCGCTAATTTCTTTTTTATTTTGGGCTTCTATTTTGTTTAATAATTTTAATTTAAAGTAACTCTTTAAGTATATATTGTTATTATCTTCATTTAATATTTCATACTTTAATAATTTTTCGATAAGATCACTGTTTGCAAATTGCAACTTTATATATATTTTTTTTGTAAAATTGTATCTAATACTTGCTACAAGATACAAAAATTTTAACTCATCCAAACTAAGTAGTTTTATATATTCAGATGTAATAAAATCTAATAAAAAATCTTTTTGATTTTTAAATTCCTCTATTAACTTAAAAAAATCTTTGTTTAGAGTTTTGCTTAAACTAAATAATTTTGAAAAATAAAAATAATGACCTCTCGTGATGTTAAACACATCATACTTTTGTAATGAGAATATACTTAATTTTTTATTCCGAAAATAATGGTTAAAATAATCTATATCAAATGGTTTTATAATACTAGAATGATAATTTAAACCATAATTTTTTAAATTAATTGAGTTAAAATTGCGAGTACTAAAAATAATTTTTATATTTTGATTCTTTTCGGATAATAAATGAACAAAAAAATCTAAAGTTTTTTCAAAGTTTTTTTCATCCAAAGCTGCATTTTCGCAAGAATCTAGTATTATCACTATAGGATATTTTATTGATCTAAAATAATAGTTGAATTTTTCTACAAATGATTTAATTTCATTTTTTTGTAATTTTATAAGTCCTTTTTTAGAAAAATATTTGATATCATCAAAAAAACTAAGTAATATATCATCCAGATGAAATTTTTCAGGAAAATTATATTTAAATACTATTACATCTGGCTTTATATATTTTTTTAAATGCTCTAATATTAACGATTTCCCAGATCCAATAAAACCCGATAAAATAAAGCATTTCTCTTTACTTTTAAAAAAATTACTTATATCTTTGCATATATAATTGTTATAATTAAGTAATTCAAAATTTATTGGATTATATAAAAAATCGCTTTTTAATTTGTTTAAATCTTCTAAAGATTCTAAATATTCTTCTTTTAAAAATTCAAAGCTCATACTCATATATAATACAATAGTTTCGATCCTTTTAAAAGCTTTTTATCTCTTCTTTTTATTTAAGTTAAATTTTAAAAGTATTTATTAATAAAAAAGATTTTATTTTTCTTCCATTTGGCTTATTTTCTGAAGTGATATTTATATCTTCATAATGTAATGATGTTGATCCACCACCATCGAGATTCAATGCTTTTGTTAATCCTAATTTTTTACATAAACTTTTTACTTCAAAAATATCCATACCACTATTTTGTTCAATTATTATTATATAAATATTATCCTCTTGATTTTTTAATCCAATTACTGTTCTTGCTTTTTTATTTAATACAGAGGCTGATTGTCTTACAATTTGCTTATCTTTTTTTACTATGAAAAATTCTTTTTCTAAATCCAAATTAGGTAATACTATTGGACCTGCCTGTAATGCGTGTATTAACTCATATCCTTTTTCTACGGGACTATTTGGATATGCTATATCATATTTTATTCTATTTTTTGATTTTAATACTCTAAATTCACCTCGATTATAAATTTTTTCTAAATATGGCTCTAAAGATTTATTACCGGTAAGTGACTCATTATCTCTTGGATCTGCTACAAGTTCTCCATCTATAATTACTCTAGATACTGTTTTATTATTCTTAAAATCAAAAAATCCTCCATTTACACATAAAGTACAAGATGTATTATTATATATACTATTATTAGTTTCTAAAGACTCCGTTACATAAGGAATAACTTGATTACAGTATTTTTTCCTTAATGATGTTTTAAATATTGGCATAACTTTAAATATATGTATACCTTTACCATATTCTATTAACTCAATACCATAGTCTTCTTTACTCACTTTTTTATTATTTTTTGCTTGTGCAATACTTACATTCGATACTATTAACGTAAATAATAAAATAAATGCATATATTTTTTTTATCATATCTATAAATCCTTAATTTTCTTTATACATAATATAGAAACTAATATTAAAAACGGTTGAATTAATGCTGTGATCCAAGGAGATAATATTGATTTCTCCGCCAACATATCAAAAAATGGAAGTGTAATATAATATAAAAAGATAATTCCAATTGCAATAGTAAAGCCAAATAATCTCTGCTCTCTCGGTTGCGAAAATCCAAGCAAACATCCAAGTATTGTAAATAATATACACATAGAACAATGTGCATATCTCTGAATATATTTATTTTTATAATAATTATACTCATCGGTAAAGTCTTCTTGCTTTAATAAATTTATATAATTTTTTAATTCTTCTATATTGAATTCTTTCTGCTTTGCTAAAGAATATATCATTAGCTTATATACAGTATTAGCTTGTCTTGGATTATAAATATCAATATAATTTGTAGATGCTATATGTTGAAATATTCCACTAGATGATAATTTATATTCCGTAATATCATAAAGCCTCCATTTATCTCCAAGATTTTCTGCATTTCTTGATATCGTAATTTTATCTAAAGCACTTAATTCGTTATACTGAGATTTGTTAAAATCTAGCATTGATACAGAATCTATTTCTCCTTTAGAATTAAAATTTGATACGATTATGACTTTATTTAAATTACCATTTTCATCTTTTATCGTATGAACAAAATAACCTTCTCTTACACTATTTGTTATAGTCTTTATTGTTGTTGTTGCTTTTGGTATTAACGTATTTTGTACATAAAAACACACAAATGTTAATAAAATACTTAAAATAACCGGCATCATAATTATTCTTACAAATGATACACCAACACCTCTTAATATTGTTAATTCAAAATCTTTACTTAACTTATCAAATGTAAATAAACAACCTAATAATAAACCTACAGGTAAAGCTCTATCTATTACCTCAGGTATCTTACATAATATAATTTTTATTGCAACAGGTATACTCCAAATACCTTTTATTGTATCTCTTATTGTATTAAATAAGGTTTCAGGTGCTATCCAAACAATTACAAATAAAAATACACAAACTATAGTAGCTGTTAATACTTGCTTAAATAAATATCTATCTACTAACTTTAACTTCATTAAAGTTTAAAATCCTTTCCTAAATAGAACTCTTTTGCTATATTATTATTTGCTACTTCTTTACTTCTACCTGCTATTTTGATTTTTCCATCAAAAATAACATAAGCTCTATCTGTAATAGATAACGTAGCTTTAGGATTATGATCTGTAATTAATACACCTAAATTTTTTTCTCTGGATAATTTTTTTATATTATCTTTTATTTCGCCTATAGCTATAGGATCAATACCGGTAAAAGGTTCATCCAGTAAAATGAACTCAGGACTTGCTGCCAAGGCTCTTGCTAATTCGACTCTACGTCTTTCTCCGCCTGATAATGATACTGCTGTTTCTTTTCTTAATTTTGTTACACCAAATTCTTCCAAGAGTTCTTCTAGTTTTACTTTCTTTTCAGACTCATTTAGTTTTTGATTTAGCTCTAATACTAATTTAATATTATTTTCTACAGTTAATTTTCTAAAAATAGATGATTCTTGTGGTAAATAACCAATACCTGCTTTTGCTCTTTCATTCATCGGTACTTTTGTTAAATCAGTATCATTTATAAATATTGATCCGAATGATGGCTTTACTAGACCAACAACCATATAGAATGTTGTTGTTTTTCCAGCACCATTTGGCCCTAAAAGTCCTACGACTTCACCTTTATTTACTTCAAAGGAGATATCATTTACTACGCTTCTATCTCCATATATTTTTACTAAATTTTTTGCGATAATTTTCATAAAATCACTCTCTTAAATAAATTTATATTTTATCAGAAAAAATCATTTTCAACAATTACTTTCAATGTATTATTTTTTATACTTTTTAATAATTCTTCTTTATTTATATTATTTAAATATCCAAATTCTTTTAATATATGCACAATCTCTGTTTTGATTATATCATTTTCTTGGGTTAATAAGCTAATTAAATTTTCTTTACTTGAGGTTATTTTATAATTTTTTATATTCTCTAATGCTGTTAATAAAAGATCTTTACTTTCTTTTAAATTTTTAGAAATAATTCTTTTTTTCTCATTATAAAATTCCGAACTCTTGTTATTTAATAGTTCAAATATATTTTTTAATTCATCTTTAATTTCTTTACTTTCATCATATATATATTCCTCATTATTATATAAATCAGATATTTTATTTTTAGTCTTTAATATTATATTACAAGCATATATATCGTTAGGCTTATTTTCTATTAAATAATTTAATACTTCATAGATCTGATAATTATATAATTCTGATATTGATAAAATTTCTCCAAGACCATCTATAATACTGTTAAAATAAATTATACCTTCAATATAATCTCTTTTTATAATTTCAAATATTGGTTTAAAGTAGATTATTTCTCCTGCTATATTTTCTTTTAATTTTGACTTCTGAAATATTTGAAATAGTTTATTTAAAATATTTTCATCTGCAAAATTTGTAAGAAGTTTTATAGCCTTTAATGATTCAAAATCATCATTACTATTTAATAATTCAATAAGCTTGTTTTTGAATATATCATCATTCATTTTTCTAAGAGCTAACGAGCAATTTATACTTAAAGGCTCATAATCAGAAAAAGCATTCTCTCTTAATAAATCAATTGCAACTGTATCTGGAATATATTCAAAATATTTTGCACAATATGTTTTTTGTACCTCATTACCTGTTTCTAACATTCCATAAATTATATCTGTTAAGTCTTGGTTTGCAAATTTTAAAAGGCTTTCAATTAAAATTTTATCTAAATTAAATGAGTAGTACTTAAAAAATTCTAACAAATTTAAATAATTTTTACTATTGACTATCTTATTTAATCTTTTTTGGAAATTATCTTGTACAAAATCATAAAGAGAGTCAAACTTATCTGCAAGAAGAGAATATAATTTGCAATCTTTATTATTTACCATATGCTCAATAGCGACCATCGCACACGTAGTATTTTTAGATGTCAGATCCGATAATAATTGTTTTTCATTCATAATATTACATTATAAAACATAAATAAAAAATAATACATTAAAAATAAATTTTATTCCTGTGGTATATTAATAAACATGGAAGAGTTAAAAAAATATGAAAAAGATATTTACAAGTGTTCACGATGTGGTTTATGCCAAAGTGTCTGTCCTATTTATAAAGAATTTAAAAATGAATGTTTAGCCTCAAAAGGTAAGTTTAATTTCTTAATTGGGATATTAACAAATAAGATAAAAGATCCTAAAAAGTTTAAAAAATATTTTGAATTATGTCTTAATTGCAATGCTTGTAAAAATTTTTGTCCTAGCCATATTGATATAAAAAAAATTTTTGCTGCTTTTAGATTTTATATGAAGAGCAATTCTAATAATTGTATAGAAAAATTAAGTTGTATTTTTAGGACTTTAAAATTTAAAATAGCAAAAGTTATATTTTTTATTTTAAGAATATCTTATTTAAATAAAATTTTACTTTTTTTTTATAAGCCTTTATCTTTAAGCATTTTAGGTAAAAAGTTATTATTATTAAGTAAAATAAGCTTTAAAAATTTTGATTTAAAAAAGAAAAATGACATAATAACATCAACTTCAGATTATAAAAATAAAGAATATAAACAAGAAGATTTTATATTCTTTTCAGGTTGTTTTAATAAGAATATCAATGACTCTTCAAAAAATGCTGCATATTTTATTTTTAAAAAGCTAGGGTATGATAATATTATGGAACCACAATTTCATTGTTGTTCTGTTTCATCTTATTACTCCGGTAATTTAGATTATTTTAAAAAAATTGCAAAAAAGAACCTTGATCTTATTCCCAAAAATGCAAAATATATAATTTTCGACTGTGATACTTGTAAAAATACTTTTAATCTATACAAAGAAATATTTACTTTAGATTCTTTTAATATAGAGCTTATATCTTTTACAGAATTTTTAATTATGCATAAAAATCAAATAAAAACTCTAATTAAAGAAAATTTATCGGTATTAATTGGTATTACCTATCACTTACCTTGTCATGGTGAAAAAAATACAGAACTTATAATTTCAGACTTATTAGATTCATCTTATGAACGCATGCCAAATTATGATCAATGTTGTGGTTTTGCTGGTGATTTTGGATTTAGACACCCTGTTATATCATCAGCTTTAACTAAAAATAAGCTTATAAATATCAATAAACATTATAATTTTATTCTTACCTCTTGTCCTGCTTGTCAAATTGGATTAGAATCTGCTCTTATAGAAACAAATAAATCTTCAAAAATTCTCAATATTACAGAATTTTTTGCTCTTTTAATGAGTGAAAATTATATGAATAAATCTAAATAACAACTATATATTTATATGAAAAATAGTTAAATAATGAATTAAAAAGCGACTATTTTAGTCGCTAGGAAATATTATAAATGTTTTTGAATGTTATTGACTAAAGTTGATTTAGGCATAAGACCTACAAGTCTTTCGACAGCCTGACCATTTTTAAATATTAAAATACTAGGTAAACCACTTATAGAGTATTCTTTTGCTGTTTTAAGATTTTCATCTGTATTAAGTTTGTAAATATTAATTTTACCTTGGAATTCTGAGGCTAATTCATCAATTACCGGACTTAATTTTCTGCAAGGTCCACACCAAGGTGCCCAAAAATCTACTACAGCTAATTCATTTGATTTTAATACGTTATTTTCAAATGTTGTATCATTCACCTCAATAGCATTTGACATAATATAATCCTTTCTATTTTAGATGTTGTGATTATATAATAAATGATATATATGTGTAAACTGCGAAACTGGGTAGTATAATACGGTAATAAAAAATAAAAAATAAAAGCTTGTGAAAAAAATAATATTCTGGTATTATATAGTTAAGTTGGAGAAATGGCCGAGTCGGCTGAAGGCGGCACCCTGCTAAGGTGTTATGTGGAGTAATCTGCATCGTGGGTTCGAATCCCACTTTCTCCGTTCTTTTATTTTTTTATAACTAGACACTTAGTTTAATAATGTCTGACATTTAAAATAATAAATTTTAAAATTACTCTCTTTATAAATTAAGTGCAAGTGTGAGATTGGAGTTTTGGGGTAAATATTCAAATATATTAGGCTTTGAGGCGTTTTTGAAAGATTGAGATTTACTTGCACTTATTAAACTTTATCTGCACTAATTTAGCAATTATTTGCACCGAAATTTTATCTTTTTTAAAATTAATTACCAATTATTGCCAATATATTTGGTTTTAGCCAAGTAAATTTAGTGCAAGTAAAATTTTTACATATATTTTGAGATGCTAAAGATTATCTCTGAGATAGAGATGACACTTGACTTTTGCCGAAACAAGAGCAATTAATGTCATTGCAAAAGGTCTTTAAACAAGGTTTAAAAGGGTTTTAAATGAACAAATTACATTTACTCCATGATGCAGAAAAATTATATTGTGTTGAAAATTTAAGTCCAGAAATGATTGCTGAAAAATTAAATATCTCACGCAGAACTATTTTTAACTGGAAAAAGAAATACAAATGGGACAACCATATTGTTAGAATAAAAGATTTTTCAAAACAATTTGCTGATGATATTTATAACATTGGAACAAAACTTCTTACGAAATTAAATGTCGATATAGATAATAATAGAATTTTGAATAAACATGAAATTTGTGCTTTAGAAAATATTATTAAAATTATAAATAAAGAAGAAAAAGGACAAACGAAAAATTTGGATAATTTTTCACCTAAAAAGAAATCTGTAAAGTTTTTAACTCCAGATGTCATTGAAGAAATTAATAGCGAAATTTTAGGTTGGAATGGTACATATTAAATTGTGTCGAATTATCTCTGAGATTGGGATTTAGACTTGATTTTTGCCATAACAAGAGTGACGAATGTGTTAGTGAAAAGGAATTAACACATGGCAGAATTCACTCCAGAAAAATCAAAGAAGATAGCGTTAGCAAGATTAGATTTGCTAAACCAATGGAAAGAATTTAGAAGAAAATCTGAAAACAAACTCCAAGCGGACTATGATTTTGTAAAATTACATAATACTTCAAATTCTAATCTATTTGAGATTCTAGGTAAAATATCTCGTGGCAGTTTGCACCGTTGGAACACAATTCTCAATGGAACTGAAGATTACACAAAATTAATTCCTCAATACAAATACTCAAAAGTCAATGAGTATCGCACTATATTAACAGATGAAGAAATTAAAATATTTATGGGTTTACTTTTGCACCCAAATAGAATTTGTATCGGAAAAGCCATTGCATTAACTAAATACAAACTCCAACAGCAAGGACAAAATTTTATTCCAACTGATGCGACATTTAGACGTTATGCAAATTGGTTCAAAAACAATAATTATGATAAATGGATTTTGGCTAGAGATGGTGAAAAAGCACTTTCAGATAAAGTTGAACCATATATTAAACGAGATACTTCACTATTAGAAGTCGGAGATATTCTAGTTGCTGACGGACACGTTCTAAATTTTAATGTAATTAATCCTTTTACAGGTAAACCCTCAAGAGCAACATTAGTAGGATTTCTTGATTGGAAATCAACAGCACTTGTTGGTTATGAAATTATGTTAGAAGAAAATACCCAATGTATTGCAAGTGCATTAAGAAATGCCATTATTAATTTAGATATGATTCCTAAAATTGTTTACCAAGATAATGGTAGAGCGTTCAGAGCGAAATATTTTACAAATGATAAAGGCTTCTCTGAACTTGGTTTTAATGGACTTTACTCAAAACTCGGAATAGAAACAGTATTTGCAAGACCATATAATGCAAGAGCAAAAGTTATTGAAAGATTTTTTAAAGAATTTCAAGAGGGTTTTGAAAAATTATTGCCAAGTTATGTAGGTTCAAGTATAGACAATAAGCCCGCCTATATGATGAGAAATGAAAAATTACACTCTACGTTACATAACAACTATGTTTCAACAGTTGATGAAGCGATAAAAATGATAGAAATGTGGTTGAATTTTAAAAATTCTCAACCTTGTCCGAATGCACCAGATAAAACAATAGCAGGAGTTTTAGAAAGTAGAAAGCAACAAAATGTAGATATTAATTTACTTGACGATTTGATGCTTGCAACTGAAGTTAAAACAATTCAGAGAAATGGAATCAGATTTTTAAACTGTGATTATTTTGATGAACGGCTTTACGGATTCAAAAGCAAAGTGCTAATCAAATACAACCTTTTTGATTTAACAAGTATCAAAGTTTATACAATAAAAGGTGAATACTTATGTACGGCAGGACGAGTTACCGAAACTCACCCAATGGCAAAATTGTTAGGTACGGTTACTGATTTTGAAGATTACAAACAAAAAATTGTAAAACAACGAAAATTGCATAAGAAAACAATAAAAGCAGTAAAGGCATATCTTTCAAATGATGAAACAAAATTTTTAGAAACCAAAATGATAGAAGAAAATTCAAATCTTGTTCAAACAGAATTCAAAATACGTTCAAAATGTGTTCAAAAAATATTTAAGAATAACTCAGAAAAATATGAGTATTTAGTGAAAAACGATCCAAATAATTCTTGGATAATAGAGTTTAAAAATAGCAAGGAGTATAAATTACTTTATGAATAGAATTTTTGTTAAAACAACTAACGTGAAAAACTTTATCGGTCTAGTTGTAAATTTGTTAAACAAACCAAAGAATATTCCTAAAATGGGACTCATTTATGGCGAACCTGGATTAGGAAAATCTCAAACGGCTTTATGGCTTGCTTGCAAATATGATGCGATATATTTGAGAGCGACAAATTTGATGACAGGACGTTGGTTATTGGAAGAAATTGCAAAAGAAATGGACGAAATTCCAAGATATTTGACGTCAGATAATTTTAATTTGATAGTTCAAAAATTAAAACAAAAACCTCAACTGATTATTGTTGATGAAATTGATTATTTGATAAATAACTTAAAAACGATAGAAATTTTGAGAGATATTCACGATGAAACAGATTGCCCAATAATTTTTGTAGGTATGGGTTTGGCTCTCAAAAAGTTGGAACGGTATAAACATCTTTTTGATAGATTTTCAGAAATCGTAAAATTTGAAACTTTTTCAATAAATGATTTAAAACAAATTTTTGACCAATTATCTGAAGTTCCATTTACCCCTGATGCGATTGAATTTATACATAAAAAGTACAATAGGTTTAGACAAATTGTGCAACTAATAAACCAACTTGAAATAGTTGTGAAAGATAATAATTTAATGGAAATTACAAAAGAAATCGTGGAGCAAATATTATGAATATTGAAAAATTAGCAAAACATTTAAAAGAATTTACTCTTGATGAAATAGAAATGATTGCCGAGTGTGATTGCAAATCGAAACTTGAACGGCTTTTGAACAGTAATAAAATCGTCTTTGAACAAGGGTTGTATAGATATGTAAGCACTTCGGATTTTGAAACATTTGAATTGATAAAAAGACCTAATTTGAATTTAAAAGAAAATTTGATTTTTAAAAATGTTGCTCAAGATTATATTGAAAATAAGACTTTAACAAAAAATACAATTAAAGGTTATAAATCATTGTTGAAGTATAATTTAATTCCATATTTTGGAGATTTAAAGATTTGCGAAATTACTTATGAAATGATAGTTGATTTTATGCAGAAAATGAAAGAAAAATACAAACCTAAAACGGCCAGTAATGCTGTAACTTTACTTGGAAGTATTTTAAAATATGCGTTTGAACTTGGTTACATAAGGCACAATCCATATTACGGGATTAAAAATTCTAAGTGTAAATAGAAGTTTTCTTTTTAAAAATTTTTCAACAAATATATACATAAAAAATTTAAAAAACAGGTATTAAACAAATGTTTATATTAGAATAATCATCAATTATATTGTTTAAATAGTTGATTAATTCTTAAGCACAAGCTCCGAATTTTTCCAATGTTAAGTCAGATATTTTTTTACTTACATCTGTTCCTAAATTATTCATAATAATTTCATCAAAATCTGTGTAGTCTATATCCCTAACATTGTGGGATATGCAATTATACAGGTACTCTGAGAATGTGCTTGATGTAATAATTACTATTGGTTCGTCATATATATCTTGTTTCACGGCAGGTACATATTTGGGTGTTACAACTATTGTATATTTTCCCCCAATCTTTTTCCTATGAGCCCTTAATCTTCCTGCATTAAGAGATGATAATTTATTTGCTGTAGATTTCCCATCAACAGCGAATTTCTTTCCTCTTTTTTCATGCGTATATATACATTCAACATCAGTATTCCCAGCACCACCACGCCATATAGCATCGACATTAGAAAATTGATTGAAACCCTCTGCTAATTTTTCTTCAAAATTATAGCAATCTCCTTGTTGTTCGTTTACTGCATATAATTTAATTAATTTTGGTAGTTGCAATAATTCGTCGATTATTGGATTATAGTCACCTATCTCATTTAAAAGTTCTTTGGGGTAAAAACTATATATTTCTTTTATAACGTCAATTTCTAATCGCTCTTCATCATTTAAACACAATGGCATTTCATCATAATGATAATTTTCTAACAATAAAGCAATAAATGAAATTAATTCAGAATTCAATGTTATAAAACCTCTACGAGCAGTCCTTGAGGTTGGTTTTGTTGTTTCTTTTTTTGTTGGATGAAATAATTTACAAAGTGTTGTTCCTTCAGTTTTATTTATAATTCCCATACTTTGTAATAAATTTTGGGTATAATACTCCCACTCATATACATTATTTACGTATGTATGTTCTTTTGATTTTAAGATATCAATAATATCCTTATCTGCCAAATTTCTATTTTTTAATATTGTAGACACAAGTTCTTCATATGAAGTTGCATTAATGTTTTTCAAAAATGCTAAACATAATTCATAATCTTGGTTATATAACTTTCCCTCTAATCGACTATCAAGTAATAACTTAAAAATAATTCTAAAGAGATATATATTAAAATCTGATGACATATTGGTGCTACCTGGATGAGGAAATTGAACTGCAAATAACATTGTAACAAAAATTTTTTTTAGTTTTTCGTCATCATCAATATGTTTTAAAAATAGGTTCCCTAATGGGCTGAATATGAATTTCAATTCTCGTCCTACTTTATGCTTATAACCGAACATCCAATATTGTAATGTATTTATTCTATGATTTATTGCATCATTAGGTTTTTCTTTTGAATTTCTCGTTTTGTATTTCCCTAATTTGGATAGTCTTATTTTGATTTTTTGTTTTTCATCTTCCGTAATTATATTATTACAATTATATTTTATGTCAGATACAAAAATTTTTAATAATTCATAGTCACAGAAATGTCTATATAATATTATTCTTTCATCTTCAACTTGGACTGGCACTTAACCTCCTATTCCTGATATAATTTTATATAATAACAATGGAGGAACTGATTCTCCAATCATTGTTCTTATAAATGCATCAGTTGCATCTTTTGGAAAATCTATATCTTTTGGTACTGAATGGACAATAAAGGTTTCTAATAATGTTAAAACTCTTGCATCCGAATATGTTCCGTTAGACTTTAATCTTCCTGGATGTACATTGTTATGAGAACTCATACTTCCACAAAATGTTGTTCGTGCCGGTGCTGGTTCATTCCAATTCATTCTTTTAAAAGTATTATGAAACCCTTTTATTCTTTCTCCATTTTCTTTTTTCGGATAATAAACTTCATTTGTAAGAGCAGATTTACCTGTCGGGGTATGCATTAATGCCTCAACAGCCCTGCTATTTTGAATTTTTGCATTATGCCATTTTATGTTAGATGTTTCTCCTGATTCTAAACTTGGCAAATATCCAATAACATCTTTTAGTGGTATTTCTTTTTGTTTTTTAGGATTTTTCCATTTTAGACCTTTTTTATACATTTTAATTATTGCTCTTGGTCTACTTTGTGAAATTCCATAATCTTTTGCATTTAATACTTGTGCTTCAATAATATAATTATTGTTATATTTATCTTCTAAAATTTCGTTTAAAGTAAGAAATTGATTGTTATATGGAAATTTCATTTCTAAAAAGCGTGGGACATTTTCTATTAATATATAGTCAAAATCAGCAGAATCAATTATGTCAATAATATCAAAGATTAAAAAATTCCTTTTATCTTTTTCAAATTGTTGTTGTTTCTTATTTTTTCCTAAAGTGCTTACCCCTTGACATGGCGGAGTCGCAAGAAGAAATTTTACATTATTTTTTTTTGTTATATCTATTATTTGTTTTTTTATTTCAAAATCTTGAATACTCCCCGATATCATTTTAGTTTTTTTATGAAGATACTTGTAACAGTCAGCTCTTTTTTCTATTAGTTCATTTGCACAAATAATATCCACATTACTTTTATCTAAAAGTAATTCCCCAATTCCCGCACTTGAACATAATGATATTCCTTTAATTTTATCCATTTATCATACCTGCAATTTGTTTAAGCAAAAGAGGTGGTATTGACTCACCAATGCATTGTCTAACTAATATCTCAGGGGTATCATCGGGAATATTCCAATTTGTTGGCATAGAATTTATTATCATGAGTTCAAGTGGTGTTAGAACTCTTGCATCAGAATATGTGCCATCAGGTTTTAATCTTCCAGGGTGAACATTTCTTTGTGAACTAATAGCATCATTTCTCATTGTTATAGTTGGGGCAGGTTCATCCCAACGAATTCTTCTATAAGAAGAATTGTATCCTTTTATTGGAGTTCCATCCGGTTTTTTAGGATAAAATTCCTTATTATCAAATGCAGATTTCCCCGTAGGCGTATGTTGCAACCATTCTACATGTGAATCGGCATGTTTTCTTGCGAAATGCCATTTTATATTTGATTTTTGTCCAGACTCAAGACTTGGAAGTGTTCCTATGGCATCTTTTACTGATACCATTTTATTTTGTTTTTGCGGCCAATTCCATTTTAAATTCTTTTTATAAAGCTTTGTAATGGCTCTTTTTCTGTGTTGCGGGACACCATAATCAGCAGCATCTAACACCTTAGCATCAATATTGTATAAATCACCCAACTCTTTGTTTAATAAGTTTTTTAGTGAATAATATTCATTATCAATTAATAATTTTGCTGTTAAAAATGTTGGAACATTTTCTATAAGTATATAACTTGGTTTAAATTCTTTAATGATTTTGATTGCTTGTAAAATTAAATAATTGCGATTATCAACTTCTATGCTTTCTTGCGAGCGATTTTTCCCTGCAACACTAAATCCTTGACATGGTGGAGAAATTAGCATAAATTCTATATCATATTTTTTTGCAGTATGGACTATGCTTTTAAATACTTTTTCATCACATATATCCCCAATAATAATATTTGCATTTGGATGAGCATGTTTGTATAATTTAGCTCTTTTAGGAATTAACTCATTTGCAACCACAATATCAATATTAATATCGTCAAAATATAACTCTCCAATTCCAGCACTTGAAAAAAGAGAAATTCCACATATTTTCTTATTATCTGAAGTCTTCTTTTTCATTGGTATTCCCTACCTAATATTACAATAAATATGACAGAAGTGCAATTTGTAAAATATCTATAAACTAAAACTAACTTGTATGTTTTAGTTATAATATCATTAAAGGATTGTGTATGATAAAAAATATAAAAATAAATAATTTAGGAGTATTTAATAATTTTTATAATCAAGATTTAGAATTTAAAAAATTCAATTTATTTTTTGGTTGGAATTATTCTGGCAAAACAACTTTATCAAAAATATTCGCAAGTTTTGATAACAAAAAATTGCCAATAAATTATACTAATATTGATTTTGAGTTAATCGGTGAGCATGGGACATATGGAATAAATGATTTAAATCAAATAAAGGCACGAGTTTTTAACCAAGAATATATAATTAATAATTTGAGTTTTGAAGAACAAAATGCAACAAATATAATTTTATTAACAGACGGGGCAGATGATATAAAAAAGCAATTAAAAAGAATAGAAAGTGAATGTGAAAAAACTTCCAAACTGATAAAAGATTATCAGAAAATATATAAAGAAAATCAAGAAAAAATAAGTATCAGACAAACTGATGTGGCTAGAGATATCGCTACAAAACTTAATTTAGGTCGTTCCTACAATGCGAAAGATTTAAGGAATTTAATAAATGAATTAGATCCATTGACTTTAGAAAATAATATTTTAGAGGAAGATATATTACTTAACAATTTAAAAACATATAATTCTCAAGCGGATAAGAAAATTGAAAAGAATATTCCAAATATTATTATTCCAGACTTAAATAAAATTAATGCAATATTAGAGAAAACAATATCTATAACAGAACCATTAAAAAGATTGCAAAATACTAACGAAGAAGAATGGGTTAGACAAGGTCTTGATTTGCATAAAAATTCAGAAGTTTGTTTATACTGTGGTTCAATTTTAACTAATAAAATTAAAGAAGAATTAGACAATCATTTTTCTGACATATATAAACAATTCGGACAAGAAATAGAAGCTTTAAAAAAGTATTGTGCTAAAATCAATTTAAATGATTTTCCAAAGAATAATGAATTTTTTCCAAAATTTATTGAAGAATATCAAGCTCTAATTGATAATTTGAAAATAGATGAATATAATAAAAAAATTGACACTATTATAAATTCTATAGAAACAAAATTAAAAGAAAGAATTCATAAAATCGAACCTATTTCAAGTTACGATTTTGAATCTGTAAAAAATACTCTAATAAAATTACAGACTCTAATAACTACAAACAATGAGTTTAATAATAATTTTCTAAATGAAAAAAATATTATTCGTGAAAAAGTAATATTACATTATGTATCAGATATGTTATTAGATAAAAATTATCAATTATGGGAAAAAGAATTTAATAATGCAAATAGAGCAGCAACTATTTTAACAGGACGATTACGAAGCAAATACAAAAGAATAGATGAATTAAATAAAAAAAATATCAGCAGCAGCTGAAGGTGCTGAAAAAATTAATACAATTTTAAAACAACTATTTTTAAATAATACCAAAATTGAAATAAAATTAGAACAAACTTCAGATGGCAATGAATTAACTAGATTATATAGAAATAGTGAACTTGCAACAAACCTTAGCGAAGGAGAAAAGACAGCCATTGCTTTTGCGCATTATCTTGCAAGCTTAGAAGATAGAGATAATATTTTAAACAAGAATCAAATTATATTATACATTGATGACCCAGTATCAAGTTTAGATAGTAATCATATTTTTTCGATATATGCACAAATTGATAAAATTATTCATGATGATTACTGCCAAATATTCTTATCTACGCATAATTATGATTTTTACCGTTTATTTGTTGATGCAAACAAAGAACCTAAACCAAATTGCTATTATATAAAAAGATTTGAGGATTCCGCAAAAATAATAGGTATACCTGATTGTTATAAAAAATTTAGAACAGAATATAACCATATATATTATTCGCTAAAAACATTTGTTGAACAGAATAATGAAGAAGAAAATCTTATTGAAGTAGGAAATAAGCTTCGCAAGTTTTTAGAAATTTTTACTGCAAATAAATGCCCAACAAAAGATGGGGTAAATTCTAGAGTGTCAAAATTAGGAGTAGAGTATAGTATTGATAATGTTATATTAACAACTGTTCTAAAAGTCGCAAATACTTCTTCTCATAGTCAAATAGAACAATTTTTTATAGATCCAACCCCTATGAAAAATACCATTATTGAAACTTTTAAATTTATTCAAAAAATTGACCCTTATCATTTTAAATGTTTAGAAGATACATATGCAAATAATCTTTAAATGACTATATCAAAAAATTATTAACTTTAAAATGTTATATAATTACTAGAAATGCTTTGTATAACAATAAAATCTCTATCTCATAGTTAATCACATCTTGTTTTGTATGTTAAATTACACTCTTTTAAGGGAAGAATTTATTAAACTAAATGTCTGAGATTTATTATTTTATATGTCTGTATCAGATGTAACCAAAGCAGATATCATTGGAAGTGTTGATGCTTCTACAGGCAAAAGAACCGGAATGCAAGCATTTAAAGATTGTTATTCATTATTTGGTTTCTTCCCTAAAACAATTATTGCTCCTGTATATTGCGAAGATAAAGCAGTTGTTTCTGAAATCCAAGTTATATGCGATAAAATTAGATCTATCGGTATTGTTGATGCTCCAGTTGGAACAACAGTTCAAGATGCAATAAAAGGTCGTGGTCCACAAGGAACAATTAATTTTAATACTTCATCTGATAGGATTGTTCTTTGTTATCCTCATTTAAAAGTATATGATGCAAATTCTGATTCTAATGTTTTAGAACCGTATTCTCAAAGATTAGCAGGAGTTATTGCTGCTAAAGATGTTGATAAGGGTTATCACTGGTCGCCATCAAATACGGAAATTAAAGGAATTGTTGGAGTTGAAAAACAATTAACTTCAATGATTAATGATCCGACAAGTGAAGTTAATACATTAAACGAATCTGGAATTGTAACCGTATTTAATTCTTACGGAACAGGCTACAAAACTTGGGGGAACAGGTCTGCTGCTTATCCAACTTCAACAAATGTTACTAATTTTATAAACATTAGAAGAACTGCTGATATTCTTCACGAATCTGTTGAATATTCAATGTTGCAGTTTATTGATTATCCTATCGACAACGGCTTAATTGAATCTATAACGGAATCTGTTAATTCATTTATCAGAACCCTTATCGGCAGAGGTGCATTGATTGATGGCAAGTGTTCATACAATGCAGATAAAAATCCTGTAACCGAAATCGCAAACGGACACATATTGTTTGATATTGAATTTATGCCTCCGGTTCCGGCTGAAAGAATTACATTTGAAAGTTTTATCGATATTGAACTTCTAAAATCACTGGGGGCATAGATGAGAGCTGATATTGATAAAAAAGGAAGTTTTGTTATTTCTTGTGAAGATTATGACCTTTGTTATACCTGTAAAAATTGCAAGAAGTGTCCTTTGATTCAAGCTCTTAGTCAAGAAATTGTAATCCTGCATTATGCAACTATCGGTGTTGGAGAATGTGGTCTTTATATAAAAGGAAAACGAAATGAGCAAAATTAAGATTAATAAATTAACGAATGCGAATGTGTATATGAATGGTGTAAATTTGCTAGGCCGAGCAGAAGAAGTTCAGCTTCCTCAAATTAAACACAAAATGGCAGAACACAAAGCACTCGGTATGGTTGGAAGTGCAGAATTCTTTTCAGGAATTGATAAATTAGAAAGCAAAATTAAATGGAATGCACTTTACCCTGAAGTTTTGCTTGCTGCTGCGAATCCTTTTACATCAACAATGATTCAAGTTAGAGCCTCACTAGAAACATATAATTCTACCGGAAGAATTGAAGAAGTTCCGGCAACAGCAATTTTAATCGGAACGTTTAAAGAATTCCCATTGGGAACTATTAAACCACACGAAAATGCTGAATATGAAACAACTATGTCTGTTACTTATGCCAAATTGGTTGTAAATAAAGTTGAAATTTTTGAAATTGATGTTCTTCAAAATATCTACAAAGTTAATCTTGTGGATATGCTTTCAACATTCAAGAAAAATATTGGCGGTTAGAAATGTTTAAGCACAAGATTGTGAGGTGTTAAATGACTTAAGTGAAAATGTATAACCAAGTGCTCTTAAAATTTTAGTAAGAGTATCAAAACGAGGACTTGTTTGATTAGCAAAAATTCTATACAAATTTTGACGGTTTAAATTTGTTTCTTCTGCTAATTTAGAAATACCACCTTTAGCTTCGGCAACTCTTTGAATTGCTCTCATTAAGGCTTTGGTATCGCCATCTTCTTGATATTCTTCTATTGCAAGTTCAAGGTAAGCAGTAGCTTCACAATCATCTTGCAAAGTTTCATTCATATAATTATCCCAAGAAGTAAGATTTTTATTTGTCATTATTGCCTCCTTTGTAATCATTTAAGTATAACTTGGCTTTTTTAATATCGTCCTCCTGACTAGATTTATCTCCACCAGAGAATAATATTACTAAAATATCATTTTCGATAGTGTAATAAATTCTATATCCGGGACCGAAAAAGAGTCTTAATTCATACAAGTCATCTCCAAGATTTCTTGTATCACCGAAGTTTCCATCAATCATCCTATCCACTCTTAATCTTATTCGGCGTTTCATTGTTGGATCTTTGATTGATTCTAACCAAATAGTAAAAGGAACTTTACCATTATCAGTTTTATACATCGATATTTTATATTGACTCATATAAATATTGTATCATATATGCGACAAATATTCAAGACTAAATAACATAATTTTAAAGGAGAGAAAAATGACAAAAGAAATTACATTATCAGATGGGAAAATTGCTGTTATAAAATACGGCAAAGGTAGAGATTTATTAAATGCTCAAAAGAAAGCAAAATCTTCTGATGAAATTCCATACGCATTGATTGCTGAACTAACTGAAATTGATGGAAATTATTTGGTTTATGAAGATATCCTTGAACTTCCTATTACAGATGTTATTCAACTCCAAGAAGCTATTGGGGGAAAGTTGCAATTGAAAGCGAGTGCATAATTCATTTATCTAAAATAACAGGTTGGAGTTATTCGGATATTTGCAATATGCAACTTGATGATTTGGAGTATTGGGTTTTTCAGGCAATAAATTATTCAAATAAATACTGTAGCAAAATCGAGGAATTGGAAAATCAATGTTAGAAAATGAGATGAAAATATCTTTAACTTTGGTTGCTTTTGACAAAATGTCAAAGGTTCTTCGTGATGCGGTGCATAGCTCAAATGCTGAATTTGATAAAATGCAAAATAAAATCCAATCTCTTTCATCTAATTTAGAAAGTATCGGAAAAGTTGCAACTATTGTTGGTGGTAGCTTAACAGCAATCGGTGCTGCTAACTTGAAACTTGCCGGAGATTTTAGTGCAGGTATGACAAATGTTGCGACTTTGATTGATACAAATGTGGAAAATTTTGATGCTATGAAAGAAGAAGTTTTACAAATTGCAAAAAGAACTCCTGTTGCACTTGATGGTTTAACCTCAGCCCTTTACGATATCCGTTCTGCCGGCATTAGTGCAAATATGCAATTTGAAGTTTTGGAACGTTCTGCTCAACTTGGCTTAACAGGTTTGGGTTCAACATCTGAAGCTGTTAACTTGGTAACTTCATCATTAAATGCATTTAGTTTAAAAGGTGAAGAAGCAAGCCGAGTATATGACACAATTTTTAAAACCGTTAAATATGGTAAAACAACAATTTCAGGAATCGCTCAGGGTTTTGGTTCGGTAGTAGGAACGGTTGCGGCATCTAATATTAAATTGGATGATTATTTAGCGGCAGTTGCAGCATTAACAACAACAGGACAACCTGCAGCACAAGCTCATCACCAATTAAAAGCCGCAATCGCAGGTATGCTCAGAGAAACAGACGATTCTAAGAAAGTCTTTAATGCCCTTGGTGTTAAATCTTTTAAAGAATTAATCCAAAAATCAGGTGGTATGGTAAACGCATTTAAAGCTATAACTGATTGTGTTGATGGAAATGAATCTGCTATTTTGAGTTTATTCGGTTCAACTATGGCGTACAACGCAGTTTTAGGTTTAACTACAAAACAAAATAAAACATACGTTGAAACTTTAAATTCTATGAGATATGGAGTTTCTTTAATTGATGAAGGTTATCAAAAACAATACAATACCGAACACGCTATCATGCAAAGAATGAAAAATATGTCTCAAGTTATCGGTATTCAATTAGGTGAAGCTCTCGCACCTGCTTTTGGTAAAATATTAGACTTTGGACAATTATCCCTAAATATGTTTGATAAAATGTCTCCTCAAATGAAAAGTTTTATCGCAATCTCTATCGCAGGACTTGGCGGACTTGCGACAAGTTTTGGTATTGCTTGTTTGATGGGAAGTAAATTACTCCGTTTTTATGGGAATTTTCTTTCAAAAGCCAGAGAATTATCTCCTGTATTGGTTCAAAATTCAGCAAGAATATTAGAATCAATGGGTTTGAATACAACTGCTCATAATTTGACATTCGGTTATAAAATCAAACAGAGTGGTGATAAATTAGGTCTAGCTTCAGCTTTCTCAATTAAAAACGGAGTTTTTGCAGACATAAGAAGACTCGATAATAATTTAAGAGCAGGTATTGTAAATACTTTTAAAAATCTTCCAAGTAATATTGCAAAATCATCAATCGCACTAAAAGATTGGACAGTAACTTCCATAAAAGCAATTCCAACCAATATTATGGCAGGATTGAACGGATTAAAAACAGCTTTTTTAGGTTTGCCAAGTAAGATAACAAAAGCGATTGTTTCATTCAGAGCATTTTCAATAACCTTGCTAACATCTCCAATCGGTTGGATAGCATTAGCAATCGGAGCTGTTGCTCTTGTAATTTATAAATATTGGAAACCAATTACAGCATTTTTTAAAGGTATGTGGCAAGGATTAAAAGAGGGTTTGCAACCTTTAATGCCAGTATTCAAACAATTAGGCACAGCTTTAAGTCCAATAATAAAACCTGTTGATGATATTGGTGGAGCTGCTGAAAATATGGGTGTAAAATTCGGTCGAGCATTAGCAAACATAATAGTTATAGTGACAAAATTTATTGCAAAAATTGTCGAATGTGGAATAAAAATCCCTGTTATGATTGCTCAAGGTATTTTATCAGGTGTACATAAAGTAACAGAAGCAATTAAAAAAGTTACTCAAACTATTAGAGACCATTTACCACATTCTCCTGCTAAAACTGGTCCTTTGAAAGATTTGCATAAAATTAAAATCTCTGAAACTATTGCAACGGCAATAAAACCAAAACCAATATCTACTGCTATCAGTAATGCTTTAAATATTAATTCATACGGATTGAAACCGAATTTGAGAGGTGGATTTTTAAGTGGTTCAACGGTAGTTAATTACAATCCAACAATAACTATAAATGGTGGCAGTAATAAGTCCATAGATGATTTTGCACAAATGTTGAAAGCTCATAAAGAAGAAATCATTTCAATAATCAAACGAGAAAACGAAAGACAGTTAAGACTTGCATATTAGGAATACAAAATGTTTGCACAATTAGGAGACATACAATTTGAATTAATAACATATTTTAGTGGAATTAAAGAAAATTCCTCATATAACTATGCTCAACATGAAAGAATAAATAAAAAAACAATATTGCAGTTTTTAGGTGAAAACCTCAAAAATATTGACCTCAAGTTAAATTTCCATTCTTCATTTTGTACCCCAAGTGAGGAATTAGAAAAATTAAAAGATGTTGCAGAGCTAGGCACTCCTTTACAGTTTATAAAAGGAAATGGAGAATATCTCGGAGTATTTGTAATTAGCAGTATTGATTCAGCAACAGAACAAACAACAAACGAGGGAGATGTTTTATACATTCAAGTCGAAATAAAATTAATTGAATATGACGGAAAAACCCCTGAACAAAAAGAATCAGAAGGAGGTCTAAAGACTAAATGACCGAATTTTACAGTTATGTAACTAAAGATAACGATAGATGGGATTTGATTGCATATAAGTTTTACAACGATCCAACAAAATATGAAATTATTATCCAAGCCAATCCGGAAGTTGCAATCACTCCGATTTTAGCATCAGGAGTTAAATTAAAAATTCCTGCAATAGAAGAAAAAGAAACTATTAGTTTCACAACACCACCTTGGAAGAAATAATCAAATACCTAGGCATCTATGCGCTTGGTGCAGTGAGAAAATCCTAGGTGATGACTGAATTAAATAATAAAAGTTTTATAAAATCAACTAATTGGTACATTGAAAATTAAATAATTACTGAATAAGTCCTTATTTTCTGATATAATGAGAACTATTGCACATTAAAATATTAAGGGGACAACATCGTAAAACCCTCCACTAGCACAGACAATTTGGTGGAAGTTAGACTAGAAAGGAGGGCGCAGCTATGAGCGTGAAGACCATAATAAAAATAGTAGCAATAGGACTGCTACTATTTTTAAGTTCTTTAACTGCTTTATAGAGAACGGTGGATTGAGTATAGTATTAGGACTGCTATACTCAAGTCCTCTATATTTTTATTATTTACTACAACCCCATTTTTGTCAACCCTAAATAAGCATTATATTTACCAAAATTAAGTATTTCAGTAGTTATTTAATTGCAATTTTGCTTTGAGATAAAGCATTATAATTTTTTCTTTGGAGAAGGCAATCAAATACCTAGGCATCTATGCACTTGTCCAGTGAGAAAATCCTAGGTGATGTTTAAATTCAATAATAAAAATTATTGAAAATCAACTGATTCGTACATTCACAAATGAATAATGACTGAAAAATAAGTTAAAAGCCACCTAGCACAGATTTATTTTGCTGAAATAAGGTTAGATAGAGGGCTTAGTTTAGAATAATTAATGCAAAGGTACAATATCTAACTTGTAACCAAATGGTACCAGTATTTTTAATAAAGTATCAATTTGTGGTGCAGATTTAGATCGTTCAATTCTAGCAAGATATTCTTGCTTTATATGACAACGTTCAGCAAACTCTGCTTGGGTTAAACCTAATTCTTTTCTAATTTGTAAAAGTTTTCCCATTAGTTCTACTTTTAGATCAATTTCTGCAATTTCGTCTTGAGACAAACCTAATGATTGTTTGAAATCTGACCAATTAGCACTATGTTTTACTTTATTATCTTTCATATCAGTTGAACCTTTCGTTATAATCTTGCTTTAATTTATTTGCTTTTTCTATTTCTCTTTTGGGAGTTTTCTTTGTCGCTTTCATAAAATGGTTAAGAATAATATAAATTGCATTATAACTAATTGGTTATAATATTTCAACCATCAAGTAAGAAAGATTATAGAGTTTGCTCAATAGGTTTTAAAGGCTCCGGTATAACTTCATTATGTGTAATGCACAAGTTAAATATGATTTTAAAGCATCTTGTATCATTTCAGTAGCTTCTAATATGGAATCACCATGAGACATACAACCTTTTAATTCTTGAATAGAGGCGATGTAACATTCTTCTTCATCACTCCACTCAAAACAATAAGACCAAGGTAAATTTAAATAATATTCAAGATTTTTAGTCATTATATCTCTCCTTTATTAAGGCTTCAACAATCATTTTTAAGATATGAATTTAGAATTATTAAAAGACAACTGAATTAAATAATAAAAGTTCTCTTATATCAATTGCACATTAACAATTAAATAAAATTTAACCTTGCATCAAGTCGTTATAATCAATATTATGCTTTCGTGCATAATCAATGAATTTTGCTTCTTGTTCTGTAAGTCTTTTTGTATATTTAAGAATTTTACCAGATACAACAGCTTTTCTGCCACTATTTGCTCTGGCTCCACCCCATTTTGCAATGTTTTTTTCGACTTCCGCGTTAATGCGAGCTTGTCTATCTTGTGGTAATGCTTTAATTAAATCTTCATTTGTAATAACTTTAGATTTAGTCATTATTGAGGCTCCTTTTGTATATTCAGTAGTATAAAGCTTTTCGTACTTTATACAAATACTTTAATATGATTTTGCAACTTTTTCAAGATAACTAGATGCAATTGTTAATTTTTATTTAATAGAAAGATTAAATAATGCTACAACCTATATTTAAACTTGAATACAACAAAAAAGATATAACAAAGGATATTTCTAAATATGTTCTAAGTATTAATTATACTGATTTTGAACATGGACAGAGTGATGAAATCGAAATTGTTTTTGAAGATTCTGAAAAATTATGGCAAAGTGCTTGGATTCCTTCAAAAGGTGATTCACTTCGCTTGTATATAGGATATATTGGCGAAAAACTATTAAATTGTGGTTTGTTTGAAATAGATGAAGTTGAATTTCAAACCCCACCTGATACTTTAACTGTAAAAGCTATTACAACAGGAATTACAAAATCGTTAAGACAAAAGAATTCTGTTGCTTATAAAAATAAGTCTTTAAAACAAATTGCTAATGAAATAGCGAAAAAACATAATTTTACCCTTGTTGGAGAAATTGAGGATATTAGAGTTGAAAGAATAACCCAAAATCAAACAAGAGATTTGAAATTCTTAAAAACTCTAGCAGAACAATATGGTTATATCTTCAAAATTACAGATACCCAACTTGTGTTTTATAAAACTCAAAAATTAATTAATGCAAAGTCAGCTAAGATTATCAACCGAAGTGATTGCTCAAATATTAATTTTAGAGAAAAAACGAGCCATTATTACAAGGCTGTTACTGTAAGTTATCACAATCCAAAGACTGGAAAAATAATCACAGCTACGGCAAAAAATACAAAATGTGTCAAAGGCGATACTTTAAAAATATCCCAAAGAGTTGAAAATAAACAATAAGCATTAGTTAAAGCAAAAGCCGCACTGGCAAAAGGCAATCATACAATAGAAGGTTCTCTAAATATGATGGGAAATCCTTATCTGATTGCTGGACTCAATGTTGAAGTTAAAGATGTCGGTTATTTTTCAGGCAAATATCATATAACTCAAGCAACACATACTCTTGATAGAAGTAGTGGATATTCACTAAGTTTGGAGGTGAAGTCTTGCTAAAATTTGGAACTGTAACGAATGTAAATCCACTAACAGCAAAAGCTAGAGTGGAATTTGCTGACGATAATATGACTTCTTATTGGTTGCCCATTCTTCAAAAGAAAACTTTGAAGGACAAGTATTATTCTGTTGTAGATGTTGGCGAACAAGTTGCTTGGCAAAGTGGCCCAAGGTGTTGAGGATATAAACCAATGTATTGCAATAATTTTATTAACTCAAAAAGGTTCAGATCCACTAAGACCAACTTTCGGTTCTGATATATATAAATATGTCGATTATCCTGTTAATTCAGCAAAAGCAAATATTATCAGAGAATCAGTTGATGCAATTGAAAAATGGGAAACCAGAATAAAAATTGATTCCGTAACCGTTGAAATTAATGCAACTCAAATAAAAGTTAAAATTCAATGGACACTTAAATCTTCAAATAATACAAAAAGTTCAACGGAGGTAACTTTATGACACAACTTCCTGAACCAAATTTTATAGATAGAAATCCTGAAACAATAACAAATGAATGGATTAAATTATACGAAGAAAAAAGTGGAAAAACACTTCAATCAGCTCAAATTGAAAGATTGATGGTAGATGTCGGTGCTTATCGCAAAACCGTTTTAAGGATGGCAATTCAAGAAACAGCAAAACAGAATTTGTTAAGCTATGCATCTTTGAATAACTTGGAACATATCGGTGAACCACTAGATGTTAGAAAACTTTTAGCAAGTTCTTCTGTTACTACTTTACAATTTTCGGTTGATTCGCCTCTAGATTTTAATTTCACAATTCAATCAGGAGTTGAGGTTGAAACAAAAGACGGTTTGTTTGTTTTCCAATCTAAAAAGCTTAAAGCTTAGCATTCTTTAAAATAGCTTATATATAAAGACTTTTAATTTATCCTAATTTTTAATTATTATTTTTCATGTCCATAGTGTGTCCATTTTTTAATTTGAATTAAATCTTAATTATATGAATTAAGAACTTCTATTGCTTCCAATTTTCTTTTTGGAACAGCATGGGCATACCTTAAAGTGGTATCTATTTTTGAATGACCCAATATTTCTTTTACCACAACCAAATCAATACCTTTTTCAACCAAACGTGTCGCTACAGTATGCCTTAAGTCGTGAAATCTAAAGTTTTCTATATTGGCTGCTTTCAAGGCTTTTTTAAAAGATTTCGATATATTACTATAGGGTTTACTTGTTAACGGATTTAAAAATACATACTCACCCCCAATATTTACTTGCAGATTATGTGTCAAGACATCTCTTAATTTATCTGATATTGGTATTTTTCTGCTTTTACCTGATTTTGTTTCTAATAACTCTATGAAGCCCAATGCAAAATTTATATTGCTCCATTTGAGTTTAAAAATTTCATTTTTTCTCATTCCTGTTTGTAATGCTGTTGTGACTAATGGTTTTAAATTGGCAGAAAGATTGTTATAAAGCTTTATTTCTTCTTCTTTTGTTAAAAACCTTATCATAAAATTCTTTTCTTTTAATTTCTTAAATTCATTAATAGGATTTTCTTTTAAAAATTTATTCGCAATAGCTAAATTATACGCTTTACTTATTGCTGACCTATACCTGTTTACTGTGGCTTTTGAAACTTTTCTTTCTTCAAGTAAATATTTTTTAAAACTTTCTAATTTGCTTAAATTTAAATCATTTGCATAAATATCTTTAAAATATGTCTTTATAACTGTAACAATGCTTAAATCACCATTATAACTTTTCTTGTTAAGCTTTGAATAATCTAAATACATATCTAAAATTTTAGATAATTTTATTTTTTTTATATTTTTAGCAATTACCCCATTTTGCTGTTGTTGAAGTTTGTACCTAAAGCCATCTTCAATTTTGCGGGCTTCTTTTTCACTTGTTGCACCATTGCATAAATAATGATGCCGTTCCCCATCAATTTGAAAACGGCAATAATATTTTCCATTCTTTTTATATATACTCATACTATACTTGTAACACCTCATGACATATTTTCAACCCACTCTTCAAACTTTTTAATCTTTATAAATACCGTTGAACCTATATTTACAAATATAAATGATGGCAAATCACCTCTTCTTCTCCAAGTTCTGATTGTACTTTCAGGCTTTTCAAGTTTCTTCGCAAAGTCTTTTATTGATATTAATCCAAACATAAATTTTTACCTTTCTTCATGAACTTTTATAAATTTCTCACTCTTCCACTTATGCTCCATTTTTAGCAAGTCTTGTTTTCGTTTTATCCTCCATTCGTACATTCGGATACTTTCTTTATTTAGGCACAAGATTCGTGCTATTTCTTTTTTCGTCAAGCCTTTTTCAAGCAACTTTTTTGTTTCTTGCTCCATTGGGTTCAATTCAAACAAATTAAAATAAATTTCCTGTGGTAAAAGCTTTTTTATCTTCATTCTTTTTATTCGTTGTATTATAGATTGTTCAGTACATTTAAAAACTTTCGCTATCTTTTTTATTGTTAAACCTTTTTTTAGTAACTTTTTAACTTCTTGTTGCCTTAAATCTAATTCAAATAAATCGAAATATTCCTCTTCTGTAAAAACTCTTTTTATCGATTCATCTTCTCTTAACATTGTTCTTAGCTTTCTAAACTCATAAGGTGTGAAAAATTCTCTAATATCCTTCATTGTTTTACCTGACTTGGCAAGCTTTAGAAATTTAGATTTACTTTTTTCATAATCAAAATATTGTTTATTTTGAACTTTTCTCCTCTTCTTAGGCTTATCATTTAAAATCGTAAAAACACTTTTCTTAAATTCGTATAAGTGTTGTATTGTACGCCCCATATTTGATCTTTTTTACAAGTTGTTTCTTGCATTCTCATTGCTTTTATTCCTGTCATTTTTTGTTATTTCTCCAAAAGTTCAGGGGATTAGTAAACTCTAAACTCTATATCATAATTCATCTATTCCACCTCGCTTAATTTTCTTTGTTTGATTACTCTATTTACTTTAAGTAACTGCTTTTTGTATTGTTTTATTTTTTCTTGCAGATACTGTTTGTAGTTTAATAATTCTTCATCGGAAACTAATTTAGGATTTGTTCGTAACATAATATCTAACATTGTTCGTCCTCGTAAATATTACCGATAACTTCCAACTCTTGACTATAATAGTTGTCAAAATCTGCTATTACATTTTCGTTAATAAAGTCAATCAAAAATCTTGCCAAATCACTATCCCATTTAATTGTTGCATTTTCTTCTTCTCTTGCAATATATACTATATCCCCCTCATAAATGAACTTGCCGTTCTTGTCTTTTAAGCCAGTACATTGTCCTACTGCTTCCGGATAAACTCCATAATTTACATCTTTTTCATCAATGATAAAGTGGACATCTTCTATGCTTTCGTGTTTTGTACCATTCCAATCATATTTAGGTGGGTTATGCAAATATAAATAACTGCCATAATACCACTGGTTATTATCAATTCTTTTGCCTCTGAACTTAAATCTATCTTGCATTATTTGTTCTCCTTTGTCTTGTTGATGATGTCTAAAATACTTTGTTTAAACCCTATTGAGTTTGTTGGGTATTTTTCACAATATCCCTCAATCTCATCAAGACGTTGATAGTCTGGCGGATCGTTCGAAAACGAAACTGTAAATGCCATTCCGTCTTTTATTTTCATTTCTATTATTTCCTGTGATTTCTCTATCATTTTCTTCGTTTCTCCTTTTCTTTCGTATGCAAACTAAGCCCTGTAGACAGTGTCTAGTAGCTTGTTTAGTTTTTGATCTTAACGACTAAATAAAATTAAAAATTCAAACGTTTTTTAAAGTCGATAAAGTCTTCTCTTGTTGCGTAAAATTTGTTTCTGATTTTTTCGGCTTTTAATCGTCCATCCTTAATGTAAGTTCTCACCTGTACTACTCCTATAGGTAGCTCTTCAAGCATATCGGACATAGTGAGTAAAGAATCTGTAACATTTTTTACATTTTGCATGCGTTTTTCTCTCCTTTCGTGTTATATAGAGTATTATAAAGTCGATATATATATATTTAACTTTATATGACAATATTATACTAAATTAAATTCATTGTTAAGAACTTCTTTAAACTTTATATAACTTTTAAAAACGAGGTTAAAAACATGTACGTTAAAGACATTCAGAATATTTTACAAAATCTAAAACTTGACGAGAGAATAACTCTTGAAAAGATAGGAAATGCTCTAGGAGTTGGCAAAGGCTGTATATCCTCTAGAGCTAAAAGCAATAGCATTTTACGTCCTGACGAAATAGCTAAAATAGAAAAGTATTTTAACGTATCGCTTACAGATATAGATACAAAAGTAGAGCCTAAACTTAATATTACCAATTATAAAAAAGATCCAGACGACAAAATCATAGAGATAGAGCGTATATATGACCTCAAGCCTGCGTGCGGAGCAGGAGCTGAGTTATCCTCAGATCAATATATCGAACCTTTTAGGATCAGTCGTCAATCTATAAAAGCATATTTACGTTGTAGCTCTCCTGAGAATCTTAAACTATTTCAAGCTACAGGGGATAGTATGGAGGATAAAATATCGGATGGAGATTGGCTACTTGTCGACATAGGTCGTAGAGATGCCTCTATAAGTGGAGTTTATATCTTTACCGCTAATGGCCACTGTAGATGTAAAAGGTTAAATATTACACTTGATGGAAGCTTAGAGGTTAAATCTGACAACCCTAAATATGATCAGGAGATTGTCAGACCTAATGACGGCATAGAGATAAACATTATCGGTAGAGTATTAAACAATTTAAGCAAGGGATTATAGTATGAATGATTTAATAACGATCGATATTTTAAAACAATATATTTTTACTATACGGAATAAAAAATTACTGGACAGAACTAAACCAAACGAAATAGGATTTAAGGTAGATTGATGACAAATACAGCTATAGGTTATCGAAGGGTATCTTCTGATGAGCAAAGAGATAAATACTCTATACCTGCACAAATAGAGCAGCAAGAAAAATACGCTAAAGAAAAAGAATTTAACATTATTAAAGCTTGGGATGTGTCCGAGAGTGCTAAAGAACCTGGTCGTAAGGGCTTTAATGAGATGCTTAACTTTGCAAAAAAGCATAAAATAGGGCATATATTATTTAAAAAAGCGGATCGTTCAGCTCGCGACGAAACAGATGCTGCCACTATTGTAAGGCTAGCTCGGACTACTGACATAAGTTTTCACTTTATAGAAGAAGGTATGATCCTAAACAAAAACTCAAAAAATCATGAATTTACAATCTATATGATAAATTGTGTTATAGCAACGCTTATGCCAAGAGATTTAGCAGTAAATGTTTCTAGTGCATTTGTTAAAAAAGCAAAAATGGGTCATTATCCTATGGTCGCTCCCTATGGATATATGAATTATCGAAAAAATAAAGGGGAAGCATCACATATAATAATTGACCCAGATAAAGCCCCTTTTGTAAAGCGTATGTATGAGCTTTACGCAAGCGGCCTATATTCCTATAGAAGCCTAGCTAGAAAAATGAGTGAGGAAGGTTTTAGAATGTCTGCAACAGTAAAATGTAATAAAAAAAATGTAGAGATGATATTAAATAACCCTATCTACATGGGAGATTTTAATTTTAAAGGAGTCAGATACGAGGGTAAACATGAGCCTATAGTATCGAGAGAATTATATCAGGAGGTTCAGCGAGTGATAAAAAATCAAACATCAACTAGATCCAATAAAAGACAGTTTTTATTTTCAGGCTTGTTTAAGTGTTCCCATTGTGGATGTGCATTAGTAGGAGAATTACATAAGGGTAAATACGTCTATTATCATTGTACAGGTAATAAAGGCGGAGAGTGTAAGCGTAAATACATCAATGAAAATAAGTTGGAGGAGGCATTACTAAAAATTTTAGTAGATCTTAAACTATCAGACAACACTGCTAAAATTATAATAAGTTCTATTAAAAAAGAACTTAAAGATAATCTGGATTATGGACAGTCTCAGGCTATAGAAGTTAGAAAACAGATAGAAACATTACAAAAAAGACTTTCAAAGCTCTTAGATTTATATACAGACGGAGATATAGATAAAAAAGCTTATGATACAAAAAGTAAAAAATGGCAATATGAATTAGATGAGCTTTTAGTAACTCAAGCAAAAATAAACAAAACTCCTGTAAATTACATAGAGAGGGCACGAGATTTGTTTGAACTCTGTAAAAACGCTTCCCAGTGGTATTTACAGGCTGACTATGAAAAAAAGAGGGAGTTACTAAAATTACTGCACTCGAACTTTTTGTATGATGGCGAAAAGCCGCACTTTGAGCTGAATTCAGTCTTTAAGTTAATGCTTAATTTAAGCAAAAATGAAAAAAATGTCGAAGAAGGGACTTGAACCCTCACAGATTTCTCCACACGCCCCTCAAACGTGCGCGTATACCATTCCGCCACTTCGACATTATTTTTAATATTAAGTCATTTTTTATTTTTAGTCAATAATTTCTATTTTTTAAATTTCTCAAAAATAAACTTAAACTAACAATAGCCTAGACTATTTAAAATAGTCTAGGCTATTGTCTTACTTATAAAACCGTTTTAATTTATTAAGCTTCTTCTCCTTCTGTTATTTCAGATGTACTTTCTATATCTTCTTCGTCTAAAGAATATGATTCTTGAGATAATTCTTCAGATATTTGTTCATCTATTGATTCTTCTTGATCTATATTAATATCTTCAAAAATTTCATCTGAGTCAGCCTCTTTTAAAGATAACTCTTCTTCTTTTTCTGCTAATTTAGCTTGTGTTTCACTTTTAATATCTATTTTCCAATTAGTTAATTTATGAGCAAGTCTAACATTCTGACCATCTCTGCCTATAGCCAAGCTTAATTGATCATCCGGTACAACTACAGAAGCTTCTTTTGATCCTTCACTATCATCTAAAATATCAACAGCTAAAACTCTTGATGGAGATAAGGCATTTACTATATATTCTACAGGATTATCAGAATATCTAACAATATCTATCTTCTCATTTTTTAACTCATTTACAATAGTCTGTATTCTACTACCTCTTGGCCCTATACAAGCACCTACAGAATCTACTTCCGGATCATTTGAATGTACTGCTATTTTTGTTCTAAAACCTGCTTCTCTTACTATTGATTTTATTTCTACTATACCATCTTCTATTTCTGGTACCTCTAGTTCAAAAAGTTCTCTTACTATCTCAGGATGACCATGTGATACTATAACCTGTGGCAATCTATTTGTTTCTTTTACATTTAATACAAATACTCTTAGTCTATTACCAGGTTTATAATATTCTCCCGGAATCTGTTCTTTATATGGTAATATAGCGTCAATTTTGCCTATATTTATAATTACATTTCTATTTTCTACCCTCTGAATAATACCTGTTGTCAATGATCCCTTTTTCTCTAAAAATTCATCTAGAACCATCTTTCTTTCTGCTTCTCTTATTCTCTGAGTTATTACTTGTTTTGCACTCTGTGCTGCTATCCTTCCAAAATCATCAGGTGTGACTTCTATTTTTACTTCGTCCTCTAACTCTACATCTTCATCTATTTCTTTTGCCGCCTCTAGTGATATCTCAAAATCAGGATCTTCAACATTTTCTACAACAACTTTTGTCCTAAATACACCTATTTCTCCTGCTTGTTCATCTAAAATAGCTTCTATATTATTTGCATCTTTATCTCTTATTTGCTTTTTATATGCTGCTACCATAGCATCACATAGAGAATTAATTATTACCTCTTTTGATATTCCCTTTTCTCTTTCAAGTTGTTCTGTAGCTTCAAATAAGGCGGTCCCTATTCTTATCATTTTTTCATCCTCCTAATTTATCTTTAATCTTTTTCTTCGTATATTAATTGTGCTGATTTTATATCTTCAAGTTTTATTCTTACTAAATTTTCTTCCGTTTTATTTTCGTTAAGTACGCTAATTAATACACCTTGATTTTCATCAAAGTCAACAATTTTACCTTCTACTGTATAGTTTGGAAAACATTCATTTGTTTTTGTTTTTATTAATATTTTCTTACCTTTAAATATAATATACTCTTTACTAGATTTAATTTTTCTAGTTAATCCGGGTGAACTTACCTCTAAAAAATAATTTACATCTATTATTTCTTCTATAAATGGATCTATATTTCTACTTATTTTTTCACAATCATCTAAAGTAATAGGATTATTATTCGAATAAATAAATATCTGTAATAAATAATTTTTTCCTAGTTTTTTCAAACTGATTTCTATAGGAATTACTCCATATTTTACACAAGTATTTTCTATTATTGGAGTAACTTTTTCTATTATACTCGATATATTTATTTGGTCCATTTTATCTCTCACATATCTATATTAAATAAAAAAAGAAACGGATTACCGTTTCTTTTAAACCTATGTTTATTATATCATTAACTTAATATTATTTGCAAGTATTTATAGATTTTTGTAAATTATTGATAATATGGTCAATTGTTTCATAATAAAATTTATAGTATTTTATTATAGATTAAAAATATACATCACTTGATTTATGCATCAAAGGTAATAAATATGTATTATTTATAATAACTAATTAAGGGGAGAATCTGGAAATTATGTATAATGGTATTAATTTGTTTGGAAATAATAATATTAATAATCAAAGCTTAAGCAGTTTAAGTTCTAATTCTGATGTTAATAAAATCCTTTCTTCTAACTCCAAAATAAAAGAATTATATTCTTCTTCATATAATTTTATTGACGAATCTGAAATCTCAACTGAAGCTATTGATAAATTAAATAAAGAACTTGATATTAAAAAATTTTCAAAAATTGTTTTTTCTGAGTCTAATTCAGTTCTTGATGATTTAAAATGTCAAACTATTTTTGATGAAGAGTCGCTTAATAGTAATTTTAATATTTTTGATAAAATAGTAAATAATAAAAAATTTTTAGAAGATTTATTTGATACTTAATTAAATAAACTTAAATTTAACCTTTTATTGCTCCCTCATTTTCACCTTCTATAAAATATTTCTGCATTATTATAAAAAATATTAATATTGGGATAATTGATATAATAGCTCCTGATGATATTAATCTCCAGTTAGCTGAGAATATTCCTTGTAAATCATTTACACCAACCGGTAATGTATATAAATTTCTATTTGTTAATACTATTGATGGCCATAAAAATTCGCCCCAACTACCTATAAATGTGAAAATTGCCAGTACTGCTAAAGACGGTTTTACCATTGGTAATAAAATTTCAAAAAATAATCTAAAGGCATTTGCTCCATCTATTTTTGCTGCTTCTTCTATTTCTTTTGGTATCTTCAAAAATGCACTTCTCATAAGGAATATTCCAAATGCATTTACTGAAAATGGTAAAATTAAACCCAGATACGCTCCTATTACACTTGAGGTATCTACTAAGTTTAGTTTTAATACTATTAAATATATTGGTAACATTATTGCTTGAAATGGAACCATTAAAGTGGCTAATATAGAATACAATATAAAATTTTTACCCCTAAATTCTAATCTGGCTAATGGATATGCTGCTAATGAAGAAAATAATAGATTTAATATCACTGTAAAACTTGCAACAATAAAACTATTAAAAAAATAAAGCAAAAATGGAACCTTTTTCCAAACCTCTATAAAGTTTGAAAATGTAATACTTCTTGGAATCAATTCCGGTGGATATAAAAATATATTTTCTCCACTACCTTTTAATGCTGTTGACAATAACCATAAAAATGGAAATATGGATATAATAGATACTATTATTAAAATTATATGTGTCAATGTTATTTTTATATCTATTTTTTTTATTCTTCTTTTCATTAATTTTCTCTTTTAAAATTTTTATACTTTATATTTATCTTTTTCAAATATTAATATATTAAAAATAGAAAATAATAATACAAGTATAAGCAATATTACTGATGCCGCTGAACTCACACCAAGATCTAAATATTCAAAAGATCTTTCATAAATATAATATACTATTGTTTTTGTTGAATTCATAGGCCCACCCTTTGTAAGTACATATATTTCTACAAATACTTTTAATGCACTTATAGATGATATTATAGCTACCAATGCCACTGTTGGAAGAATATGAGGAATTGTAACATTTAAATGAGCTTTAATAAAATTTGCTCCGTCTATTTGGGCTGCTTCGATTAATTCTTTTGGCACTGTCATTAAGCCGGATAAATAAATCATCATATAATATCCTATACCTTTAAATATAGTCAACGCTATTACTGACAATAATGCGAATCTTGAATCTGTAAGAAAATTTATCTCGGGTAAATGTATTATTTTTAATAAATAATTTAATATACCATTTGGATTATAAAGCCATTTAAATGCAATCGCAACAACAACTATAGATATTATTACCGGTAAATATATCAAAACTTTGTATAAATTAGCCAATTTTATTTTTTGGTTTATTAATATAGCTAAAAATAAAGGAATAATAACTAATATAGGCACTGCTATAAACATATAAACAAATGTATTTGCTATTACCTTTAGAAATTCGGCATTCTTGAAAAGATACAAATAATTTTCAAATCCTATAAAAATGGGACTATATATATTATTAGAATAATCAAAAAAGCTTAAAATTATAGTATGGAAAAACGGAATAAAAAAGAATACGGTTAAAATAATTATCGCAGGTATTAAAAAAATATATGGTATTAATTTGTTTAAAATCTTATACATCATTTTTATTATAACAAAATCATAAAGAAAAATATTAATTTAAAATAAATGAAAAGTAAATACCCATAAGAATAAAAATAATATTTCAAATAATATAGTAACCTGGGTTATTGAACATATATAGTATTTTTATTTTAATATAATTAAATCTTTTTCATACTTCCAACTATTCTTAATTCCAGACACACAGGGCTTTTAATTTAAGCCCTTTTTTTTATAAATTTTTATTTAAATCTTTTTTATATATTTCTATAATATATTTCTTTACACCTTCTGTTATTATTATATCCGGTTCATCTTTTACAAATTTCTTTAAAATCTCTAACCCTCTTGTTTTTTGGCCTAGTTCTATTAGTATCATTCCTTCTATTACAGCATTCAAATAATTATCTTTTTTCTTTATCCTATATTCTATACTCTTTTGTTGTAATATCTTTTGAGCCTTAAAAACTTTTACCAACTCTTTACAATAAAGAAAATTAAGAGGATTATGTTTTAAAGCTTGCTCTAAACAATACTGAGCCGTTTTAAAATGACCAACTTTAAAATATACCAATGCCAGATTATAATATATAATTCCTGTTGACTCTTTCTTTGGATTTAATTGTAAAGAAATTAAATATTCTTTTATAGCAGCATCATATAATTTTTCTTCTACATATAATAATGCACTATCATTATGAAATATAGAATTTTTCTTTGGATCAATATGAAAATATTGCGTTTCATCTCTTTTCGCATTGGCTTGGATTGATATAAAAATAAAAAGTAGTAAAGTAAACGATACTTTAGTGAAAAATAACACTATTTTATTTTTTTTCAATAAATAAAATATTATTTTTATCATAATTATCACCTTCAGATTTTGAAGTAGAGAATAGAGAATTCTTAGATTCTTCTATTATATTTTTTAAATTTATTTGCTTCGATCTTATAATTACTTTAACATATTTTTTTCTGTCATTAAAATTTTCAGAATCCAGACAAGGATTATCATCTATTTCAATAATTCTAAAAGCATTTGGATATTGGATTAAAGCTGCTGATGAAATGAAAAGTAAATTATCTTCTTTATATATCTTATTAGCATGATAATGTCCTGTAATTATAATAATAGGATTTTTATATTTTTTTAAAAGGGATAAAATTTCTTCCTTATTACGAAGCTCGTGATTCGATCCTTTAAAAGGTGGAATAATCGGATGATGCATACAAATTAAAACAGTTTTATCTTGAGATTTTTTAAGAATATTATCTAAATAAACTAATTGTGACTTTGGAATATAACCTTCAGACGTTAATTCATCCTCAATTATAGAGTCTAAAATAACTATTTTAAAACCAGATCCAGAATCAAAAGAAAAATAACTTTTTGATTTTTTTTGATTCGGATTAGAAGAATTAATAATTTTAATAAGATCATTTTTTGTTTGATTTGATTTATCTTTTACATCGTGATTACCAAATGCCCAATACCAAGGGAGATCTTGACTATTCATAACACTTATTAATTTTTTACTTAAATCTTTTTCAGGTTTATCAACACCATCTCCGGTAATAATAATAAATTTTAAATTATCTTCAGATTTTATCTGTGAAAGAACATCCTCCAACATTTGATTTGAATATTTAAGCATTCTTGAAAATTTATTCATATTTGAATTACTTAAATGAATATCAGTCAATTGAACAAACTTTAAAGTCTGAGCCAAGGCTGTTTCATTAAAAATAATAGATATGAATATGATCGTTACAAATAATTTTATTTTTTTAAATATTTTCTTCATTTATATTTTTATCCTATAATTTATTTTATGATTAATTTAAACATAAACAAAGAAATAGAAGTAGATATAATAAAAATAATAAATAAAGGTCTTGGACTTGCTAAACTTAGCAATGGTTTTAATATTTTTGTAGAGAATGCTTGTCCATTGGATAAATTAAAAATAAAAATAACAAAATTAAATAAGAATTATGGATATGGAGAAATAGTTGAAATAATAAAACCATCACCATATAGAGTTAAAGGTGATTGCAGTTTAATAAAAGTTTGTGGTGGGTGTCAATTAAATCATATTGATTATCAAGAGCAATTAAATATAAAAGATTTAATTGTAAAAGAAATTTTTGAACGAAGTAAATATTATAAAAATATTAATATATATCATACAGTTGAAAGTAAAAAAAAATTACATTATAGATGTAAAATTCAATTACCGGTAAAATTAAATCCAATCTCAAAAAAAATAAAAATAGGTTATTATGAAAAAGAATCGCATAAAATAGTTAATATAAAATATTGTTACCTTGCCCCTGATTTGATTAATAATTTAGTTGAAAAAATAAGAACAAAACTAGAAGAATTTAAAATTTCAATATACGATGAAAAAACACATACCGGAGAATTGCGTCATATTATTTTTAGATACTCAGAATTTTATCAAAATGTATTAGTAACATTTGTTATTAATAAAGAAAATGAGTCATCAAAAATAAATAAATTAGCAACAAAAATATCAGAAGAAAAGAATATAAATGGAGTTTCTATAAATCTAAACACATCAAAAAGTAATATTATTTTAGGAAAGAAAACCTATTTGGCAGAAGGTAGAGGCTTTATTATAGAAAAACTTGGTGATATTTTTTATAAAATAAGCACAAATAGCTTTTTTCAAATTAATCCCAATATTGCAGAAAAGATTTTAAATACTGTAAAGAGTTATATTCAAAAAGAATTTAATAATCCGGTAATTTTAGATGCATATAGTGGAGTTGGAACTTTTTCAATGTACTTAGCCTCTATAGCAAAAAAAATAATAGCCGTTGAAGAAGTTCCTTCTGCGACAAAAGATTGTAAAGAAAACTTAGAATTAAATAGAATAAATAATATCGAAATATATACTTGTGATGTAAAAGAAAAGCTAAAAGAGATTTCAAATAAAAAAGAAGAATCAATAGATTGTATTATACTAGATCCGCCAAGAGCCGGTGTTGAAAGAGATGTAATAGATATAATCTCAGATAAAATAGGGCCTAAAATGATCGTCTATTTAAGTTGTAATCCGTCTACATTATCAAGAGATTTAGAAATTTTTTACGATAAAGGATATAAAGCCGAATTTGTTCAACCTTATGATATGTTTCCAAATACATACCATATAGAGTGTTTAACCATTTTAAAAAACGAAAATATGTAAGTTACCTTTTTATTAATAACAAAAACTTCTATAGTGTAAAATTTTGTAACAAAAAATACGACATTGTTAATACAAATAGCAAATAATACTATTGATAATCTTTATAGAAGTACAGATCAAGTATTAAAAAAGTGTGTATCGTCAATAGGAGAATATAAAAATGAAAATTAATCAAAGTCAGATTCTTTCATCAAACGTAAGTACTAATTATAGACTAAACCAAACAAAAGAGAATCAGGATATTAAAAATATAGAACATAGAGACTTTGATCAGAAAGTAGTAAGTACACCCTTAAAAGCAGCCTCATTTGGGATAAATTTAAATAATAGAATAAAGCCAGCAAACAACATGATACAGATATCATTTGGTAATGCGGAAACAAAAAAAACAAACCAGATATTACAGATTCCACCGGAATTACAAAGTGTACTTGATGGAATATATAAAAAAGGCGGATTAGCAAATGTAGCAATGGAAGCGCCTGCTAGTTGGCAAAATGCAGACGAAACAGCAAATACTAATATAGATGTAAGAACAATTCTACCATATAACAGTTTTAATGATAATGTACAAAGTGAAGAATCAAAAGGTGTTTTAGTATTAGATAAAAAAGCAACCGGAGTAAATGAAGTGAATAAAATAGCTCCAAAAAATGCTTATAAAAGGGTTGCTACAGATTATCAATTAAAAGATAATGAGTCTTTTGTAATATCTGATGGAAATAATTTTAGAGAAATTGAAAGATTAGATAATTATAAAGGGACTATAAAAGGAGTAAATCAAGAGAAATTTGAATTAGAAGAAATTCCATACCAATTATTTAAACTAAAAACAAATGATATAAAAAAGAATGCAACAAAGGGTGAAATATATTTTTTACATACTCCAGAGGTAGCACAATTACCAGAGGCATATGGAGGCCCTCAATGTGCAGCTAGTGGATCTGGCGGATGGACCGGAGAAACCGGAGCTCACTTTTTAGATCTTGATTATTCTAATTTTTCAAGAGCATCAGTAGATGTACTACCAAAATTAAAAGATGAAGGATTTGAACCGGCTAACATCTGGATCCACGATAGATTTGGAGTTTCAGCTATTACAGATATGGGCAATCGTGGTGAAAATGATGATTATTTTGAAGGACTTAGAGTACATACAACATTCCATAATGTAGGTGGGGCATATCAAGGTAAATATTCTAACCCTATTGATTTCTTTAATATAATTGCAGACGAAAAAGATTATGAAAAATTAAAAAATACAAATAATGGAAAAGATTTAGAATTCATCAAAAAAATACGATCTAAGATGATTGATATGTCAAAAGAAGCTGAAGCTAATTGTAAAACTGATTTTGATCCATTTAAAGCACTTGACAAAAAAGAACAAAAAGCAATTTATGATATCTTTGATCCATATATAGGAATGTTTAAAGATGATGACGGAAACTACAATATGTCAGCTATCCCATTGACAGCATCTGAAACTCAAAATAAGACTTTCTCTTCAGGAACAGTATCTATGAATTACGGTCTAGAAGCTAGAAATCCAAAGACTCCTGAAATGTCAGAAGGTATGCAAAAAAGGTTTGAAAAAGCAAAAGATATTACAATAGATATTACTAACGGATCATCATTAAAAACAATGGAAACAGATAAGCCTTATACAAAAATAGAAGGTAAAGCTACAAAGTTTGGACCTAATGGTTGTGGATTTGAAAAAACTGATATGGTGAAATATAAACCATTTAGTCAAAACGATTCTATAGATGATCTTTATAAAGCTCGTCAATTTAATAAGAATACTTTTTATAATACTTTAACACAGTTTTCTGAAAATAAATCCTCAAATGATATTTCTGAAAATTCTATAAATAAGCTATTTTTTAATGATGATTTAATATCTAAAAAAGGTAATACCGTAATTGGTTATATACAAGATAAAAGATCCGAACTAAACGGTAAAGATCCTATAATTCTTATGGGTTGGGGTCGTGGTACTGAACAAAAGGGGTATCCTATCAGTTTAGAAGGATTTAAACAATTTTTAGAAAATAAAAATATAAGTGAAGCTGAAAAAAAACGTGTAAATGTAATATTAGGCGGCCAATTTAATAATGGTAGTTCTGATTGGAAATTAATACAGAATCAGATAAAAGAAATAAATAGCATAGACAATGGAAAATATAAAGGTCAAGCTATTTATGTAAATGGTTGGTTTGCAAACAAACTTGTAACTTGTGCAGATTTTGCATATTTAACATCCAGATTTGAACCTTGTGGAATTACTCCTATTGAATCATTAGGTTGTGGAACACCTGTATTATCTACAAATACAGGAGGGGCACCTAATCTTATAGAAGAAGGTAAAACAGGATTTTTAACAAAGAATGCTTTTTTAATAGGTAATAAAGAAGATTTACTTCCTTCTGATAAACAAAATTTAAAAGGTAACGAATTAGCTAATGCTATAGATGAAGTAAGAATAAATAAACAAGGTTCAGAGTTATCTGAGCTTATCGAAAAAGCTGTAAAAATCTATGATGATAAAGATGTTTATAAAAAGATGTCAAAAGCTTGTATAGAACATAAAGGTGATTGGTATAACAATGCTGATTCTAATAATGGATTATCAGCCAATGATAGATATTTTCAACAAGTATGGCAAATAGATAAAAATAATGGATTTAAAGGTTTGTCTGATAGAACAAAAGATAGGTTAAAGCCTGTAGTAGGTGAAAAGTTTGGAATAGTACCTGAAGATGTATATAAATCAGTAGTAGAAAATTCTAAAAAGGGTAATAAAATACAAATACAATCTCAGCAAATTACAGAAAAAAATCTTTTAGAAAAAATTAAAGATAGCAAATTAGCTAAAGTAAGTATTATTGGTACTTTAGTTGCAGCTACTGGAGCTGCTGCTGCAGGTTTATACTTCCATGAAAAAAATAAAGAAAAAAGTGTTACAAATCCGGAATCTTAAAAATTTAGATATTTTTATAACACCAACTTCAGCTAATAACTAACTTTTTAAATTTATTTATATTTAGTTATTAGCTGTTTTCTTATCAGAACTTGTTAAATAATTTATAATTCTCCATATTATCATGTGTATCAGTTCCGCCTGTCATTAATAAAGAATATTTTTCAGCTATTTTTTTTACAGTATCAGCTTTATGGAACTTAATAATAGCTCTATGTCTACGATACGGATAAAAAACTTCAAGACCATCTAATCCCAGATCTATTAAAGATTTTACAAATAAATCCAAATTAAAAGTCCAATAACAAGCACTATGTGCTAATACTGCTTTGCCTTTTGCTTTATGAATAGCCTCTATAGCTTTTTTGGGTGTCCTTTTTATTGCTTCATATAATCTTATTATATCTAATGTTTTACCCAATTTTGTTTTAGCACAAATTGAAACCAGATCCTCATTATTTACATCTATATCATAGCCTAAAATATGTATGAGTACACCTTTGTGCCAACAGTCAAATTCTACACCTTTTATTATTTTGTTATTATTATTAATATTTTCATTTTGATAAATTTCTACTGTATTATGATCACATATTGAAATTTTTTTTAAATTATATTTCTCAATATTTTTAGTAATTTGATCAGGATTCATTAATCCGTCTGAAAAGCAAGAATGAATATGTAAATCCACATCTTTTTTATAATCGTCTTCTTTAAAATCTTCTATATTTTTCATTTTTTATATTTTAATATTATAATTAAACATGTATTATTTTATCATTAATATTTTTTTATCAATCGTATACAAAGACTAGAATTAATAAAGGTATCAAATAGTGAAAAATTCTGACAATAATAAGTTCTATAAAACTACCAAAAGGACTAAAAAGAAAAAAAATAAAGTTTCAAAATCAAAAATAAACGAGGAAGTCAAATTTTTTACGATAATATCTATTTGTTATGAGTCATTAAAATTATATTTTAAGAATATTGATATTTTTTTTAAAATATTATTCTGGCCAATTTTTGGACAATTACTCGGACTAATATTTATATTTTCTGCTACTTATTTTTATACTATAAATTTTCAGACTAATTTAGCTAAATTTTCTATTCTAGAAAACCAAAATATTTCATTTCTTTTTTTACTTCTTTTTACATTGCCAGGATTTTTAATATTTACAAAATCTTTTTGGGATTATCTAATATCTATAGCCGCTATTAATTCTATAAGTGTTGATGTTGATACCTCAGGTCATATCAAGAATATTCAATCACATTATGATATAGTCTTCAGAAGGTCTAAAGATTATATTATTCTTTTACTTATAATTGCCTTTATTACTTTTTTAGGTTATTTGTGTTTTATAATTCCAGGGCTAATTTTTTCATTGTTATTTTGCTTAACTATTCAGATATTTGCTCTTGACGAAAGCAAAAATATTTTTTCTATTTTAAAAACAAGTATTTCTATTGTAAGTAAATATTTATTTTCTATTATCTGTATTTTAATATTTTTATTTATAGTAAGTTATATTATAATACCTAAAAGTGTATACTTTGCCGTTTCTTACCTTAAACTTGATTATTATTTATCTACACCTATTGAGGCATTTATCCAAACTTTACCTTTAAAACAATTTAACCTTGATAGTCTTGAAGTATCTAACCATATTTTTGAAATGATTATAACAAGTATTGCTTGTGGATTTACACTTCCAATCCGTGACATTGCTCTTACTTTATTTTATAGAAGATACGAAAAATAAATTTCTTTCATTAAAAAATAATATATGTTATAGTATAAAAATTAATATATATAAGGAATTATAATATGTATAGTAATGGAAGAGAAGAATTTAAAAATTTATCTACTTTTAATATTTTTAAAGAATCTTTAGATATTATTTTCAAAAATTTATTTAAATTATTAGACTTAATTTTAATACCCTCTTTAGGTATATTATTTAGTATTTTATTAAATGTCATCTTAATTTATTTTTATATTTCTATATTTAATCCTAATTTTAAACAAGATATAATTTTATCTAGCATAATATGTATTATATTATCTATTCCTGGTATTTTTTTATTTTTTAAATATTTATCTGAATTATTAATCTCAATCGCAGCATTAACTCCATTAACATTAGATTTATATAGGCAAGAAAATATTAAGAATAATTTAATCTACATTAAAAGTATTTCAAAAAATTCTAAAAAATATTTCAAATTAATTTCTATGCTTGTATTAACTTATATAGTTCTTATGGCAATTTTGATTCTTATTGGAATCTTATGCTTTCCAATAGCAATTCTAGCTGACCCGATAGCAAAATCTATTTTAAGCTTAAGTATTCCTATCTTTGCTCTTAATAGTAATAGAGAAATTTCTTATTATATTAAAACTAGTATAAAAATTATAAATAACAATATATTTCCATTTATTTTTGTAAACGTATATCTTTATATTTTTGAGTTTATATTAGCCTTTATATTATATTTAACAATTAAGTTTTTCCTAAATTTATTTAATATTTCAAATACTTTAAATGCTCCTACTATTCAAATAATTGTATCTATACTGGATTTTTTTGCTAAACCTATTATAGCGACATTATTCTATAAAAAATACGAAGAAATTGAAAATCAATAAAAAGGTAACGTATAAATATGGGAAATAGTACAGTCAATAGAGAATATACAGAAACTAAATATTTTGAAATAAACGAACCTTTAAAGCTTGAGTCAAATGAAATTTTAGAATATATAACCGTAGCATACGAAACGTATGGTAAATTAAATGAAAAAGGTGATAATGCAATATTAATATTTCACGCTTTAACAGGAGATGCACACGCATACGGATATCATACAGAAGAAGATAAAAAACCTGGCTGGTGGCAAGAAATGATAGGTCCAAATAAGGCCTTTGATACAAATAAGTATTTCATAGTATGTTCAAACATCCTAGGTGGTTGTTCTGGCACAACTGGTCCATCATCAATTAATCCAAAAACAAATAGACCTTATGGTTTAGATTTTCCTGTAATTACTATAGAAGATACAGTAAAAGTTCAAAAAAAGCTCATTGAATATCTAAAGATAAAAAAATTAATAGTAGCAGGCGGCTCAATGGGAGGAATGCAAGCTCTTGAATGGTCAATAAAATATAGTGATATGGTAATAGGAACTATAGTTATAGCCTCAACATCTAAATTAACTGCTCAGAGCATAGCCTTTAACGCAGTAGGAAGAAATGCCATACTTTCTGATAAAAATTTTAACAATGGAAGCTATTATGACCAAAAAAATTATCCTGAAACCGGTTTAAGTATAGCAAGAATGATCGGACATATAACATATTTATGCGAAGAGGCTATGCATAATAAATTCGGAAGAAGATTCCAAACTAACAAAGCTAATTTCGATTTTAATATAGATTTTGCGGTAGAAAGTTATCTGGCTCATCAAGGACAAATTTTTGTAGATAGATTTGATGCAAATAGTTATTTGTATATTACAAAAGCTGTTGACTATTTTGATTTATCAAAAAAATATGGTTCTTTAAAAAATGCGTTTTTAAATACAAATTCTAAATTTCTAATTATCTCTTTTTCATCAGATTGGCTTTTTCCAACAGAACAATCAAAAGAAATGGTAAATGCTTTACTTCAAGCCAAAAAAGACGTTTCTTTTTGCGAAATAAAATCTAATTGTGGTCACGATGCTTTTTTACTTGAATTTAATCAACAAACAAAGATAATAAAGAGTTTTTTATCTAAAATAGGAGAAAAACAATAAGAACTATGACTATAGAAAATATACACCTAAATTACGAAATTATCTCTAAAGTTATTGATAATAACTCTTCTATACTTGATCTTGGTTGTGGAGAAGGAGTTTTACTAGACAAGCTAGTAACAACTAAAAACTGCAAAGGAATTGGTATAGAAATAGATCAAGATCAGGTAATAAAAAGTCTAGAAAAAGGCTTATCAGTAATACAAGGGAATATAGACGAAGGTTTAAAAGAATTTCAAGAAAAACAATGGGATTGGGTAATATTAAATCAAACCTTACAATCAACAGTAAAACCAGATTATGTAATTGATGAGATGCTTAGAGTAGGCAAAAAAATAATTATAAGTTTTCCAAACTTTGCATATTATAAAATTCGTTTATTTTTAATGTTGCAAGGTAAAATGCCTAAATCCAAAGTCTTACCATTTGAATGGTATAATACTCCAAATATTCACCTGCTAACTATTAATGATTTCTATGAATTTGCAAAAACAAGAGATATAGAAATTATCGATCAGATATTTTTATCAAAAGGAAAAGAACATAGAATCTTATCACATAGAAAATATACAAAGAACATTGCCAATTTATTATCCGAAGAAGTAATATTTATCTGTTCAAAAGATAAATAATTCATCATCTTTGTATTTTAATTTAAGTAAATGATCTTTGGAATTCTTCCATTTCTTTTTGTAAATTTAAATTTTCAATAACTTTTAAGAAATAAGTTTCATCAATTTCAGATGCCCCATTATTACAAGCCATAGTTAAACCTTCTCTGACAATATCTTTAATATCTGCATTAGAGAAACCTTCTGCAGCTTGTGCTACTTTTTTAAGAGCTTCTTTATTATCAAGGAAATTACCAACTACTTCTTTAGAAGAATTTCTTAAAGATAACTTAAATAAATCTTCACGTTCTTCCAAATTAGGTAATCTAAAATAAATAGGAGTATTAAATCTACCAGGTCTTAGAGCAGGTTTGTCAAGCATTCCCGGACAATTTGTAGCACCTATCAATATTATATTTTTTTTATGTAAATTCTGTACTTTTTGAAGTATAGTATTTACTTCTTCTGCTTCATATTTTTTAGTATCTGAAGTTCTTTTTCTTACAATAGAATCAAGTTCATCAAAGAAAAGGACAACTGGTTTATCTGATTTTTCTGCTTTACATATAACATCATCAATAGCTTTAGATATATTTTTACTTGTTTCATGAGCCCAAGCAGATCCAACTTCTGAAGCTTTTATTTCATAAAGATCAGTACCAAGTTCTCCAGCAAGACATTCAGCTATATATGTTTTACCGGTACCACCAGGGCCTGCGAATAAGAATCCTGATGGTTGTTCTATTCCCCATTTTTGATATTTTTTATTAATAGACGGATCATTTATTGGATTTAATATTTTCTGATTTAGCATATCTTTAATATCTGTCATTCCAGCCACATCTTTAAATGTAGTAGTTGGTCTTTTAGATGTTAATACATCATTTGGAACCGGTGTAGAAGAACGACCTAAGACAGAGGCTAATAGAAACGTACCTATTGCTGCAAGTCCACCTATTGTCAACCATTTTTTCCAATTTATCTCTTTTTTATGTTGCTCTTGAGCTCTATTATTTACAAAAGAATCGCCTTGAAATTGATCATTATAATTATAATAACCATCGGCTTTATTTGAATTAGAATATACTTGAGGGGGATAATAATAACTATTTGATTGAATTGGAGCTGCCATATTTTGCCTTGATAATGATGTACTTGACATGATACTTATCCTCTTACTTTTTATTGTAATTAGATAAAACATATAATAACAAAAAATTGCGACAATTATACTATTTATGACGAAATATTAAGCAAAATATTCATTTTTATAAAGACTAAAAAAATAGTTATTTAACTTATTAAGTTAAATAACTATTCATTTTAAAGTAATAAAATTATTATTTAGCCTTTATTGGACTCTGAAATTTCTTTATTCCTTTTTGTAAATTGTAAAACAGCATCAACAATAAAAGTAGTAATACCTGCTAAAGCAGAAAGTCCTAGTGCTCTAGGAGCCCATTTTCTAAACCCTCCTGGGTTACAACCAACTGCTAAAGATTTTACTCCTCCTATTAACATCGATGTTAATCCAACTGCTGATGCTACACCTATACCTGCTCCTGTTGCTTCTGCTATACAGCTTGCGCTTGTTCTTTGAGTATTTGTTAGTTTTGATGCTAATGTATCACAATTTTCATTCTGCCAAGCAAAGCCTAGTGTTGCAAAATTTATTAAAGAATTTTCAAATGGAGTTTTTACTTTATTCACACTTGCTATTAAATCATTACCTGTAATCTGATGAAATACATCCCTTGCTTGAGCTGTCAACTCTTGTGGATCTGATGTATCTATTGTATTTGCATACAATTCATTTTGTGAAACCAATTTTTCAAATTCTTTCCATTCATCTATAAATTGATCTTGTTGCCTATTTTTTAATAATGACATCAATGTCAACGCTTGAGTCTTTAATATGTTGACTTCTCCATTATTTTTATTCATTAATTGTGCTTGCTTTAATGCATAATCACCTTGAAACTCTAGATTTGATTTAAGCATATTCTGAGATTGTGTCTGCATTAATTCCTGATTATAATATGGATTCGCATATCCATTAAAATTCAAATTTCCAAAAGCACTTACCATATATTCAACCTCTTATTTTTATTAGCTCAAACTTTATATATCTTCTCTATATATTTAAAAGTTATTTTTTTCTTATTTATTGCTCTTTTATATTTATAAAGTTACAATTCTTAATATCTTGATCTTTTTATAATACTTAACGTTAATTATTATTAAGTTTTATCTATATTTATAGTTGTAATGATAAAATATATTAAAATATAGAATTTTAAGGTTGATAATAATATGAATATTGATACATATATACATAAAGCAAAAATTTTAGTTGAAGCTTTACCTTATATAAATAAATTCCAAAATACAATTACTGTAATTAAATATGGGGGTAGTGCTATTGCTGATGAAAATCTTAAAAAAAATGTTATAGAAGATATTTCTTTTCTAAAAATGGTAGGATTAAAAGTTGTAGTTGTCCATGGTGGCGGTAAAAAAATTAATCAGGCTTTAGAAAAAAATAATATTAAAATTAATTTTAATAACGGTTTAAGGGTTACTGATCAAGATTCCATGGAAATAGTTGAGTCTGTTTTATCAGGTATAATAAACAAATCTCTTGTATCTGATTTTAATAAACTTAATGTTAATGCTGTCGGTATTTCCGGAAAAGATGCTAATGTTTTAATTGCTGAGAAATTAATAAAAAATAATATTGATCTGGGCTTTGTAGGGGAAATAAAAAAGGTAAATACAGATTTGATTTTAACTCTTCTTGATAATGGTTTCTTACCTGTAATTTCTCCTATAAGTACTAACGAACAAGGTCAATCATTCAATGTCAATGCCGATATGGCTGCTGTTGAAATAGCTAAAGCTTTAAAGGCCTCAAAGCTTGTTTTTATGACCGATATTGATGGAATTTTGACTAATTTTGAAGATAAAACTTCTCTTATCTCTCAGCTTAATATTAATACAGCACAAACTTTAATAGAAAATAAATCAGTATCTGGTGGAATGATTCCTAAACTTGAAAGCTGTATTAATGCTGTTAATAATGGGGTAAAAGCTGTACATATTATTAATGGCAAAATTCTTCACTCTCTTTTGCTTGAGATCTATACTAAAGAAGGTATAGGAACTGTTATAACTAAATTTTAAAGGAGTTTTTTCAACATGAGTTTTAATATGAATACACAAGCTAATAATAATAACAATATCAAGTTTAATACTGACAACTTTATACTTAATACCTATAAACGACATAATATCGCTTTTGAATACGGAGATGGGGTTTATTTATTTGATTTTAACAAAAATAAATTTTTAGATTTTGTTTCCGGTATAGCTGTAAATTCCTTAGGTTATAATCATCTTAAACTTATTAATAAAACAACTGATCAATTAAAAAAATTAATACACACTTCAAATCTTTATTATTCTCAGCCTCAGAGTGTTGTTGCAAAAAAACTTATAGAAAATAGTCATTTCAATAAGGTATTTTTTTCTAATAGTGGGACTGAAAGTGTCGAAACTGCATTAAAAATAGCTAAAAAATATGCAAATATCTTAAATCAAAAGAACTCTATAAAAAGAAATAAAATTATAGCTTTTAAAAACTCTTTTCACGGACGAACTTTAGGATCGTTAAGTGCAACCGGTCAAAAGAAATATCAAGATTCTTTTTTACCGCTTCTTGATAATTTTGAATTTGCAATATACAACGACCTTGACTCCGTAATTAATCTTAGCTACTCTAAAAACAATAAAAATGAAATTGATACTTGTGCAATTATACTTGAGCTTATTCAAGGTGAAGGTGGTGTTCTTATTTCTGATATAGAATTTATTCAAAAATTAGAACAATTTTGCAAGGATAATGACATATTATTAATAATTGATGAAGTTCAGACTGGAATAGGTAGAACAGGTAAACTATTTGCTTTTGAACACTTTGCCATAAAGCCTGATATTGTATCTCTTGCTAAGGGGCTTGGTGCTGGATTCCCTATCGGTGCTACCTTAGTTTCTAAAAAAGCAAGTGACATTTTATCTTTTGGGGATCACGCTTCTACTTTTGGAGGAAACTTAATATCTATGACAGCTGCTAGTGTCGTTTTAGAAGAGTTATTAGATAATAATTTACTTGCTCATATCTCCAAGATAGGATCTTACTTTAAAGAAAATTTATTAAATCTAAAAGACAAGTATCCGGATAAAATAAAAGAAATAAGATCTTTAGGACTAATGACAGGCATAGAACTGTATGACAGTATTAAAGCAAGTGATATTGTAAATTTATGCGAAAAAAATGGTCTACTTGTTATCACTGCAGGTGTAAATACTTTAAGATTTTTACCTCCATTAATTATAAATAAAACTCATATTGATCTAGCTTTAGATATTCTTACTAAAATTTTTCAAAATTTATAATTAATATTTTTAATAAAAAAATACATTAAAAAAGCACTTTTATTATTTAAAAAGTGCTTTTAATTTATAGTATTTATAAAAATTTAGAATTTAAAATCTCTTAAACCTTCTTCTATTTTAATTAAGTTTTGTTGTAATATTTTTCTAATAGACTCATCTTGTATTTTATCTAATTCTCTTTTTATAATTAATTCACCTTGAGTTTTAGTATCAGAAGAAGCATAATCAATCAAATATTCTTTTAATGTAAGAATTGCATTAGGATGGCAATAATTATGAATCTGTTGAGATTTACAGACTTTCATAAATCTTTCACCTGTTCTACCTTGTCTATAGCAAGCGGTACAAAAACTTGGGAGATAACCGAGGTCTAAAAGCCACTTAATAACTTCATCTAAAGGTCGTCTATCCGACACATCAAATTGTGCTGAATCTTCATCTTCAGGCATAGGTTTGAAATATCCGCCTACACTTGTTTTTGATCCACCACTTATTTGGGAAACACCTAAACTAAGTAATTTTTTTCTACATTCCTTACTTTCTCTTGTTGATATAATCATGCCTGAATAAGGTACTGCAATTCTAATACAAGCTACAATTTTAGCGAAAATATCATCATCTATACCATTATCAAAATCTTCGGGATTTATATCATCTGCTTTTTTAATTCTAGGCACACTTATAGCGTGAGGCCCAACGCCATATGTTTGTTCTAGGTGTTCTGCGTGCATTAAAAGTCCTAAAAATTCATAACGATATAGTTCCAAACCAAATAAAACACCTATACTTACATCATCTATACCAGCTTGCATCGCTCTATCCATAGCTTCTGTATGATAACTATAATTATGTTTTGGACCTGTTGGATGTAATTTTTCATAAGATTCTTTATTATACGTTTCTTGAAATAGAATATATGTTCCTATTCCCTTTTCGTGAAGCTTTTTATAGTTTTCTATTGTTGTTGCTGCTATATTTACGTTTACTCTTCTTATTGATCCATTTTTATGTCTTACCTTATATATTGTATCAATTGATTCTAATATATATTCTATTGGATTATTTACCGGATCCTCACCTGTTTCAATAGCAATACGTTTATGTCCCATATCTTGAAGTGCCATTACTTCTTTTGCAATCTCTTCTTGTGTCAATTTTTTCCTTGGAATATGTTTATTTTTTAAATGGTATGGGCAATAAACACAACCATTAACACAATAATTTGAAAGATATAATGGGGCAAATAAAACGATTCTATTTCCATAATATTCTTCTTTTATTTCTTTAGCTAATTTAAAAATTTCTTGATTTTTTTCTTCTATATTACAGTCAAGTAACATAAGAGCTTCTCTATGACTCAATCCTTTTTTCAATTTAGCTTTTTGTAGAATTTTATCAATTAATTCAACATTACTACTATTTTTCTGTGAATAGTCTAAAGATTCCATTATTTCATCATGCGAAATAAATTCTTCAGCTTTCAATGATTTTGGGTTATACATATTTTTATCTCCTCACAAAATCATCATATCACTTGAAAAATAAAAATAAACACTTTTTAATAATAAAAAATTATAATTCCGGCTTCCCTATAGTTTTTAAAAGTGTATTTACAACTTTAGGCATTTGGCATACAAAAGAATAACAACCTTTTGATATTGAACAATTTTTACATTTACCTTTTAATTTATAACATTCAATAGCTTGTTCTGTCCAATTCTGGATAATAGAGTCAGATAATTGTCCATTATTCTGTGGAATAAACAGATCCGAAATAATACTTGAACGGATACAATGTTGTTTCATATTAATATCCCTCCTATATCTAGATTAATTTAATTATATAATAGTTTTTTTTACTAGAAACAGTATCCACTTTTTATATGACTTTTTTTTTATTTTTTATATAATATACATAAAAAGTTAAAAAGGTTACAATATGAACGAAAATAAAAAAAAATTTTTAATAGTAATTTCTGGTAAACAATTAAGCGGTAAAGATACTTTAGCTAAAATTTTGCTTCAAAAATTAGATAATTTTAAACGTATTGGCATTGGTGATGCAATAAAAATAGAGTATGGTAAAAATCATAACTTAACAATAGATGAGATTGAGAAAAATAAAGCTGTTTATAGAAATGATTTAATAAAACTTGGAGATCAGGGTAGAGCCATAAGTGATTTATTCTGGCTAAAAAAAATTATTGATTCCGGTGATTATCTTATTATTCCAGATCTTAGATTAAAAAAAGAATTGGAATATTTTAAAAAATTTAATTCTTTTTTTATAAGAGTAAATTCAGATTTGAAAAATCGTCAACAACGTGGAAAAATTGTTAATGCAAATGACTTAACAGAAACTGATCTTGATGATATTTCTTCTTGGGATTTTATTGTAGAAAATAATTCTGATTATAATAATCTAATTAATCAAACTGATAAGCTAATTAAAAAACTACAAGAAACATTTTTAATTCAGTAAAATTAGACTATATCTATCTTTTATTATGCTATAAAATTAGAGATTTTGTAATTTAAACAAAATCTCTAATTATTATAATTTTATAAAATTATAAATACAACTAAGCTAATAAATTAAGCGTGTCCTTGAGTTCCAAGTACTTCCATTTTATGTTTAACAAGTTCTTTAACAGCAGTTCTACCTGGACCCATATAAGCACGTGGATCAAATACTTCAGGTTTAGTTGCAAATATATTACGAATAGTAGCTGTCATTGCTAATCTTAAATCTGTATCTATATTAATTTTTGCTATACCATTTTTAGCAGCATAAGCTAACATTTCTTCTGGAACACCTTTAGCGTTTGGTAATTTACCACCATATTTATTACATTCTTCTACTAAATATTGTGGTACAGAAGATGATCCGTGTAATACTAGTGGATAATTTTTAAATCCTGCTTCTTCTAAAGCTTTTCTTATTTCTGCTAATCTATCAAAATCTAATTTAGCTTCACCGGAAAATTTATAAGCACCGTGGCTTGTTCCAATAGCTATAGCTAAAGAATCACAACCTGTTTCTTTTACGAATCTTACAGCATCTTGTGGATCTGTGAATGTTGCATCTTTTGCACTTACGTTAACAGCATCTTCTATACCTGCTAATTTTCCTAATTCTGCTTCTACTGAAACCCCTCTTTCGTGAGCATATTCTACTACTTTTTTAGTTATAGCTATATTTTCTTCAATCGGAAATCTTGATCCATCTATCATTACAGAAGAAAATCCACCATCTATACAAGATTTACATATTTCAAAATCTTCACCGTGATCTAGATGTAATGCTATAGGAACAGTTGTTGTTTCTAATGCTGCTTGAACTAATTTTATTAAATATGTTTGATTAGCATATTTACGAGCTCCAGCTGATACTTGTAATATAATTGGAGATTTGGTTTCTTCTGCTGCTTCTGCTATAGCTTGAAGAATTTCCATATTATTTACATTATATGCACCAATAGCATAGTTGCCTTCTTGTGCTTTTTTGAACATCTCACTTGTTCCTACAAGTTTTCTTTCACTCATCTTCTTTCTCCTTTTATTAATTTTTTTATTAACATTTCTAATTTAACTTAAAAAATCTTATTTTACAAGCTTATCTTTTTTTGAATTATACGGTAATTTACACTAAAACTGGCTAAAATTATTACCCTGAACTCGTTTCAAGATCTTACAATCGATACGGTTCTAAAATAAGTTAAAATGACCTTATATCTATCGTTTTGGGGAGTAAATATACAAGTCACATATTTTTTATCAACATAAAAAAAATCGTCATAAAGACGAATTATAAAAATTTATGGAGAAAAGGAGTGGAAAGAATAATTAGAGGTTCTATTTTTTATATTCCACACTATTTGCTTTTTAAAACAATTAGTATATATTTTTCTTAACATTTCTTAAAGTATTACCCCCAATCTTCAAGCTCTGCTACTGCAACATCTCTTTGCTTTAACGCTACATTAGGATCATTATCAGGTACTTCAGGTAAATCATCCACAATCAACTTAGCAAGACGTTCCTCTAGTTTTAATAAAGACTCTAAAGGTACATCTGGTAAATCTTTAGTTTTTTGATCAGCTTCTTTTTTTAAATCTGCCTCTTTTGCGGCTAATTGTGATCTATATACATTTAAACGCATCATGCAGTTTATTGCTTGTTTTGTATTAAGATCAGATTCTTTTTTTGTCCTACCCTCTGCTTTCCGAAATTTCTTTGCATTTGCTAATTCAATTTGGATATTTTCTTCCAATTCTTCAGCTGTCATCTTTTCAACTCCATCCATAAACTCTTTGTGTGCTAAAGCATTTTCATAATTTGCATTTTCTAAAAAAATGTTTTGTATCTGAATAAATTTCCTTAATATTTCGTCTACCTCAAATTTTTTGCCTTCTTGTCTTAGCGTTTTAGCCTGCTCATACAATTTTCTTGCTTCTGTTTTTAATTCTTCAGTTGACATCTTTCTATATTCTAATTTTGCTTCATAAACTCTTATATCTTGCTCAAGTAGTGGAATTGCTGCATTATCTTTATTATAACCTTTTGGAACAGAATTTGCTGCACTAGTTTTACAAGCATTTATCTCCTTTTCTATTGATTCTCTTTCACTAAGATAAAGCTTTTCATCTAGTTTTCTTTTGTTTCCACTAAAATTCTCCCATTTTTCATCTAATTTCTTTAGCTTCTCGTTAAGTTTCGTCAGTTCTTCTTTAAAAGGCTTTAAAATTTTATCTCCTTCATCTCTAATCTCAACTAATCCTGTAAGCTTTAATTTTGCTTCATATAAACTGAGTTTATCACCTTCCAAGCACATTGCTTTCGTCCACTGTATAGCACTTTTCATATTATCAGACGTTGCACCTTCCGTGCGACTTTTTGCTATTGATATTTCTGCTTGTTTTTTAAATGTTTCTATCCTTGCTCCACTATCTTTTACCTTTTGTTCTAATTGATCAAATGTAGATTTTGGCCCAGAAAAATCACCTGTAGCTTTTGGGGCGGCATGGTTAAAAATCTTTCCTAAGAAACTTTTTTTCTTTTCTTTGACATCGATTTTGTCATCAATATCTATTTTTGGTAGACGAAAACTTGGAATATTTGATCTCTCTTGATTAAAATTAATTTGGCTTGAATTCATAAGCTATTTCCCTTCTCTTTTAATACGATTATATAATAAATATATACGGACAATACTACTTATAACTTAAACAAATTTTATTAAAATATTAAGAAATATTAATATATTTATATAACTCCAAAATAAATAATAAAATTTTTTGTGATATACTAAAAATAAATATAAAAAAGGGAAAAAAATGGGACAAATAATAACAGATAAAGACTTAAATGGTGTAATAAAAGAATTAAGAGAAAATAAAAAAACAATAGTTGCAACTAATGGTTGTTTTGATATTTTGCATGTAGGCCATGTAAGATATTTGAAAAAAGCTAAAGCATTAGGAGATATTTTAATAGTAGCCGTTAATTCTGATAAATCGACAAGAGAGCTAAAAGGACCTAGTAGACCAATTAACTCTCAAAATGATAGAATGGAAATATTGTCATCATTAACCTGTGTTGATTATGTAATACTTTTTGATAAGATTTCGCCTGTTGATTTATTACTTGAAATTAAGCCTGACATTTACGCTAAGGGTGGAGATTACACCATAGAGTCGCTCCCTGAAGCGAAAGCTATTTTAAGTTATGGTGGCAAGGTGGAGTTGATTGATTTTGTCGATGGTAAATCAACAACTAATCTAATTAATAAAATCAATAACTGAATTTATAACAGCTTATATCCACTACATATAACGAAACACAGAGGAATATGGACAATTATACAGAACATCTAACAAATGTTACAATCATTATTTTCTCCTGTTGTACATTTATTATCTTCCACCCAAACATATGTATGCGTAAATGCTGATTTAAATGGATTATATGATAATGATTCATCTACAAATGGATTCTTTGCATATTTATTAAGGATATTGATTTTAGATTTTATTTTATTTATATATTCTTTTATATTCATATTTATTATCTTCCAACTTTATTATTTCTTTTCAACTATATCAATTATTCTATTTTTTGGATATAATATAATGCTCCAGTAGTATAATAAAAAAATAAGAAAGGATTAATATTTAAAGTGAAAAAAGACATTCTGGTAATAGATGATAGTAGTAGCTGGATAAGTTTTCATATAGAAAAAATAAACTTAATTTTTCCAAATAATATAAATAGGCTAGATTTTGGATATAGTGCAAAAGATGGATTAAGACTTGCAAAACAAAATAAATATGATCTTATTTTAACCGACTTACAGATGGAACTTGATTTTTTACCTAAAACAGCAGGAGAATGGTTTATTAATCAGATAAAAATAAGTGAAACAAAGAATAAAAATACAGATATTATAATTATTTCAGCTAGCTATAATATAGAAACTATTGCAAAAAATTTCAATCTAAAATATATACATAAAAAAGATGCTGTAAATAATTTTAATGTCTATAAAAAAGTTTTATCCGAGGTAATTAGAGATCATAATTAAAATATATTATCCTGCTTGAAAAGAGAAGTTCTTATTTAAATCTTCTTTTTCATTCAATTTTCTTTTGATTACAGGGTAATTGTTTAAATCATAATTATCAACAAAATCAAATGCTTCTTTTTTAGCTATCTCAAGGATTTTTAAATCTCTTGTAATATCCGCTAAAGATAACTCGTTGATACCACTTTGCTTAGTGCCTAAGAACTCACCTGGTCCTCTTATTTCTAAATCCTTTTGTGCAATAATAAATCCATCATTAGTCTGTGTCATTATTTCAAGCCTTTTTTTAGTATCTTCATTGGAAGTTGAAGATATCAAAATACAATAAGATTGTTTATCACTTCTACCAACACGCCCTCTTAATTGATGTAATTGTGTAAGACCAAATCGCTCTGCATTTTCTATTATAATAACTGTTGCATCTTTTATATCAACACCTACTTCAACTACCGTTGTGGCAACTAATATATCATACTTTTTATTTTTAAAATCATTCATAACGTCATCTTTTTCTTGATTAGAAAGTTTGCCATGTAATAATCCAACTTTATAATTAGCAAATTCACCTTGTTGTAAATTTAAAGCTTCAGAGCTTGCAGCTTTAGCTGTTAAATTTTCGGATTCTTCAATCAAAGGATAAATAATATACGCTTGATTATTTTTTTCAAGTTCTCGTCTTATAAGATTATAAGCTTGTAATCTTAAATTTGAAGATATCAAAGAAGTTTTAATAGATTTCCTGCCTTTAGGTAATTCATTAATTATAGTCAAATCAAGATCTCCATGTACAGAAAGTGCCAGACTTCTTGGTATAGGTGTTGCACTCATAGATAATAATTTAGGATATTTTCCTTTTTTTTGTAATTTAGATCTCTGTTCTACTCCAAATCTATGTTGTTCATCTATTACAACTAAACCTAAATTATTAAATTCTATGTTATTCTGAATCAAAGCGTGTGTTCCAACAGCTATATTTATTTGACCGTTTAATAAATCTTTATGAAGTTTATTTTTAAGTTTTTGAGTATTTGATCCAATAAATAATCCAACGTTAATACCTAATGGAAAAAGCCATTTAACTAAATTATTAAAATGTTGCTGTGCTAGAATTTCAGTAGGTGCCATAAAAGCTGCTTGAGTACCATTTTCTATTGCAGCTAAAATAGCAATAATAGCCACAACGGTTTTACCTGCTCCAACATCTCCTTGCAACATACGCTGCATTGGCTTTTCTTGTTCTATATCTTTTAATATTTCATCTACTGCTTTTTTCTGACCATTTGTTAATTTAAATGGTAAACTATTAATAAATTTATTAACAAGTCCATTCTCTTTAATTTCAAATTTAAATGAATTTAATGATTGTGTTTGCTTTTTTAAATTAGCAAATTTTAATTGTAATAAAAATAGTTCTTCAAATATTAAAGTTTTTCTAGCTAACTCTAATTTTTCAGTAGATGTGGGAAAATGTATTATTTCTAAAGCCTGATATCTATCTAATAAATTGTATTTTTCTATTAGATACTCGGGTAAAATATTTCCAATTTGGCTTTTAAATAAAGTTAATGCTGTTTTTATAGACTTTCTTAAAGTATTTAAATTTAAATTTTCAACTAAAGGATATACCGGAACAATTTTATTATAATCTTCAAGTTCAGAGTTACTAAAAGAATCTGAAATAATTTCAATTTGTGGTTTATCTAAAGTTAATTCAGATGAATAATTATCAAACTTTACTTTACCTGAAACCAGTACTTTTTGTCCTTTATAAAATTGTTTTTTATATTTTGCTATTAAAAATTTATTAGATTTTGCAAAAAATTGATTAAGATATATAGATCCAGAATTGTCAGAAATTTTTGTCTTTATAATAGTAAGTGAACTTTTTACTGTAAATGATGATACCGAATCAATTTTAGCAAAAATTGTTACATATTCATCTAACTTTAAATCTCGAATAAGACATTTATGTTCATAATTCATATACTTTTTAGGGTAAAAAGAAAGTAAATCCGGAACTTTAAATATATTAAGCTTATTAAATAAAAAAGATATTTTAGGGCCAACCCCTTTTAAATATTGAACATCTAAAGATTCATAATCTTGTAATTGATTGTCTTTTTTAACATCTATATTTTCATTTTTTTGGTTTTCATTTAAAAAGTTTTTTATAGCATTAATTAAAGATCGTATAATTAACCTTCTATCTGATAGACTTGCCATAGAATAATGATTAAAATTATCTATTTGAAATTTTAGTATTTGATTAGTTTTATTTTGTTTATAAATTTCTTGAAGTTGTAAAATAATGAATTTAGAAAAAGTCATTTTTTTCCCTCTTATATCAATATAAGAATGTTCAACTTCAACATTTATGGCTTGTTTAATTTTATCTAATATTTCTTTATCAATAAGCATTTCATTTAATATTATATGTTAAAATAAAAATATTTTTCTATCTTACAAAAACTTTAATAAATAATGTAAGGAGCTTGATTTTTTATTAATTAAATCAGATAATATTAAATTATTAATGGGGTTGATAAGAGGATAAATAAAATAAATGATTAGATTGAATAAGATAATTACATTTCTGGTATTCATAAGTATAATATTAAGCAATTTCAATATGGTTGCAAAGTCCGAAGAACAGATGTCAAAAGAAACAATAAAGTATTATAACTTAGCTTTAGAATACGAAAATCAGGAAAAATATAAAGATGCAATAACAGAACTAAAAAAAGCAATAGAACTATCTCCAAATAATGGCATACTTTACACGAAACTTGGTGGTTTGTTTATAGAAACAGCCGATTGGAATAATGCTTTAGCATCATATAAAAAAGCTTTAAGATTAAGACCGGATGATGCTTTTATATATATAAGTATAGGGAATGTTCTAGAGCAGCAAAAAGATTATGAAAATGCTTTTGAAGCTTATAATCAAGCATTTCAAATATTTCCTGATTATAACTTCAATCTTATAAATTTAGCTAATATATCATTGCTAAAAAATGATTATGAAAATGCAATAAAATATTACAACTCTTTTCTTACATATTATCCACAGAATATAGAGGCATTAGAGAATTTAGCTTCTACATATTTGCAGTGTAATAATGAAAAAAAAGCTATAGAATATTATGATAAAATATATAAAATAGATAAAGAAGAATTTAAAGCATATAATTCCTATGGATTGGCATTATTAAGGATAGGTAATTATGAAAAATCAATAGAGATGCTAAAAGAAGCTGTAGAAAAGGATTCTTCAGATTGGGCTTCTTACGGTAATTTGGCTTTAGCATATTATAAAAAAGGAGATAATAATCTGGCAATAAAAGAATTTGAAAATGCCTTTAAGATTAACCCAAATATAGATGAATTGAGATTTGAATATGCAAACTTATTAGCAAAAATGAATAAAGTAGATGATGCAATCAAAGAATATAATAATTATATAGAAAAAAACTCTGAGAATCCTATTGCTTACTATAATTTAGCTATAATATACCAGAATACAAAAGATTATGAAAATGCGCTTAAATTTCTTAAGCAGGCTTTAAATATTGATCCAAATAATATAGACATCAAAAAAGAATTAGGAAAAACTTACCATTTTAATAAAAAATATAATGATGCAATAATAATATATAATGATATTTTATCAGAAGATAAGTATAAAAATGATAAAGATGTTCTTGTAAATAAAGCGTTAGCCTTACAAGGATTAAAAAGGTATTCTGATTCTATAAATATATATGAAAATATGCTAAAAAAAGAATATAATAATGAAATAACAAAAAGATTAGCAGAAGCATACGTTTTAGAAGGCAATAACTATCAAGAATTAAAAGATTATAAAAAAGCTATATTAAGTTATGAAAACTCTATAAAAAAAGACAAGAATAATGCATTAACTTATATAAAATTAGCAGAAGCGTATGATAATCTAGGATTAAATACAAAGGTAATAGAAAGTTTTGAAAAAGCAATAGAAATAGATCCGAATAATAAAGATATCTTGAGAGATTATTCTAATTTATTATCATCATATAATAAAATAGAAGATTCACAAAGGAATTTAGAAAAATTAAAAGTTTTAGATCCTGATTCATCACTTACGTATATAAGTATAGGAGATAATTATTTAAAAACAAAAAATTATGACTTAGCAATTGAGCAGTATAAACTAGCCTTAGAAAAAGATAAAAAAAATGAATCGGCAATATTAAAAATAGGGAACATAAAAAAAGAACAAGGGAAATTAGACGAAGCAATAGCAGAATATGAAAATGTATTTGAATTTAACCCGAATAGTGCCGATGCAAATTTTAATATAGGTTTATGTAAAGCCCAACAAGATAAAATAGATGATGCAATAACATATTTTGAAAAAGTAATTTCTATTGATAAAGAGTATGTTTATTCGTACTATGCCTTAGGTTTAGCCTATGAAAAAAAAGGAGATACGACAAAATCTATAGAAAATTTTGAAAAATTCACACAATTAAGTAATAATATGGATTTTAAAGCACTTGTAAGAAATAAAATCAATAGCTTAAAGAATTAGCAAACATGATTAAAAGATCACTAATATTAATATTATTAATATTAACAATAATAATATGTTCAGGTTGCAATCTACAAAAAGATAAAATATATCTAATTTTTAATTCTGAACCTATTACAAAAGAGAATGCCTTAGACGAAGTACGACATTTTGATTTGGGTCAAAAAACATATTATGCAATTTTGGCTCCAAATGGTTTTAAGTACCATATGATAAGGGTACAAGTATATAAACAAGATGATAAAGTCGAAAGATTTGGATATACTATTTATCAGACAAAAGATTTTATTTTAGATATTAATAAAAATTATTTTATAAATGATTTGAGAATAGGTGGAAAAGGCCATTTCATTATGCAAATATTTTATCTAAATGATAAGAATTTTCCAATTGTAAGAGGTGAATTTTGGATAAAATAATCAAATTTTTTAAAAATTTTATAGAGAAATATACAAAAACTTCAAAATATAAAGTTGAAGGGAAGTGTTTAAAATGTGGAAAGTGTTGTTCTAGTATCGCATTTAAGATAGATAGAAATAACTATATTCGAACAAAAGAAGAGTTTGAATATATTAAGAAATTTGATAAGAAATTTAATAAATTTGAAATTAATGGAATAGATACAGATGGAGCAATGCTATTCAAATGCAAATCACTAAAAGATAACAATGAATGTAAAGATTATTTCTTTAGATCATTATATTGCCGAAAATATCCAAATATAAGTCAAAAGTATTTACAAGAATCAAGAAATACACTTGAAGGATGTGGATATAAAATAAAACCTACAATATCGTTTAAAGAATTTATTAAGAATAGTTAATATTTAAGTTTAAAATAGAGCTAAAAAAGTTGAATTTTTATAAATAAGTCTTAAAATAAAATATATGAATGAATTAAATAGTGTTTTACATTTAGACTTATACGAAATACTAGAAATATCAAAAAATGCTGATTATGCAGAAATTAAGTCTGCTTATCGAAAACTTGTAAGAAAGTTTCATCCTGATATAAATCCTTCTTTTGAAGAAAAGTTTAAATTAATTAAAAGTGCTTATGAGATATTAATAGATGATGAAACCAAATTAAAATATGATAGGTTTAAAAATTTTTCTAGCCCAAAAAGTTTTGACTCTAAAAAAAATTCTCAAAAAGAAACTTATAACAGACAAAAGCACTCACAGGCACAAAAAGCTTATTCTGAAAATGTGTTTACCGCTGCAGAAAATAATGATAAAAAGCATAACAAATTTAAAACTAATACAACAGAAAAACCTTTTGCACAAGTTTTTGATAATATATTAAATGAAGTTTTTAAAGCTACTTCGAAGATAAAAGAAGCATCAAATAATAAGTCTAAAAATGGTACAGATATTAGCTTAAATATAGAATTAACTCCTCTTGAAGTAATACAAGGTACAAATAGGAAAGTAAATGTATTGCATACCCAAATTTGTCCTAAATGCCAAGGTCGAAAAATTATAAATAATGAAACTTGTTCATTCTGTAATGGAAAAGGGGAATTACAAACCCATAAAAAAATAAATGTAAAAATCCCTGCGAACATAAAGTCCGGATCTAAAATCAGAATCTCTGACGAGGGAAATCAAGGCCAAAATGGAGGCAAAAATGGAGATTTATATTTAATAATTAACATTAAAAATACTAATACTAAAGATCCATCAAAAAATAATATTGAAAATGAAACTAAAGATTTTAATACGGATGATAAAAAAAGAAATAAACAACTTTTTAAACTACCTATAACTCCTTATGAAGCAGTTTTAGGTAGTACTATAGAACTAGAAACAACTAATAATAAAATAAGTCTTACTATTCCTGCAAATACTATTTCCGGAACTAAATTTAATATCCAAGATAAATTTAATAATGATATTATTATAGAAGTCTTCATTTCTATACCACAGAAGCACTCAATTGAAGAAATAAAACTTTATCAAGAATTAAAAAAATTATCAAGACAAGACATACGCCAAGGATTTAAAATTATTAACAATGAAAAATAATGATCAGATATATATTAAAGAAATATTTTCATCAATTCAAGGTGAAAGCAATTATGTTGGATATAAACAACTTTTTATTAGATTTTGTAAATGTAATCTAAATTGTAAATTCTGTGATACTGATTTTTCTTCTGATTTAAACTCTAAATTATTATATACTCCTGAAAAATTAATAACAGAAATAGATAATATGCAAGATGATTTAAAAACAATACATTCAATAAGCTTTACTGGTGGTGAACCTTTATTATTTTATGACTTTATCAATAACTTTATTAATTTATTTAATAATAAATATTGTAATAGTAAAATAAAATTTTTTCTTGAAACAAATGGTACATTATATCAAAATCTAAAAAAAATAATTGAAAAAATTGATATAATTTCAATGGATATAAAACTTAACTCGGTTACGAATACAGGAAATTTATTTAATCTACATGAAAATTTTTTAGAAGTTGCAAAAAATAAAGAACTTTTTATAAAAATTGTATTTGATAGTAATATTACAAATGATGAAATAATAAAATGTTGTAATTTAGCTAAAAAATATAATCGAGAAATAATTTTACAACCTGAATCTAAAGCATTATTAGACGTTCTTAAATCAAATAATCCTGATAAATTTAATTTTTATGAAATATTTAATAAATTTTTACATAATTACAACCAAGTAAAGCTTATACCACAAGTACATAAGTTTCTAAACTTAGCTTAATAGAAATTAATTTTCAGAGGAATTTTTATCTTCATTAGAAGAATCCGGTGTTAAAACTTTATCAATAAGCCCATATTCAACAGCTTGAAAAGCGGACATATAATAATCACGTTCAGTATCTTCTTTAATTTTTTCAATAGGTTGAGAACAATTTGTAGCTAAGATATTATTAAGCATAGATTTCATTCTTAAAATTTCTTTAGCTTCTATTTCAATATCAGTAGCTTGCCCTTTAGCACCACCTAAAGGTTGATGAATCATAATCCTAGAAGAAGGTAAAGCTAAACGTTTACCTTTAGCCCCTGAAGATAACAAAAATGATCCCATACTTGCAGCTTCACCTAAACATACTGTGCATACATCAGATTTAATAAGCTGAATTGTGTCATAAATAGCTAAACCTGATGTAATAACACCCCCTGGGCTATTTATATATAACATAATATCTTTTTCTGGATTTTCAGAATCTAAAAGGAGTAACTGAGCTACAATTGAATTTGCAACATCATCATTAATTTCAGATCCTAAAATAATAATACGTTCTCTTAATAATCTGGAAAATATATCAAATGAACGCTCACCTTTTGATGACGCCTCTATTACTGTAGGTATATAACTTAAGATATGTTTGATATTTTCCATCATTTACTCCCTCTTTATTTAAAATAAATTATTCTATTATAATTTTATCATTAATTTTCTTTTTTAAAAGTACCTTTAAAGGTTTTGTTGAATAATCTGGGCTTAAAACATTAATATAATTACAAGTAACTCCTTGATAATACCCCTTATATTCTTTACTTAATTTAGGTTCCAAAATAATTTCCTGATAAGTTTCTAAATTTTGATCAAGAAATTGATTATATTTTTGATCTGATAACTCTTGAATAATTTTTCCTCTTTTATGTTTTTCAAACTGATCTATTTGATTTTTCATAGATTTAGCTAAAGTATTTGGCCGAATAGAGTAAGGGAATACATGTACTTTTGATAATTTTGACTTTTTAATATTATTATAAGTAGTAATAAAATCATCATAAGATTCATCCGGGAATCCTACTATAATATCCGCTCCAATAAATGCATCAGGAAAATAGTCTTTGATTTTTTCAATAAGATCCATACATTGATCTTGGGTATATTTTCTATTCATATTTTTTAAAATTTTAGTACATAAAGATTGAAGAGATAAATGAAAATGATGGCAGAATTTAGATGATTTTTTTAAACTATCTAAAAGCTTATCACTGATCTCATCAGGGGTTAAAGATCCAAGTCTATATCTGTGAATATTTGTTTTTTCAATTTCATAAATCAAATCTAAAAAATTTTTTTTAGGTACTAAATCTAGACCCCATTGCCCAATATGTATACCTGTTAATATAACTTCTTTATAATTATTTTTATCAAGTAAGTTAATTTGTTTAATAATATTTTCCAAATTATTACTTCTAGAGTTGCCTCTGGCAAACGGTATAATACAATATGAACATCTATTATTACATCCATCTTGGATTTTTAAATTTGCACGAGTTCGTTCTATTTTTGATACATCGTACTTTATAAACTCTTTTGTTTCAAAAATATTTGAAATATTTATAACTTTATTATCCTGATTAATAAAATCTAAAATTTTTAATTTTTCTTGATTACCTAAGGCAATATCTATATCAACATTAGATAAGATCTCATCTTTATGAGTTTGAACAAAACAACCTAGTAAAATAATTTTTATATCTGGATTCTTTTTTTTCACAGCAGATATAAATTTTAAGACTTTCTTATCTGCCTCCAAAGTAACCGTACAAGAATTAACTATACAAAAATCCGCTTTTAAGATATTTTCTACCTTATTAAGGCCATTTTTCTTTAGTAAATCAATCACATACTCTGATTCTATCTGATTTGTTTTACAACCAAAAGTTTTTACAAAAAAATTTTCACTCATCATAAAATTAATTTTTAAAATAATTTATAAAT
>CABQAQ010000008.1 GCA_902462155.1 uncultured bacterium | reverse complement strand
AAAATAAAAAAGTTTCTTAAGAACATTCCTCAAAAAGTATCTCACTTTTTTCTTCTATCTCTGATTTTAATAATTTGATATATTCAACATCTATGCCTGTTAATTTATTCATTCTAGATAAAATATTAACATTATCATCAAAAGAATCATTTACTAAAATGTCTGCATATAAAACTAATGAAACAACTTTAGGAATTGATGAATTAAACGGAGAGTGATGATATTTTATACAATTTGCAATTACTATAGGTAATTGCCATTTTTTTGCCAGAATAAATCCGACTTCCGTATGAGAAGCTCCTAATAGTAAGTTTTCTACTTCTATTATATTTTTACTCTTTTCAGCTAAGGTTTTTATTTTATTATAAACAATAGGATTTGAATGGTTAAGAATAATTTTACCAATATCATGTAAAAAACCTAAAACAAAAGCATCATTAGGATCAATAATATTTGTAGTTTTAGCAATTAACTCTGTAGCAATAGCTGTTTTAATAGAATGAGTCCATAAATCCTTTCCACCACGTGATGTAAGCATCGGTCGCATGGCAACTGTAATTACTATATTTCTTACATCTAACATACCTATCAATGAAATTGCACGTGTAATAGATGTTATCTGTTGAGGCATTCCATAATATGATGAATTAACTAGTTTTAATACAAGCGTAGTTAAAGACTGATCATAAGCAATAATATTAGCTAAATCTTTTAAACCTTTTGATTCATCTTTAATTATTGATAATGCCTTTACTACTACATTTGGCATAGCAGGTAAAGAATCACAATTTCCTAGCAATTTATTTATCTGTATTTTCATAATTACATTATACCTGAATATGCTTTTTTATAGAAATAATACTTCCACTTGCTGCAAAAAATATACCAAAAAGGAATATAACAGAATTAACAATTTTATCAATAACAATAGGTGATGGCACCATAAAGAAATGATGTACATTTATTAATCCCGACTGAATAATCTGCATTGGAACAAGAGCAATCATTGCTCCTAAAAATCCATAAATAGCTCCCTGTAAAATTAAAGGTGTTTTTATATACCAGTTGCTGACCCCCATCAATCTCATTATTTCTATTTCTTCTTTTCTAGATTGGATTACAAGTTGAATAGTATTATTAATAATAGTTAAAGTTAAAATAGCAACAATAATAATTACAATAACAGTAACTGTAGTTACAACAGAATGGAATATCTGCATTTTTTCAGCTATATCTTTTGCATAATTAATGTCTTCTACCCCCCTTAGGGTTTTTATCTTCTGAAATACTTGATTGATATTTTCAGGATTATCAATTTTTACATGAATAGTATCCGGTAATGGATTTTCTATATTCGGTACATCCATTTCAGACTTTAACTTTTTCCAAGAAACTTCACGTGGGATAATTTTAGTTTGCTTGACGTGTTCTAAACGAGAAATAGATTGTGATACCTCATTAGTATCTGCATTAGATTTCACATATACTGATAATTCCAAAGCATTACCTATAGCCTCAGAAAATAAAGACATCGATATAGAAGTACGGACTAAAGCCCCAAAAATAGTAAGAATTGCCGCCATTGTTGTAATAATTGCTAAATTTACCCAACCTGTACGCTTTATTCCATAAATAGCTTCCATAGTTATTCTATAAATTATTCTTAATTCTGTTAAAATATCCTTTGGAATATGATTTTTTACATGCTTTTTTATATTTTTTTTTGCGTCACTCATAAGTACCTGCTTGAATATCTCTAATAATTTCACCATTTTCAAGAGTAATTACTCTTTTTCTAAATTGATTTACCATTGCTCTATCGTGAGTAGAAACAATTACTGTGATCCCTTTTAAATTAATTTGTTCAAGGATCTGCATAATTTCAAGTGAATTCCCAGGATCTAAATTACCTGTAGGTTCATCTGCTATTAGTAAAGGCGGTCCATTAACAATTGCTCTTGCTATACTTACTCTTTGTTGTTCTCCACCTGACAGTTCACTTGATTTAGCTTTCATTTTATCAGATAAACCTACTATATTTAAAGCTCCTATTACTCTTGCTTCTATTTCGTGACTACTATAACCTAACGTTCTTATCACATACGCTACATTATCATAGACACTTTGGTTCAATAAAAGTTTATAATCTTGAAATACAATTCCCATACATCTTCTTAGATTTGGAACTTTATCTGAAGATAAAGTTGCTACATTTATACCTCCTATAGTAACAAGACCTGCAGATGGTGTTTCTTCTCTATATAACAACTTCATTAATGTTGATTTACCGGCTCCACTTGTTCCCGTTAAAAATACAAATTCACCGGCTAAAATCTCTAAATTAATATTTTTTAAAGCATATGTATTTTTATACCGTTTACTTACATTAATTAACTTTATCATTATTTTTCAGACTTTCCATAATTTTATAAGCAATTTTCTTAGCTGTAAGACCATAATAATCAAGTAATTTTGATTGTTCCGCACTTTGACCAAATTGATCTTGCATTCCTATCCTTAATACTTTTACAGGATAACGTTCAGATGTTACTTCTGCTACTGCCGAACCCAGACCGCCTATTATAGAATGATTCTCTACTGTTACAGCATATTTTGTTTTTTTAACACTATCTATTATAATCTCTTGATCAATAGGTTTAACGAATGGCAAATGAATAATTTCAGCATCTATTCCATTATCCTTTAATATTTTAGCACAATCAATAATAGATTTTAATGTTTCACCATTAGAAAAAATACTTACATCTTTTCCATCTTTTATTTTCACCCCAGCATATGGTTTGAATTTATAAGACGAATCATCAAATATATCATATACATTAGATCTTGGGATTCTTATATATATAGGACCATTATATTCTAAAGCAAAATCTAAAGCAAATTTTAGTTCGCAACAATCTGCAGGAATAATAACCATCATATTTGGTATAGATCTCATAATAGAAATATCTTCAAGAGCTTGATGACTAGCTCCATCTTCACCTACAGTTACACCGGCGTGAGTAGATATTAATTTTACATTTGCATTTTGATAGCAAACCGAATTTCTAATTTGTTCCCAAGCTCTACCTGTTAAAAACATCGCAAAACTTGAAACAAATGGAATTTTCCCCGTTAAAGATAAACCTACTGCTGTTGTTACTAAATCTTGTTCTGCTATTCCTATATTAAAAAATCTCTCCGGATATTTTTTAGCAAATTGACAAGTTTGTGTTGAACAAGATAAATCAGCATCTAATACTACTACATTTTCATTTATTTCACCGAGATAGGCCAAATATTGACCATATTGATTTCTTATTGATCTTTTTTCTTGACTTTCACTTAGAATCATAAATTTATCTTAGCTCCTCTATTGCTAACTTTAATTCTTCATCATTTAACGCTTTTCCATGCCAAGATGGATTATCTTGCATAAATGAAACGCCTTGTCCTTTATGAGTATTTGCTATAATTACAATAGGTTGATTTTTTATTTCTTTAGCCAATTCAATAGTTTTATAAATTTCAGGAATATTATGACCATCAATTTCAAACGTTTTCCAACCAAAAGCTTGGAATTTTAATGCAATATTACCCAAGGCTTTTATTTCTTCAGTATTACCATCTATTTGTAAATTATTTCTATCAACAATAGCTATAATATTATCAAGCTTAGATGAAGATGCTTGCATAGCAGATTCCCACACACTTCCTTCTTGCAACTCTCCATCGCCTAAATATACATATATTTTAGACTCTATTTTATCCAGTTTTAATCCTAAGGCCATTCCACAAGCTATCGATAGACCTTGTCCTAAAGAACCGGTAGATACTTCTATTCCATCTAAATATTGACTACAAGGATGTCCTTGTAATCTTGAACCTAATTGCCTAAATGTAAGTAACTCTTCGACAGGAAAATATCCTTGTCTTGCAAGTACTGAATACAAACAAGCACTAGCGTGACCTTTTGACAATATAAATCTATCTCTTATACTAAATTTAGGATTCTTTTTCCAATCATTAAAATGTGTCATACATTTAGAATATAATACAGTTAATATTTCTACAGCCGATAAACTACCTCCAGGATGACCTGATTGTGCTTTATTTATCATTGATAATATATCTATTCTTTCCTGTTTACATAATTTTTGAAGTTCTTGAATAGAATTAGTATCTAACTGTTTTTCCATAATTTTTCGATCCTTACTTGTATACTATCAATTATAGCTTTTATAAGAAACAAAGGCAAAGTAGGGAATATTCTTTTTATCCTTTGTGGCTGAGTTATTATCCTATATAGCCATTCTAATCCTAACTTTTGATAAACTATAGGTGCTCTTTTAGTATACCCGCTCCAAACATCAAAACTTCCACCTACACCTACAAATATAACACCTGATGTCGTATGCTCTTTTATTTTTTGAATAAATTTATCTTGTTTAAAAGCTCCAAGGGCCACCAAAACAACTTTAGGATCAGATTCTATTATTTTATTTATTATGTTATATTCTTCTTCTTTCGAAAAATAACCGTCTTTATAATATGAAACTTCTATTTTTTCAATAGATTGTTTAAGATTTTTTACCGCTTTTTCTATAACTTCTGGTTTTGCACCAATTAATGCTACTTTTAAATTTTCTTCTGACACTCTTTTAAGTAGTTCATATGCAAATTCTATACCTGGAACTTGCTTAATATTTAGACCTTTTAATTTTAGTGCTATTTTTATTCCTACTCCATCCGGTATTACAAGATTAGCATTTTTTATTATAGATTCATATTCTTTATTTTTATTTGCTAATTCTATAATTTCCGGATTAATTGTAACAACATGACAATTTTTATTATTTTTAATAGATTTTAAACAAAAGTCAATAGACTCTTGCATATTATATAAATCAACCGAATAGCCAAGTACTTTTTCTCTTTTATTTTCCATCATTATATTTTACCTTATTGTTTAGAATTTAACAACCATTTTACAAATATTTACTTTTAATATAAATTTATTCTTTACTCTAAAATTGTCGAGGAATAAAACATATGATATAATAATAGTATACACTAATGGAGTAAGATTTATATGGCTAGAATTTTAATATCGATGCCCGAAAAATTTTTAGATAGAATTGATAAAATTGCTTCTCTTGAACAAAGATCAAGAAGTGAACTTATTAGAGAAGCTTTAAGATCTTATCTTAAAAACTCTAACTATTTTGATAGATCTAAAGCTAATAAAAATGCAGAACTTTTAGATGAGCTACTAAAATAATGGAAATAATGTCAATAATACCTGCTAGAGGTGGTTCTAAGGGGATACCTCGTAAAAATCTAAAAGAAATCAATAATAAACCTCTTATTGCTTATTCTATAGAGGCATCTTTAAATTCAAAATATATTACTAAGACTGTACTTTCTACTGAAGATCTTGAAATTAAAAATGAAGCATTAAAATACGGAGCTTTTGTTATTGATCGCCCTTGTAATCTTGCTTTAGACCAAACTAAAACTGCTCCTGTCATTTTAGACACTCTTGATCAACTTGAACAAAAATATTCTTATACTCCTGATATCGTTGTATTACTTCAACCTACTTGTCCTTTAAGAACTGCTTTTGATATTGATAATGCTTTTGATTTATTTTTTCAGTCAAAATGTGATAGTGTTTTTTCTGCATTACCTTTAGGTTATACTCATTCCAAATGGAGAGAGTTACCTAATGGTAAAATGGAGGCTATTTATGACTTTAGAAATCGTCCCCGTAGACAAGATTTAGACAAACACTACAAAATGTTTACTGAAACAGGTTCTATTTACATTATCAAAACAGATGTTTTAAAAAAAGTTAAAGATTTTATTGGAGAAAATCCAAAGGTATATTTAGAAACAAGTTGCCTTGATATCGATACTCTTGATGATTTTCATAAAGCAGAAGAATTCTTCAAATCTAATATTTAAATTAATGAATAACTCTTATTTAAATATTTATAATCATTAACCTTTTAAAATCTTTAAATTTGTAAAACTATATTAAATTGTTTTACTTAATTCTTGAATTTTAGATTCTAACGAAAATTTCTTCTGTAAAGTCTTAATAATTTTATTTAACAATAAATTTTTGCTTTTTAATAAAACACTAAAATTTCTAATTTGTCGATCTATTGACTGTTTATGCTTTGGATGTTTATTATCTATATAAAAAGTATTTTTTTTGATAATATCCGCAATTACTTTTTGAGGTAACATCTCTCCATTTAAAAGAGATAACTCAAAAGTAATTTGTAGACTATTTTTATAAGATTGTTTAGAATGAATAGCTTCTTTTTTTGATTCTTTTCTGTATTTTTCAAGTTTTTTAATTAGTATATTTTTATTAACAAAATCTTGTTTACAAAAATTTAAAATATCTAATATGTTATTAAAATCTTTAATATCTTGATGAATTGTTAAAACATTATGTTTATCTAAAAACTCGTTAATAGTTTTTAATTTATTTTCTAATAAAAGTTTTTCATTTGGAATCAATGTTTCAGCTTTAGGTTCAACTATTTTTTTATATTGTGTCGATTTATAGTTATTTTGAGCTTCTAATGTATTATTTTTTGCCATTATTTTAGAAATATTACTATTAAAATTTAACATTTCAGAAGAAGTATAATTAAACAGTTTTTTATCATTATAAGGTTCTAGTGTATTTTTAGATACTTGAGCTTCTTTATTTTTTAAAACTTCTTTTTCATACAAAGGTTTAAAACCATCTTTTGTTGGAACTAATACTTCTCCATTTTCACCAAACATAGGTAATTCGGTATAGACTATCTTATTCCCTTTAGAATTTTTATCAGTATCTGCTTTAATATCAGAAACATTGCTCATTTTTTCTTGTTCTTTATCTTTTAAAGCGTCTTTTGCATACAAAGGTTTAAAACCATATTTTGTTGGAACCAATACTTCTCCATTTTCACCAAACATAGGTAATTCTGTATAGATTATCTTATTTTCTTTAGAATTTTCCATAAATTGTTTACTAGTTTTTTTACCAGTATCTGCTTTAATATTAGAAGCATTACCTATTTTATCATTTTCTTTATTTTGTCTATTAACATATCTAGAATTAGTTTTGCCAATATAAACTTGCATATAATCTCCCCGAAAACTTCAAACTTTATTTTTACGAAGATCATACTACAGCTATAAAAATATTTCAATGATTATTTTTATTCTTTTTTCGTTTTAATATAAGAAAAATTTTTAATAAGAGTTTTTATATTAAAAATTGTAAATAAAATACTAAAGTTTAAAATTTACTAATTTATATTTTTTTTATAAATATAATAAACCTAAGGAGACTTGATTTTATGGAGTTTCATTTAACCAAAACTGATTCTATTAGAAGAGTTTCTAGTTCTTCTATTTCTCCTACAAATACAGAAGAAATGAGTCAAGATAATCAGAATAAAACAATAGAAGAAAAATACTCTATAGATATGCCTTTTGATTATAGTCTTCAGAAGACTATAAATTTAGATTCTTTATCTGAAAGTAATTTTGATATTTCTAATAAAGAATATACTACAATAGACTTCTCCGTAGAAGATTTATTCAGTGAAGTATATTTTAATGATACCCAAGATAACATTAATAAAAAAAATTTTATACCTAGTTCAAATAATATTCTTAGTGATTTTGATACGAGTGGAAAAGAATTATTTCAAAAACCTACTTTTGAAGAGCTACCTTCTACAAGATTAGATTACATACAACCACTTAGTAAATTGCAAACAATAAAAAACACTATGCATAAAAACTATAAATTAAATTTTAAAATAAAACAGAGTTGGAATCTTTTAAAAAAGCCCAAAGACTATCTTGAAAGAGAAGCTATATTTAACACTAAAATTCAAACACAAACTCCAAAATTTGTATATTCTAGATCTACTCTAGAACATAAAGCTATGATAATGAACGAAATCAGAGATATAATAAAATCAGTGGAACTAACAGAAGATGATACCTCTGACGAAGCAATACTTGAATACGGATACTCTTGTGGATATACAATTACTTCCGAAGCGGAAGAAAATGAGTTAAGATATGAACAAAAAGAATATATTGAAAACTATTTTTCTGATGAAATAAAAGAAAAGTATTGTATTCAAGATCTTGCAGATGAAGAACTTAATCAGGTAATTATAAATGAATTTAACGAACTTACACCAAAAGAACAATTAGAACGAAAATTAACCTTAATAAAAGAAGGATTAGTAATTTTAGAAAATGGAGATATAAAAAATATTCCTAGAGCAAGCAAAGAACACTTACTTCAAAATAAACAACTTAAAACATTAAAAGCAATTGGGGAACGTTTAAAAGAAAAAAATAGTTTAAGAGCCAATTATGAAGAGTTTAAAAGTCTTTATGAACAAAATGGATCGCCTAAAGATATAGCCTCAATACTTACATTAATAGAATATCATATTCATACAACATTACCGGGGATAAGAGCTAATTTTTCACAACAACTTCTACATTTAAGCCAAGACCCTTTTCATGGTAAAGAAGCACACTATTTGCCAGCCTTAAATAATATGGATACATATGGAATCTTTGATGTAAACGCTCTAGAAGAAAATAGACAAAAAGATACAAAAAATAAAGGTGGTATCTTGCCTTTAGATATAACCGTTGCAACCGGTATCAGTGTTTGCCAACAAGCAGCAGAATTAGCAAAATATCTGCTAGACTCACTAAAAGATGATATTTTTAAAATAAGACAACAAGAACGAGAACAAGGAATAAAAGAAGAAGATTTAACTGAAGATATAGAATATCAAGCATCATATAATTCTGCTGCTATTGAATTAGGATTAATAAATGACCCTGAATATGTTAATGAACACTTTGACATAAATATATTAACATCAGATTCTAATGGAAATAAAGAAGTTTATTGTTACGATCCGGCTAATCATAAAGTTAAAAAACCTTTAACAAGCGGAATAGTTAGTAGTATAGAACCTGAGTTAGTGCTAGATTTTCGTGGCATAATGGACGAAACAGAACAAGTTGAATTTGCAAAAGTAGAAAATCAATATAAAGTACAACTTAAAAAAGAAAACATGCTAATTAAAAACTAACTAGCTCCGGTACTGAGCTAGTTAGTCCTTTCTTCTTTAACTTTTTGCATAATATCTTCAAACTCTTTTTCATCCAAGGTTTCTTTTTCTAATAACTCTTTTGAAAGAATCTCTAACATATCTTTATTTTCAATTAAAAGTTTTTTGGCATACTGATAAGTTTCATCCACTATTTTTTTAACTTCTCTATCTATATCAGCAGCAATTTCTTCAGAAAAATCACGTGAATGTCCAAAATCACGACCCATAAATACATGTTCTTGGTTATTTCCATAAGCCATATTACCCATTTTTTCGGACATACCCCAGACTGTAACCATTTTTCTTGCAAGTTGCGATACTTTTTCTATATCATTCTGAGCTCCTGTTGTGATAGAATCAACTCCATAAATAATTTCTTCTGCAACCCTTCCCCCAAGCAACATTGTAATCTTATCCATAAGTTGTGATTTTTTCATTGTTAAATGATCTTTTTCAGGCAACGTCATTGTAACACCAAGCGCCATTCCCCTCGGTATTATTGATACTTTATGTAACGGATCTGCATTCTTTAATAATTTAGCTAAAAGAGCGTGGCCAACTTCGTGATATGCTGTATTCTCTTTTTCCTCATCAGAAATTATACGACTTTTCTTTTCCGGTCCTGCTATAACTTTATCTATAGCTTCCTCCATATTTTTCATATTGATTTTTGAAAGATTATTCCTTGCAGCTAACAATGCTGCTTCATTTAATACATTTTGAAGATCAGCTCCGGTAAATCCAGGGGTTCTTTTAGCAATAACTTTTAGATCCACATCATCATCTAACGGTTTATTTTTAGCGTGTACATTTAATATTTGTTCTCTTCCTTGGATATCCGGTCTATGGATAACTATCTGTCTATCAAAACGACCCGGACGAAGTAATGCATTATCTAAAATATCCGGCCTATTTGTTGCTGCTATCACTATAATATTAATATTTTCATCAAATCCATCCATTTCAACTAAAAGTTGATTTAAAGTTTGTTCACGTTCATCGTGTCCGCCACCCATTCCTGCGCCTCTTTGGCGGCCTACAGCATCAATTTCATCTATAAATATAATACAAGGTTGATGTTTCTTTGCTTGTTCAAATAAATCTCTTACTCTTGAAGCACCTACACCTACAAACATCTCTACAAAATCAGAACCGGATATAGAGAAAAATGGTACACCAGCTTCTCCGGCCACTGCTTTTGCCATTAATGTTTTACCTGTTCCTGGAGATCCTACAAGTAATACACCCTTTGGTATTTTAGCTCCTAGTTTTATATACCTTTCTCCATTCTTTAAAAAATCAACAATTTCTTCTAATTCTTGTTTTTCTTCATCAATTCCTGCTACATCTTTGAATGTCACTTTAACTTTATTATCTTGCAATAATTTAGCTTTACTTTTTCCAAATGACATAGCTTGGGATCCACCTGTTTGCACTACTTTAAAAATAAAACTCATGATCCCTATTAATAGTAGAATCGGTATTAAACTGCCTAACCAACTAAAGCTACTTGCATCACTTGTCTTTTTTATTTTTATGTCTACATTATTTTCTTTTAAAGCATTCATTAAATTAGCATCATTAGATGGCAATAGAGTTTTATATAATATTTTTGGTACAGCTGCATCCGGAAACTTTGAATTTGTCGATAATTTTGGCTGAATTTTTGGTTCTGCAACTAAAACTTCGTTATCCATTTCTACTTTTAAAATTTCACCTTTATCAACCTTTGCAAGAAAATTACTATATGATATTTCTTGTGTACTTGTTGTTGAGCCACTTACAAGCATTAAGAACAATACTACTACTAATATTCCTATTACAATAAAAAACCCAACAGATTGATTTTTCTGCATATTCTGTTCCCTTCAATAACTTAATGTTTTTTCTTCATATTTTATTATTATACCAAATATTTTTTAAATTACCAAAAAATTTATCTAGAATAATAGCTTAAATTATAACTCAAATTTTCAAAAATTTGTACCTCTTTTAAATAACTATTTAATTGTTTTTTTGAATCTTGTATATAATTAATATCTCTCAAAATAGTCTGAAATAGGTATTTGTTTTTATAATATGATTTTAATAAATTTAATAAATATTGTTCTAAATTATCAAATATAAAATCAAGTTCTATAGAATACTTCTCTTTTATTATCAGTAATCTTTCATATATTGAATTAAAATCTAATTTTTTAAATTCAGAATAATCTTGAAAAAATTCTTTACCTATTTCAAGATTATAATTTTCTTTTACTTTTTGAGGAAAATAAAATATATTACATCGTGATAAAATAGTTTCAATTACATCTTGCTTATCTTTTGCAAGGAAGATAAAAAGAACATTATTAGGTGGTTCTTCAACTAATTTCAAAAGAGCATTTGAGGCCTCTTCTTGCAGCACTTTTTGTGTAATACCACTTGGGTACCATTTTTTAGACCCGTCTTTGGGTACATTTTGATTAAATTGATTCTCAAAATTAAAACCTGTATTTTTATATTCCATATATAATTCTGATTCTACAGGAGTCAGATTTTTAATATCTGCATCACAAAAAATAATAACTCTATAATTCTCACTTGGAATAGATAATCTTTCTTTTATCATTTCAGTTTGCTTAACAGAAATTACTGACTTTGTATTATCATTACCGGCTTTTAAATCTATTTTTGATACTGTTAATATATCTGGATGCGTATTTGTATTTATCCAATTACAATTCAAACAATCACAATTATACTCTTTATCTTTTTTACAGTTTAATATTTTTGCTATATTTCTTGCAAATATATATTGACCTAAAATATCTAAACCATAAAATAATAAAGCATTTGGAAGCTTCTTAATATCTTGTCTGAACAATTCGGTAAAATAATTAGCAATATATGGATATTTTTTTAATAGTATCGGATGAAACATTTTTTATTTATTCCTTTTTATTATTTTTAATTTATACTATTCCTTTTAGTAATAATAGTTCAAAAGCTAAATCTGTATCCATCTTTCCTGTTTTTATTTTATACTCTGTGTCAATAATTCTTTTTTTAAATTTTACTAATGACTCAAGGCTGTTTTTCTTTATTTTCTCTGAGGTTAATTTTACTCTATACTCATGCATCTTTAAACTCTGGGCTATTAACTTCTGTGACATTTTATTTTCATTAGATTTTATAAATATCAAATTAGAAAATGTACTATTTAATAATGCTATTATTTCTAACGGATGTTTTTTGAAACATAATGATTTGTATTCAATCATTGCTTGATCTTTATCTCCTGCAATAATTTTATCTAAAAATAAAAATATATCCTCACTAATAGGGCAATTCTCTTTTACTGTTTTTATATCTACTTTTTTCTCCGGATAAATATACAGTTTTATTTTTTCAAAATAATTTACTATTGACTCTAAATTTGTTCCTACTTGTTCAATTATTGCTTGTATAGCATTATTATCTATTTTTAATTCTTGGTTTTTAGCCAAATTATTTATAAACAAATGAAGATCTTTATCATAACTTTTATATTCTTGGTACTCTTTAGCTTTAGAGTTTTGAGAAATTATCTTAAATAACTTACGACGTGTATCTATCTTTTTTAAAGAATCTCTTGGTATTATGCATAAAAATACTATATTTAAAGATTCTACGACATTTTTAATTGCAGATTCTATTATTTTCAATTCTTTATCAGTAAATTCTATTTTGTCTTTATCTAAAAAATATTTTTCACACCTTATAACAATTAACATATTACCAAACATCATTGGTTGCGACAATAAAGTCTGTTCTAAAGTCGGAAAATCAGGATTATCTATCACTTTATAATTAATAGATAAACAAGATAAATCAAGAAGCTTATTTTTAAGCTTCTTGATTTCATTCTCGATCAAATAAGTTTCTTGTCCATAAAAAAAATAAACACTCATAATTGTAAATAAAAAATTTCTTTTATATTTTAGCTTCCTAATAACAACGAAGAGCCTATTACACCTGCCGTATTACCAAGTTTAGCACTAACAATACTTACTGCATTTGCCTGTATAGGCATAGCTCGTTTTTCTACTGTTTCTCTTATCGGATCTAATAATAAATCACCGGCTTCAGCTACACCACCGCCTATGATTATTTTTTCAGGATTTAATAAATTAACTATAGAGGCTAAACCTATACCTATATGTTCACCTATAATTTCAAATATACGTTTAGCTACACAATCACCGGCTTTAGCTGCTTCCGCTACTATATATGGAGTTATCTCTCCTGTTGCAAGTTCTCTATATTTTGTTGATTTTCCACCTTTTATATACTCTAAAGCTAACGCCACAATTGATGGACCAGATGCAAATGCTTCTAAACATCCTGTATCTCCACAACCACATATAGGACCACCTTGTTCTTGCAATTTTATATGACCTATTTCTCCGGCTGCATTACTTGCACCTCTTACTATTTTACCATTTATTATTAAACCGGAACCAATACCTGTTCCGACAGTAATACAAACTAAATTTTGACTACCCTTTCCTGCTCCATAATTTAATTCACCTAAAGCTGCACATCTTACATCATTATCTACTCTTGTCGGTATTGAAAACTCATCTTCCATTATTTTTGCCAATGGCACATTATTCCACCCTGGAATATTTGGTAATGTTCTAACTATTCCAAGATCATAATCGATTTGCCCAGGAAATCCAAATCCTATTCCCTCTATTTTTGTACTATCAGTATTTGTTTCTTTCATTAAATCATATATAGCTTGTTTTATATTTGATATTGTATACTCATATCCCATTTCGGCTCTGGTCGGAACTGTATTTGAATATACTAAACTTCCGTTTTTATCAATTAAAGCTATTTTGACATTAGTTCCACCTACATCTGTTCCTATTTTGTACTTTTCCATTTCTCTGCTCCAAACAAATATACAACTTATTTTATTTTATCATAAACTTTTTCTTTATTCATATATTTATTTAGATTTTATTTAATTATTTAACGGATCTTTTAAATCACTATAATCATCTTCTTCGTCATCTTCTTCCATAAATAAATCGTCTTCTGAGTCTTCATCTAACTCATTTTCAAATAAGTCTTCCTCTTTTATTTTATCTACTACTAATTTAGCCATTTCTTTTGCTATTTCTTTTTGTGTTTCTTCGCTACAATTTTCTAACATATTAATTGCTGTTCTTAATGTTACATCTATATCATACCATCTGCCATTTCCTCGTTCTGTTCGGCCTTCTTCCACTGCATTTAATATATCATCTACCTCTGAAAAATCTGATGTTGTTATATTATGCTCTATAATTATCTTTATTAAATTTAATGCTATTTTTATTTGTGTTCCGTCATCAGAATTCTCTAAAGTCCTCATTGATCTTGATAAAATAGGATCCTTATCATACCATCTTCTTGTATTTTCGCTATAATTTTCTTTCATTTTTCTTTATTCCCCTTATTTTTTATATCTATTTATCCATATTTAAAGTTTACACCAAATTTAGCTTTTGGATATAGCCATTTTATTGCTTTCTTTTTACAACTGATTCTACAAGCTCCACATTCTAAACAATTCTCATAATTAATTTTTATTTTATCTTCTTTTTCTTCATATACATATACACTCGCAGGACAAATATAAGTACAAGGCTTTTCTTTACAATTTTTACAAATCTGTTCGTCTATTATTAAATGCGATTCTTGATCTTTCTTATATTTTAATGTATACAATTTATCATCTATATTTTCTGGCAACTTTTCTTTTGACATTATTTAAATACCTCAAACAATAATTTCAAAACGGCTAAGCTATCTTTTAGTAATTCTATTATTGACCTGTCTTTGAAAAAATCCATAATAAAACTTTTAAACAAATTTTTCTTTGGTTTCCCATTTGCTGACGTAAATATATTGAAAAATTTGCATAATTTTTCTGGGTAATAGTTTAAAAAGGAGTTTTTTCTTGAATGTAATGTTGCAACTAAATTTCTATATGATTTTAAATCTTTAAAAATAAAACTATTTTCTATTTTTTTTTGATAAAGTTTCAACATATTGGATGAATAATCTTGAAATTCTAATGCTTGTAAAGCTGTTTCACCTGCAAATTTTCCACTTATTAATGCTAAATTTGTTCCTTCAAAATGCAAATTATTTACAAGCATAGCTGCATCGCCTACAATCATAACTCCATCAGAATATAACTTTGGTATTTTATTATAACCACCTTCCGGTATTAAATGTGCATTATATTCTATTAATTCACCATTCTCTATATATGGGGATATTGATGGATGTTTCTTTAATTCTTCCAAATACTCGTAAGGCTTTTTTTTTGCTCTAGATAGATCATCTAAAGCAATACCAAGACCTATACTTATACTTTCTTTATTTATATACATAAAGCCAAGACCAAATGTTTTATCTAAAGGATAACCTAAAAATTCAAATATACAGCCTTGATTGTCTTTTAAATTAAATCTTTCATTTATAACTTCGCAAGGTAATTTAATTACCTCTTTTACTCCAAGAGCAACATCTTTTGGCTGTATTGTATCTCTTAATCCTGCTTCTTTTGCTAATAAAGAATTAACTCCATCTGCTAGTATCACTATAGGTGCGTAAATTTCTTCAATATCCGTTTTGACTCCAATAACTTTTCCGTTTTTGTATATTAACGATCTTACTACTGTATCTGGCGAAAAATATACACCCTCTTTTTTAGCTTGTTCTAAAAGCCAATTATCAAATTCAGATCTAAATACTGTAAAACTTGATGGTAAATCCTTTTTGTTATTATAAAAATCATTATTTATATTCTTTTTATAATCAATAGATACTGATTGATCTTTTGTTAATAGTATATATTTATGCTGATTATTAAATCTTTGAATAGGAATATCATTTATTTTTTCAAAAAAATCAGGGAATATTTCTAATATTGACTGAGTATAAAACGCTCCGCCAAACATATTTTTTTTACCGGCTTGACTTGATCTTTCAAGTACAACTACATTTTTTCCGCCTCTTGCTATTGTTATTGCACTTGCGATTCCGGATGGTCCACCACCTACTACTATTGTATCTATTTTTACATTTTCTCTATTCATTCGTTATTTTACTTCCTTTATCTCTAAAAGTATACAAAATTTTTTCACTTTTTACAATGAATCGATAACGATACTCTATTGACTATTTCCATATTTTACAAAAGATTATATTTTATTTTGACAAAAATATAATCTTTATAAACGATCTTTTTTCCCTCTTTATAATATATCTTAATAAAAGTTAATAATTTAATTTTTATTATCAGGAGTTTATATAAACGTGAAAACTGTTTTTGCTGAAGATTTATTTAATAATCAAAATACCATTAGTAAATTATTTTATGGTAAAGAAAAAAATATTTTTTTAGATTTTTCAAAAGTCGATAATGTTTCCATAAATGATATTCAAAATTTATTAAATATGAATAAAGTAGCTAAATTAAATAATAAAAATATTCAACTTAAAAATGTAAAAACAAATATATGTACTTTTTTAAATAAAATTGGTATATATAAAACATTAGATCAACAGTTTCCTCATAAAATAGAAAAACGAGTCAAATATTAAGTATGGAAAAAGGTGTTTTATATATAGTAAGCACTCCAATAGGGAATCTTAAAGATATTGCTTTAAGAGCTATTGAAACATTAAAATCAGTAGATTTTATAGCTTCTGAGGATACACGAACATCTCAGATTTTGCTAAATAAACTTAATATAACTTCTTTTTCAACAAATACTAAACTTATAAGTTATCATAAATTTAATGAAAAAAGTCGTGTATCATATTTTTTAGATCTACTAAATAATGGTAAAAATATAGCCCTTATTTCTGATGCAGGAACACCTTGTATTTGCGATCCGGGTAGAATATTAATCAATCATCTTTTACAAGAAGAAATTAAAATTATTCCGATACCAGGACCTTGTGCGTTTGTTACTTTTTTATCCGCTGTACAAAAAGAAGACGAAAATTTTGTATTTTTAGGATTCCTTCCCAGACAAGATAATAAACAAACAGATCTGTTTAAACAATACTGTTCTATAGATTTATTATTTTATGAATCACCAAATAGAGTTTTAAATACCTTAGAAAATATTGCAAAATCCAGATCTAATAACACTTTAGTTTCTATAGGTAGAGAGTTAACAAAAATCCATGAAGAAATTTTAACTTTAAATGTAATTGATATGATAAAATATTTTAATGATAAAAAAATAAAAGGTGAATTTGTAATACTTGTTCATAAAGATAATACTGAATCTTCAGATAATCAAGAAGATGATATCCTTATAAAGAACCATATATTAAAATTAAAAGCTCAAAATTTCTCTAATAAAGATATCAGTGTAATTTTAAGTAGCCTGTATAATTTAAATAAAAATAAAATATATAAAATGTCCTTAACTTTAAATTAAAAATCTTGTAAAAAAATATTAATCCTATAACAATTTTTGCTGACAATGTATCTGATTTATTTTATTATAAATCTAAATCAGATAAAAGTAGATATAATTATGATAACTAAAAATAATAATAATCAGAATAATATAGAAACAAAAGACATGTACACTTTAGGCTTAAACGACAGTATGATAAATATGGATAGAATTAATCAATTATCAACATCAAGTATGCTCGCAAGAACAGAAGTTCCTGTTTCTCACAAAAGGGTAGCTGATAATTATATGGTCATAAAAAAAATATATGGATTCTCTGCGATTAATGGTCGTATCTCTATATCAGAAAAAGCATTGTTAGCTAAATATGACTTTAATGAATTAGAATCATCTACCATAAAACAAATTAATGAAGAACTTTCTTTATTAAAAAAATGGTCTATCTCTATGGACGAAAACTTAAGAAAAGATGCTGATGAAATTATAAGTATAAGATCTAAAGAACTTAAATTTTTAAATGCAAATAAATATACAAAAACATCTAATGAACTTTATAATGGTTTCTTAGCTATCGAAAAGTATTTTGAATCTGTATCAAAGTATTCTCAATAAAAATAAACTAAATCTTATTGATCAGAATGTAATATAAAAAATTAAAAACTAAAAGAGAATTTATTTATAAAATTTCAGATCTGGCTTCTAATGCTCTTATAAGAGTCATATCATCAGCATATTCAAGGTCTGTACCAATAGGTAATCCTGAAGCTATCCTAGTTAATTTCACTGAAAACGGATTAAGTAATTTTTTAAGATATAAAGAAGTTGCTTCACCCTCTACATTTGGACTTAAAGCTAAAATCACCTCTTTTATATTGCCGGTAGCAACTCTATTTAATAACTCTTTAATCCTTATATCATCAACTCCGATACCTTCCATAGGAGAGATAACACCTTGAAGAACATGGTATACTCCTTTATATTCATTTGTTTTTTCTATAGCTAATAAATCTTTTGTTTCTGCAACGACACATATTATAGAAGAATCTCTATTTTGATTTTGACAAATTTCACAAGGATCAGAAGATGACATATTAAAACAAATACTGCAATATTTAATTGTTTCTTTAGCTTCAACCATAATCTGAGCAAATTTATTAACTTCCTGAGTTGGCATTTTTAAAAGGTATAGGGCCATTCTTTGAGCAGATTTTGGCCCTATACCCGGAAATCTTTGAAAAAAATCAATAAGTTTTGCTAAATTTGGAGTGTATTGCATTAGAATAATCCTGGAATACTTATCCCACCTGTAATGCTTTTCATTTTATTTTCTAACACTTGTGTAGATTTTTTAGTACAATCCATTAATGCTTGCGTAATTAAATCTTCTAACATTTCCACTGTTTCATTATCTACAGATTCAGGATTATCAGGATTTATAGCTTCTTTTGATAATTTTATAGACTTGAATTTTGATTGTCCATCAAATATAACTTTTACAGCTCCATTACCTGATGTTGCCTCTACTTCAGTAGATTTTAATTCCTCTTGTGCTGTAGTTAATTTCTTTTGCATTGTATTAAATTGTTTCATCATATTTGCCATATTCATCATTTTTCTATCCTCCTTCTTATATGTATATAATAATTTTATTGTTTAATCATTATTATCTTTACCACAACATTTTTTATATTTTTTACCACTACCACAAGGACAATCATCATTACGTCCTATTTTTTCTTGCTTGACAATAGTTTTATTATCATCTTCTTCGCTTGGTGATTTGAAATTTTCAGCCGCCTTAGTCAATCCTGTTTCAATTACCTCATTGTTAGCTTTATCTACTATCTGGATACCAAATTTAGTCCTAAATAAATGCTTAACAGTTTCGCTTTGTATATCAGCCATCATGTTATTAAATAAATCATAAGCCTCTTTTTTATACTCAATAAGTGGATCTTTTTGTCCATAAGCTCTTAATCCAATACCTTCTCTTAGCATATCAATATTATGAAGATGATCTATCCATTTTGCATCAACAACTCTTAATAGAATATCTTTTTCTATATTCCTCATAACATTATCTTGACTATTAACCTCTTGTTTTTCTGTAACCTCATTACTATCTTGATATTGACTGACTATATCATTATAAAAAGCAATAGTCTGCTCCTCTTGAATTTTATAAGCATTTAAAGCTATTGATACAAATTTTTCATATATTTCTTGATAATCAAGCACTTTCAAATCATCAATATATATATTCTGTTCTAATGCCGGTATTAAATTGTATAATTCCCTTACCATATAAGATAAGTCTTCATCAATATATTCAAAATTCTGCATATTGGGAGATATATATCTTAAAATTAATCTCTCAATTTCTCGTTCAATCATATACTTAACATCATCTTGAAGTTTATCACCTTTTAATACACGCCTTCTTTGTTTATAAAACTTTTCACGTTGAATATTCATAACATCATCATATTCAAGTACTTGTTTTCTTATATCAAAATGATGTGTTTCAACTTTCCTTTGAGAAGCCTCAATTTGTCTGGTAATTAAACTTGATTCAATAGCCATATCTTCTTCTACATTCAATGTATTCATCAATGCAATTACATGATTTCCACCAAAAATTCTCATAAGATTATCTTCTAAAGATAAGAAAAATCGTGTAGATCCTGGATCACCTTGTCTGGCAGCACGACCTCGTAACTGATTATCAATACGTCTTGATTCGTGTCGTTCTGTTCCTATAACATGCAATCCACCTGCTTCTATTACTTTTTTATGTTCTATTTTTGTCAATTCTTCTGCTTTAGCTAATATTTCATCTTTTATTCTTGTATAATCCGGATTATCTGGAGTTATATTTAAAGCTTCTAACTGTTCTTTAGCTAAATATTCAGGATTACCTCCTAACAAAATATCAGTTCCACGACCTGCCATATTTGTAGCTATAGTTACAGCTCCGACTCTTCCTGCTTGAGCTATTATATATGCTTCTTTTTCGTGATGTTTCGCATTTAATACATTATGTTTAATACCTCTTTTCTTTAATAAAGAAGAAATGTATTCTGATTTATCTATACTGATTGTACCTACTAAAACAGGTCGACCTTTTTTTTGCATTTCTATAATTTCATTCACTACACTTAAATATTTTTGTTTTTCAGTTTTATATATAACATCAGGCATATCAATCCTAATATCATCTTTATTTGTTGGTATTGTTGTAACATTTAAATTATATATTTTACCGAATTCAGCTTCTTCGGTCATAGCTGTACCTGTCATACCTGCTAATTTCGGATATAATCTAAATAAGTTCTGGAACGTTATACTAGCTAAAGTTTGAGTTTCATCTTGAATATTTACATTCTCTTTAGCTTCAACTGCCTGATGAAGTCCATCACTCCATCTTCTACCTTCCATCAACCGACCGGTAAACTCATCGACTATCATTATCTCACCATCTTTTACAACATAATCAATATCTTTCTTAAATATTTCATTCGCTTTTAATGCCTGTAATAAATGATGTGCATTTTGTGTATTTATATCAAACAGATCATCTATATTTAATAATTTTTCTGCGTGTTCTATACCTTTTTCAGTTAATATTACATTTCTATTTTTTTCATCTATTTCAAAATCAACATCTTTCTTTAATTGAGGTGCAATTCTTGCCATTGTTTTATATAAATCCGCTGATTTTTCTAAACGTCCGCTTATAATCAAAGGTGTTCTTGCTTCATCTATTAATATTGAATCCACTTCATCAATAATCGCATAATTATATGGTCTTTGAACACATTGATCTATACTACCTGCCATGTTATCTCTTAAATAATCAAATCCAAACTCATTATTTGTTCCATAGGTAATATCACAAGCATATGCTGCTTTTTTTAATTCAATATCATCAAGTCCGTTGGATCGATCAGAAGCTAAAACAACACCTACTGTCAGACCTAAAAATTTATAAATTTTTCCCATCCATTCGCTATCACGCTTAGCCAAATAATCATTTACAGTAATAACATGTACACCCTTTCCAGTTAGTGCATTTAAATATGCTGCTAATGTTGCAACTAAAGTTTTACCCTCACCTGTACGCATTTCTGATATATGTCCTTCGTGCAAAAAAATTGCTCCGATCAGCTGTACATCAAAATGTCTCATGTTTAAGACTCTTTTACCGGCTTCTCTTACTGTAGCAAATGCTTCCGGTAAAATGTTATCTAATGCTTTCTTTTCTAATTTTCTATCTTCTTTGGGATCCTCTGATTTCTCTCTATTTTTTAATATTTCTCGGAATTCTTCGGTTTTTGCTCTTAGTTGCTCATCACTCAATGCTTCATATTCTTGTTCTAGCATATTTATATGCTCAACTATTGGCATTATCTTATTTACCTTGCGTTCATTTGGATTTCCTATAATTTTCGTAATAAAATTCAACATAATCCTATAAAGTCCCCAATTCTAATTTTATCATTCTTTATATGATTATTACATAAAAATAAAATAATAATCAAAATTTATATTTTTTTATAATAAATTAAATTTTATATCAATATCTCATAAAAAATACTATCTATTTAGGTTAATATTAATGATTACTTCATCCTTTTAAAAATAGTTATTTTATTATAAAATAATTAAACTATGAAAGAAATAATAGTTAAAAATTTAAATGCCTCTAAGGATATGAAAAAAGAACTTCAATTAATAGGATTTGATAGTTCTTATATAGACAATGCGTTCAATAAATATACAACAAAGTGCATAAAAATATTTAACCTTAAACCTTATGAAGCTACTATATTAAAACAGACTTGTTTATCTTTAAATACTGATTGTGCTGTTCATAGAAATGTCCTTATGAATAATATTGAATATTCAAATGCTATAATTACAACTGATAAGAAAAATTACTTTAAGATCGCACAAAAACTTAAATCACAGCCTTTTAGACTAAAAAATTTATCTTTTAAAATTTTAGAAAATATACAAGAAAATATTTCATCTTTACAAATACGGCATAAAGTTTTTAATTGGACAACAAATAAATATGCTATGGGAATACTTAATCTAACACCTGATTCATTTTCAGATGGCGGCTCTTATAAAGACTTAAATACAATTTATCATCATATAGAAAATATGATTATTAATGGTATATCAATTCTAGATATTGGTGCAGAATCAACCAGACCAGGTGCTTTAGAAGTTAATTCAAAAGATGAAATTAATAGACTTGAACCTTTTTTATCTAAAATTATTAAAACTTTTAAAAATGATCTAATTTTTTCTTTAGATACTCGACATAGTAATACCGCTAAATGGGCTCTTGATCTAGGTGTTGATATTATTAATGATGTTAGCTCTTTTGATTTTGATACAAATATGTTTAATATAATTTTAGAATACAAAGTGCCTATTATTTTGATGCACTCTTCGTCTATTCCTTTAGATATGCAAAATAAAACAGATTATAATAACCTTATTGATGATATATATTTATATCTTTATAATAAATCTCAATTGCTTATAAATAATGGAATGGATAAATCTAAAATTATTATTGATCCCGGTATCGGCTTTGGAAAAACATATAAACAAAATATTGAAATTATCAAAAATATTTCTGAATTTAGATCTTTAAATTATCCAATTCTTATTGCCCTTTCAAGAAAAAAACTTGTACAACAATCATTAAAGCATCAAGACTCTCTTAATAATGATACTTTAGATTTCTATACTTCTATTTTTAATACTATTGCATTTAATAATGGAGCAAATTTAATAAGAATACATAATACAAATAATCTTAATAATATTCTTAATATTGCTAATGAATTTATTTTATAATTAATTTGACAATAAAACTTTTTTAAGTGATAAATAATTAAATTTTAAATAAAACCTTTAAATAATTTCAGGAGATTTTAAATATTGAAAATAGTTATATTTGGTGCAAATGAAGTTGGTTGTTTATTAGCTACGGCACTTTTTGAAGATCACGATATAATAGTAATAGATAAAGAAGAAAATAGACTTGATGATTTCAAAAAATTAGATATAAGTTTCATTTATGGTAACGGATCAAATTTAGAGGTTCTTCAACAAGCACAAATAAAAGAAGCAGATGTATTTATTGCTTGTACAAATATAGATGAGGGAAATATTTTTGCTTGTCTTACAGTAAAAAAAATATCTGATGCTAAAACAGTATGCTTTATATCAAAAGAAGAAACCCTTGAATCATTATCATTAATAAAAAGTAGTGAGTATCAAGAAGGTCTTCTAATAGATAAGATAATATGGCCCGAAGAAATTTTAACAGAAGAAATTTTCCGAATAATAACAATACCACAAGCTATACGAGTAGAAAATTTTGCCGATGAAAAAGCAAGATTAACAGAATATAGAATAAAAGAAAATTCAAAAATTATAAATAAAAAAATAAAAGATTGTAATTTTCCAAATGAAACACTTATCGTTGGAATAACAAGGGATAATCATTTATTCATACCTGATGGAGAAACAATATTAGAATTAAATGATAAAATAATCTTTATGGGAAGTGTAGGATCATTAGATATATTAGCCTCTTTGTTTTTTAAGCATATAAAAACAATAAAAAATGCCTCTATAATAGGTGGAGGCAGTGTAGGATCAATGTTAGCTAAAAAATTTGAGAATATAGGAATAAAAACAAAGCTTATAGAACAGGATTATAAACAATGCGAAATATTAAGTGAGCTATTAAAAAATACTCTTATATTATATGGCGACGGATCAAATATTGAACTGTTGAAACAAGAAGATATAGGCTCATCAGAGGTTCTCATAAGTGTTACAAATAATGATGAAAAGAATCTGTTATGTTCTTTGTTAGCAAAACAACTTGGAGTTGAAAAAGTAATAACAAGAGTATCAAAAGCAACAAATGTATGTTTATTTGAAAAAGTGGGAATAGATGTAGCTGTATCTCCAAGAGGAAGTGCTATAAATGAGATTATTCATACAGTAATAGAAAATGGCGTTGGAATACTAACAACTGTAGAACAAGGGCTTGGAGCTATTTTAAAATTCACTTTGAATAAAAACTTTAAAGATATAAAAATTATGGATCTTAAATTACCAAAGCATTCTTTGATTGCTATAATACAGAGAGGTAGTCGAGTAATAATCCCCAAAGGTGATACATTAGTACGATCTTTAGATAAACTTATCGTATTCACAACAGAAGATAATTCTGATAATGTAAAGGAGTTTTTTAAAACAAAAATATGAGACTTAAATATATAGCAAATGCTCTTGGATTAATATGTAAATATATAGGAATGGTAATAATATTACCTATATTAATTGCTATATATTATAAAGAATATAACTCTATTTTACCCTTTATAACAACAGCAGTAATCTCTATATTAATTGGTTTTATATTACAAAAGAATAATGAAAAACAAGAGATGCTAAATGATTTAAAAAAAGCAGAAGCATTAGCAATAGTGGCTTTAAGTTGGATAGTATTTGGATTATTAGCCTCAATTCCATATTATTTTTATGGTTTTAACTTTATAAATGCAACGTTTGAAGCTGTATCAGGAATAACAACAACCGGAGCTACAATTTTAACTAATTTTGATTATCCTAAAACAATATTTTTTTATAGATCCTTTACACAATGGTTAGGAGGTATGGGAATAATAGTATTATTTATAGCAGTATTACCCCAATTTGCAGTAGCAGGTAGACAAATGTTTTTTGCCGAAGCCCCAGGACCAACAGAGGATAAAATTACCCCACGGATAAGATACACAGCTACAGCATTATGGGGACTTTATATAATATTAACAATAATAGAAATAATATTATTATATTTAGCGAAAATGCCATTATTTGATGCTATATGCAATTCTTTATCAACATTAAGTGCCGGTGGATTATCTCCTAATCCTGAAAGTATTGGCGGATATAATTCATCTATTATTACTTGGATTATTACATTTTTTATGTTTTTATCCGGAGCTAACTTTGCTTTACAATATAATGTAATACTAAAGAAAAAAACAAGTTTATTTTTAAAGAATCAAGAATTTTTATTTTATACATTTTTAATAATAATAACCTCTTTATTAATGGCAATAACGATTCATTATGATAATTTAATAGTCTGGTCTAAAGCAATAAGGGATTCATTTTTTAATATAATAAGTATAATAACATCAACAGGATTTTCATCTTTTGACTTTCAATTATATAGTCCGGGAGCAAAAATATTTTTATTAATAGTAACTCTTACAGGAGGTTGTGCAGGATCAGCAGCTGGAGGAATAAAAGTTGTAAGGATATTGCTTATTTTAAAATATTTAAGCAGTGAGATAAAAAAGATTCTTCATCCTAATGGAGTTTTTCCAATAAAATTAGATAATAAAATTGTTTCAAAAGAAGTAATGAATCAGATATTAGCCTTTGTAATTTTTTATTTATTAATAGCAATACTTTCATCAATAATAGTAATAGCAATAGAGAGGGATCTTACAATAGGCATATCAGGGACTTTATCAACATTAAACAACATTGGTCCTGGATTTGGTTTAAGTATTGGTCCTATGGGAAATTTTGATAGTTTAAATAATATTAGCAAATTTATCTTTATAATTAATATGCTAATAGGTAGATTAGAATTAATTCCATTTTTAGCGATGTTACATCCTGATTTTTGGAGATTCAAATTAAATTAATAGAACAGGGAAAGATCGTAAAGAAATGTAACAAAAATAAAAAAAAATAGCAAAAAAAATTTTTCAGCTATATTAAAGAAAGTATAAAAAATAGTAAACAGAAAATAGGGAGAAAGAAATGAGTATAGGAACAAATCAAACAATAAGAAATAATTGTCCCGTACAAAGAGCGTGTCCACCTTGTATAGAAAAGAATCAATATAATGCTGTAAAAATTGATATTTATAATCCGGAAGTAAAAACACCAAAGAATAATCAACCGGAGCCTATGGTGTATAATTATCCTGAAACAAGTTTATATAATATAGATAACACAGAAAAACCAGAAACAAAATTGTTAGAAAACTAGGAACAAAATATTAACATAAATAAAAAGATTCCAAGAAGGAGGAATAAATGGTAGCAGAAGGAATAAATAGAAATAATTTTATAGATCCTTATTATAGAAGAAAGTCACAAGAAGAAAATACACCCGTAGCTGTGAATCAATATAATGCTGTAAAAATTGATATTTATGACCCGGTTACAGAAAGTGGAAATAAAAATAATTCTTATGATACTGCTCCTACTACTACAGATTCTCCTTCTTATTATTATGATTACCCAAGAACAAATTTATATGGAAATCTAAGTACTGAAAGTAATAAAGCAAAAGAAGAAGAACCTTCCGAAGAAGACAAATCAAAGGCAGTAATACCGACTTCAAATTATATTGTAACTCCACAGATAGAAGTACCGGTAAATACTCCTGGTTATGATCAGTTGGCTATTACACCAAAAGAAGATGTACCGGCATTAGTATCAGCTGAATCATTACCTCAACAAGCAGCTATAGTTAATCAAACATTAACAGTTAATGAATCACCGGTAATAGAACCTGAAAGTCAATCACCTGAAAAAGTTGAGATTACAGATGATATACAAAATGAAATTAATCCGGACTCGATTGTTGCAAATGATAATTATGCTTACGAACAACCTGTGACAAACGTAAATGGAAACTTAGCAGATACACAATTAAATAAAGATATAAATTTAGGTGATTTATTTAAAGAGAATAATCCTGTAAATGCAATAAGCCCAGTACAAAGACAAATAGCATTCGGTCAAATGGTTGAAACAAATCCTTCAATAAGCAATAATGTAAAAAATATTGGCGCTACAAAAAATATAAAATCAACTGAAAATGTACAAGTAAAAAAAACAGATAAATCAAATGATATACCTGTAATTAATATAGAAAATGTAACAAAAGCGTTAAAATCAAATGACTTAGAAGCTCAAGCTGTTACTATAGCAACAATAGCATTTTTAAGCGAAGAACAACCTATTATCGCCTCTCAATTTTTAACAAAACCTGTAATAGATAGTCTTACAGGAATTATCAACAAAGATACCTCTAAGCTTCAAGCTCCAACACCTGAACAAATAGATCTTAGAGAACAATTAAAATCCGGTAAAAAATTATCTCCGGAACAAGAAAAGTTCGCAAAAACAGTTACTCCATTTGAAATGGCAGAAAAAAATAAACAATTTTCTATATATACTATAGCAACATTACAAGACGTATTCTGTCAAGAAGTTGATAGAGTAAATAAAAAATCATCTGAAAAATTAGAACTAGAATTTAAAGACCTACCAGCTATAGACAACATTATAGATATAGCTGAAAAAAATCCTAACCCAGTATTAAGGGCTACAGCTATAGAGGCTTTATTTGCTATTAGTAGACCGGAATTTAATAACGAAATAAAAAACGTACTAAACCTTGTTTCTCAAAAAGATAGTAATAAATCAGTAAAACAATTAGCAGACCTATCTTTAAAGCAAATAAATCAATTAGAATTAATGCAAAAGGCACAAAATCAAAATAAGAAAGTTTAAACGATATAAAAAATAGGCACTAAAAAAGCGCAGATGAATATATATATTCATCTGCGCTTTTTTAGTTATACAAAATAAGCTTCTACAAATAAATCCGGTTTTAAAAACTTTGTATTTTTAATAACTAGCGTTTTTACAGAATTCATATCAAAAATATTGCAACCTACAGCCCAACTCTTAGCATTCTGATCATTCATAATTTTAGGTCCTATAAAATGATATAATTTATCACATAAATTTTCTTTTATAAATGCTCCATTTAATATTCCACCAGCCTCTATTAAGATACTTCTTACTCCTTCTTTGTAAAGATAATCACAAACAAAATTTAAACTTATTTTATTATCTTTTGAGTCAGAAGTTATAATATTTACATACTCAGGATAAATACTGAATTTATCAGAATTATGATCAAGTAACGTGAATATATATATTTTTGTTCCGTCATTATTATAAATATAAGATTTAGGATCAGTATTTAAATGAGAGTCTAGAATAACTCTTATTGGATTTTTAGAATTTTTTAACCTACAATTCATTTTAGGATTATCATTAATAACCGTATTTGAGCTTGTAACAAGAGCATCATACTTATTCCGTAATAATTGAACGTATCGACGAGATTTAATAGAAGTAATCCATTTTGATTTATTATTAGAAGTAGCTATTTTCCCATCTAAGGTAGTTGCTGTTTTTATGGATACAAATAATTTATTTTTTTCCATATTTTTAATAAAAATTTCATTTAAGAGTTTACATCTTTCTTCTAAAATACCTATCTCGACATCAATCCCAGAATCTTGTAAAATTCTAACACCCTTACCTGATACTAAAGGATTTGGATCAATCATCCCAATAATAACTTTTTTTATTTTATATTTAATAATTAAATCTGTACAAGGAGGAGTTTTACCATAATGCGAGCAAGGTTCTAAATTAACAAATAAAGTACCTCCAAAAGCTTTTTCACCAGCCATATTTAAAGCCATAACTTCTGCGTGAGGTGCTCCATATTGTTTATGATAGCCTTGACCTACAATGTTACCTTCCTTATCTAAAACTAAAGCACCAACTAAAGGATTAGGTGATACCTTGCCTTGGGCTTTTTTAGCTAACCTTATACACTTAAGCATATATTTTTTTTTATAATCTAACATTTTATATACCTGATACAAAATATGTTTTATATCTTACAATTATATGTGTTTTATTTCTAAGTTTCAATATATATATATTCTTATTTCTTTAATTGTTTTAAAAATGCCTCAGTAATTATCTGCGAATATGTATCATCTTGATTATAAGAGATAAATAAAGAATTTTTATCCTCTGAATATTTAAAAGGAGCAATGAATCCTACAATATTTTTAAATGGCAAATGATAAGAATCTGCTTTAAATTTCCAATAATTAACATTTTGATTAAAAATATTTATTTTTCCTCTTTTAGTTATATTAAAATTTTCTAATCTAACAAATAGATTTGATGTTTTATCAAAAAACTTTTCAATACTTCTTTGACTTTCATTAGTATTAAAATCATTATTTGACCATATTTTATCTTTATTTGATGACAATAAAATAAATTTTTGCTTAGATCCTTTATGAGTAACTAAAAGCAAATTGTAATTGAAGAGTTGATAATCTCCTTTTAATATATACTCATCACTAAGTTTAGATAGATCAAATAATTTTGTAGCCTTATAAGAATTTTGTTTATTAACTTCTACCTGATTTTTATTTTTAGTTAAATCTTGAACATTAAATTGAAATATTTTTCCTCCAACAATAGTACCTATTCCAATAAAAGCAAAAGCTAATATAATTACTTTAATAATAAATTTCAGACACCCCATAAATAAAGCTGCTCCTTTTGTTAGATAAAATTTTACCAGTTAATAAATATTGAAATTTGGTTATATTTATATTTTAATACTATAAAGATGAATAAACAACAACAGATAAATAGTATAAATTCACAAGAAGTAGATATAAATGATTTATCTCCTGCAATGCAGCAATTTTTAGAAATTAAGCGAAAGAATTATGATGCGATAATTTTATATCGAATGGGAGATTTCTACGAAACTTTCTTTGAAGATGCTATTGTTATTTCAAAAGATTTGGAAATAGCTTTAACAAGTAGAGAATCAGGTCCGATAGGTAGAATTCCCATGGCTGGAGTACCTGCTAAAGCTATTGATGTTTATGTTCCGAAGTTACTTGAAAAAGGTCACAAAGTTGCTATTTGTGAACAACTGGAAGATCCAAAACAAGCTAAAGGACTTATTAAAAGAGATATTATTAAAACTATAACAGCAGGTACATTAACCGATGATAGTATGCTTGTATCAAACTCTAATAACTATCTTGCTGCGGTTATTGGAAATAAAAATAAAAAAGATGAATTATTTGGTCTTGCTTATACGGATATAACTACAGGTGAATTTAAGGTAACTCAAGCTCCTTTAAGTCAAATTATAGCAGAACTTGCACGGATAAGTCCTGCCGAAGTTTTAGCTCCGGCCATTGTTCAAAAAATTAAGGCTTTTCAGATTGTACCTGATTCTATTGCTGATTTACCTGATTTGATTGTGCAAAATTATAATATATCAAATGTCCCTGCTTCTGCTTTTGATATTGATAATTTAAAAAATAATTTATCCGGTATGTTTAAAAATATAACTATATCAAATGAGGATATTTCGTCTTGTAAACTCGGATTTTTAGCAGCGGGAGCTATTATTTATTATCTTATTAAAACTCAAAGAGCAAATCTACCTAAGTTTAATATTATATCTAGCTACTCTTTAAATGATTATGTTCTTATTGATTTTAACAGTAGACGTAATCTTGAACTTTTAGAAACTATTAAAGATAAAAACAAACAAGGATCTTTACTATGGGCCATTGATAAAACTTTTACAAATATGGGAGCAAGATTACTAAAAAAATGGATATCTCAACCTTTACTTAATATTGAAAAAATACATAGAAGACAAAATGCTATCTCTGAACTGATTCAAGATAACCAATCAAGAATACTTTTATCCGATTTACTAAAAAGATCTAGCGATATAGAACGTTTATCAATGAAAGTATCAAATACTACAGCTACTCCGAGAGATTTTATAGCATTAAAGAATACTTTATCTTTATTACCTGATTATCAAGAGATACTGAATAAATTTCAATCACCTTATCTTAATTGTATATTTCAAGATTCTGATTTGATTCAATTTGCAAAAATACTTGATAATACTATTAAAGAAAATGCTTCTATTTCCATAAAAGAAGGAAATATTATAAAAGACAACGTAAAACCGGAATTAGATCATTATAGAGATCTTATTACAAATGGTAATAAATGGCTTGAAGATTATGAGGAGCAACAGAAGTTACTGACAAATATCCGGACATTAAAAGTAGGTCAAAGTCGTAATTTTGGATTTTTTATTGAAGTATCTAATTCTTTTATAAAACAAGTACCTAGTAATTATATTAGGAAACAGACTCTTGCCTCTTGTGAAAGATTTGTTACAGAAGAATTAAAAAGACACGAATCTGATGTTATACAAGCCCAGAGTAAAATATATGATTTAGAATATAAAATATTTTGCGATTTAAGAGAGTATGCAAAAGATTTTGCTGATGATATAAAATCTTTAGCTTTTAAATTATCCAGAATTGATGTTTTACTCTCGCTTGCTAGTGTAGCAATAGAAAATAACTATATTTGTCCTGAGATTATCCGTGATAAAAAGCTTTTAATAGAAGAAGGGCGTCATCCGGTAATTGAAAAAATGCTTCCTTTAGGTGAATATATTCCAAATGATTTATTTTTAGATGACACAAATAATACTATTGAATCAGATATTTCTAGTTTCATAATATTGACTGGTCCAAATATGGCCGGAAAATCTACCTATATGAGGCAAAATGTTTTAATTGCTCTTTTAGCACAGATTGGATCATTTGTTCCTGCTAAAAAAGCTACTATAGGTATTGTTGATAAAATTTTCACAAGAGTAGGTGCTGTTGATGATCTATCTTTAGGTCAATCGACTTTTATGGTTGAAATGGCTGAAACTGCTTATATACTTAACTCTGCTACTGAACACAGTTTAATTCTTCTAGATGAGATAGGTAGAGGTACAAGTACTTACGATGGTGTTGCTATTGCTTGGAGTGTTTCTGAGTATATTGCAACTAAAATTAAAGCTCGGACTATTTTTGCTACACATTATCACGAGCTTAATGTTATGACGAATATTTTCCCGCAGATTAAAAATTATAAAATGCTTATTAAAGAAGAAGAAAATAATATTATCTTTTTACGAAAAGTTAAACCAGGATCTATAAGTCAAAGTTATGGAATTCATGTTGCTAAGATGGCCGGATTACCTAAGAGTGTTATTAATAATGCTCTTAAAATTATGTATAAAATGCAAAATGATTATTCTAAGGATCTTACTAAAAATCGTGCAAAATTACAATCTGTAGCTTCTGATTCTTCACAGTTATCTTTAATATCATCTTCTGAAAATACAAATGGTACTTAGAATTTAAAATTTTATGAATACACTTAATATTTTTATATTATTTTTTAAAATAGGAACAGTTTTATTAGGTGGAGGATATGTTGTACTACCTATATTGCAATTAGAACTTGTAGAAAAAAGAAAATTATTATCTTTTGATCAGTTACTGGAATTTTATTCTTTAAGTCAATGTTTACCTGGAATTATCGTAATAAATACGACTATATTTGTAGGATATAAAATTAAAGGATTTATAGGGGCATTATCGGCAACTTTTGGTATTATTTTACCTGCTTTTATTTCCATTTTATTAATTGCAACATTTATAAACAAGTTTATTTATAAAATCTCATCATTAAATGATATTTTCTTTGCAATTTCAATCAGTGTTGCTTTTTTAATATTTATGACATTCAATGAAATATTCAAAGCCGCTCTTATCGATAAATCAAGCTATATAATTTTTTTATACGCATTAGTTAGCTTATTATTCTTTAAAACTTCACCAATAAATATTATAATTATTTCAGCAATTCTAGGTATTATAATAAATTATCTAAAAGATTCAAGGAAGAAAAAATGAGTACCTATTTACTATTATTTTATGAATTTTTTAAAATAGGATTATTTTCAGTAGGTGGAGGATATGCAACTTTACCATTTTTATATTTTATTTCGGATAAATATCATTGGTATAGTCATAGTGATTTAAATATGATGCTAAGTATATCTTCTGTAACCCCGGGTCCTATAGGAATAAATATGGCAACATTTGCAGGGTTTACTACAACAGGATTTATAGGCTCTGTTATAGCTACATCTGCTATAGTTTTACCTGCTTTTTTAACTGTAATATTCATATATGAATTCAAAAAAAAATTTTGTGATAACTTTTATGTTAAATCAATTCTATATGGTATAAAACCTGCAGGTTCTGCTATGATTTTAGCTGTCGGATTAAAAATTATTTATACTCATATATTTATTAATACTGAACTAGGTTTTAAAAATTTACTTTCCCTACAAAATATAAATCTTTTTGCTTTAATTCTTATCATATTTTTTACATTTTTATCATTAGCTTTAAAGAAAAATCCTTTAATCTTTTTATCTATTGCTATCTTGATAGGAATTATTAAACATTTTTTATAAATATAATTGATTAAACATATTTAACGTATTTATAAAAAACTATATTTTAATTTATAGATAGATAATAAATAAAACATTTGTATTAATCGTTAAGATTCTTTTGATTTTTAAACTCATTTAAATCAATTAATTTATTAACATCATTTGGAACAAAGTATTTACAACAAAACCATAATACTTTTTTATTATTTAATAATTGATTATTGTTATTATCATCTAATGCTAAAGGCTCATTAAAAGATTGTTCTTCCGAATCATTAACTTTACGAGTACAGAATCCTTTTACCATATTTATAGATCCATCAATTTCCGGTTTAAAATGGATACAATTTTGACATATTTTTAATTTGAATCCGTGATCTTCTAACTTATCTGTTATATCTTTTACAGCATCGTACATTCTTAAAAAAGTGCTTGATGTATACTTTTTATTTTTAAATCTAAATACAACTTTAGACATTCCATCCTCTTGGATTAAATCTAAAGAGCATTCTAAATTATTACGACCATCTGTTACTATTACATCCACAGTAATTTTTTCACGATTAATAACCGATGACTGTGTTTTTTTATTGAGTTTTATTATTTTTTCAAATTTAAAAATAGAAGAAAACAACTTAATGAAAGGAATAAATGGTTTAAAAGATAATAAATAAACCTCTCTTAAACTAAACTTTGCAATAATTAAAGATACAAAAAATGTCAATGCTAAAAATAATCCAACATATACAACTATTTTAAAATCATAAAAGAAATAATATACATAAGAAAAAATAAATACAGATACATACATTAATATTAGTGATATAAAATTCGGATGCAATAAAGACATTTGGAATTCTACAAATTTATGATTTGAATTAAAGATAGATTTGAAGAATTTTATAAATAATTCAAATCTAAAAAGTAAAGAAACATTTTTTTCATTATAATTTTCAATATTTACTAAAGCCATAATACAAGGATTAAAAACACAATATAATTTTTCTTTTGTTAAAGAAAGAGTATAATTAAGCTCATTATAAGAAGTTTCAAAATCAACATATCCGATTTTTTCAAAAACTTCTTTTTTCATAACACATATATTGCTATCTATAGGAGAAATTAATCCTAAAACTGAACGACCAAAATTTAATATTCTATTTTGATAATTTTTATAAACAATATTAATTTTCTCAATAAAAGATAATTTATCTTTATGAGCATAATCAATTTGAGTCATACCGGTAATAATATCATTATTTAACAAACCTACATTCACAGAAGATAAAAATTTTTCTGACACTTTATAATTTGGATTTAAGAAAACAAAAGCGTTAATATTTAATCTATCGATTAATAATCTTTCAATGACAAAATTTATAGCTTCATTTTTTCCAAGAGGAAAATTTTCATCTCCTAATCTATAGACTTTAGCTCCACCTATAAATTCCAACATATTACCTAGTTCATCATTACACCCGTCTAAGATTATATGAATTTGGTAATTTTCTTTTTGATACTCTTGTTTATTTAACATTTCAAGTAATGAAGAAATATTCGTATTCTGATTATCTACATATACAACGACAGCAATATTGTTAGGTACACAAGAAGCGAACTTAAATCTACGAACAAATCTTGTAATATTTCTAGAAGCAACTACCGTAACCGCATAATAAATTGAAAATATTAATATATATGTGAAAAAAATAATAAGTAAATTTACAAGAATATCAATCATATTAAACCTCATTTTAGTTTTATTTTATTTAAAACATATAAAAAAATCTACCATGAAAAAAGTTAAAGATCTAAAATATAATTCTGGTCTAAAGAATTATAAGTTTTTAGATCAGTTTTAATATCATATACAATAAGCTCTATAGCTTGAGCATAAATATTAAGTTTAGAAATAATACATTGTTTCTGCATAAAGATCTCATTAGCAACAACACTTGATTTACAAGATATTATCAAAATGCCATCGTTCGTCAGAGAATAAGGATACGATAATTTATATATAGAAGAATTGACAGATTTTTTCCAAAATTTAAATAAATTATTTTTTTTTACAGATTTAGAGATATCTAACTTATCTTTAAAAGAATCAATAATTTCGTGAACAGTTTGGAAGTCAGTATAAAGTATATTTGTTTTCATAATTAAATAAAATTCTAATAATAAAAAATAATAAAACGATAGTATTATAACAATTTAGGTTTATCAAGGAATTTCTGCAGATGCTGTACCATAAGTTTATGAATCTGATCAATAGATAAAGTTCCATCAAGTGAAATAAAATTATATTTAGATTTCATTAAATCATACTCTTGAAGGATTTTAGATTGATAAATTTTAAAACTTTTATAAATATCAGTACTTAATCCAATATCACGACCTGATTCCCACCAATCAAGCCCATTATTACCAATAACTCTTTTAAGCAAAGTTTCTACAGGTAAATCAAGATAAAAAACAATATCAGGATCAGGAGCATAATCATACAATTTTTCAACCCAAGAGAGATCATGTCCTCTAACAACATCCCGAGCAAAAGCTGTATAAGTATACCTATCAAGCAAACATACAAAGCCAGATTTTAATGCTGGGATTATTATATTTTCTAACCTATCTGCGAAATCCGCAGCATAAAGTAAAGAGAATGTTGTAGCATTAAGCAGATTTCTTTCTTTAGCGTGATCAATAGCTTCAGCTATTAAGCCCGATGTTTTCCATTCAGATATCATTGTTCCAAAGGATTGGTCTTCTACATACCTTTTTAAAAGCTCAATTTGAGTAGATTTCCCTGCTCCATCTGTACCTTCGATAACAACTAAAAGACCATTATAATTTTCTTTTTTCATAATCTAAATATTTATACCTTTTTTAGCTAAAGTTTCTTTCACAAGTTTTCGTAAATATATCTGCTTTTGATGTATTGATTTTTCAGCATCAATTTCTATAATATTATACTCACTTAACATTTTTGTATATTCATTATTTACTCTGGTTTGAAATATTTTATAACTTTTATAAGGATCCTTGCTTAACTTTAAATCCATTCCGGCCTCATAAAACTTAGGTGATCTGTTAGAGCAAATACGATCTAAAGAAATTTCGGCCGGGACACTATAATAAACAGCCAAATCAGGTCTTACAGCAAATGAGTACATGTTTTTTAACCAGTTAATATCAACTCCTCGGGCTACATCTCGAGCAAATGCTGTAAATACGTATCTATCAGCTAAAACGACAAACCCTGCTTTCAATGCCGGCTTTATAACTTGTTCTAGTCTATCTGCAAAATCCACAGCGTGTAATAAAGAGTAAGTCCTTGGACTTAATAAATTCTTCTTTTTTCCGGTCTTTGTAGTTTTAGCTATTAATTCAGATGAATTCCATTCTGTAAAAATAACATCATTAATAATACTTTTTAACCAACCATATAAAATTTTTAATTGCGTGGATTTTCCTGATCCATCAATACCTTCTACACAAATTAAAGTACCATTATATTCATGTTTAGATGATAACCTTGACAATTATCTTATCCTCTTATGCTTTTACAAATTAAATTATAACACAAATCGGACATAAAATCTAATTAGAAACTTGAACTATTCTTTTAAACTATTACAATTAAATATATAAATGAAAAAGTAGACATAGATTAATATTTATATAGATCTAAAGTTTTATTAAAATTTTTGTAAATTTTTTATATTTATTTTAAAATAAATATGTTAATAATTATTTTTTAGAATTATTGTAAAAATAAAGGAAATAAAAATGGTAAATCATATAGAAGGTAATTTAGTAATAAAATCAGATGGTACAAGATTCTGCATTGTAATATCAAGATTTAATGATTTTATAGGATCTAAATTATTGGACGGAGCTATAGATACATTAGTAAGACACGGATTAAATAAAGAGAATATAGATGTAATCTGGACTCCGGGAGCATTTGAAATACCAATAGTAGCAAAGAAAGCTGCTTTAACAAAAAGATATTGTGCAATAATTACTTTAGGCGCAATAATACGTGGAGCAACAGCACATTTTGAATATGTAGCCTCAGAGTTATCAAAAGGAATAGCAAATGTAGCTTTAGAAACTGGAATTCCTGTAACATTTGGAGTATTAACTACTGAAAATATAGAACAAGCTGTTGAAAGAGCCGGAACAAAAGCCGGTAATAAAGGTTCAGAAGCTGCCTTAGCCGCAATTGAAACATCTAATTTACTATCCTGTATTTAATTTTGGTGATTTTTATTTAAATCATAGTTTTCTATGCAAAAAATTATAATTTAAGTAATCTTTTTTTATACCATAATTATTTATTAAATAAAAAATTATTATTTTATTATATAAATTGATTCATAGCTTAATTCAACGAAAACAAAGAGAAAGGAGTTTTCAAAATGCAAGACAAAACGTTTTTAATGATTCCAGGCCCAACACCGGTACCTGAAAGTGTTATGTTAGAAATAGCAAAACATCCGATAGGACATAGGAGCTTAGAATTTTCCTCCATTTTGAAAACTGTTTATCAAGATTTAAAATGGTGTTTCCAAACAAATAATGATGTTTTTGTTTTCACCTCAAGTGGAACAGGAGCAATGGAAGCAGCTTTGGCAAATTTAATCAATCCAAACGACAAAGTGCTTTCTCTTATAATTGGTAATTTTGGAGATAGGTTTAGAAAAATAGCTTTATCTCGTGGAGCTATTGTAGATACAATAGAAGTTCAAGCCGGATGTGCTATTAATCCTGAAGACTTAAGAAAAAAATTAAATGAAGATGTTAATAAAGAAATAAAGGTTGTAACATTAACACATAATGAAACTTCAACCGGAGTAACAAATGATATAAAAACTTTATGTAAAATAATAAATGAACATGGCGCTGTAAATGTAGTTGATGGAGTAACAAGTATTGGAGCTATAGAATGTAAACCCGATCAATGGGGTATTGATGTACTTGTGTCCGGATCACAAAAGGGATTTATGTTACCACCCGGGTTAGCATTTTTAACCGCTAATGAAAAAGCTTGGAAGCTTTATGAAAAATGTAAATATCCTAGTTTTTATTTTGATTGGAAAGCATATAAAAAAGCCGTAGCGAATGATACGACGCCATACACTCCTGCTGTTAATTTATTCTGTGGACTTAATGTAGCACTTCAAATGATGAAAAAAGAAGGTATTGAAAATATATGGAATCGACACAGAATACACGCAAAAGCATTAAGAGCTGCCATAAGATCTATTAATCTTGAACTTTTTGTTCCGGATGATAATATAGCTAGCAACACAATAACAGCAGTATTGCCTCCTGAAAATATAACAGTAGCTGATATTAGATCAACTCTAAAAAAAGATTATGATATTGTTGTAGCGAATGGACAAAATAATTTAAAAGATAAAATATTCAGGCTTGGTACTTTAGGCTTTGTTTCTGACAGAGATGTATTAGCTGCTATTACATCATTAGAAGGCACAATGTATAAACTTGGGCATAAATTTGATTTAGGCAGTGGAGTCAAAGCCGCTATGAATATAATTTTTGAAGAAAATAAAACTTCTTCTGTTAAAAAATAGATTATACATAAAAAAGGATTTTAATATATTATGAAAGTTTTGATTACAGATAAAATAAATGAAACCGCAAAAGATATAATAGGGAACATAGCTGAGTGTGATTTTTTGCCAACAATGACTGAAGATGAATTATGTCAAAAGATTAAAGATTATGATGCTTTAATGGTAAGATCACAGACTAAAGTTACAAAAAAAATAATAGATAATGCAGATAAGTTAAAGATAATAGGCAGAGCTGGAGTAGGTGTTGATAATATTGATTTAGACGCTGCTACCCAAAAAGGTATTATAGTAGTTAATTCTCCTGATGGGAATACCAATGCTGCATCTGAGCATACTATTGCTTTAATTTTAGCATTATCAAGAAATATTCCAGAAGCTGTAATTTCAACAAAAGCAGGCAAATGGGAACGATCTAAATTTACAGGTAGTGAGGTCTTCGGGAAAACCATTGGTATTATAGGATTAGGAAAAATCGGAACTCATGTTGCAAATGTATGCTTAAGTTTGGGTATGAAAGTAATTGTGTGTGATCCATATACATCAAAAGAAAGTGTAGAAAAAATAGGTGCTGAATATGTACCACACTTAGATGAATTCTGGAGTCAGTGTGATTATATTACAATTCACACACCAAAAACAAAAGAAACTACTTACTTGATAAATAAAAACAGCTTAAACAGAATGAAAAAAGGTGTAAAGATTATAAATTGTGCAAGAGGTGGAATAATAGATGAAGCAGCATTAGCAGAAGCTATACAATCAGGACAAGTATCCGGATGTGCTTTAGATGTATTTGAAAAAGAGCCGGATATAAGTTCTTGCCCACTTTTGAATCTTACTGAAGGTAAAATTATACTTACACCTCATTTAGGCGCTAGTACTAATGAGGCTCAATTAAATGTAGCTATTGATGTTGCTAATCAAATAAAATCTGTATTATCTGGAGGTGAAGCTTCTAGTGCTGTTAATTTACCTGGTTTTTCTAAATCGAAATTAGAACCTGTTAAAGAGTATATGTCTTTAGCTGAAAATATTGCAGAAGTTGCTTCACAAATTAAGACAGGAAATATTAAAAATATTGACTTTACTGTATTTGGCGAATTGACACAATATGATGTTAAGCCTTTAGAGATAGCTTTATTAAAAGGTGTATTTTCAAATAAATTAGAAGGTGTAAATTATGTAAACGCTCCTATTTTAGCCAAACAAAGAGGGATTAATATTAAAACTTCAAAATCATCTAAGAATATTAACTATCTTGGACTTTTAAATATTACTATTACAACTGATTCTTCTACAACTTCTGTTTCCGGTGCTTTAATTGCTCAGAATATACCGAGAATAGTTAAAATAGATGATTTTAATACCAGCATAAAACCTGAAAAACATATGCTTACCATACCTCATACAAATAAGCCTGCCATGGTTGCTAAAGTTGCTTCGGTTATTGCAAATTATGATATTAATATTAATCATATGCAAGTTGCTCAAAAGTCAAACATTGATGATAATATTTCTATTATGATTATTAATACTCAAACTAATGTAAGTGATCAGGTTTTAAATGAGATATGTAACATTGATGGTGTTTTAGGTGCTAAATATATTAATTTACATATCTAATCTTAATGTATCATAACTAAAAAATATGTGTAATTTTTATAAAATCAAAAATTACACATATTTTATTATTAAATAATTTTAGAAAAAATTTAACCGAAGAAAAATTCCCTTCCTAAATTGAAGTAATACCATTTTTACTGAATTGTAATGCTAAGTTTTTAATATTCTTTCCATTATTAGCATTTAGTTTTTCTAGTTCTTGACGTCTTTCTTGTTGTATTTGTAAGATTTTTTCATTAGCATTTTTAATATTTTTATATGGTGTTAACATTGTTTCTTTTGTTTTTTCATCAAAAATAACCTTACAACTTTTATCTTTTTTAATATTTGCTGAACTTTTTATACTATTTCTAAAAAATAATTGAGTAAAACCTTTTGAGTTTCTTTTAGAAATACTTATATTTTGTTTACTATTTCTATCACTGTGTATTGGAACTTTAATTTCTTCTTTTTTTTCTAAATCATTCAATGACGTTTCATTACCACTGTTAATATTTTGGCTAAATCTAAACTTTTTAAACACTAAAAATCTCCTTTTTATTATATATCAATATCTCACAAGGAAATATAGTAATAAAAAGGAGATTTTTTTACAATAGTTATTATGTATTTTTCTCTATGTTTCTTTCATACCCTCCTAATCTTGTGTGATCATTATCATCCATAATAGATTGGAAACGAGCAAACATTTTGTCAGCAAGTTCTTGATGTCTCGCCTCATCATACAATCCTCTAGCTTTATCTTCTGCTAGTTGTTTTTTTAATGAAGATATTTCGACATCTGTAGAATTTTTATAGACTTCCTTACTGGCAACTTCTGGAGGATTGTCTGGTACTTGTAAAATTGGGACAGCAGCACGTTCTTGGACTCCGTTTTCCTGCTTTCGAGCTGCTTGTTCTTCTGCTATTTTTTTAGCCATGGCTATTTGCTCTGGCGTCCCTTTAACTTTAGTAAAACCAGTTGGTCCACTGATTTGTGCCTTATCAATACTCATAAAAAACTCCTTTCTTTTAAATACTTAACAGTTTACATATAATATTAATTTTCAAATAATATTTTTATTTCATTTTTGCTATTAATGTCCAGTTTCATCCAATTTTAAAGATTGAGCATTATGCCACATACTTTTAGAATATTCACCATTTTTATAAACTTTATCCCGTTGCCGTTCAAGAATCTTATAATTTAACCAACAATCAGCACTGAACTGAATATCTGTTTCGTCATCCAGACCTTGCCCCGTTTCATCTCCGCCTATAAAATATTGCTCCATACGCAGATTTTGTTGAGCTAACATCTCTTCCTCTGTTTGTGGTTGGACAAGATTTTGAGCAGGGATTTCAGGAGGATTGTCTGGTACTTGTAAAATTGGGACAGCAGCACGTTCTTGGACTCCAAACTGGTGTTCTATTGCACCTCCATTTTCATCTACTCGTCTTTCTCCTCCTGCGTTACCAAGAACATTATGATTATTAAAATTTACTCCACCAATGCCATTAGCCATAATTAAAAACTCCTTTCTTTTGCTTTCATACTATAAATAAGATTATAATATTTTATTCTCCATTCATATAAACATCTTTCATTAAAGATAATGCTTCGTCATCACTAGTTCCATCTGCTTCTTTAAGATAGCTAAAGAGATTAGATAAATTTTGCCTTTCTATAGGTATATTACCATTTTCATCTCCAAACCATTGATCTTTTTGCTTTTCAGTTATGTTACGATCATTCTTAAGGTGAGTATTATTATAATCAGCTTGCATACTTTGATAACTATTTGTATGTATAGCTCTTTGTTGCTGCTGTAGACTTGGATTTACCTGTTGACTATTTGCACGTCCTTGATTTGGGTTAACCTGCATAAACATTTCCTCCTTTCAAATCATATATTTTATATACGTCATATATAAAATATTCTTTAATATTATTATAATAAATGTTAAAAAATTTAACATTTTAAATAAAATGTACACGAAAAAATTTTCTTGATAAAATAAAAGAAGTAATCTAATGATAAAAGGAAAAACGTGTGGAAATATTAAATAATAATGAACCAGTTGTAAAATTAATATCAAAACCGGATAATATGCTAAAAGTCATCTATACAGCCTGTAGGACTTGTTATAGTGCAAAATCACCAATAGAAATAATAGAGCAAGAAACATCAAATGAAGAAAAAATGTTAAGTTTAATAGAGAAGGTAATCTCATCAGGTCATTTTTCAACAATAGAACATATCCAGGTATCATTTGCAATATCAAATATATCACGAAGCTGTTCTCATCAGATAGTAAGACACAGACATATGTCTTTTTCACAGAAATCCCAAAGATATGTAACAGAAAAAGGTCAATTTGATTATTTGACACCTCAGGCAATATTAAACAATAATATATTAAAAGAAGAATATGATATAATGATGAAAAACATTTCTGATTTTTATCAAAAACTGATAGAAAATGGAATAAAAGCCGAAGATGCAAGAGCAATCTTACCAAATGCAACTGTAACATCTATGGTTGCCAGTTTAAATTTAAGAGAATTGATTCATTTAGCTAATTTAAGACTTTGTACTAGAGCCCAATTAGAAATAAGGAAACTAGTTCAAAAAATGTGTAACGAACTAATAAAAGAAGAGCCTTGGCTAAAAAAATATCTAGTAGCAAAATGTGATCGACTTGGATTTTGTGACGAAGAGAAATCTTGCGGAAGAAAAAAAACAATGGAGAAAATATAAGCAATGAAACAAATGATAGATAAAATAATCGAGATTGAAAAGAAATATAATGAGCTTGGAGTTATACTTTCTCAAAATGAAGTAATCCAAGATTATAATAAGTTTAAAGAATTATCAAAACAAAGGAAATCAATGGAAGAAACCGTTGAGTTATATAACAAATTTAAAATAGCAGACGAAGCTATTAATGATGCAAATGAGCTTTTAAAAAATGAAACCGATGAAACAATGAGAGAATTTTTAAAAGAAGAAATTAATCAGAATCAAAAGAGAATAGAAGAATATCAAGAAAAAATGAAGGTATTATTATTACCGAGAGATCCTATGGATGATAAGGATATTATGTTAGAAATAAGAGGTTCAGCTGGTGGTGATGAGGCAAATATATTTGCAGGTGATTTATTCAGGATGTATCTAAAATTTGCAGATAAACAAGGTTGGACTACACAGATTTTGTCAAAAACAGAATGCGAAGCTGGAGGTTTTTCTGAAATAGTTTTATCAATAAAAGGTGATGCTGTATATTCAAAATTAAAATATGAATCAGGTGTACATAGAGTCCAAAGAGTACCAGCAACAGAAAGTCAAGGTAGAGTGCACACATCAACAGCAACTGTAGCAGTTATGCCTGAAGTCGATGATGTAGAAATAGAGATTAATCAAAACGATTTAGATATATCAACTTGTAGATCGGGTGGTGCCGGAGGCCAAAATGTAAATAAAGTTGAAACAGCTGTAAGAGTCGTGCATAAACCTACCGGCTTAATGGTATTTTGTACTGAAGAACGCTCACAATTACAGAATAAAGAACGAGCTATTCAGATATTAAAAGCAAAGCTTTATGATATGGAAGTACAGAAACAAATGAAAGAGATTACAGATTTAAGAAGATCTCAAGTCGGTACAGGTGATAGATCAGAAAGGATACGTACTTATAATTTTCCTCAAGGAAGATTAACAGATCATCGTATAGGGCATAATCTTAATGTATGGACTGTTATTGATGGTGATTTAGATGAGTTACTTAATTTACTTATAGCTCATGATCAAAAATTAAAACTTGAAAAATTATCCCAGATAGAAAGTTAATATGTCAGAATTTAAGCATTATACAGTATTATTAAATGAGACTTGTAATTCGTTAAATGCTAAAAATAGTAATAAAATATTTATAGATGCAACCTTAGGTGGTGGAGGACATAGTGAATTAATATTAAAACAAATAAGTCCTTCGGGAAAATTAATAGCGTTTGATGTTGATCAGGATGCAATAAAATATGCTTCCTCAAGATTAAAAGGATACAATAATCTTACAATAATAAATGATTCTTATGTAAATATCCCAAGATATCTAGAAGAAATGGGTATAAAAGAAATAACAGGAGGAATTATTTATGATCTTGGAGCCTCATATTATCAACTTACAAGCGAAAAACGAGGGTTTAGTTTTTTAAAAGATTCTCCTTTAGATATGCGATTCGGAAATAATCAAGATATTACAGCTTATGATGTCGTCAATGGATATAGTGAAGAAAAGCTAGTAGAAATTTTTTCGCATTATGGTCAAGAAAGATTTTCAAAAACAATAGCAAAAGAAATAGTAAAAAAAAGGAAAGTATCAAAAATAAATACAACCTTAGATTTAGCAAATTTGATAAAAGAAAAAACCCCTCATATAAAAAGTAAAATACATCCGGCAACAAAGGTATTTCAAGCTATTAGGATAGAAGTCAATCAAGAATTACAGAATATAAAGTTAAGTTTACTTAATATTATACCATTATTAAGTATTGATGCTATAATAAGTGTTATAAGTTTTCATTCTTTAGAAGATGGAGTTGTAAAAGAGGTTTTTAAAATGAAATCAAAAGATTGTAATTGTAAACCAAATGATCCGATATGTAATTGTCCAAAAGCACAATTAAAACTTATAAACAAAAAACCTATTATCCCAACAGATCAAGAAATATTTAACAACCCAGCCTCTAGAAGTGCCAAACTTAGAATTGCTCAAAGAATATAATTTTAATAATATAATTTATTTTTACAAACTAAAGGAATATTAAAATTGGTTGCATTAAAAGTTAATAATAAAAATCAAAAGCTTAGAAGAATATACACCTATCCTGATGATAACAAAATTATTGGAGGATATTTTGATAAGTACAGAATATATAAGGAGCTTGCAGTTACGAAAGTGAATAAAACATTATGTTTACTTATTGGTTTATTAATAATTGTTACGCTTATAAGTTATTATTTTGTTACCTCAAGTGAAATAGAACTTAATACATTAAGAAAAGAAATAATCTCTGTGTCCGAAGAAAATATAGAACTTCAGAATAAGTTAGATTATCTAAGTTCTTTTTATAATGTAGATAAAACAATAAAGAATAAGAATTTACTTAATACAGCAAAACAAGTAATAGAAGTAGAATATCCCTCAAATACAAAAACAAGTAATAATGATACAGAAATAATAAAGACTCAAGATTCACAGATATTAGAAGAATCTCAAAGCCACTTGCAGAATAAAATAGCCAAAAGAAACAAGCTAAAATGGTCTATAGGTTATTAATAAGATGAAAAACAATATAGATGAACGTATTAGATTTAAAAAATTTGATCGTAAACTTATGTTATGGCAAGCATTATCAATAATTTTTTCAATAATGCTAATAATATATCTTTTTCTAGTGCAAGTAGTAGATATAAGAAAGTATAGACCAAAAGCAAAAAGACAACGAAGCGCTATGGGTCTTGTAATGAGAGGTCAGATAGTAGATAGGAATGGTATTAAATTAGCCTCTGATAATACAACATATAGAATCTATGCAATTACAAGGGATTATGATCACTCAATAGACGAATTGAGTGAAAAATTATCACCTGTTTTAAAGATCTCAAAGACAGAATTAAAAAAAAACTTAAGCAAGAAACAACCCGTAATATTATTAAAAAAAGATTTGGATAAAAAGACCGCACAAGAAGTAAGAAAGCTATCATTAAGAGAAATAAGTGTAGAACAACAAAACGATAGAAATTATCCACAAGGTATTATGGCTGCGCATATACTTGGTTATTATAATGCTGATGCAGATTTATCAGCTGGGGTAGAATATATAGCCAGAAACAAATTAGAAAGTGTAGATAAACGTATTCAATTTGAGAAGACACCCAAAGGAGATATTATCTATGATATATTAACCGATCCGGTTGCAACAACTACACCTGCAATTGGAGGTACTGTTACACTGACTATTGATTCAGCGATTCAGCATATATGTGAATCAGAATTATATAAAATAATAAAAGAGAAACAAGCATTAAGAGGTGCGGCATTTGTAATGAATCCTAAAAATGGGGAACTTTTAGGTTATGCTGTTTATCCTACATATAATCCAAATAATTTTAAAAAGGCAACGTCTTTAGAACTTAAAAATTGGTCATTAACAGATGTATATCCACCAGGTTCAACTTTTAAGATTCTAACAGTAGCATCAGCTATTGAGCTTGGTGTATTAAATGAATATTCAAAAATAAATGACACCGGAAAAATAAAAATTGGAAATTGGGAAATCAAAAATTATGATTATTCAAGACATCCAAATCCAGGTTATATAGATTTAGTGTATTATTTTCAACATTCAAGTAATGTGGGTAGTATAAAAATAGCCCAAATGATGCCAAAAAATCAGTATTATAATATGCTAAAAAAATTCGGAATTGGTTCTAAAACCGGTATTGATTTACTGGGAGAATCAGTAGGTTTATTACCCAAATACACAAATTGGGATGAATCTACTCAAGCATCTATGGGTTATGGTTATGGAGCTTCTGTAACAGCTATACAAATGGTAAATGCTGTAAGCTGTATAGCCAATAATGGAATAATGACAACGCCTCATATAATAAAATATAGTGAAGAAGAAAAAGAATTAAAAATAAAAAGGCAGCAGATAATAAAGCCAGAAACAGCAAAAATAATTACAAAAATTCTGACAAAAAGTATAGAAAATTCAGAATCACCTGTAAAATTAGACCAATACACTGTAGCAGCTAAAACCGGAACATCAAGAAAACCTCTTGAAAAGAAAAAGGGATATTCTAATACTTTATATACTTCTGTTATTGGATTTTTACCAGCAAGTAATCCACAAATATTAATTTATGTAGTAGTAGATTCTCCAAAAGGTGAGGCTATATGGGGTTCTACAGTAGCTGCTCCTATTTTTAGAGAAATAGCTATCCAAACTGCAAGAATTCTAAATATACCACCTGATAAAGTATCCGGGAATAATAATGATAAGAATAAGACTAAACGAGGTTAAATAATATGAAATTAAAAAAAATTATAGAAGAATTAAAAATTAATAACTTACAAGTTGTTAATAATAAAGATATAGAAATTAGTGGCATATCATATGATTCTAGAAAAACAAAACCAGGTGATTTATTTGTATGTATAAAAGGAGAGCATTTAGATTCTCATAACTTTGCCTTAGAGGCATTCAAAAATGGAGCTGTAGCTTTTCTATGTCAAAGAGAATTAATAGAAAAAAATATAAGCAATACTGTTCAGATAATCGTTGACTATCCGGAAAAGGTTATGGCAGATATATGTTCTATTTTCTATAACTATCCGTCTAAAGATCTTAATTTAATTGGAATAACAGGTACAAATGGAAAAACTACAGTTGCACATTTAATACAATATATCATTGAGAAATCACTTAAAAATGGTCAGAAGTGTGGTCTTATAGGTACTTTAGGTTATAAAATGTCTTGTGATGATATATATCATTGTACGTGTCATACAACACCTCAAGCACCTGAGTTGCAGCTTGTATTAAATCAAATGCGTTTGAATAATTTACCATTTGTAGCAATGGAAGTTAGTTCTCATTCTTTGGATCAGAATCGTGTTGGGGGATGTTCTTTTAAAGCAGCTGTTTTTACAAACCTTACTCAAGATCACTTAGATTATCACATTACTATGAATAATTACTTTAATGCTAAAGCTTTATTATTCAAAAATTTAAGGGAAAATGATTTTGCTGTTATTAATAATGATGATGAATATGCAGAAAAATTTATTAATATATTACCCGATAATGGAGTAACCTTATTAACTTATGGTGTAAAAAAGGAAAGTGATGTAACAGCAAAAGATATAAAATTCAATTCTGATGGTGTGTTATTTACGTGTGTGTATAAAAATGAGAATATAGAATTTAAATTAAAGTTAAATGGAATGTTTAATGTATATAATGCCTTAAGTGCAATAGCAACGACCTTATGTTTTGGATTTGATATTCAAGATATCAGGGAATCTTTATCAGAAGTAGAAAATGTACCTGGCAGATTTGAAGTTGTAAATAAGGATCCGTTAGTTATTGTAGACTATGCCCACACACCTGATGGATTAAAGAATGTATTAAATGCAGCTTCGGATTTAAAACAAGCTGATGGAAAATTAATATGTCTTTTTGGCTGTGGAGGTGACAGAGATGCAACAAAAAGGCCTAAAATGGCTCATATTGCAGATTCATTAGCTGATAAAGTTGTTATCACTTCGGATAATCCAAGAAGCGAGGATCCTAATGCGATTATTTCTGATATTATGTCAGGGATTAGTTCTATAAATACAGACCATATTTTTGTGGAGCCTGATAGAGCTAACGCTATAAAATTTTTAAGACAAATTTCTAATAAAAATGATATTATTGTAGTAGCTGGAAAAGGTCATGAAGATTATCAAATTTTAGCGGATAAAACAATACATTTTGATGATAAAGAGCACGTTCAGAATGTTTTTTCGGCTAAAATATTAAAATAGGAAGTTTACATACATTTGTAAAAGAAGTTTTTTTTTGATATATTCAAAATAAATTTAGAATAGTATAAAAAGTTGGAGAAGATAAAATAATGCCATTAGATGTATATTTAGGTATAGATGTAGGCTCAGTTACAACTAAATTAGCATTAGTTGATGACAATGGAGAATATATAGATAGTTATATGCTAAGGACTTCAGGAAAACCTGTATGGGCCGTACAGACAGGTATGAAAACTTTATATGATCAAAGGTGTGAAGATTACAACATAAAAGGTGTAGGTACAACAGGGTCAGGTCGAAACCTAGCTGGGGCACTTGTAGGAGCAGATGTTATTAAAAATGAAATAACAGCTCACGCAGTAGCTGCTAGTACTTATATTCCTGAGGTTCAGACTATTCTTGAAATTGGTGGTCAAGATAGTAAAATTATTATATTAAGAGATGGAATTGTTACGGATTTTGCTATGAATACCGTTTGTGCAGCAGGTACTGGTAGCTTTTTAGATCAGCAAGCTTCCAGATTAAATGTTCCTATTGAAATATTTGGAGAAACAGCTTTAAAATCAACATCACCGGCTCGAATTGCTGGTAGATGTGGAGTTTTTGCTGAAAGTGACCTTATTCATAAACAACAACTTGGATATCCTGTTGAGGATTTACTTTATGGTTTATGTCAGGCTCTTGTTCGTAATTATTTAAGTAATTTGGCTTTAGGTAAAGAAATTCTTCCAACAGTGACTTTTCAAGGTGGTGTTGCTACTAATCTTGGTATGGTTAAAGCTTTTGAAGAAGCTTTAAATACTAAAATAGTTGTACCTAAAAATCACCAGACTATGGGAGCTATTGGGGCCGCTTTACTTGCTATGGAAAATTATCAATATAATCAAACAAAAACTAAATTTAAAGGTTTTGAAGTTGGGGATATGACTTTTAATTCTATTACAAATGCTTGTTCGGATTGTGCTAATAATTGTGAAGTTATTACCATTATTGAAGGTACACTTCAAGATAAACATCCTAGTTCTATTAAAGATATTAAAGGAAATATTATTGCACGTTGGGGTGGTACTTGTGGTAAATGGGATATTAATTAATAATTTTATAAACACTTTTAAAATAAAAAAAGCGATTTAATCAATCGCTTTTTTTTGTAATATTTTATAGATTATATTCAATCTTACTTAATTCTAAAACATACATATCGTATTCTTTAGGATTATCTACACAAAGGTTTAACATCTTATTTATAGCTGCTCTATTTCTATCTTTGTATTTTGTCTTATTATCAGTAGAATTATCTAGTAAAGTATTCATTTGGATAACTTTTGCAAGATAGTTTTTAATCTCCTTTTTTTGTTCATCGTTAGGAGTAGGAGTTTTTTTATTTAATAGCAAATATTGTCTATTATAAGATACTGATAGTTTATCCATTAAATTTAAACTTTCTTCTTTGGATATTTGCGGTGTACCAAGAGCTTTTTCATAATATTTAATAGCTTTTTTATTTTTTTCAAGCTGCTCATTCAAGTCAATATTTTTATTTTTAGACTCTGTAAATAAGTTATTCGCTTTTAGGGTATACATATTGCTAGCCTTACTGTATAATTCGCCTTTATATTTAGATAAATTATGAAGATCGTTTTGTAACATACTACCTTCATATTGATTATTACGCCTTAACTGTTTCATAGTTGGTAATATATTTTTAACAAAATCAGGAGTTGACAACGATTCTGCGGCACTTTCATATTCTTTAGCTGCTTTAGAGTATCTTCCTTGAGACATAAAGTTTTTTGCTTTTTGTAAATTGTTATCTATATTTTGTGTCTGTATTCTAAAGCCTAGTCCTTGCATATTATTTCTCCTTTTATTTCTATTATTACAATTATAATTAAAGCATACTTTAGAAAAAAAAATACGAAATATTAAGATTAATTAATTTAAAATTTAAAAGTAAAATAAAAAGATAGGTTTATTAAATTTAATAAACCTATCTTCTTATTTAATCTATTATTCTAAAAAATTTTAGAAAATAATATTCATAGTTTCACCAGGATTTAATGATGAGTCATTAGATTTACTTGGAAGTACTAGATAAACAACTTCATCAACGACTTCATAAACTACACCAAAAGCACCACTTACAGCTAGTTTAGTAATATCAAATATACCCTTACCTACAGTTACAAAACTAGATCCAAAACTTCTTAAGCCTGATACTGGTTCTAGTGAGAAAGTTTCTACAAATGTATTTGATAATTCATCACCATATTTTTCTAAACCGTTACCTACTACATTTACAATTGCTGCACCTGTACGACCTGTCACACCTACTACTCTAGCAGAAGTTGAGAATGGGGCACCTAATATTCTAGCGATAAAGTTTGGATTTGTTATTTTCTTTGCATCTGCATCTGAAATATTTTCAGGGAATTTTGCACATATATCACCATTTTTGATGTTTAAAAATTTAACCTTTATAAATCCACAATTATTTATACCAGGTCTATTTACTTCAACAACTTCACCTGTTACTATTGATCCTTTTTCAAATACTTTATTATATATACATACTTTATTCAATGTTTTAGCTTTGAACTTATCACCAATATTAGAATGTTTTGCACTTACTCTATCTTTTATTTCTACTTGTATACAAACAGGTGTATATCTATCTACTTTTACAGGTGAATTTTTATCCACATTTAATGATTTTTTAAAGTATAGATCATATCTTAAAGCACCTATTAAATAAGCTACTTGTTCTTTTGATAGATATTCATCATTATTTACTTTGTCTATTTGAGGGATTTGTTCTAATAATTGTGACCCTACAACTTCTTTTGTTGCACCTATTGCCCATACAGGAATATATTTTATAGGTCTATTATTAAATACAGGTGTATTAAGACTTTTATCTATAGGTACATCAACAATTCTTGCTACAACTGCAAATACTTCTGCTTTTGTAACAGGCCTATCTGGCTTAAAAGTATTATCCGGATAACCTATCATAAGGCTAGAATTTAAAGCTTTATATATAGAATTCTTTGCCCAATAGCTAGAATTAATATCTGAGTATTCTTTTGTACATTGATCATTTTGTAAATTAAAAGCTTCTGATAACACTACAGCTAACTCAGAACGTAAAATAGGTAATTTATTATTAAATTCTATACCTACTGGCATTGGTTTTTGATTTTTTATTTTTGATAATACATCTTTTGCCCAAGATGAAATAAGAACATTATTTTTATTTTTTACAGTTACTTTATTAGGTGATTTCTTTAATTTTTCACCCATCATATACACTGATTTACCATCTACAGCTTGATATACTTGAGAATTAAACAATGTAGGATGTGCGTATGCTTCTACCTTTGGCATACATTTTTTGTGGTTTTTGCAATCTTTCTTACAAGTATTATCTTTATGCTTACATCCTTTGTTGTCACATACTTGAGAAATCTTTACTTCTTTTGATGAAACATCATTAGCTTTCACTTCCTTTGCTATTGATGTAGAAATCAATAAGCTAAAAACTGCAAGAATTGCAAAAAATTTTTTAACTCTTTTCACTTTTTCTCCTTCCTTTGAACTATCCACTATTTTTTTATTATTATAATGTTTTTTATTTTATATTATCTTTCACATAATTAAAATAGTCAATATTTTAATTATATTTATAAAAATACTTTTAACAAGTTCTCCGCTCTTTTCTTTATAAAAAATTTTATTAAACAATTAAATTATTTTTTTGATACATACTTATTATTTTTTATATAAAATCTCCAAGGATAATCTACGGCTTGTGATATACCTATTCTAGTGGTTTGTATAATTTCTAGCTCTGTATTTTTATTATTAACTTCTTTATCTAATAAATTAGCAGACTTATTTACAATAAATATACAACTCTCAAAAGAGGTAAGATCTATTTCGTTATGTGTTTTTGTAATGTTAAGAGCTTTACATAATTTTCCTGGTCCATTGGTGTTGTTGGAACAATTTTCTGATATTGGCTCTACTGCTCTTATTAATATTGCACTTGGTACTTCAATTTTCTCTGTTACTACATTTATGCAATTGTACATACCATATACTAAATAGACATAACTTAAACCCGGTTCTTTAAATAATGTTATAGACCTTTTTGTTTTTCCTTTATAAGCGTGACAAGCCGGATCATCTTTTTTATATGCTTCTACTTCAACTATTCGTGAAATTATTAAATCATCTTCTGTTCGCCTTATTAAATAGCAACCTAATATATCTTTTGCAACTTCTAATGGATCTCTTTCATAAAATTTTTTATTAATCACATGTTTTTTTATTATTAATTCTTTTTCTTTATCCATAATACATATATAATCCCAAAATTTTCAGTTGTATTTATTTATAGCTTTCTTAACTTTTGAATCACAAATTCTACTCTTAGTTAATACTCAAAAACTATTTTAGATATCTATTTAAATAAAAAAGCTTACCTAAAAACAGATAAGCTTTTTAACCTATAATTAATATTAATTTATATTAATATCTATAATGAGCAAATGCTTTATTAGCTTCAGCCATTTTATGAGTATCTTCACGTTTTTTAACAGCTGCACCTGAAGCATTTGATGCATCTATAATTTCGTTAGTTAATTTTTCTACCATTGATTTACCATTACGTTTTTTAGCTGCATCAATAATCCAACCTGCGCCTAAAGCCATACCTCTATCAGGTTTTACTTCTATAGGCACTTGATATGTAGAACCACCTATTCTTCTTGCTTTTACTTCTAATAATGGTGTTACATTTGTTAATGCTGTTTTAAAAACATCCATTGGTTCTTGATTTAATTTTTCTTTTACTTTTTCCATTGTAGAGTAGAATATTCTTTCTGCTAAAGATTTTTTTCCACGTCTCATTAATCTATTAATAAATTTAGCGACATCAACGTTATTATACACAGGATCTGCTACTGGAACACGTCTTGCCGGCTTACTACGTCTTGACATTTTTATACAACCCTTCCTTATTCCTATTTCTTAGCTCTTTTTGCACCATATTTTGATCTAGCTTGTGCACGTTTTTGAACACCTGCTGTATCTAAAGTTCCTCGAATAATATGATATCTTACACCTGGTAGATCCTTTACACGACCTCCTCTTATTAATACTACAGAGTGTTCTTGTAAATTATGCCCTATTCCAGGAATATAAGATGTTACTTCAAAACCATTTGTTAACCTTACACGAGCTACTTTTCTTAAAGCAGAATTAGGTTTTTTAGGTGTTGTTGTATACACTCTTGTACATACACCACGTCTTTGTGGGCAGTTCATTAGTGCTGGGGATTTTGTTTTATCTATTAATTTTTTACGTTCTTTGCGAACTAACTGTGCGATAGTTGGCATATTTTCTCCTTTTAGTCTATTGTTTTTTATTTATTTTAATATTTTTAAGGTATTCAACGCACTATACCCCTTCAAATATTTTTTGGAAGTACTTATATCTAACTACAACTATACTCCCTTGTCAATTACTTATTCTTTTTTTAATGCTTTTTCTAATGCTTTTTCTAATGTCTTTATTTTCGATTCTAACACTTTTACTTTTGACTCATCTTCATCTTTTTTTACAGACATTTTTTCGTATCTTTTTTCGTATGATTTTATTATCGCATTCCTTTGTGTAATATAAAATAATGCAAAATTTATTCCTCCTAATAAGCCTAATATCCATACTATTAATGAATATTGGCTTATATTAAACGATATTTTTTTTACTAATATTGGCATAAATATATTAAAATTTATATCCGGTACTAATATTATTAATCCTAATACTATTAGTATACATAACATGGCCATTAATAAATATAGGTACTTTTTCATATTTTGTTACTCCTTAAATAATTTAATACTTTTTTTATATCATTATCTTCTTCTATTTTTATATTAACATACTCTTCTTCATTTAAAGGATAAAATTTTAACTCATTAGCTTGAAGTACTTGTTCCATTGTTTTGACACTGATTCTTCTTGCTCCATATAAAGAATCATTTACTATTCTATGACCAATATGCCTCATATGAACTCTTATCTGGTGCGTTCTACCTGTTTTTAATTCTAATTTTATATATGTATTGGCCTTAAATCTTTCTATTACTTTATATTCTGTTATTGAATATTTACCTTCATCTTTTAATACCGCCATTTTCTCTTTATGGATAGGATCCCTCCCTATATATGTTTCTATTACTCCTTTATCTTCTTTTACTACTCCTTCTACAATCGCTAAATATTTCCTTCTTGCGGTTTTAGTTCTTATCTGATTTGCTAAATGAATATGTGCTTGATTATTTTTTGCAACCATTAATAAACCTGACGTATTTCTATCTAGCCTATGCACTATTCCACTTCTAAATTCTCCATTTATATCTGATAATCCTTCTTTTCCATATCTGTATAATAACGCATTCACTAATGTATTATTTTTCTCTTTATATGTAGGATGTGTAAGCATATTTTTAGGTTTATTTACTACTAACATATCCTCATCTTCGTATCTTATATCTAGCTTTATATTTTCAGGTTCTATGTTTATTAATGGTATCTCTATATTTACTATTTCTATCTCATCTTTTTCTTTTAATATATATGAGGCTTTACTTAGCTTTTTATTTACAAGAATATTCCCATTTTTTATATTCTTTTGAATCAAACTTCTTGATATTGAATCAAAAATACTTGCTATATATATATCTAATCTAAAATCTTTTGACTCTTCATCTACTTTTATTATCTGATTTTTATTCATTTTTTATCAAAATTCTAATAATTAATAGCACAATACCTATTGTAATTAAAATATCAAAATAATTAAACACAGGGAAATTTATAAATTTAAGCTTAAAAAAATCTATTACTCCTCCATATACTAATCTTTCATATAAATTACCTAAAACTCCTGAATATAATAATGTTAAAGCTGTCAATGATAAAAATGAAAGTTTATTGATATTTTTAAAAATCCATACTAAACCTGTTAATAATAATAGTATCGTAATTATTATTAAAAATAATGTATTATTTTGAAATAAACTAAAAGCCGCTCCTGTATTTTTTAAATAATAAAGAGTAAAAAATTTTCCATCAAATGTTCCGTTAAGCGGAAAATAGGATAATGTTAAATATTTAAGAACAAAAGAAAATAAAGTTAATGATATTACAATAGAAAAAAAATATATTAATCTTTTGTATCTCAAACTCATAAATTAATTTCCTTCAAGTTCGTATTTTCTATCTAGTATAACATTAACCCGTGATATTACAAATGCAATACCTGATAAACCCACTTTTACTGACTCTTTGTCTTTACCAAGTAATTTTGAAGTAATACCTATTGAGGCTATGGCATTTTCATTATATCCTGCTTTATTTGATCTTACGACTCTTTCTAAAGGTACTTGAACATCAGCTTTTTTAAATATTTCTTCAGGTGTTACAGGCGGATATACTATTGGTTCATTTGTCAAAGATGCTAACACTATATCATTTGATTGGGTCATTGTTTCTAAGGAAATTGTATAATCCTGATCCGTTTTTACAATTGAAGGCGCTATAAGTTTAAAATCAAACATTTTTGCACTACCATACTTTAAAGTAGTATATTCATCTATTGCATTATATGATGTAATCAACCAATCTGACCCTATTTTTTCTAGATAATAGATTGTTTTTGAAGTGGATTTTAATGCACCTTTATCTTTTATATTTTTAATAGTTTCTTTTGTTTCGCCGTTAAAATTTTCAACACAAGATACTATTGCATAATTTCCATTTATAGTAATATCTTTTATTATTATTTGAAATCCTAAATCAGAATAAATATCCCAAGTTTTTTGTGCCATGTCAAAATATGTATTATAATCAAACCCATCTTCTGATACAAACTTTGAAGAATATAATTTTTTTAATTTAACCGAATTCTTTTTTGATGAATATTTAGCCACATCCATAATTGTATTTTTAATTATAGTAATATCATCTTTCTTAATATGACGAACAAAGCCTATATTCATAATTTTAGACTTTAATGTTTCATCAAGATAAAGCTCTTTACTATTTTCTTCTGCCAATATAGGCAAACTAACCAAGTTAAAAATAAAAAATATTAGTATTAATTTTTTCATATAATTTAAACTTTCCTATATCTAAACCATAAAAAGAGATCCATTAAAACTAAAATTTCATTAAGAACATATAACAATATAACAATATCTAAATTATATAATAGTTTATGAATAATCCCAAGAGCATAACCTATAATTACAAAATTAAGGAATACAATACTTTTTCCTTCTACATTTTTTGTTTTATAAGTTTTTGCTACAGCAAACGGCCAACTTATGCCAAAACAAAATAACATGCCTATTTCAAATATAGAAAATTTATGTGATTGAAAATCAAATAAACTCGCTATTATATTTTCCATAACAACATTTACCTCCATTTTTATATTATCATAAAAAATTTTATTACTATATAATAAATATTTTTTTTACAACAACAGACAGACTTTGCTTATAACGTTCAACATTCAAGAATATATATTATATATAATAATTGTAACAATTTCTTAATATTTACTCCAAAAAAGTAAAGTTTTTAGTGAATTTGTCGTTTATAAGTATATAAGTATTACATAATGAGTTTTAGAGAAAGCTAAATTTATTTTTCCTTATATTGATACACACACTTTGATATGATTCAACACTCAAACTTTACAACCTCCACAAAAGGTTGTTTTTTTTTATGTTTAAGTATACAAAAAGCTTCAATTATTTAAAATAAATAATTGAAGCTTTCCTATTTTTATTTTATTAAATTTAAAAATTATTCATTATCACCAATATTTAATACAGAATTACAAGACTCGGCTTTGACATATAAATCATCTTGTCCTTTTAAATATATCAAAGGATTCTCATTAGCTGTCTTAATAAATCCACCATCTTCTATTGGAACACTAGATGCTTCTTTTATATATATAGTATGACCAATATTCTGAATTGTATATCTCTTATTATCTTCAAATACAAAATCAGATTTTTTTGCTTTTATTAAATCTTCTAGTTTAGACCAAATATTATTTACAGAAATTTTTGCAATATGAGTCATTAATAAATTATTCCTTTCTAATTATTATTATCTATAGCTGATTCTATTTGCTGTTTTTCTAAAAGCAACTCAGATTTGCTTTGCTTATATTCTTGGTAAACCAACTCAATTTGAGCTTCAATAAATGAAGTTAAATTTGCTAATTCATCTTTTGTCATGCTTAATTTATTATTTTCAAGTTTGCTAATGTCCCATATATCTTTTGGGAAACTATTTGAAACTAATAATCTATAGTAATTTTCTAAATATTCACCCTTATAAGATTTACCATTTGTATACAAGATAGGTACTTGTAGTTCATCTTTATAATCTGAATCTAATTTAATCAATAAATTATCTATTTCTTTTAGCCTTGCCAGTTGCTGATTTAAAAGGACTTCTCCATTTTCTACATATAACATTGAAGCCGGATAATCTTCTAAATTTTCAGGAATAACTATATTTACTAAATCAATATCTTCAATATCTCCAGATATTTTTTCAATACCTTTTCCTGTTAAATTATCATACGCTAATTTAATCATTATATATTTTAAACCTTTCTATTTTGATTTATACTTCATTACACTTGAATGCTAAAATTTGAACGGAACTTCCACCACCAGAACATTTATAATAAGTGCCTTTAGGTATAGGTATAAATATTTTATTAAAAATACTAGCTGTATCTGCATTACTGGCATTTATAACCTGCATATTAACCGTTGAACTTGTATTTCCTACATTTAAAGAAAATGATACATTTGTATAAATACCAAATTGAATATTTAACCAAGTATTATAATTTGCATAATGGATAGTATCCCATTTTTTAACCTCATATCCAGAAAAAAATGCCGGTAAAGCAAAATGACCAAAATGCTCAGTTTGAACTTTATGTATTATGTTTTGAGATGGGTATACTGCCTCTACTTGAGAACTTCCATTCGTTACAAAATTACCTATCCTTTTATAATAAACATAATTATTAGGCAATGTAGGAGTCTTAGACAAAGATATTAAAACATCCGTATCATCTCCTTCTTGAGAAATTAAAAAAACATAGTATTGTGAACTAGCTGCAACAGTTCCTGTATCAAGCCCATTGTTTCCTGTGCCGGGAACAAAGTTTGAACTAAAAACTTTTTTAATTGCAGAAGATAATTTTAATAGTTTAGTATCTGTACTATCATTAGTATAACCCTTCTGAATAGTAAGTTGATTCGTATCATTATCAAATGATAAAGTTAAACCGGTTAGAATATTCACAGGTGTTTCAGAAGCATTAGATTTTGTATTTAAAGAGGTATTTAGTGTTTCTAAATGAGAACATAATTCACTAAAATTAGCATTTACCTCTTCAGCTTTTGCTTTAGTACCTGGTATAAAAGTATTCGGAACTGTAAATGTTGACATATATTTCCTTTCATATTATAGAGTACATTTTTAATATGACTCAAAAATTTTTTCAGTATTTATTTTTAGTAAACGTAAATACCGATTTTAATAACTTTATAAAAAGGAATAAAATTAAAATAAAACCGGTGAAAAAATAAAAATTTATTTTTTCACCGGTTAAAAATCTATAAAAAATAAATTAATTTAGATCAAATGAAATACCGATCTAAAGAAAAAATTATTAATTATAATAAGAAAAAGATTCTTTAAAAATTTGGGCAACTTTTTCTTTAGTAGCATCTATAGGTGCAATCTGTAAAAGAGCATCTAAAGATGGAGTAGAAAAAGTAAGTTCTGTAAGCTTATCAACATCATTTTCATTAAATCCTACATCCTTTAATTTTGAATCGACACCAAGATTCAACAACCATTTTTCTACAGCTTTTGCTGCTGTTAAAGCTTCTGATTTTTCACCTTTTAGTAATTTTGCAATCGGACTTAAAATATAAGAGCAAGTCTGAGGTTTAGCTTCATAACATTGTTTAACAACAGCCGGTAATAGAATAGCTAAGCCTAAACCATGAGTTAAATTTGGATTTATACCACTTAACGGATGTTCTAAAGCGTGAGTTAAATGTAAAAGACCATTATCAAAAGAGACTCCACCTAATAAAGAAGCATACAATAAGAAGTATCTGGCTTGTAAATCATCCGGATTCTTAATAATTTTAGGTAAGTAAGTTGCAACTAAATTAATAGTTTCATAAGCAGTAGAAATAGCATAAGAAGAAGCAACTTTAGAAGTAGCCGCTTCAAAAGCGTGATTCACAGCATCAATAGAAACATATAAAGTTTGCTTAGGACTTAAAGATGACATTAATTTCGGATCATCAATCGATGCAAAAGGATAAATACAATCATAAGCAATAGCCGGTTTAAAATTTGTTTCAGGAATAGTAGCAACAGCAAATCTATTAGCTTCTGTACCAGTACCGTGGGTCAAATTAATAGCAACAATAGGTTTAGCTTTACTAGGAGTAAATTTAAAAGTATATAAATCACGAGCATTATATTGACTATTTTCAAGTAAAATAGCAACACTTTTAGCTGTATCAATAGGAGATCCGCCACCTATACCAATAACAGCATCTGAATTTATAGATCTGGCTAAATCACAAGCCTGATCAATATGATCAACTGTAGGGTTTGGTGTTACTTTATCATAATTTACATAACCTATATTATTTTCTTTTAATGCCTTTTCTACAACATCCCACGCTCCTGTAGATTTATAAGCATTTTTACCGGATATTACAATTAAATTTTTTACACCATTTGATTTTAAATTTTTTAGAATATCATCAATTTTGTTAATAGCATTAACACCAAAATATACATTTGGTTTCACTCTAATTTCTTTAATTTCATTAATATTAACTTCATTTTCCCACATACTAAAATCATCCTTTCTTTTTTATAATTTTAACCACCACCGGTAAAAACTACTATTTCTATTTCATCATTTTCTTGAATAATTTTATCTTGATATTCCTCTTTATAAATAATTTCTTGATTATGTTCTATTACAAAAAGTTTTGGTAGAGAGTTTTTTAAACTTGCTACTAATTTTTCTATATTATTGATAGAATTATCAATTTCTTTTATTTCCCCGTTAAGCTTAATTTTCATAATATATTAAAACCAATCACATTTACCCTCAATACAAAAAGCTTTTTCTAAATCAGCCATAATACTTTTATGCGTAATTTCAAAAGTAACAGGTGTAATAGAAATTTTATTCTGCCTTAAAGCATTAATATCTGTACCATCGTTGCCATCTGATTTAATAAGTTCCCCCGCCATCCAATAATAGACTTTTCCTCTAGGATCAGTACGTTTTTCATATGAGTCTGTAAACATTTTAGTACCAAGTCTTGTAATAGCAATACCGGAAATATCTTCAGAATGTAAAGCCGGAGTATTAATATTCAGAATAGATTTCTTAGGGAAATTAATCCCCTTAATTTTAGGCAAAAATTTAGCTATAAAATAAGCAGTAAAATCAAATTCCTCAGGGTGACAGGAAAGACTTGATAATGAAACGGCAATACTAGGATATCCCTTCATAGCAGCTTCCATAGCACAAGAAACAGTCCCCGAATAAAGAATATCATATCCAAGGTTTGGTCCGTGATTTATTCCGGTAATAACAATATCCGGCTTTTCCTCTTCGCTTAAAATAGCACTAAGTCCTATTTTCACACAATCACCGGGAGTACCGCTAGCAACCCAAGTACGTTTTGATCCATACATAGGTTCAACTTCATCTACCCTTAAAGGAGTATGTAAAGTCAAAGAATGTCCGGCAGCACTTCTTTCTCTATCAGGAGCTATCACAAACACTTCATTTTCTAAACTTAAAGCTTTTGTTAAAGCCATAATACCGCTTGCATTTATTCCGTCATCATTTGAAATTAATATCTTCATTTTTTACCTAACTGAATTCCAATCTATCCTAAATTAACTTTTATTATACAATTTTTTTTATAAAGTTACAAATTATTTTAGAATAAAGAAATAATTTTGCATTAAATATATTTTACTATAAAATTTTATATAGATATGATAAATAATAATTCAGAAAATTCAATAAGAATAACAAATGGTCTTATAGATCAACATATACACGGAGGTTATGGAGTAAATTTAAATACTACTGATGAAGATGGTGTTATATATCTTGCTTCAATGTTATTTAAACATGGTATATGTTACTTTTTTCCTACTCTAATGACAGACAAAGTAGAGAATATTCAAAAGCAGATAAGAATAATAAAAAGAGCACAAAAGAAAATAGCAAACGAAAAAATATCCCAGATTATAGGTATTCATTTAGAAGGTCCTTTTATCAATCCTGAAAAAAGAGGTATTCATCCAAAAGAATTTATATTAAATCCATCTGTTGAAAAATATAAATTATTTGAAGATAAAATAATAAAAATAATTACAATAGCTCCTGAATTAGATACAGATAACAGATTAACAGAATACCTAAAGACTCAAGGTATAAAAATGAATGTCGGTCATAGCGTATCCTGTGACATAAAAAACTCGGATTGTATTACACATATATTTAATGCAATGCCATCTATTCATCATAGAAATAAATCTTTAGCCCTTACAGGATTATTAGATCAACAGATTTATACGGAAGTGATAGCTGATTGTAATCATTTAAGTATAGAAATGTTAAAATTAATATTTAAAGTAAAAGATAAGAGGAAAATAATATTAATATCAGATGCTTTAAATGGAGCCTATATAAAAAGCAACTCATTTGAATTTGCCAATGAAAAAATATTTATAGAAGAAGGAAAAGCCGTCGATAAAAATAAAATAATGGCTGGCAGTATAGTTTTTTTAAATGATATAATAAAAAAATTAGCTATTTTAAATATTGAAAGTTTTGAAAATTTAATAGAAATGGCAAGTAAAAATTTAGAAATTTATCATAAAATAAAAAATAATTATAGAATATATTGGGATAAAAATTTTAATATATTAGAAATAAAGAATGAATTTTAATAAGGGTTTATTTTTTATTATTTTGACTATAAAAATGTTTAGTATTATAATAATTAAATGATAAACAATTCATATTTTATAGCAATATTATTAACTATATTAGCAGGATTATCAACGGTATTAGGTGGTTTTTTAACTTTTTTTGTAAAAAGAACAAACCTAAAATTTTTATCAATAGGTCTAGCATTTGCAGCCGGAGTAATGATATTTTTATCATTATCAGAAATTCTTGCAGAATCAAAAGAGTTTTTAGCATTATCATATTCCGAAAAAGCAGATTTAATAGCTTTAATAGCATTTTTTTTTGGTATGTTTATAGCATTTTTGATAGATTATTTTATACCAGATCATATAGATGAAGATCTTCTTAGTAAAAAAGAAACTTGTACGCATAAACATAAAATAAAAAGAGCTGGAATATTAACAGCAATAGCAATAACAATACATAATTTTCCAGAGGGTATAGCTACATTTTTTATCTCCTCACAAACATTAACATTGGGCATACCTTTAGCAATAGCAATAGCCATACATAATATACCAGAAGGCATAGCTGTATCTTTACCTATTTATCACGCAACAGGAAAAAAGAGAACAGCTATATTATATTCATTTCTTTCAGGGATGGCAGAACCATTAGGAGCATTAATAGGATTTTTTCTGTTACGTAATTTTATTAATGAGTGTACAATAGGAATTTTATTTGGAATGGTAGCCGGAATAATGATTTATATCTCACTAGATACATTACTGCCTCTTGCAAGAGAATATGGAGAAGATCATCACGTTCTAATAGGTATTATAACAGGTATGCTATTCATAAGCTTTGGATTATTATTGTTCTAAATTAATTTATTTAAGCAAAATAAAATACTTGTTAAAAGTTTTTTAGTGATATAATAATTTGTATAGAAAAGAAGTAGGGGTCAAGTTGGGAAAAATAGAAATAGATAAAACACGCTGTAAGTCTTGTGGAATATGCATAAGTGTATGTCCAAAGAAGTTGATAAAATTTAGCGATGAAATAACTGAGGCAGGATTTCATTATGCAAAATTTGAAGAAAAAAATGAGTCAGAATGTATAGGATGTGCAATGTGTGCAATATCTTGTCCTGATATAGCTATAGTAAAGGTAAGTAAATAATTTATATGGTTAGTCATTTATTACATACAGAAGGAAAAAGAATATTAATAAAAGGGAATCAGGCTATAGCACAAGCCGCAATCAATGCCGGAGTAGAATGTTATTTTGGTTATCCAATAACCCCACAAAGTGAAATTGGTGAATACTTAAGTATTAAATTGCCTGAAATGGGTCTTACATTTATTCCAGCAGAAAGCGAATTAGCATCAATAAATATGCTTATAGGTGCATCAACTGTTGGAGTTAAAGCCATGACCTCTTCTTCATCCTGTGGTATAGCATTAATGCAAGAGGCAATTTCAGCAATGTGCTGTCAACAGATTCCGGGAGTAATAATAAGTGTAATGAGAGGTGGTCCGGGGTTAGGGAACATAGCACCCGCACAAGGAGATTATTTTCAAGCAACAAAAGGTGGTGGAAATGGTGACTATAAAACAATAGTATTATCACCTTCAACTATTCAAGAAGCTATAGATCTTACATATAAAGCATTTTATTTGACATTTAAGTATAGAAATCCTGTAATGCTACTTGCCGATGGAATTTTAGGTCAAATGATGGAACCTGTATATTTTAACAAATACCCTTATAGCGGTATAGAGTCTGATGTATCATCTTGGGCATTATCTGGTGCAAAGAATAGAGAGGCTCGTAATTTAGTTTCTTTACATATGGATAATTTAGATATGACTCATATTAGTAATAAAATCTTTAAAAAATATAAAGAATTTCAAGAAAAAGAAATGATGTATGAGTCATTTATGATAGAAGATGCGGATATTATAATAAGCGCATTCGGAATAGTTGGCAGAATAGCAAAAGCAGCTGTAACGAAAGCCCGACAAAATGGGATAAAAGTAGGTCTTTTTAGACCCATTGTTTTATCACCATTTCCGGAAGAAATACTTCATAAGTTAACAAAGAATGCAAAAGTAATACTCGATATAGAAATGAATCAAGGTCAAATGCTTTACGATGTAAGAAGTGCAGTGTTTGGGAATGCGCCTGTGGAGTTTTATGGTAAAGCAGCCGGTGATATTATTTCAGATGACGATGTATATGAAAAAATTATAGAAATTGATAAAAAATATGTACACAAGGCATTTAGTAAATGAGTAAAATAATATTTGAAATACCAAAAAGTTTAAAAAAAGATGGGAAATTCACATTTTGTCCGGGATGTGGACATGGGATAGTCTTACGTATTGTAGCAGAGTTATTAGATGAATTCAATTTAAGAGAAAACACCATTGGAGTTTCTTCTGTAGGATGTTCAATATTTCTTGAAAAATTCTTTGAAATAGATATAGCCGGAGCCTCACACGGAAGATCCCCCTGTGTTGCAACCGGAATAAAAAGAGCAAAATCAGACAAGTTTGTATTTACTTATCAAGGAGATGGTGATGCTCTGACAATAGGTTTTAACGAAACAGTACATACAGCGTGTCGTGGTGAAAATATAACAACAATATGCATAAATAATACAACTTTTGGAATGACAGGCGGACAAGCTAGTGCAACGACATTAGTAGGTCAGGTAACCAAAACAACACCGAAAGGAAGAAAAGCAGAACTTCTAGGGTATCCTATTAAAGCTGCCGAAATTATTTCAAATTGTGAAGGTACTGCTTTTTGTGCTAGAACAGGAATTTATAATCCACAAAGTATTATTAATACAAAAAAATTAATAAAAAAAGCATTTGAAATGCAACTCAATGGTCTTGGATTTAGTTTTGTTGAAGTGGTTTCTGCGTGTCCTACAAATTGGAAATTATCACCTGTAGATTCTTTAGAACATATTAAAAATAATATCCAAAAAGTACATAAATTGGGTATATTTAAAGATATTACCCAAAAGGAGAGTATTAAATGTCTTTAAGCATAATAATAGCAGGATTTGGCGGACAAGGTGTTTTATTTGCCGGTTCATTATTAAGTCATGCTTGTATTTTAGAATCAAAAAATACAACTTGGATTCCAGCCTATGGTGCTGAAATGCGAGGTGGAACTGCAAATTGCTCTGTAAATATAGCAGATGAAAACGAACATATAGCTTCACCTGTAATTAATAAAGCTGATATTATAATTGTACTTAATCAATCTTCTTTTAATACTTTCCAAAATCGTGTAAAAAAAAGAGGTATTCTTATATGCAACGCCAAGTTGATGCAAAGTAAAAATAGAGATGATATAACTTATTACCCTATTGATATAGATTCTTATATATCAAAAATAGAAACACCTTATTTTATAAATGTCTTTATGATAGGAATATTAATCAAATTAACAGAAGTTTTATCACCTGAATATATTATTCAAGCCCTAAAAGAAATGATCCCTGAAAAAAAAGCTGATTTAATAAAATCAAATATAAATTCTTTTAATGCCGGACTAAATTATATTGATAAAAATCTTAATAATACTCCATCCGATCATCTCTATAATCTAGCTATATAGGTTTACAATAATAGTATACTGTAAAAAAATGTAAAAACTTTTTTGATTTTCTATTCTAAAATCTGTAATAATATGTTATAATATAATTATGGATGATAATAAAGTAATAGATCTAAATATAGCTAAGCTCAAAAAGAAAAATTTAAATAAAAATTTTATTGATTCTAAAATTATTACAAATCCTATATATACTGCTATTACGGCTTTTAAAAAGCAGAAAAAACAATCTGGGTTTACTTTTAAGGATCTATTTAGATAATAATGTCTTCTTATAATATAAAAAATAGTGTATTCTTACAGCTATCTAAAAATCAAAAATCAGCTCTAATTAATTTTTTAAGAATATATACTAAAAAAACTTATCATCAATCTGTTGAAGATATAGTTCAAAATTTTATTGATGATGAATTATACTTTATTGATCAGAATAATTCTAATTTCCCTTGGATTATTGATTTTATTCAAGAGCCTATTTTCATTAAAGATCTTAAAAAAATGGTTAAATATTTTAAATTCTCTCTCATTCAAAAAGAAAAATTAAAACCTTTTTTGGATAAACAAAAAGAGTTTTTCAAAAAAAAACAACTATTTATTAAAGAGAATATTCAAAAAAAGCAAAAACCTTCTATTAAACAAATCAATTATTATAAATACTTATGTAAATCTAAAAATATAAATATTGATTCCTTAGAAAATATTTCCAAATTTGAAATGATAAATCTAATTAAAGAGGCTAGACAAAAATGATTTATAATGAAATTAAAAAAAAATTTCTTGACTCTGGATTCAATATAGACACTGCCTCAAGTGAAGCTGAATTTATTTTAGAAAATGTTTGTAATATCTCTTTTAAAGATTTATTTTTAGGTAAAGTTCCAAGTGAAGAACTACAAAAAAAGGCTTTTAATGTTGTACAAAAAAGAATCGACACAAAAATGCCTCTTCAATATATTTTAAATTGTGCTTATTTTATGAATAAAAAATTTTTTGTAAATAGCTCAGTACTTATTCCAAGACCTGAAACTCAACTATTAATTGATATCTCTAAAAAATTTATTAATAAAAATTCTACAATTTTAGAAATAGGAACTGGCAGTGGCATAATTTCTATTATGTTATCCTTACTTACTTTAAACAGAAATATTACAGCAATAGATATTTCAGAAAGTGCTTTAGATGTAGCCAAAATAAATGCTTCAATGTACAGCCTTCAAAATGACATAACTTTTTTACAATCGGATATTTATGAAAATATAAATAATAAATTTGATTTTATTATATCTAATCCACCTTATATACCAATTATAGAAAAACAAAATCTTCAAATTGAGGTGAAAGATTTCGAACCTGATTTAGCTTTATTTGCATCTGATATTTATGGTATAGAGTTTTATGAAAAAATAATAAGAGATGCTTCTTTATATTTAAATAATAATATAGGTTCTGGTATTCTTTTTGAGTTAGGTATTAATCAAGATAAGCTTGTTTATAATTTATTAGAAAAATATAACTATAAAAAAATAGAACTTTATAAAGATTTAAGTGGTATAAACAGAGTAATTTGTGCATTAATATAATGAAACTGTTAACTTCATAATGATATAAGTAAAATGATTAAAAAAGCTTATTTCAACGTATTATGAAGATGATAAACTGGATACTAAAGCTTTTGAAATCATTTTTTAATACCGAATTATAATGTAACAGCAAAAAAGGGGGGGGGAGCTATTAATATTTTTTATAAAGTAATGAAAAAGTATTTGAATATTAGAGAGTATTCACTCAAGGTATGAAGCGTGAAAGATATGAAAATCAGGCAGGTGTTTGTCAAATATATAAGCAGCATTTTAAAATAGAACAAATGAAAGCCGACCATATAACTCCTTTATAAAAACACAGGGCAAAGTGAAGTTAAGCTTATGGACAATATTACAAGTGGTGATGTTGAAGGTCTGGCTTTAAAAGGTATGTCTGAGAAGTACAATACTATTCAAGAAGAAATAAGTAATCTAAAAGTTACTTTAAACAACATTGAAAATCCAAAGATTTCAAGAATACTAACGTTGGATTATTTCAAAAGCATGTGCAAAAAGAATTCTAAGATTCTTGCCCATAGTTTACTACCTCAAAGAAGAGCATTTATCAAGAAGTGCATAGAGGCTGTAATCCTTGACCCAGTTAGAAGAGAGGTGCATATCAAATTAGACCTTAATCCATTTTTGATACAAAATGATGATACAAATAAGGCTAAAAAACTGGAAGTATCAAACTCAGATACTTCCAGTGAGATGGTTGCGGGAGCTGGATTTGAACCAACGACCTTCGGGTTATGAGCCCGACGAGCTACCAGACTGCTCCATCCCGCGATATTAAATTTTAATTATTAAATAATTACTTAATAATTATATTATGATGGCTAAATATAAAAAGTCAAGTTTTTTGTTAGCAAGAAATATCTTTACGATCTTGAAAAAAGAGTATCTCAAAGATAACTTTTTCATAAATTACTGGCGTACCTATAGGTGAAAATTGGGCTTTTGGGTTTTATAAATTATCCATTTTGGAATAAAAAATCTTTTTGAGCTTTTCTAGTAACTTGATGATAATAGTTATACCCATAATTTTTCATATGCTCATAAGCTTGGGATTTAGGTATATTTTTCTTACGTACCTCATATAGAGCACACATTATTCCAGTTCTATCTATACCTGCCTTACAATGTATATACACAGATTTATTGTTTTTTTTACATTCTTCTATTTTATTAAATACTTCTTCTATTTGATCTTCTCTAGGTGCAATTTTGGAACTCATTTCTATATTATAATGCTCAATATTATTTTTATTTAATAAGTTTTTTTCTTTATTTATCAAGTCTTTAGAATTTTTTTTATTTCTAAGGTCAATAACTAAACCTACATTTTTAGATATCAAAAAATCACAGTCTTCTTGGTTATTAAGTTGAGCTCCTCTGTATAGACTAGATTTATTACTTAAAGTATCTACAAGATGAAAATTTTTAATATTTTTAGATTCAGATGATAAATTAATAAATTTATTATTTTTTAAAAATAAGTACATTAATATACCTATAAATGACATAATACTTATAGTTTTTATAGGTTTTGATATTTTAGAATCTTGATTAACAATTCCTTTAAAATTGATTTTAGAACTAAAAACTTGATCATAATATCTAGTGTTATATTTATTTATATTGTTAGAATTAATTAGCAAATTTTAAACCTTATTCATAATTTACTATTATTAAAACATCTTATTTATATTTTTTGCTATTATAAAAATTTTTTTTATCCTTATATTAACCTAACTTAATATTGTAATAAATATTTTAATAAATATAATAAATAATTATGAAATTAAATAAGTTAATAAATTATATTTTATTTTTTATAATTATTATTTTATTTACAATTTTAAGAGTAAATGCAAATGGTATTATAATTTTTAATGGATTTGTTTCTGATAATGCAAAAATTTTGAATGTTAACTCAATAAATTATATTAATCAAGTAATTTATGAATTAAAAGAAAAGACTTCTAGTGAAATAGCTGTTGTTACTTTAGATACTCTTAATAATCGACCAATAGAAGAAGTAAGCCTAAATATTGCAAGAAATAACAAAATAGGTAAAAAAGGTAAAGATAACGGAGCATTAATACTGATAGTACCTAAAGATAGGCTTATGAGAATAGAAATAGGTTATGGTCTAGAAGGTATAATAAATGATGCTAAAGCCGGTAGAATAAGAGATGAGTATATGATTCCTTATCTAAAAAAAGCAGATTATAATACAGGGATAGTAAATGGAACTATTATATTAGCAAAAGAAATAGCTAAAGGATATAATACTGAGCTTGATATAGATTATAATATAGTAAAAGTTAATGCTTCTGAAAATAAAGAAGATGATTTATTACTATTTTTAATATTATTATTACTATTTACCGGACCATTAGGCCCGTTATTTTTACCAATTAATAGATATAATACTAGTTCAAGAGGATTTGGTTCTAGTTCTATAGGCTTTGGAGGATTTGGAGGCTCAGGTGGTTTTGGTGGAGGAGGTGCTACAGGCAGATGGTAAATAATACACTCGATAATAGACATTTAATAAATTTAATAAGTTCATTAAAGGATATTTTTAATTCAAGACTTATTTCTATAATCCTTTATGGAAGTAAAGCAAAGCAATATAGTTTAAAAAATGAAAATAATATAAATTTATTAGTGCTTATAGAAAATTTAACCCCGGACGACCTAAAGAAGTCAACACCTATTGTAAAAATATGGTTAAAAAAGAAAAATCCGTTACCTCTTTTTATAGATAATGATGAATGGTATGACTCTGTAGATATTTATCCTATAGAATATTCAGATTTAATTGATTCTTATAAAATTTTATACGGTAAAGATTGTCTTATTCCAATAGAAGTTGAAAAAAAGAATTTAAGATTACAAACAGAACTTGAATTAAAGAAATTATTTATGTATTTAAAAGAAAACTATCTTTTATACTCTGATAATGAAAATCAATTAGAAAAAACGTTAATAATCTCTATAAAGAAATTTTTAATCATTTTTAGAGCTATATTAAGGTTAAATAATGATTCTATACCAGATAATAATCTTAATATAATAGAAAAAGTTTCCCTTTTAGGATTAATTGAAAAATTATTATGGGAAAAATTAATTAATTATAAGAATAAAAAAATAAAAATATCCAGAAAAGATATTTCATTAATATACAATGCGTTTATAAAAGAGTCTAAAACTTTATTAAAATATGTAAACGACTTTAAAAATATATAATATATAGGAGTAAAAAAATGAAAAAAATATTATTAGGTAGTCTTATTAGTTTAATAATTATAGTAGTAATAATATTTTCTGGCATAATCGGAGAATACAATAAACTACAGATAATGGATGAAAATATAAACTCAAATTGGGCTCAAGTTGAAAATCAACTAAAAAGGAGAAGCGATTTAGTACCAAATTTAGTTAATACGGTAAAAGGTTATGCAAATTTAGAAAAAGAAGTTTTTACAAATATTGCAAATGCAAGATCAAAACTTGCAGGAGCTATAAAAACAGATAATGTAAAAGATATAAGTGTATCAAATCAGGAATTTACAAGTGCATTATCAAGACTTTTAGTTGTTGTAGAAAATTATCCACAATTAAAATCTGATAAATCTTTTATAGCTTTATCAGATGAATTAGCAGGTACAGAAAACAGAATAGCTGTAGCCAGATTAGATTACAACAATAGTGTAAAAGAGCTTAATGCCAAAATAAGGACATTTCCAAGTTCGATTATAGCTAATTTTTCCAACATAAAAGCACGTGATTACTTTGAAGCAGACGAGGCATCTAAAGAAGTACCTAAAGTAGAATTTTAATAAATAGTATAGAATAATAAAGGATGTATATAAAAATGAATAAATTTAAAGAAATATCAGTAGAAAATTTCAACAAAAATCCGTTTAAATTAATCGGAACAGATTGGATGTTGATTACAGCAAAAGATAAAAGTAATAAAATAAATACAATGACAGCATCTTGGGGCGGCCTTGGAGTTATGTGGGGTAAAGATGTATGTTTTATTGTAATTCGTCCTCAGAGATATACTAAAGAATTTATAGATTCTTCTAAAAAATTTTCTTTAACTTTTTTTGATAACTCTTATAAAAAAATATTATCATTTTTAGGATCTACTTCCGGACGTGATCAAGATAAAATATCTCAAGCTAATTTGACTATAATGGAAGATAATGATATTCCTTTTTTTGAAGAAGGAAATATGTCATTATTTTGTGATGTTTTATTCCATTCCTCTTGGGATAAATCAAATTTTATAGACCAAACTATTATAAAAAAATGGTATCCTGAATCTGATTTTCATACTCTTTATATTGGTCAAATTAATAAAATCTTAGCAAAATTTTAAAAATATCTTAATATATCTTAATATAAAAACTTTTTCTTTAAAGATTAATATTAAAAATGTCGTCTAAATAATTTAAATTTTTATAGAAAAGGAGGAGTTTTTATGTCGGATTATTCATTTCCTACTACAAATAGATATTCAACTGTGCAAATACCAGGGACAACTAGAGAAATTTGTACTGATACAAAAACAAATAAAACATCTAAAGAAACAAAAGATTTAGAAGAACAAATAAAAGAAAAGATTAAAACTCTTGAAGAATCAAAAGATTTTGCTCCAGAAGAAATAGGATCTATTATATCAAAATTAAATACTTATACTCATGAAGATAAATACGTTATAGCTTCAGCAGCTGAGATAATATTATTAAAAACTACAGAAAATCAATTTAAAGGTATAAAAAAGTCCGTAATATCTTTATTAAGTAAACTTATATCAGATACTGATAATTTAAAAGGTGACAACGATCAAAAATTTTGTAATGCTAGTAAATCAATTTATAATTTATTTAATGACCAAGTATCAGACAATATTCGAACAGAATTATTAAGGTCTGAAAATTTAGACTCATTTTATAATGAAATAAAAAAAGCTAGTCCTAATGATGAAATTAAGTCATTTAGATATGGCGGTTTATTACATCAAATTCAATTACAGGCTAACTTATGTCAAGAAAAATCTACTACTGAGCATAGTATCTTCTTACCAGAAAAGTTCAAAACAGAAACATTTCCAGAGCCTAGTCAAGTTAAGGCAGAGGAAAGGAAAATAAAAAAAAGCCAAGATACCCCATTCCAAGCAGGAATGGAAATAGAAATAACCCAGGACCTTAAATTTAGTGCAAAGACAAATGCAGTTGCAAAATTTTATTTAGATGATTTAAAAAAATTAGAAATCCCTTTAGATTGTAAAGATTTATCAGAATTAACATTAGATCAAAAAAAAGGATTATTCGAAAAGATAAAAGAATTAGGTCCTAAGCAGCTAAAACAGGTTGGATTAAATCATTATAATAGCTATAATCCAGACATGAGTTCAGAAAAAATTTTAATGCCAGACAATACCAAATTAAAGTATTTAGATGAAACAGCTAGTCAACAAAATGTAGCTAGGAAGGATATAAATTTTGAGACTGCGATACAAAATATACAGGATACATTAGAAAAAGTAAATAAAGAATACGATAATAAATCTCAAGCCGAAAAAGAAAAAATAAAGATAAAATATATTCAAGAAAAAAGGACACTTGAGCACAAATTAAAAACTATGCAAGATTTATCTAAGTGGAGTAAAGAAGATCTAGAAAATTTGCCTTCTAAAGTAGATAATTTACAAAAAACAATTAATGCTTTTAAACCATTATTATTATACGATTTAGAATCATTAAAGCTAGATTTAATCAAAGATTTAGGAAGGTTACCGGAAGAACCACAAGCTGATGCGGAGCAACAAGCATTTTATGAAAATTTTGTTAATAATATTTCTTTTTTAGCAGATATATACGCAAATAATGAAGATAATATAGAGAATATAAATTTAAGCTTTACAAATGAGCATAAAAATTTAATATCTCAAATAAAAGAATTTAGCGATGATGATCTTTTTAAATTTGGAATTTTTAGTATCAATAATGATGGGCATATTGAGGGAATTCCTATAGTTTCTGATGAAATAAAAACTCAAAATGAAATATTACAATTATATGAGGAATATTCTAATACAAATATACCCGAAGAAGAGAAAAATCAAAAATTAGAACAATTAAAAAGCTATGATAAAAAATTATTAAATAGCATAGGATTAAAAATAGAAAATCAAGAATGTATTGTTTCAGAAGCGGATAAGCTAAATCAAGCACATACTACAAAAGAACTATCAGAACTTGTTAATAAATTAAATGATGTAGAAAAAAATATAGATTTATCACAATTTCCAGAAAAATTTAGAGATAAAATGACAAATCTGCTTAAGCTATTTCCAGAATTTATGACAACTATAGAAAAGAAACAAAATGGAGAACATAAATATACATTAGATCAACATATATTAAGAGTTGTTGCAAATGTCTTACAAAGTTTTGAAGAGTTACCGAAAAATACTTTAGATGATAATGAGAAAAAATTGCTCTTAACAGCAGCATTACTACATGATATAAGTAAAAAGGAAGGTATAAGTGATAAAGAGCATCCAAAAACTGGAGCTTTTTATGCTGATACTGTCTTAACAAAATTAAATCTTTCTCAAGAAGATCGTGCAATAATTTATAAGTTAATAGACAAACATGAATGGGGTGATGAATACAACTTGATAAATGATTCCAACACTATTTTAAAAAATACTGAAATTGCTTTTGATTTAAAAGAAGATAAATTAGAAATAATGTCATATATTCTTACACAAGCAGATATAAAAGGTATTGGAAAAGATGAGAAAGGTACAGAAAAATTATTAGGATCAGCACAACAAAAGTATGAAAACCTTGAGAAGAAAATTAAAAATATTAGAGAGCATTTAAATTACTTAAAAGAAAAATTTCCTATAAGCGACATTCCAGATGCAAGTACTATAGAAGATAAAATTCAAATATGTATTAATGCAATTGAAGAAACAATCAAAGAAAAAATGAGAGAAAAAAAGGAGGAAATCACTGAAAAATCTCCAGAAAAACAGACTCACCAGGACAAAAGAAATTTAGCTTTTATAGAAAATATACTTAATACTTTTGAGAAAAAATTAACTGCTGAGTTGACAAAACGAGAGTATTTAGACCAAACTAATGACTATGACGATAAGCTATTTGATGAGCTACCTGGAATTTTTCAGAATAATCTTTTAAATAAAGATAGTTACGAAGATGTTGATATTCAAGAATGTATAGAGACCTTAAGCTCCGAAATAGCCACAGATGAAAAAGATCCCTTACTTAATTTAGCAAGTCAATTAAAAGGGTCTTTTCCAAAAGATAAACAAGCAATGATGAAAGCAATATCAACAAAGATATGCACAAAGCAAGATGGAGTTTATTTTTTTGATACAACTAAATTAGCAGAATCAAAACCTGAAGAGCAAGAAACTTTCCTTAAAATGATGGGGTTTGATGAAAGTATAAAGTCATTAGATGATTTAAACTTATTAGTTCATGGTTTTAATACAGAAGCCAATCTTGCTTGGATAGATCAAATTGTTAACGAAACAAGACCAGATGCAGTCTTAAGTACGTCTTATCTTACACCAGTTAATACTATTACCTTTGAAAATTATAATGGAATTATATTATCAACAGACTCTACAATTTGCCAGGTTAATTCAACAAATGCGTCTACAGGGTTTAAAAAGAATATAAGCAATATTGGTAATGTTTTAAAATTAGAAGAAAAGCCTTCACGAGAGGATATTCTTCAACATCAGCAAGATGAAAATACTCATCAAGAAACTTACAACGAGTTTTTAGTAGCCAATCCTAGAGTTTCGGCAATATATATACACAAAGATCCAAACGTAGATGTTCAACAAAAAAATGAATTTAATGGCGATCTAATAAATTATGCAAAAGAACATAATCTAATAGTTGTATACCTTCCTTATACTAAGATTGACACGACAAATCAAAATGACGACTCTACTATAGAATCCTCTAAAAACAAAACGTTTAGTCGAAGATAAACTATCTTTAAAATATCAGTAATAAATCATCATTCTACAATTTTTGCAATCAAACTTCAGAGAATATTTTTTATTATACTCATCAAGTAAAAAATATTCTCGATCTTTATTATTAGATTTTATCTTTCTACATTTATCACAAGCGAAAAGTAAGCAATGTTTTGAAATCATAACTTGCTTTCCTGCTTTAGATAATCCGGATTCAAAAGCCATTTCTGTTATTTTTGCGTTATGTCTATTATAGAAATTTTTAGATTTTTTATTATATATATTAGTTTTATAATCAAGGTTATTAATTGGATATAAATGATTTGTTTTTAATAAGTATAATTGTTCAGGCTTATAATTTTTTAATCTTAAATCTGAAAATAAAGAAAATAAATCTCGTCTAAATTGATTAATCTGAGATACTGGAATAAATGGAATATAATCTTGATAATGTATATTTAGATTAGAAACATAAAATTCACTATCAGAAGATTTTTTTAATTGTGAATCTAAATTAGAAATCATTTTTTCCTTATTATTTGCTTTATCATATATATTATCTACTTTCATTTCAAATGAATAAATATTGTCTTTTATATTAAATTTAATAATATCTTTTTCTATAATGACATCAATAAATACAGGAATTTTTCTTTTTACACAAGATTTTACAAGTTCTTTATTAAATTGAGAATCAAAATTCCTATAAATAATAGCTCCTTTAAATATACCGTCTATTTTATTTGGATATATTCTATTGATCTTTACTTCATTAATATTAGTTCCAATAAAATCGTTTTTAGATAAAAAACATATTCCATCAGATTTATTTAAACTTTTAGCATTATCTTCTAAAATAAAATAATCCTTTGAAACTTTTATAACTTTCCCGATTTTTTCACCAATAGCTTTTGATGTATCTATATTAAAAATATTCTTTGTCCTTACAGAGCTTAAGAAAAAGTCAGTATAACCTCTGTTAAAAGTCTTATTAAGATCAGGTTTGAAATCAAACTTAGAAAACCCTAAAGAACCTCTTTGCTTTTCAGAAATTATGCTATCTATTAAATTTCTATAAAAGGCTGTAACATTTTTAATATAATACTCATCCTTTAATCTACCTTCAATTTTAAAAGATGTAATGCCAGCATTAATTAAGTCTTTAATATAATTAGAAGCATTAAAATCTTTTAAGTTAAGTAAATATTTATCTTTAAAAATAATATTTCCAAAATCATCAATAAGAGAATACTTTTTACGACAAGGTTGAGCACATTTACCACGATTTGCACTTCTTCCACCAATAGAATAACTTAAATAACACTGTCCACTATAAGATACACATAAAGCCCCATGAATAAAAGATTCTAGTTCTATATTTGTATTTTCTTTAATCTTTTTAATCTCATTTATAGATAACTCTCTAGGTAAAATGACTCTTGAAAATCCTGCTTGTTCTAAAAATTTAATTTTCTCAATAGTATCATTATTACATTGAGTACTCGCAAAAAACTTTATAGGTGGAAGATCATCTAATTCCAAAATTCCCATATCTTGGATAATTATAGCATCGACTTTGATAGAATAAAGATCTTTAATTAATTGGTTAACATCTTTTAATTCCTGATCATTCAAAATAGTATTAATTGTTACATATACTTTAACATTAAATTTATGAGCATAATTTACAACCTGAAGAATATCATCAATAGTATTTGGACTATTAACCCTTGCTCCAAAAGCATAAGCAGCTAAATAGACAGCATCGGCTCCGTAATCTATAGCACTTATTGCGCATTTTTTATCTCTTGCTGGAGATAGTAATTCTATTGTATTCATTTTAAAATTTTAGCATAATATAAATAAATTTTAATAGATATAATAAAATTTTCTTAAGGATTTAATAAAAATGAGTAAAATAAAAGTAATTGATTATTTAATTAGAAGCCTGAATAAAATAGGAATAAATGATTTTTTTGGCTTACCCGGTGATTATAATTTTAATATAGTAAGATCAATAGAATTAAATGAAAAAACAAATTGGATTGGTTGTACAAATGAACTCAATGCAGGTTATGCAGCAGACGGATATGCAAGGATAAATGGCTATGGTGCATTAGTAACAACTTATGGTGTGGGTGAATTAAGTGCTATAAATGCTATAGCCGGAAGTTTTGCTGAAAATATTCCGGTTATAAAAATAGTAGGCACACCAAGTACAGTAGATATTAAAAATAACACACTTTTACATCATAATTTTATAGATCCTAATTACTATGCGTTTGAAAAAGCCTATTCAAATGTATGTGAAACTACAGCTTATTTAAATAGAGATAATGCAAAAAAAGAAATTGATAGAGTAATAAATATTTTTGTAAAGTATAAAAGACCTGTGTATATTGCAATTCCTATGGATATTTGTTTATTAGATATAGACGAAGAAAAAGCCTATATAGAAATTAAAAGTGACCCTAAAAACTTACAGCAAGCCGTACAAAATGCTTTAAAATTGATAGAAAATTCTAAAAATCCTGTCATATTAGTAGATGTATTGGTAAAGAGATTCTTTGCTGTAGATAATTTAAAAAAATTTATAAATAAAATAAATATTCCTGTAGCAAATCTTCTTATGGGAAAAGGCATTATAGATGAATCACAAGAAAATTATTTAGGTACCTACCTTGGATCAAAAGATAATTTAACAACATATAATTCAATAAACAATTCTGATTGCGTAATATCAATAGGTACAATATATAATGATTTAAATACGTTTAAATTTGATATAAAATTTGAAGCTAATAATTTTATAAATATTCAAGGCATATATACAATTGTTAATAATAAGAAATATGATAATGTATTAATGAATGATATTTTATATGAACTAGAAAAAAATATAACTAAAAGAAATATAGTATTAAAAAAAGAAGAATATGAGTATGAATATAAAAAAATAGAAGAAGGAAAAGAGAATAAATATCTTACGTGTGATTTTATTTTCTCAAAGCTCCAAGAATTTATAAGAGAAAATGATATAATTTTTGCAGAGACCGGAATAATACAATTTGGTGTAGCAATATTAAAATTTGCAGATAAAATGGAATTAAACAATCAGTTTTTATGGGGATCAATAGGATGGGCAACAGCAGCTACATTTGGAGCTTGTATTGCTATACAAAATATAATCCCCAAAAAAAGAATTATTCTAATAACAGGAGATGGCTCTCATCAACTTACCTGCCAAGAAATAAGCTCTATTATGAGGTATAATCTCAATCCTATAATTATTATTTTAAATAATTCAGGATACACTATTGAAAGAATTTTATCAGAAGATCCAAACGGTAGCTATAATGATATTGCAACTTGGAATTATTCGTTATTGCCCAAAGTTTTTAAAGGAGATTATTATTCTTGCCAAGCAAAAACAAAAGACAAATTAATAGAAGTTTTAGAAAAAATAAATACTGAGCAAAAAAATAAATTATGTTATATTGAATTATTCACAGATAAAATGGATATGCCATATTTAATAAGAAAAATATATAATGTTTAAATTATATATTTTGTAATACTTATAATAAAAAAGATAAAAGCCATAATTTTTATGGCTTTTATGAATATATAATTTATTATAACTTTTTTCTACTATTAATTAATATTATCTTCTTGTTCAACAACAGCTTGAGCAGCAGCTAACCTTGCTTGAGGTAACCTAAAAGGAGAGCAAGATACATACTGTAAGCCTAGTTTATGACAAAATTTTACAGAATTAGGATCTCCGCCGTGTTCACCGCAAATACCTCTTTTTAATTCAGGATTTACAGGTAATGCTTTATCTAAAGCTATTTTCATTAATGCTCCTACACCATTTTCATCAATCACTTCAAAAGGATTTTGAGGTAATATTTGCTTTTCTAAATAATTTGGCAAAAATTTACCTTCTGCATCATCACGAGAAAATCCAAATGTCATCTGTGTCAAATCATTAGTACCAAAAGAAAAGAATTGTGCATATTGTGCTATCTCATCTGCTGTTAAAGCTGCTCTAGGTAATTCTATCATTGTTCCGAATTTATAATCAACTTTTACTTTTTTCTCTTCCATTACTTCTTGAGCTACTCTTTCAAGTATTTCTCTATCGGCTTTTATTTCATTAACATGACCAACAAGTGGAATCATTATTTCAGGTTTTACATCTATACCTTCTTTTTTAAGATCACAAGCAGCTTCAAAAATAGCTCGCACTTGCATTTCATTTATTTCAGGGTACATAAGTCCTAATCTACAGCCTCTTAATCCCATCATAGGATTGGATTCTGAAAGATTTTCAACGATTTGTAATAATTTTTCGTCCTCACTTGCATCTATATTTTTTGCTTTTTTTGTTGCTACTTTTGCTATAAGACCATCTTTTGATGGTAAAAATTCGTGTAATGGTGGATCTAACAACCTAATGGTCATTGGAAGATCTCCTAAAGCTTTAAACATTTCATAAAAATCATTATATTGCATTGGTAAAAGCTTATTTAATGCCTCTTGACGCTCTTCTTTTGTCTTTGCTATTATCATCTTCTGTACCCAAGGTAATCTATCTACATCCATAAACATATGTTCTGTTCTACATAGACCTACACCTTTTGCTCCAAGTTTTAAAGCATTCTTTATATCATTTGGAGTATCTGCATTTGCTCTTACTTCAAGTAGTCTTATGTCATCTACCCAGCTAAATAAAGTATTAAAATTCTCATCTAATTCAGGATTGACGGTTTTTACTTCACCTTCCATAACCTCTCCTGTTGATCCATCTAATGAGATGATATCATTCTTTTTATAAATTCTACCATCCGAAGTCTTAAGAATTTCATTTTTTATATCAATAGTAAGATTTTCTGCACCGGCAACACAAGGTTTTCCCATACCTTTCGCAACTACTGCTGCATGAGATGTCATTCCGCCTCTTAATGTTAATACACCTTGAGATTCAATCATTCCATGTATATCATCAGGACAAGTCTCTATTCTTACAAGTATTACTTTTTCACCTTGTTTTCCTAATTGACAAGCCTCATCTGTATCAAAAATTATTCTACCTACAGCAGCACCAGGTGATGCTGCAAGACCCTTTGCTATAATCTTTGATTCTTTTTTTGATTTGCTATCAAAACTTGGTAATAATAATTGATATAATTGATATGGATCAACTAGACTTATTGCTCGTTTTTTTGTTATTATTCCTTCTTCTTCCATTTCTACTGCTATTCGGACAGATGCTTTTGCTGTTCGTTTTGCATTCCTTGTTTGAAGTATATACAACTTACCTTTTTCTATTGTAAATTCCATATCTTGAACATCTTTATAGTATGTTTCTAAATCTTTTGCTATTTTTACATATTCTCTATATAGATTCGGCATTTCAAATTCTAAATCGCTTATTGGTTTTGGAGTCCTTATACCTGCTACTACATCTTCTCCTTGGGCATTTGTTAAATATTCTCCATAAAATTTATTCTCTCCTGTTGATGGATTCCTAGTAAAAGATACTCCTGTCGCACTATCCTCTCCCATATTCCCAAACACCATTGTCTGTACGTTTACTGCTGTTCCTAATTGGTGATCGATTTTATAATGATTTCTATAAGAAATAGCCCTTGGAATATTCCAAGATTTAAATACGGCTTCTATTGCTGATTCAAGTTGTTTGTAGGGATCTTGTGGAAATTCTTCTTTTGTTTCTTCTTTTATTAATTCTTTATATCTTGGTATTAATGATTTTAATCCATTGATCGACACATCTGTATCTTGCTTTACATTCTCTTTATTTTTTACTTCGTCTAATATTTTTTCAAATTTATCTCTATCTATTTCTAAAACTACAGAGCCAAACATCGTTAGAAATCTTCTATAGCTATCATAAACAAATCTTTCATTTCTTGTAAGGTTTATCAGTCCTTCTAAAGTCTCGTCATTTAAACCTAAATTAAGTATAGTTTCCATCATCCCTGGCATTGAAAATTTTGCTCCTGATCTTACAGATACAAGCAACGGATTTTCTTTATTTCCAAAAACTTTTCCTGTCTGATTTTCTACTTCTTTTAATGCTAATTTAACTTCGCTCATTAAATTTTGAGGCATTTTATTCCCTGAATTTATATATTCCATACAAGTAGTTGTAGTTATTGTAAATCCCGGTGGTACCGGCAAGTTTGCATTTGTCATTTCTGCTAAATTTGCTCCTTTTCCACCTAATAGATCTCTTAGTTGTGAATTTCCTTCTTTAAATAGCCAAACTCTCTTTTGATTCATAATTAATATTCTCCTCAAAATTTACCTAATCAATTATTTCGTTTTTTTATATACACAAATTTTAGAATGTCAACTTGAGTTTAACATATTTTTGTATTCTTGTAAAATAAACCCTATGCAATATTTAGTTTCTAATGTATTTTTTTATTTTCTTATTATTTTTAGATATATTCAATTATAAAATTATCTAACTAAAATTCCTTATCAATTCTAGTTAAAATGGAGAATAATTTTATAAGTAAAGTATTTTAAAATAATAAACAATGATCTATCAAAATGACTTTTATCAAAATTTAAATAAACCCGTATTTACCCCTAAACCTAAAGTTTTTAGAATTGTTTGGTCTGTTTTATATGGATTAATGACTATTTCTTTTATTATGTTATTAATGAATCCAAATAGTTTTTATAAACTTGCAGCAATAATTATTTTTATATCACAATTATTTTTTAATTTTCTTTATTCTCCTGTCTTTTTTATATTTAAAAAAATAAAATTGTCTTTTTTAATTTCTATTCTTTTAGTATTTTTAATCCTAATTTTAATCATTATATTACTAAAAATTTCTTTATTAAGTGCTGTCTTATTAATTCCTTATTTGTTATGGTTAATATTTGCAAGTATATTAAATTATTATATTGTTAAGTTAAATTGAATATAAATTCTTTAAATAATATTTTAAATCAAATAATAAACATTCCCAAAATTTCAGCCTAAATAATGTAAAAGGTCTATTTTTGAATAAAGTAATAATACTTAGAATATCTCCATATTTATAAACCTTATCTATATATTTTTTATTTTTAATTTTAAAAGAAGTCATTTGTAAATGTTTTAACCAAGTGTGTTTATGTAATTGCATAGAAGAAATATTCCAAGGTTTTTGGTCAGTAATAAAATGTATGATTCCAGGTCTACAAGTCAAATAAGATCGACTAGAATATTTACTTATTTGAATATTCCATTTTTTATCTAAAGGATAAACTTTATTATGTGTTAACTCATTAAGTATTTGCTGATCACCTAAATAAATATTATCTCTATTTTTTTCTATATATTCAATAATTTGTTTATGAAAATTTTCTTTGCGGATTTTATTAATATTCAATAATAAAACTCCAGCATTAAAATAAAACAGATCTATATTTTGCTTTGATTTCTTTAGTTGCTTTTTTGCCCCAATATCTAAAACAGCTCCAAGATAAAAACTACTAATATCAGTATTATAAAGCTCCTTAATATCAGAAAATATTAAAGTATCAGAATCAATATAAATAACTTTATTAACATCAGATGGTAATATCTGATCTAAAATAAGACGATGATAGGTATTTAATGAAATATATCCGTGAGTTTTTACTCCTATAAATAAATTATTTAAAGAATCATCGACTTTTATAAAATTTAAAGAACAGTTATTATTTTTTTCTAAATCCAATAATTTGTCCTTATTTTTTTTATTGATATCATTTGATATTATAAATATATTTGCAAAAGAATCTTTTGATAAATTATTCAATAATGAAACTATAGTTACTGAAGCTTGCTTTGAATATTTATTGTTAATTGTTAATGCGATATTTATTATACTATTTTTTTCAACAGGTAAATTTTTCATAACACATTAATTATATTACAAAAATAAATTAAAAAAATTTTTATAATAAGGCTATTGAATCTTTTTAAAATAAAACATATAATCATTAATGATGTTTATATATTTTTTAATAAAATAGATATATAAACTAGCAGTAGAAATACATAGTAAAAGGGAGAAAAAAATGGACTTTAAAGTAATCTTTAAAGACTTGAAAAAAAAGATCAGTAATATAGCTATAATCTTAAGCTGTATTCTTATGAATTCAGGTTATGCAATGGCTTCTGAAGCTGATCTAGTTGTGCCTAATTTAAAATCACATCCTTCAAGTTTTAACTTATTGATAGCTGGAATTATTATTTCTGCTATTGGACTTATTCTTGGAATCATAGAATTTTTTAAAGTAAAAAATATTAAAGCTCACAAATCAATGCTTGATGTAGGTAATTTAATATTTGAAACTTGTAAAACATATCTTATTCAACAAGGAAAATTTCTAATAGTATTAGAAGTATTTATAGCAATCTGTATTGCTTTTTACTTTGGAGTTTTGCAGCAGATGGGGCTAAAAGGTGTGGCTTTAATTTTGGCTTGGTCTGTAATAGGTATTCTAGGGTCATACGGTGTTGCTTGGTATGGAATCAGAATGAATACTCTAGCTAATGCAAGAACAGCATTTGAGTCATTAAAAGGTAAACCGGTAAATGTATTAAATATTCCACTAAAAGTAGGTATGTCTATAGGAGTATTATTAGTAAGTGTAGAACTTATATTAATGCTTGTAATATTATTATTCGTACCAGGCCACTTAGCAGGAGCTTGTTTTATAGGATTTGCAATAGGTGAATCTTTAGGGGCAAGTGCTTTAAGAGTAGCTGGTGGAATTTTTACAAAAATTGCCGATATCGGATCAGATTTAATGAAAATACAATTTAATATCAAAGAAGATGATCCAAGAAATCCAGGAGTAATAGCAGATTGTACCGGAGATAATGCCGGAGACAGCATTGGACCTACTGCTGATGGATTCGAAACTTATGGTGTAACAGGTGTAGCTTTGGTTAGCTTTATAATCTTAGCTGTTTTTCCTCAATATCAAATACAATTATTAACTTGGATTTTTGCTATGAGATTTTTGATGATTATAACATCTGTTGTCGCATATAAAGTTAATGATATATATACAAATATAAAATATAAAGAAGCTGATAATATGGATTTTGAAGCCCCATTAACAGCATTAATATGGATTACATCTATATTATCTATTTTAATGACATTTGGAGTATCGTATATTTTATTGAAAAATTTAGGTGCAAATTTATGGCTGATTTTATCAATAATAATATCTTGTGGTACTTTAGGTGCTGCATTAATTCCGGAATTCACAAAAATATTTACAAGCCCATCAGCAAAGCATACTTGTGAAGTTGTTACAGCCTCTAAAGAAGGTGGATCTTCTTTAACGATTCTATCAGGTTTAGTATCTGGTAATTTTAGTGCTTTTTGGATAGGATTTATAATTGCGGCATTAATGGCATTAGCTTATTTTGCTAGCACATTTATTCCAAATTCTTTCATGATTTACTCATCTGTATTTGCTTTTGGTCTTGTAGCATTTGGATTTTTAGGAATGGGACCTGTTACTATTGCTGTAGATAGTTATGGACCTGTTACTGATAATGCTCAAAGCGTATATGAACTTTCTTTAATTGAAACAATTCCTAATATATCAGAAGAAATAGAAAAAGATTATGGTTTTAAACCTGATTTTGAACGTGCAAAGTTATTATTGGAACAAAATGATGGAGCAGGAAACACTTTTAAAGCAACCTCAAAGCCGGTTCTAATTGGTACAGCTGTTGTAGGGGCTACAACTATGATTTTTTCTTTAATACTTGTTATAAAAAATACTTTAAATATTCAGCCTGAATCTATTTTAAGCTTACTTAATCCATATACAATTCTAGGATTTATTTTAGGTGGTGCTATTATTTATTGGTTTACAGGTAGCTCAATGCAAGCTGTTACAACCGGAGCATACAGAGCTGTTGAATATATAAAGAAACATATAAATCTTGATTCTGATTCATCTAAAGCCTCTATTGAAAATTCAAAAGAGGTAGTTAAAATTTGTACTCAATATGCTCAAGCAGGAATGTTTAATATTTTTATAGCATTATTTTCTTTTGCTTTAGCTTTTGCATTCTTTTCAAGTCCTATAAACACAAACGAGGCTGTATCTTTATTTGTAAGTTACTTAATAGCTATAGCTGTTTTTGGATTATTCCAAGCAGTATTTATGGCTAATGCTGGTGGATGTTGGGATAATGCTAAGAAAATTGTAGAAGTTGACTTAAAAGAAAAAGGAACAGCTCTTCACGAAGCAACCGTTGTTGGGGATACTGTTGGTGATCCATTTAAAGATACGTCTTCTGTTGCTATGAATCCAATAATTAAATTCACAACTTTATTTGGGCTTTTAGCTATGGAAATTGCTATATCAGCTAATTTTAAAGCAATCGCTCCTTATGTTGGATTAGTATTTTTAATAATAGCTTTAATTTTTGTTTATAAATCTTTTTATGGAATGCGTATAAAATCTGACAATATTAAGATTTCTAAAAATTCTTAGACCAAAGAGGGTTTAATATATTTTAAAGCGGCCTGAGTTATTAAACTCAGGCCGCTTTTTTAATAGTTATTGCTAAAGATTTATATAATTATAATTCTTCAGGAGAAGAAATTTTACCTAAAATAGCACTAGCAGCAGCGATAGCAGGAGAACTTAAATATACTTCACTATCTACATGCCCCATTCTACCTACAAAATTTCTATTTGTAGTAGAAATAGCTCTTTCTCCGGCAGCTAAAATACCAGCGTGTCCACCTAAGCAAGGTCCACAAGTTGGTGTTGATACTGCTGCTCCAGCTTTTATGAATGTCTGAATATATCCTGCTTCTATTGCTTTTAAATAGATATCTTGTGTCCCTGGAAATATAATTAATCTTACATTTTTATTAACTTTTTTACCGTCTAAAATTTCTGCTGCAATTTTTAAGTCTGATAATCTACCATTTGTACAACTACCTATTACAGCTTGGTCTATTTTTATATCACCAACTTGTGATATTGGCTTTGTATTTTCCGGTAAATGAGGGAAAGCTACTGTAGGTTCAATATTACTTACATCATATTTTATTACTCTTTCATATTGAGCATTTTCATCAGATTTATAAAAAACAGGTTCTCTTCTTGATCTGTTTTTTAAATATTCTAAAGTCTTCTGATCAGGAGCTATTATCCCATTTTTAGCTCCGGCTTCAATAGCCATGTTACAAAATGTAAATCTACCATCCATTGACATTTCTTCTATTACATTTCCACCTATTTCAAGTGTTTTATATAATGCACCATCTACACCTATATCGCCTATTAAATGCAACACAAGATCTTTTGCACAAACCCATTTATTTAATTTACCATTAAATTCAACTTTTATAGCTTGAGGAACTTTAAACCAAGTTTCTCCAGAGGCCATTGCACACGCTAAATCTGTAGATCCCACTCCTGTTGAAAAAGCTCCTAATGCTCCATACGTACAAGTATGAGAATCAGCTCCTATTATTAAATCTCCGGCTGTTACTATTCCTGAATCCGGTAATAAAGTATGTTCTATTCCCATTCTTCCTACTTCAAAGAAGTTCTCAAGATCCTGTTCTCGGGCAAATTCTCTTATTAATTTTACCTGTTCTGCTGATTTAATATCTTTATTTGGAACAAAATGATCCGGTACAAATACAACTCTTTTTTTATCAAAAACTTTATCTACACCTATTTTTCTAAATTCTTTTATAGCTACCGGACCTGTTATATCATTAGCTAATGTTATATCAACTTTAGCAGTTATAAGATCACCGGCTTTTACACTTTCTAATCCGGAATGTGCAGCAAAAATTTTTTCCGTTATTGTCATTGCTCTTGTTGTCATATTCTATACCTCCAATAATTTTTTATTATTTTACTACAGATTTTATATTTTGACAATTTAAGCAATTTTGTTAACTAAAAGATTAATCAAAATATTTTTTATCTTTTATTTCATCAGGTAAAAATTGTTGGTATTCCTCCGGATGATCATGAGTATATATATATCCGGATCCAAATCCATATTTTTTTGCATCTTTATAATGTGCATCTCTAATAGCTACTGGAGGTAAATAATTTAATCCTGATTGAATATCAAATCTGGCTTGGCTTATGGCTTTATATGCTCTATTTGATTTTTTTGCATCACATATATATTCTACTGCTTGAGCTAACGGTATTTGCGCTTCAGGTAAACCTAATAATTCACTTGCTTTATAGGCATTCAATGCTATCTCTAATGCGTATGGATCCGCATTACCAACATCTTCTGAAGCACATACTATCATCCTTCTTGCTATGAATCTTATATCTTCTCCGCTTTCTAATAATTTTGCTAAATAGTAAATTGCGGCATTCTTATCTGAACCTCTCATACTCTTCTGAAACGCAGATGCTAAATCGTAATGATCTTGAATACTATATCTTATTGATGTCATTTGGGATAACGTTTCTATATCTTTTATTTTTATTGTCCTCTGATTTTTATTATCAATTTTGCTAGAATAATAAGAGTTCTCTACCAAATTTAATGCTATTCTTGCATCCCCATTTGCATATTTTATTATTAACTCAATAACTCCATTTTCAATATTACTTACTTCATTTTTGTTAGATAAATATTTATAACCCTTTGTTACAATTTTTTTTATAGATTCTTGATCCATACTATTTAATCTTATAACTTGCGTTCTGGATAATAATGCACTATTCACCTGAAATGAAGGATTCTCTGTTGTTGCTCCTATTAAAAATATAGTACCGTTTTCCAAATATGGTAATAATACATCTTGTTGTGATTTTGAATATCTATGAATTTCATCAATAAATAAAATTGTCTTTTTATTATAAACTAATGAATCTTTTGCCTTGCAAGCTATGTCTTTTATCTCTTTCACTCCGGAGGCTACTGCTGAAAGTTCTATAAAATCTGCTTTTAATTCTGTTGCTATTAATCTTGCTAAAGTTGTTTTACCACATCCTGCCGGACCCCAAAATATAAATGAAAACAAATGTCCTGATTTTAATAATCTATATAATGGCGAATCATTATTTAACACATGGGTTTGACCAAAATATTCTTCTATGCTCTTTGGTCTTAATATTTCTGCTAAGGGGATTTGTTTATTATTTTCTTCTAATTGTGTAAATAAGTTCATTTTTTTTCCTAATTGTGGTATATATCTTTATTATGATATCATCTGTTTTTTATTTCAAGGATTTAATGTTTTTATATGTTTAATTTAAAAAATCTAAATTTTAAAAGAATAATGTGGTATTCAATACTTCTTATATGTATTTTAGTTCCTTTTTTAGTTACTATTTATGAAAATAACATGATAGAACATTATCTTTTATGGCATCATAAACATTGTCAACACTGCAAAGTTGCTAATCAACAAAAGATCCAAAATAATCAGAATATTAAACCTGATGATAAAACTCTTAAACAAAATCAGAATCAAACTAAAAATGATACTTCTGTAAAAAAAATTAATAAAATTGAAAAAAAAATAGTTGTATTTCAAACATTACAATTAAGTCCTTTTAAAAGTTATTTTCAGAAAGTAATCGCAGAGTATGAAAAACAACATCCGGATATAAAGATAAAATGGATAGATGTTCCGTATTCAGAAGGTGAAAAAAGGACTTTAGCTTCTGTATTAAGTAATAATCCACCTGATTTAGTAAATCTGACACCTGACTTTTCTTCTGTATTAGCTAAAAAAAAAGCTTTATATCCTATTGAGGGAAAATACATAAAATCATATAATCCTCAAATTATGAAAAGCCTAAAACTTAATAATAAATATTTTGCATTACCTTTTTATGCAACATCGGCTATTACTTTGTATAATAAAGAAATTTTTGAAAAGGCAAAACTTGATGAAGTACCAAAAACTTATGATAATATTTTTAAACAAGCAAAAACAGTAAAAAAGAAAACAGATAAATATATTTTAATGCCAACATTAACTGAAAACGATTCTTTCGTTAAAATTTTAGCAAAATATGATATAAATGTCTTTAGTTCCTGCGAAAAAATAAATAAGCAAAATATAAACGAAAATAAAACAACGATAAAACTTTATCCGTTTAACTCAAGAAAAACAGAAAAAATATACTCTTCTTTAAAAAGACTGTATAGATCGAATCTTATTCCATCAGAATCCATTAACCAGACTCATACAGATGCTTTACAGCTATATATGTCTGAAATGACTATGATGATTGTAACTGGAGCAAATTTTTTAAATATAATCAAAGAAAATGCCCCTGAAGTTTATAAAAAAACCTTAGTTTCATACCAAATAACAGGTGATAATGGAAAATATGACTTTTCTTTAATGAATCTTTGTATACCGCAAAAATCCAGATATAAAAAAGAAGCCTTAGATTTTGCTCTTTTTTTAACAAATAAAAATAATCAACTAAAATTTACAAGAAATACATTAGTGTTGCCGGTAAATAATCAAGCTCTTTCAATTATTATAAAAGAATCTACTTTAGAAAATAAATCTAAAAAAATAAATAATATAGACTTTAAAGCCAAAAGTATAAGTGCAAAACAGCTTAATAATTTACAAGATGCACATACCTCTATTTATAGGAAGTCTATTATAGAACGTATAAATATTACCACACAGCATATTTTACTCAGAAATTTAAATATAAATAAATTAATAGAAAATACTCAAAAAGAAATAGATTCTATCTGCATAAAGTAGTTATTTAAAATATATTTAATTATTATTGTAAAGATATGTAAATAAATAAAAAAAAGAAATAACGAAATAAATCCAGATATTAAAAGATTTTATTAATTAAAATAGACAAAATAATTAACCTAATGGGGTTATATTTTTAAATTTTTTATGGTATAAATAATGTAACAAGTACGAGAGCTCGAGAAAAATCGGAAAATAAAGAGAAATTAGTTAATTTAATATGGAGGACAAATATGTCAGTTGGTTCATTTGTGTTTATGTTACATTCCCACCTCCCGTTTTATAGAAAAGCCGGAATGTGGCCTTTTGGAGAAGAAAATCTTTATGAATGTATGTTAGAAACTTATGTTCCCTTAGTTCAGGCTATAGATGAACTAAATGAAGAGGGTATAAAAGCTAAATTAACAGTCGGTATAACACCTATTTTAGCGGAACAATTAAATGATGAGCATCTTCAAAATGGATTCATAGAATACTTAGATTCTAGAATCAAAGCGGTATCAGAAGATCAAAAAAGATATCCTGATGAAAAAGTTGCACATTCTCAACACTTGAAATATTTAGCTGATTTCTATTTTGAACATTTTAATAAAATAAAAAATTTATTTGTAAATAAATATAATAAAGACTTAATCTCTCAATTTAGAAGATTACAAGATCTTGGCTGTATAGAAATCACTACTTCAGGAGCAACACACGGTTTTTCACCACTTCTTGCTACAGATTCAAACCTTAATGCACAATTTAAAGTAGGGTCTGATACAACAAAAAGATTATTTGGTAAAAAAGCTAAAGGAGCTTGGTTACCTGAATGTGCATATCGTCAAGGGTATTCATATATAGGTAAAGATGGTCAAAAAAAATGGAGACCGGCTATTGAAGTTTCATTGCAAAATAACGATATAGAATATTTCTTTACAGAATCACATGTAATAGAAGGTGGAAATTCTATAGGTAATCGCAGAGTTATAGGCTTATATGGGAATATAGAATATATCCCGTTACCAGAAAGAGAAGCTACAGGTTATGATACATTTAGTGCATATTGGTTACCAGATGCGCAGGTTGCAGTAATGGGTAGAAATGAAAGAGCAGGATATCAAGTATGGTCAGCTGCTGATGGTTATCCAGGTGATGGTTGCTATAGAGAATTTCACCGAAAAGATGCAAATTCTGGTATGCATTACTGGAGAATTACTAGCTCTACTACAGATCTAGGTGATAAAATGCTTTATGATCCGGTATTAGCTTTATCACAAGTTAATTTAAATTCAGACCATTATTCATCATTATTATTCCATTTATTAAATGATCATAAATTAGCTACTGGTGAAGAAGGTTTATTAATGGTATCATTTGATACAGAATTATTTGGACATTGGTGGTTTGAAGGTGTAGAATTTATAAAACAAGTTATTCGTAAATTACATAAATACAATCCTGGTGTAGAAAGATGCACAGCAGGAGAATACTTAGAAAAACATCCGCCAAAAGAAGCTATTCAAATTCCTGAAAGCTCTTGGGGACAAGGTGGCCATTTCTGGGTATGGCAAAACCATTTAACAGAATGGATGTGGCCGATTATACATTCTTGCGAAAAACGTATGATTGATATTACTTCAAGATATCAAGAAGTTCCTGAAGATAAATTATTACATAGAGCTTTAAATCAATTGGCTCGTGAAAATTTATTACTACAAAGTTCTGATTGGCCATTTTTGATAACTACTTGGCAAGCTAAAGATTATGCAACTGATAGATTTAGAGAACATGTCGAAAGATTTGAAAAAATTGCTGATATGATTGATAATAATTGTATAGATGAAAATGCTTTACAAGAAATTGAATCTATAGATAATTGTTTCTCTGTTATTGATTATAGAGTTTATTCACCTATAGAAGAAGGTGTTATTCCTCAACAGGAACCAAAACTTGCACCTTTATATCAATAATCAAATATTTTAATTAATTAATAAAACAGTCGGTATATTATTACCGACTATTTTATTATAAAATTTAGATATAAATCGATTAATCAGGTAAAATAATTGTACCGCTTACCTCTTTTTTTAAGTTAAAAGATTCTTCTAAACTTTTTACAAGTTGGGCTTGAGTTTTAGCAGTATAAAATTTACCACTTGTAACAAGAGCCGTACAGATAAGTTGATCCTTAGCTTCTTTATCATCTAAGTCAAAAGCTATGACATCTATAGAAATATCATCTCTTATTTTCATTAAATTAACAGCATATTCACAAGGGCTTTCATCACAATTTTCACCGCCATCGGTAAGCAAAATTATTCTCTTTTTATTTTCAAATCCTGTAAAATCAGATCTTACAGCTTCTTTAAGGGAGTATGTTATTGGGGTCCAACCGATTGGTTTCATTTGATATAAACTACTTTCTATTTTCATTTGATTTTTAGGTCCTATAGGCACAACCATATCAGATGCCGTGCAGCTAGTTATTGGATTAAAACTACTTCTATGTCCATAAACTCTTAAGCCAATCCAAGTTTTATCTGGTACTTTAGATAGTATTCTAGATATACTTTTTAATGCTAAATCTATTTTTTTAACCCCATTAATTGTTTCATTCATACTATTAGAATAATCAACAATAAAAAGTATACGCTCATTTACATCAGAAGAAAGGTCTGTATTGTATTTTTGTGGATCATAAACTTTATAGTCAACAGCAAGCGCTATCTGAATAGCTATTAGAGCAGAAACTACACATAAAATTCTTATAAACATAATTAAAATCCTCTTTTATAACATTTTATTAGGTTATAAAAAAAAGAAGTAAAAAATAATATCCACTTGGAGGAATATTTTATGCAATAAAAAATACATATTCTCTTTAAAAGAAAATATGTATTTATAAAAACTATAAACTAACTTAGCAGAATAAAATAGTCATAACGTAAATAAAGGCTTTTTAGACTAGTCCTAACATTTTTTTATACCAACTAAAAGTTTCTATTTCTAGACCATTGAAAGTAGTTTTTAAACATTGACGTTTAAGATATTTTTCAAATTCATCAGTAAATTTAGACTTAATAACTGTTTGTGAATTAAGTTCTGTAGCTGATTTTACCATAAAAGCCTCCTTTTTTTGTTTCTAATAACCAACAAGTATACATTATAAATCTAGCAGTTTTTTTAATTATATCATATAGTCTACCCAGTTAAAATATAATACAATCCATTTTTCCACATAAATAAAAAATATTCACTCAAACCAAACAATATAATTATAGTATATTAAACACTAAAAAAGATGAAAAGTCAAGTAAATAAAAGAATTTTATAATAATAATAAAAATTAAAAATTATATTTAAATAAATAAATAATAAAGACAAAATTAAAAATTGAATGTAAAAAATAATTAAGTATTTTTGTTTTTATAAATTTAAAAAAGTTATGTTAAAAAATCTATTAATTTGAAAAAAAAATGCATAAAATTGTTACAAAAGTTTACATAATAAAATGACCCAAAGTATTATAAAATAGCCTTTTCCTTTTATAAAAGTAAACAATTCTGGAGTTTTTTTTGATATCCCCCTTTTCTTTATGTTATGTTGTTGATATAAATAAAGATGTGTAAAAAATAGTTATTAGATAAATAGAGGAAAAGTTATGGGTTTACCAAAAGTAGCGTATTTTTCAATGGAAATAGCAATGGACCAGTCATTATCAACATATTCAGGTGGTCTTGGATTTTTAGCTGGTTCACATATGCAATCAGCCGGTTACTTACAAATGCCAATGGTAGGTGTTACTATGCTATGGTCTTATGGATATTATGACCAAAGAATAGATCACGAAGGCAATGTTGAAGTAGCATATATTAGAAAATATTATGATTTTCTAACAGATTTAGATATTACAGTAGATGTAGAAACTTTTGGAGAAACAGTAAAAGTTAAAGCATTTAGAGTAGAACCTAAATTGTTCGGTACTTGTCCTGTGTATCTTCTTACTACTGATATAGATGGTAATTCAGAATGGGCTCGTAAAATCTCTCATAAACTTTATGATGGTGATGAAAAAATAAGAATAGCTCAAGAAACAATTTTAGGTATAGGTGGTATAAGAGTACTTCAAGCAGCAGGATTAGATTTTGATGTTGTACATATGAACGAAGGTCACGCTTTACCTGCAGCTTTTGAACTTTTAAGACAGTTTAATGGTGATATGGAAGCTGTAAAAAGAAAAACTGTATTTACAACACATACTCCTGTAGCAGCAGGAAACGAAGTTCATTGGGTTGATACATTAATGCAAGGTGGTTTCTTTTCAGGATGCTCTAGAGAAAGAGCTGTAGAACTAGGTGGTGAAAACTTTTCCCTTACTGTAGCAGCTTTAAGAATGAGCAGAATAGCTAATGCTGTATCTCAATTACATGGACTTGTTGCTAATAAAATGTGGGAATGGGTAGATGGTCGTTGCCCTATACGTGCTATTACCAATGCTGTTAACCTTCACTATTGGCAAGATGACAGAATTAAAAATGCTCAAACATTTGATGATCTTCTTAATGCTAAAGTAGAAATGAAAAAAGAATTGTTTAAATATATTGCGGATACTGCAGGTAAAAGATTTGATCCTAATGTATTAACAATTACTTGGGCTCGTAGATTTGCTGATTATAAAAGAGCTTGGTTAATATTTATGGATAAAGAAAGAATCCTTAAATTATTAAATGCAAATAAAGTTCAGTTAATATTTGCAGGTAAATTCCATCCGGATGATGTTATGGGAAGAGAAATGTTTAATAAAATTCTTCATACATCTTATGAGTTAAAAAATGTTGTAGTTCTTCCAGGTTATGAGTTAGAGTTAAGTGCTAGACTTAAAAAAGGATCTGATATCTGGTTTAATACTCCGTTAAGACCATTTGAAGCTTCTGGTACTTCTGGTATGTCTGCTAATATGAATGGTGCTTTACACTTCTCTATTTATGATGGATGGACTGTTGAAGGTACATTTAATGGTATTAATGGCTACACTGTTGAATATCCTGGTTTAGACGATGAAATCCCTTGGGAAGAAAGACATTGGAAAGATCACGATTGCATTATGAATATTTTAGAAAATCAAATAATCCCTACTTATTATAATAACAAACAAGAGTGGGCTAGATTAATGCAACAAGCTATTAGAACTGCTGAAGGTTACTTTAACTCTGATAGAATGGTTATTGAATATTATAATCGTATTTATAAACCAATTGCTCATGAAGAATTAAATGGCAACTTAAAAGGTGAAATTGGTAAAACTGAATCTCCTAGTTCAGATGCTTGGACTTATTCAAATATCAAATAGTTAACTATAGTTAATTATTTTACTTTTTTGTAAAGATGAGGATTGAACATCCTCATCTTTTTTGTATAATAAAATAGTTATGAATTCTTCTAATAAATTAGAATATGTATGTATATTTGGAGGTGGAGCTGTAAGAGGTATCTCTTATATAGGTGTTTTGGATGCTCTTGAAACTTTAAACATTGATATAAAAAAAATAGCCGGATCTTCTATTGGAGCTCTTTTTGCTACTTTTTTTGCTGTTGGGTATTCAACTTTTGAACTTACGGATATATTTAAAAATATTAATTTCCAAATATTCAAAGATATTAACTTTAGCTTAAAACCACAACTGGCAATAAGTAAAGGAGAAGTTTTCTATGAGTTTATAAAAGAAACTATAGAAAAAAAATATTACAAAGAAAACTATACTAAAAATAATACTCCGGTTAACTTTGCAGATCTTGATTTTGATTTATTTATTTTTACATCAGATTTAACAAATTGTAAGCCTAAAATTTTTTCCAGATATACAACACCTGATTATGAAATAGCTAAAGCTGTTAGAATTTCTGCTTCTTTGCCTGGATTAATGAATCCTGTTGTATATGAGGATTCTTTACTTGTTGATGGTGATTTGATCAAAAGTTGGCCTTTATGGTTAATAGATGATAACTTAATAAGTGATGATTATAGAGTTCTTGAATTCAGACTTGAAGGTGGAAAAATTTTAGATCATATTAAAAATCCTATTGATTACGCAAATGCTGTTATTAGCTGTGTATCTAATTATGCAACAGATCGTATTATAGATTTATATGGTGAAAAAGATAAATTTGATTATATTGTTATAGATACAAAAGATTTATTAATTATGGATTTAAATATTTCTTATGAAAGAAGACTTGATCTTATAAAACTTGGCTTTAATACTACTATAAATTACTTTAAAAATAATTTATTCTTAAAGAAAAAAAAGTTAAAGCAAATTTATTCTAGCTTACTGGATTCTCTAATTAAAATTAATAACAAAATTACTTTATCAAAATTTTTCGAAGCAAAAATAGACTTTACTGAATTATTCGTAGAACTATGTAACTCAAAACATTTTATAGATTCTATTTACTATAAACAGATTTTAGATCTTTATTCATTATATAAACTTTCATTAGAAAAAACTGCTTTATTTAATCTTTATCATCTTAATAATAAAAAGAAAATAATTCAGAATCTTTCTTTAATTATCGATTCTATAAAAAAAAGACTTCTGGAAATTATTGAATTTGAAAACTTTTATGATTTTAAATTAAAATAAAAAAAGAAAGTAAAAAATAAAAATTTACTTTCTTTCTCAATTTTAGTTTGAATTATCTTTTATTCAAATAATATTCCTGCCGATTTTAAACGATTAAATGCCTCTTGTAATCTTTCCTTTTTTTGAACAATAGATAATCTGAAATGATCATCACTATAATCACCAAAAGCTACTCCTGGAGTTAAAACAACACCTGTTTTATCAAGAACATATTTACAAAACTCCATAGAAGACCCGTATTTTGATGGAACTTTTAACCAAAAATACATAGTTGCTGGAGTGCGGCTTACTTTCCAACCTAGTTCTTTTAAACTCTCTGCTACAAATTCTCTTCGTTTATCATACCTATCCATAATTTTCTTAACATATAAATAGTCAATATTCATAGCTTTTATTGCTGCATCTTGGACAATAGATGATGTTCCATAATCTATATTAGATTTCATAGCATAAATAATATCAATAAACTCTTTTTTACCTATAACAAAACCAATTCTCCAACCGGCCATGTTAAAAGTTTTAGAAAATGAATGAAACTCTACAGCAATATCCCAAGCACCCTCTACTTCAAAGATACTATGTGGTCTATAATTATCAAAACAAACTTCTCCGTATGCCAAATCAGACACTAATAGAATATTATATTTTATACAATAATCAACAATTTCTTCTAAAAATTCTATAGGAGCGATGGCAGCTGTCGGATTATTTGGATAATTAATAAAAAATATTTTAGCTCTTTTTGCTACATCCTCTGGGATTGAACTTAAATCAGGTAAAAAATTATTCTCTTCTAGTAAAGGAACGTGGTATACTTCTCCACTTGCTATTAAAGTCCCTCTTGAAAGAACAGGATAATAAGGATCTGGTACAATATTTATATCACCTGGATTTGTAAAAGCTAATGCTACATTAGCTAATCCTTCTTTTGCACCAATTAATGTTTGTATTTGATTTTTTGGATCTACTTTTATATTATATCTTTTTTTCATCCAATTAGCTATTGATTCCCTAAATTCCATTTTGCCTCTAAAACTTGGATACCCATGACTTTTGGGATCTTGTATTGATTTTAATGCGGCTTCGACTATTGGTCTTGGAGTTTCTCCATCCGGATTGCCTATACCTAAATCGATAAGATCCATACCTTTTGCTCTAGCTTCTTCCTTCCAGTCATCTAGTTGAGCGAATATATATTTTGGTAATTTTAATAATTTATCTGCTGCTTTTATATTTACTTTTGTATTATTCATTTTTTATCTCCATATATTTTTTATTTACATCTTATTTATTTTAAGTTATCAAAGTATAAATCTAATGTTTTCGCTCGATTATAAAAAGTATGTTCTTTTAATATTTTCATATAACAATTCTGTGCTATCTTATATGCTGTGTTTAAATTTTTGAGATAAAAATCAATTTTATCAAATAATTCTTCCATATTCCTATAAATTTCTATTTCAAATCCTTCTTTAAAATTTAAAGCAATATCCTCCATATAATCAGTGAGTAAGAAACCTTTACTTGCTCCTACTTCAAATATTCTATAATTCATATTATTTTTTCCTTGCTCTGTAATATTTATATTAATCTTTGTAGAATTATATATTTCAGAAAGATCTTCTTCCTTTTCTATAAAGCCTTTATAGGAGTTTACGTAGACATCTAATTCTTGTGATGTTAATAGATTCTTTTCTTTTATTTCTATTATACTTTTTTTAAAATGATTTTCATAGCAAAAAATTTTAAGTTTATTAGAATATCTTTTTATAATAGCAGATAAAATTTTTTGTCTTTTCTCAGTTAAAGGCCGTCCAACAAAGGTTATATCATATTTATATTTTTGAAATTCCGAATTATATAAATCAACATTTACTCCAATAGGTAAGTATTGTGAATTTTTAAACACATTAAGATATTCTTTATCCCAGATAAAAATAAAAGAATCCTCTTTATTTTTTAATTTATTGAATAAATTATGATCAGTTCCGTAAGCAAATTTAGAATCTGGTTCATCTGCAAAATAATGTATAAATTTTATTTTATTTCGTATTGTTTCATCATTTAGATAATTACTTATTTTTTCATTAAATAAATATCCATAAGAAAATCCAAGAATATAATCTGGTTTATAGCTTTCAAATAAATCAACAGTAAGCTCTCTTACGTCTTTTGATAACACTTTATAACCTATTTTTTTAAATCCATCAGCAAATCCGTTCATAATCAACGTACCAGCAATACTAAATGGGAGGACAACTAATATTTTTTTCACAGAAAAACTTTCTTTTTATAATTAATAACAAATAAAAATGCCGCTTTAAAAATTAAAGCGGCATTTAAAAGCTTAAATATATGCTTTACTGAGCCGCAGCTTCTTGAGCGGCGGCGGCAGCTTCTTCAGCTGCTTTCTTTTCTTCTTCTAACTTTGCTTTAGCTTTCTTTGATAGTTTTACTTCTTCTTTTACTTTGTATATTAATTTACCATTTTCATCACAGTTTTCTATTAAATACTTAACTGTATCTGTTGGTTGAGCACCTTTTGCTATCCATTCTTGAATAGCAGGTTTATTTAATTGCATTTCCTTAGTTTTTGGATTATAAAATCCAACTTCTTCTATAGCTCTACCATTACGTTTAGCAGCAGAGTTGATTACAACAACCCTATATACTGGATTTTTTTTACATCCTAGTCTTTTTAATCTTACTTTTACCATTTTAGGTTACTCTCCTGAATTTTTATTTATTACATATTAGACAATTCAGCCGCAAAATAAATTGTTTTTTTTTGAGAGGATTAACAACTTATTTTATTCTTTTATCTAAACATAATTATATTTGATAATCAAGTATTTATTAAAATTTATCAATTTTTCTTGTATTATCATTATTTATACTATTAATTTTAGTCTTTAGCGATTCTGCTAACGGAGTAGAAATTAATGGTACAATTATTCTTTCTGCTATTATACCCGAACCGATTAAAGATGTAAGTGCTATAAAACTTTTTTTCACAATTGGTTGTATTTCTTGTGATACATTTTGGAATAATTTATTTGATATTTTATCTTGTAGTTTTGGATTAGCAATAGCAAATCCAACTAAAATTTGAACAATAGCTGTTACTCCTCCAGAAACAAGGTCTAAAGCAGCTACTAAATTTCTTTTTTCTTCTGGAATTTCTTTATTGTTTTTACTTTCTTTGAATCTACACCCATAAGCATAAATATCCTTTGCTACATTTGTGCATATTAAAAATTTAGCGGCAAAACAGTCATTTTGTATGCTTTTATCAACGTGGTGTCTAAATGATTTCTTTAAATTATTATATATTTTATTTCCATAAACTGAAATAGAATTATTCATAATATAACCTTTTATCTCTTTTGCTTTGATAGATTTAGATCCTCTTTTTGAGGCATCATTATATTCATTATTTTGGGATATATATAATTAGAAATTTTAGTTAAAATAGGTATAGTAGCAAGTACCAAAATAAATCCTATCCTGTCTTTAAGAATATTTAAACGCTTTAATGATTCTTCAAGATTATCAGTGCATTTATTTTTAATGTTATATTCATCCCATAATTTACCTTTTTTTGATAAATTATCTAAAATTTTATCTAAAGAGCTTAACATAAATAATTGACTGGTACCCATGATTACAGCTTCTATAGGTTGCTTACAAGCAGTATATTTTCTATCTTCTTTATCATCTTTACTTACAAGTGGATTCATTATAATTACTGCTGGTGCAACTATTGCTTTACCTGCCATATTTACTATATTTGCTAATTTTTCAGAACCTTGTTCATTAAATTTTACAAGAGTCCGAACTAATTTTGTTTTATCAGCTTTGTTGTTTGATTTTTGTATAAATTGACTAGCTGTTACTTTATTATTATTTATTACAGGCATTTTTTATATAATCCATTATTTTCATATTTGATTTAAACAGGGCATAAAATTATATTTGCTAGTATTTTTTATAATGTAAATTTTTTTAACATATTTTATTGTAACAAATTGTAAAAAAATCTAATTATATGATATTTTAAGTAAAATAATATATATATAAATGTTTTTATATATATATTATAGGAGTATTTTTTATATGATAGCTTTGGATTTAAATATATATTTATTAACAAACTATTTTGGTATTAGTCTATCAAAGCTCAGAGAATATGGAAATAAAAGTATTGATGAAATAATGGAGCTTGAAGCTGAAGCCGGTAACGTTAAAGCTGCTAATTTTGATAGAGATATTTTACAAGACCCTATTAAGATGATTGAGTTTTTTGAACTTGATAATCCTGAAAATAAATATCTTATTATGAAAAATTTTAATACTACTGATTTGAGGAATCTATTGCCATATCTTGAAAAGAAAGATTTAACTATTGGGTTGAACTTCTTTAATGATGAAAAACTTATATCTTTAATCCAAAACCTACCTCAAAAACAATTAGCTAAAATTCTATTAGAAAAATTTTCTCCTGAAGAATTTCTAAAAAAAACTGATGAAAGAGAGTTAGACAAATTCTTTGATTCAACTAAAGTTGAAAAACAACATATGATGAAATTCCTTGAAAAAATATCACCTGATCAATTGTCAAAAATGATAGAGTCTATAACTGGAAACCCAATTGAAGGCAAATCAAAAGAAGATATGATATCAGAAATTAGTAATTTTAATTCTGATACTTTTAAATCCGCTATTAAAGTTATGGATCCGGAAAACAAAATATTAATGATTAATAATCTTACACAAGAAAATCCTAAATTGTTCTTAGAATTTTCTCAAGATGCTCTTTCTAAACCAATTATTCAACTACAAAAAGAAGATATGATTAAAACTGTATCTCACCTTGAGCAAGAAGATTTAATTAAGTTAGTCCAAGAATTACCAGATGAATTACTTGCTATTGTTACAACACAAATCAATACTGAAGAATTTGCCAAAATTTTATATAGAAATTTTAAAGATATTCTTTCAGAAATTGGTATAGGTTCTCAATTAAATACTTGATTATTATTTTTGTTTATTATTTAATTATTTTATGGCAAGGTAGCTTAAATTAGTAAGAATATTTTTTCATTATTGATAAAAGTTAACTACCATAATTTTAACCAAATGTCTAAAAAGGTTAGAAAAATAATAAGTTACCTAATTTTTAAATTGTGGTAATAAGTTAAAATTAATACGTGGCTGGGTAGCTCAGTTGGTGAGAGCGTACGGCTCATACCCGTAAGGTCGAGAGTTCGAATCTCTCCCCAGCTATTATAAAAAAGAATTTCATTGATTTCAGAAATTCTTTTTTATTTTTTTGTAGCATATTATCAGTGCATTATTTTGTATTATTATTATGGATTTTAAGATAAAGTGTTGCAATTGTAACATTTTAGTTGGAAGTTATTGGGATAAAACACGCAAAATCTTATAGGAAAGATGATTTTTTAGCAAAAATGCACCCCCATTCAATTTGTTCAGGCTTTAGAGTTTCATTTTTTCGTTTAACTTCAATAAAAATCATTTCCTTATTATCCCAAACAATGTAATCAGTTGTCCCAACAGGGTTTATATTATATTTATCTATCGTGTGTTTTAAAATTTTACAAAAAGTTTTATTATCAATTCTTTTTAAAAACTCTTGCACAATAGGTGATTTAAAATATTCTGATGAATTTTTGTAACCTTCAATTCCCCACTTATCAAGCCAACGAATATATGAACCTTGCTCGTGTTTGGCTATCTGATTATTTATAAACTGCTGGATATTAGATTTCTTAATCTCTTTTAATTTTTTATATAATTCTTCTGTTGAAATATCAGATCTTTCGATATTAAAGAATTTATTTTTGGCTTTCAGATTTAATGTTTGAGGGTAGAGTTCATCAAAAAAAGCAAGTACAAATATTCCTTTCTAAAAAGAATATTCAGCACGTATAACCTGATAACCACTATTTTTATAATATTCTCTGACAACTTGTTCTGTTGAATACTTTTCTCCATAAGAACAGTAAAAAATAACTTTTGCCAAGTTCTCCAGTTTTTTGAGTAGTTATTATAATTGTGTTTTTAGTAAATTTCTTGGGCAAAATCTGTTCTACTTCAACATAATGTTGACACTTTAATTAAATGTATTGAAAAAGCTAAAGCAACTGTTTAATCAACAACTTTTGCATGTTTGAAAAAATATTTATTATTTGTAAAGAATGCTTTAAAATTTATTGGTAAAAATTTTAAGGCATTTTTTCTTTTTTGTGTATCTAATTGAAACCTTAAATTTTTATTTTTCCTATTTTGTATTTCCTCCCATTTGCCTGTTTCAGGATTCTTTTTTAATTCAAAAACATCTTCTAAGTATCGTTTAACAGCAGATTTTGTTATTTTTTGAGGATTTTGAGGTGAAATGTTTGCTCTTATATTATCACTCCAATTATTTTTTGCTTCCAAACATTTTCTTTGCATTCTTTTTAAATCATTGGGTTCTAGGCTAACAACTTTTATAAATAATTTAGCCACTTCTTCTCCAGCTGCAAACTGCCGCATCAGATCTATATTGCCACGTATAAGTTTGCCAGCATATTTCTTTGTTTTTCTATATCTTAAATTTAAATTTTCTTTTGACAAAGTATACGGATTATAAGTAAAAAATCCAGTTTCATCATCTTGGACAGTATTTACAAAACCACCTGTTTTAATAGCCAAAACAGGTGTTGCACACCCCATTGACTCTAATGGTGTAATACCACATGGTTCCTGACGACTTGTAAATATTGTAAAATCACTACAACTTGCAAGCTTATTAGCAAACCAACCATCTGCAAAAATTACCTGACCTGAGTATTTTCCTTTTGCTATTTTATTAATTTCATCTATTAATTCCTTTATTTTTTTCCATTCTGGATTTGACTTATCTTTAAATGTTCCTCCAAGTGTTAATATGACTTTTTGTTTATCACATTCTCGAACTGTATTATTATTCAAAAATTGTTTAAAACCTTCAAGTGTTGCGGTAAATCCCTTTTGTTCATCTCCACGTCCCCAACCCGAAATAATTATTGGATTTTCAATTCCATCTCGTATATAACCGTATACACTTGATGGACAATCTTTATTTTCAATTTGCTCTTTTGTAAAAAATAAACGATTTAAAGAATTCTCATTAGTGTCGAAAATATCTTCATTCTTTTTATTCTTTAAACAATCATAAAAAAGCATTTTATTATGTTGTTTTCGCTCATATACCATAGAATCGGACATAGAAACATCATATAGAGAATAATTTTTAAGCGGACTTTCTTCACTCATAATAAAAGAACCTTTAGGACCAAACTTTGTTCCATTTGCTTGAAATGGTTTAGCCGTCTCCATTGAATTTAAATCAGTACCGTTTGTTATATCTAATGTTGTCGTGTTTAGTATTGAATTATAAAGATTACAAGCGATATCTCTTGTTTTACTCTGCTTGACTTCATATCCATAATATGTAGAAACATTTCCTATACTAACCATTTGAGGATTTTCTCGTGCAGCTAATAGACCAATTTCCGTCATATTATACTCATCATTTAACATATATTTACCCATATAAAAATTCATTACCACTTTAAAGGGATTTAATATATTTTCTTTAGACAAATATTTTACAACATCAAGTTCTTGTTTTTTTTCACCATAAAATTTCTTTTTTCTCTCATTAATTTCTTCTCTTAGAATTTGTGCTGCTTTTATATTATCACCATTGTTAGAGTCTATATAAGCACCAATAGCTTCATTATCACCTGTTGAGATTATTGAAAAAGCATCAAGTGGCAACATAAACTCGCCTTGATATGCTTTGCCTATATTGTGCAAAACCTCGTGTATTTTTATTCCTTCAAAAAAATCATCACTTGTGCGTTTCATTTCGTCAATAGCATTAAACGTGTATCTGTCATGCAAAAGATAATTTGCAGGATTAAAGTGTTCATTTGTCATACTTGCTATTTGTTTTAAGGCTCTTGTAGCTGCAACAGTAAAAGCCGCATATTCATATTCCAAAAAATGTCCTTTGGATAAATCTTTTTTATTGTTATAATAAGCTTCCTGCATTCTTGCAACATTTGGAGTATGTATAATATAAACAGGAAGTCCATTATTTATTTCTTCACTTTGATTATTAATTTTAAAAACTTGATATACAATATTCTCTTTTTGATAAGTATATGGATTCATTTGCTCAATTTTTCCACATATTCCATCCATACGTTCAAGTTCAATTGTACTTTTCCCGTTTTTATCAAGTATGACAAAACTTTCACCATCTTTTAAACTATAATTTTGAGCATCTTTTTCTCGTCTAAAATTACCGTTTTTATCTTTTATAACTATACCCTCATTATCATTGTTATCAAGCCATGCACTATAGTATGGAACAATAAGTCGAGAATCAATTCCTTCTTTTATAAACTCTTTTGAAAGCTGATATGAAACATCCGCAACACCACCGATACTATACGAACTGCCCATTTTTTTTGTTTCCAAACATATATGCACAATTTGATTTGGGTCTTTTTCATATTTTACCTCACAATGCGGTGATAAAACTTTGTCTTTTTTTTTAACATTCATAAGCTCCAAAGTATCAGTCTGAACTTTTTTTGCAGTACATTGCTTCAAACTTTGAAATCCTTTATGCAGTCTAGGAGATTCCATTTTCACCTTTCGTTGTAACATAATATCCTTGCCAAGTTCATACATCATAAATTCACACCTTTTATACCATACATAATAGATATAAAACAAATAATAAAATTAATTTACTAATTTTGTAATAAATATTTACATTGAATAAAGACACTAATATAATAGATTATTTTAGTTATGTAAATTTTATGTTAAACTTAAATTTATGGAAGAAATAAAACTACCATATGTATGTATTTTAGGTGGCGGAGCTTCGTGGTTTAACTTATATCGGTGCATTGTAAGCTTTAAAAAAATTAAACGTCGATATAAAAAAATAATCGGTTCCTCCGTTGGTTCTATTTTGCAGCTTTTTATGCTGTTGGTTATAATACGTCAGAACTTACCGATATTTTCGAATCGGTTAATTTTAATATTTTTAAAGATATAAATATTTGTTTAAAAACATAACTTTGAATAAGTAAAGGTGAACTGTTTTATGAATTTGTGAAAACACATGTTGAAAAAAAGTTCTATGGTGAAAGTTATTCAAAAAATAACAATTCTCCTGTAACATCTAAAGATATCGACATTGATGTTTTTATTTTTACTTCCAATTTGACAAATTTCAATCTAACATACAATGACTTCAAATTGGGAGATAATAATGACGAACAATAATGACAACATATTAAATAATATAGATAGAGGTCAAACTTGGATAGATGTAGAAACTGTTGCAAAGTTGAAGGGAATAACTAAAAGAGGTGTTCGCCTTTCGCTAAACCAAAATAAATATGAATATAAAGTGGAAAATACCAGAGGTGGAAAAACATATAAAATTAAATTATCCACCTTGGAAGAAGAATACCAAATTAAATATATTCAAGAATATTATGATGATTTTAAACATATAGATAATGAAGTTATTGAATTAAATAATTTTGAAATCAAACAAGAAAAACTAATATCTGAAAATCAAAGAAAAATGGCACTCGCTAAATATGATATTGTTAGATGCTAGATAGATTTTAGAAATAAAGAAAAACGAGAAAAGAAAAATAATAAATTTAAATCAGAGGAAAAACAAAGCATAGATGCAAAATTTACCCAATTATATAATACAGGGTTCTTGCATGAAGAAATATTTAAAACTCTCGGCACAATATCTGTAGGCTCACTTTACAGATGGAGAAGGACTTTCGGATATAACAATGATTGGACTGCATTAGTAGGGCAATACAAATATTCGACAAGAAAAGAATATAATACAACATTAAATGATGAACAAATTAAAATATTTTTGAAAATTCTTTTATCCCCAAACAATTTTTCTATAGGAAAATCTATAAGTTTAACAAAAGATATAACTTTTAGAAGATATGCTTATTGGTTTAGAGACTCAAATCTAGATAAATGGACTCTGGCTCGTGATGGAATGAAAGCATTAAAAGATAAAGTTGAACCATATATCGTGAGAGATACAAGTATGCTTGAGGTTGGGCAAGTATTAGTAGCTGATGGACATACTTTAAACTTTAAAGTTATTAATCCATTTACAGGAAAACCATCAAGGGCAACACTTATTGGATTTTTAGATTGGAAAACTTTTAATATAAACTAAATTTAGTTTAAAATTAGTACTTTTAGTTTTATTGAATTAAATCCTAACTATATGAATTATGATATTAAGTGGACACAGAATGGACATAGAAAATAGAAACAATTTACAAAAAAACTCCCCTTTAAATAAAGAGAGGGGAAGTTAAGTATAAATGTAGGTAAAAAAGAAAAAAGGAAGAGAAAAATTTAAATTTTATCTAGATACCACTTCACTTTGTTACGGATAAAGATTCCCATTTGATTTGTCGTTATTTCTGGGTATGAAGGAAGAAAAATAATGTCAATCTTTCCTGCTGATGTTGTTTTTGGATGAGTTAATCCAAACTCATAATGTGTTTGAACTGTTTGATGTGTTATTTTAATATTATATTTTTTACATAATTCAGCTATTAATTTAAAACAAGCTTCACATTGTATTTTTGTCAAAGGATATGAGCCTACGCTTTTTGAATTTTTAAACCCATACATCCCACACATTGCAACTCCTATTGCTCCTGTGTTCCCTCCTCCACAATGAGAAGCATACTTTCCATCAGAACAATTCTCATTATCCTCTACTT
>CABQAQ010000007.1 GCA_902462155.1 uncultured bacterium | reverse complement strand
GCAGAAGCCTGCAAAGCTTTTATCCCCCAGTTCGAATCTGGGTGTCGCCTTTTTAGTTTATATTTTTATATTTATTTGCTAGCATTCTTTAAATAGTAAACTAATTATGTTCACTTAGATTGATTATCTTGTAAAAACCTGTACACAAGAATTTTAAAGGTCAAAAAATCATTTTATGTATTTTCTTAAAGCCTGTCAATAACATTTATGTTATTGACTTACGTAGAAGAATTTAGTTTTTAGTTATAATTTCTAACAAAATTTTTATAAATTTTATATCCCAAGATTAAATTTCACAACTGTTCCAAATAATTTTCAATAAAAAAACAATATACAACAATAAAAGCTATTTTTCATACAATAAAATATAAGGTCATCTTGCAAGAACATAATAAGTATAATCTAAAGACTTTTGGCAGGTATAAGTCTTAGAGGATTTGACTATTTTGTAGATAAAACATAATGTTTTTCACTGTAGACTCGTCTGTGTTGTGTTAGGCACAACCTAAGGCGAGGCCAAAAGACATAGCTTATAAAAATGGAAAATATTTCAGTACAACATTATAAACATTAAAAGGGAAATAGTGATCAGGAGGAATAATTGTAATATTCCAGTCAAAAAATTATTTTGTTAAGAAAAATTTGTATCAAGTTTTTCTTAGATAAATTGGTAAATGTTTATTTTTAAAAAAAATTTTAGATTTACTTAATTTTCACTTATAACAAACAATATCATTTAGGACTTTTTAAAAATATTACTCGTTTAAATTTTCAAAGGCAAATAAAACAAAGTATTGGCTAATATATCAAGATTTTTGTTACCATTTAATGTCTCAAACAATAGACCCCCATACAAATTATAGATGTTCTATAAAAATATTCTAGTCCTAAATATCGAATGATAAATTATAAAAATTCAAACCTTATATTAGATTAAAGTATTTTAAAAGTGTTATTTATACATCTATTATTTTTTAATATAACCTTTAGTTATAATAAAAATGTGGTTTCATTATTCTACCTATTTAGAAATAACTTATTTGACTATTATATCCGCTAATATAAATTACGTGTCGCAATAGGTACTTAATATAAAAAGATTATAATTAAATGTTCAATGATTTAATTGTACCTTTAACACTTTTAATAGTTTTTACGAATTTAATCTAATTTAAAAAACACCTTATTTAATAGTAAAAAAAAAGCCGTCTTTAAAACGGCTATGACCAAAATTGTTCTGCTAGTTATAAAAAGGTCATTAAATAAATTTGAAACTTTTATAGTTTATGCAATATAATCAATATTACCATTTTTTGCTTCTTTGTAAGCACCGGAATCAACAAGGAATGTTATTTCGGTATCTATTTTTTTAGCGGCTTGAGATACTTCATCAGAAAATAAGTTAGATGGTAATAAAATTTTAGCTGCTTTGATAATTTTTTGTTCTACAGCAGATAAAACACCTTTAGAACTATCAACTATACTGCTTTTGTTAGCTAATTCAGCTGATTTACAATATTTATCAATTAAACTAGTAGATACATTTTTTGAAGCATCCATATAATTTACTTGACCATTATTGTTTTGAACTGATTTAAATACTAGACTATTATTATTAATTGGATTTAATGTTATCATACTCATAATTATTTACCTCTTTGAAACTTTCTAGTGTTTTTGTTACACTTATTAAGCACATTTTTATTATGTATCAACACGATTATTTTGTCAACCCCTATTTCTTATTTTTACAAATTAGACCCAAAAGCTCTCCCTATAAGCCTTTTATATAAAGTGTACAAAATGCACTTATTCAAAGGCTTTTAACTATTCTGTTTATTTGTTAAGTTTCTTAACATTAGCAAACCTTTTTATTTCTTTTTGACGCAATTTATTTATTATTTTTGTATTAATATATTTATATCTATACACTTTTAGAAAGGATTTATACACTATGCTTATTATTATGAAAGAAGATGCAACTCAAGATCAGATTCAACAAGTTACAGAATATATTGAAAATAAAGGTTTTGGTGCACATATATCAGTAGGTGACGTTCATACCGTAATAGGAGCTGTTGGACCTTATTCTATGGATAAACGTGATATTGAACTTTTAGATGGTGTAAAAGAAGTTATTAAAATTACCTCTAACTATAAGCTTGCAAGTCGTGTATTCCAAAAAGAAGATACTATTATTAATGTCAATTCTGTAAAATTTGGTGGCGGAAATGTAGGTATAATTGCAGGTCCTTGTACCATTGAATCTTATTCGCAAATGGATGAAATAGCCTCTCAATTAAAAGATATAGGTGTAAAAATTATAAGAGGTGGTGCTTTTAAGCCTAGAACCTCCCCTTATGCTTTTCAAGGTCTTGGGGAAGATGGGTTACGCATAATACGTGATGTCGCCGATAAATATAATATGGCTGTTACCTCGGAAGTTATGGAAAATTCTCAAATACCTATGTTCCTTGATTATGTTGATATTTTACAAGTCGGTGCCAGAAATATGCAGAATTTTAATTTACTTAAAGATCTATCAACTATAAATAAACCTGTTTTAATTAAAAGAGGCTTTAGTGCAACTTATGAAGAATGGCTTATGTCCGCAGAATATGTATTATCAGGTGGTAACAGACAAGTTATTCTTTGTGAAAGAGGTATTCGTACTTTTGAAAAATTAACACGAAATACTATGGATTTAGCTGCTATACCTGTTATTAAAAAACTTTCTCATTTGCCTATAATTACTGATCCAAGTCATGGTACAGGCATGAGAGATAAAGTTAAACCAATGTCTTTAGCCTCTATTGCTTGCGGATGTGATGGGCTTATTATTGAAACTCATCACAAGCCTGAAGAAGCTCTTTGTGATGGTGCTCAATCTTTATATCCATCACAGTTATCAGAATTACTTATTGAGGCCGATAAAATAGCTAATGTTGTTAACAAAAATTTAAATTTATCTATTAAAGTGTAGTTTTTACAATTAAAATTATTTCACAGCTGGTTAATAAAACCAGCTGTTTTTCTATTTTTAAATAATAATAAATATTAAGAATTTATAAAGGTATTTATATATTATGTTAAAATAATAATTAATAGGATAGCAATATAGGAACAGAAAAAGGAGAAGAGAAAATGATTCCAATACTTGATACAAAAAAACAATATTTGCAAATACAAGAAGAAGTAGAAAAAGAAGTTCTTGAAGTAATGCGTAGTGGCTCTTATATTCTAGGACAAAAAAATAAAGATTTTGAAAAATTAATGGCTAAATTTGTAAATACAAACCATTGTGTTTGTTTAAATTCAGGAACCGATGCTTTACATTTAGCTTTAAGAGCTCTAGATATAGGTCCTGGTGATGAAGTAATTACCGTAGCTTTTACTTTTGTTGCAACAACAGAGTCTCTTGAACTTGTTGGCGCTACACCTGTTTTTGTTGATATTGATCCTAATACTTTTAATATTGATGTTGATTTAATTGAAGAAAAAATTACTCCTAAAACTAAAGCTATTTTACCTGTACATTTATATGGTCAACCTTGTATTATGGATAAAATTATGGATATAGCTAAACGTTATAATTTACACGTAATCGAAGATTGTTGTCAAGCTATCGGGGCTAGTTATAATAATCAAAAAGTAGGGTCTTTTGGAGATATAGGATGTTTTAGTTTTTATCCTACAAAAAATCTAGGGACTATGGGTGATGGTGGTGCTATTACTACAAATAGTGAGTATCTAAAAAATAGAATCCTTGCATTAAGAAATCATGGTGGTGCTATAAGATATTATCACGATGAAGTCGGTATTAATTCCAGACTTGATGAAATACAAGCAGCTATTTTAAAAGTTAAAATAAAATATGTAGAAAAATGGAATAAAAAAAGAAGAGAAAATGCATTTGCATATACTGAATTATTTTCAAATCATCCGGAAATTCAAACTCCTAGTGAGGCTCAAAATGCTTATAGTGTTTATCATCAATATACAGTTAAAGTTCCAAATCGTAATAGAGTAATTGAACTTCTAAAAGAACGTGAAATTGGTGCTATGATTTATTACCCTATACCATTACACTTACAAAAAGTCCACGCTCATTTAGGGTACAAAGAAGGTGATTTACCTGTCACTGAAGCTAATACAAAGTCAGTACTTTCTTTACCTATGTTTCCAGAATTAACTTTTGAACAGCAACGTAAAGTAGCTGATACGTTAATAGAATGTGTGAAAGAAGCAACTGTAGAAGTTTAACAATATATCTAAAATTTTATAGTAAATAAAATATCGAACTTCTATGAAAAATAGAAGTTCGATATTTTTTATTAGATTCATCTGTTTATTGGAACTTAATTCATTAAAATTATTCATTAGATTGATTTTTTTCTCTTAACATTTTGTAACAATAATTAAATTAAGAAAAGTCTTTAAAGGATAGGAAAAATAATGAACTTAAATGAGTCTTGTTTACTTAAGTTTTTAAAAGATTCTGAAGGTATTAATTTATTAACAGAATTACTAAAAAATACTTTTAATTTAGATGTAAATTCTTTGACTGTTCAAAATGATGTTGTTATATTATAATATTTCATTATGAATATTAAATTTAATGAAAAAAACAATTTGTTATTATTTTTTACAGTTGCAGTAATTCTTATTTTTATTTTATCTTTTATTTTTACATTTCCTCAATTTAAAAAATTCTTTGATCTTGTTGAAAATAAATCTTTTGATATACGTCAAGTTATAATATCTAAAAATAAAAAAGCCAGTTCTGATATAGTTATAATAAAAATAGATGATAAAAGTTATGAAAATCTAACTCAAAAATATGGCGATTGGCCTGTACCTAGGGATATTTATGCAAAAGTAACTCAATATTTAGAATCTTATAATCCAAAAACTATAACTTTTGATTTAATGTTTATACAATCGCTTAAAAGTAAGCCGGGAAGTGATGAATTTCTTATTGAAAAATTTTCTAAATATGATAACTTATTTACAGCTATTAATTTTGACAATCAGGAAGATAAATTCAGATCCGCAGTAAATTTACCTGATAATCTAAAAGTTTCTATTGTTAATTCTTCTGATATTAATTTTAATAATGATATATTACATTATTCTAACTGTAGAGCTATTTTACAGGGAATTATAAACGCTACAAAAAATATAGGACATATCAATTTATCTAGAGAAGAAGATGGAATCGTTCGTAGATTTCCGGTAATTGTAAAATATAAAAATGATTTTTATCCACATTTAGCTTTAATTACAACAAATTATTTTCTTAATCAGAATATAGACTTATATAATATATCTAAAAATAGAAATTTAGAAACTGATAATATAAATATTCCTTTAGATAAAGACGGTTTAGCTATATTAAATTGGTATCGAACCATTGATGATGATAAACATTTAGGACCATTTAAAGCATATTCTTTAGTCGATATAATTAATGCTATGGAGAAAGGTGAAAAATTAAACGACTTTGATATAAAAAATAAGATGGTATTTATAGGAACAAGTGCTTCTTCACTTTATGATATAAAAAGTGTGCCTACTGATAGATATGTTCCCGGTATTGTTATTTTGGCAACATTTGTTAATAATTTAATAGATAACTCTTTTATTATTAAAACAAGTGATCCTGTAAATATTGCACTTACAGTATTGCTTTGCATATCTATAGCTATTTTACCTTTGTTAATCAGCTCTTCTATAATATCAACTATAGCGATCTTAACGATTTTAACATTATTTTTATTTTCTGCGACAATACTAATGCAATATTTTAATATTTGGCTCAATACAGTAATACCTTTAATTAGCTCAGTATTTACACTTTTAGCTGTATATATCTACAAATATCTAGTAAAGTCAAAAGATTTTGAACAGACCTATAAACTTGCCACAACTGATGTTATGACAAAACTATATAATCATAGATATTTTCAAGATCAAATGGTTGCAAATATAAATGTAAATAAAAGGTATAATGGTCATTTTTCTCTTATAATGACTGATATAGACTTTTTTAAAAAATTCAATGATACCTATGGTCATCAAGCCGGTGATACGGTATTAAAATGTGTAGCCAAAGTATTAAAAGAAAATATTCGAGCAACTGATATACCTTGCCGTTATGGTGGAGAAGAAATGAGTATCATTTTAACTAATACTGATAAAAAAGAAGCATTAATTACAGCTAAAAAAATATGTGAAGAGATACGAAAATCAAAATTCCAACTTAATCAAAACACATCCGTAAATGTTACTTTAAGCTTAGGTGTTTCAACTTATCCTCAAGATGGCGAAACAGCTAATGAGTTAATAGAATATGCCGACTCACAACTTTATAAAGCAAAAGAAAATGGTCGTAATCAGGTTGGCAATTTTATTGAAGAAGGTAATTCACAGAATAATTAAGAACATAAAGTCAGAAAGTAATAATTTACATGTTAGATTTATTAGTTTTATATACGCTTAATGAGTATGAAAAATCAGGATATCAAATAAATAAAGAAATATTAAAAAATTTTGGATCTGTTATGTCACCAAGTTCAGGCAGTATACATCCGGTATTAAATAAACTACTTAAATTAAAGTGTATTAATCAACGTACTATTTTAACTGATGGTGGGAAAAAATCTAATCTTTATAGTTTAACTAAAGAAGGAACTAAGTATTTTAATTTACTCTTTCAGAAAGAATTCAATTTTAGTGCAAGTGATTTTCGTCAACAAATTTACACTAGAATTTTAACTATTTCTTTTGCAAATATAGAATCAAAAAAAATTTTCTTTGATTATACATTGTTTAAATTAAATGATTTTATTTTAGATATCGAAAATCGTTTACATAATGAGTATTTAAAGTATAATGTACAACAGGAAGTATTTTTCAAATTTCAAATTAATGAATTGAAAAATTTAATAGATTTTATAGAAAAGATAAGTAATAAATAAAATATGCCAGCAATAATAAGTGATGTAATAAAAGATTCCATAGCAGAAGAATTAGAACTAGAAGCTAATGATATAATTTTAAAAATTAATAATAAAGAAGTTTCTGACTTAATTGATTTTAATTTTGAAATATTAAATGAATTTTTAACTTTAGAAGTTCAAAAAAAAGATGGATCAATAGAAATTTTAGAAATTGAAAAAGATTATAATGATCAATTAGGTATAATCTTTGAATCTGCTGTATTTGACAAAATTAAATTATGTCAAAATCACTGTATATTCTGCTTTGTTGATCAACAGCCTAAAGGGTTGAGAAAAACTCTTTATGTCAAAGATGATGATTATAGACTTTCTTACCTTCAAGGTACTTATATTACTTTGACTAACTTATCAGAAGACGATAAAAAAAGAATCGCTAATTTAAAATTAGGTCCATTGTATATTTCAGTTCATACAACAAATCCTGAATTACGATCATTAATGCTTAATAATAAAAATGCTGCTTTTATAATGAATCAACTCGATTTTTTAAATAAAAATGATATTCCATTCCATGCACAAATAGTTTTATGCCCTAACTTTAACGATTCCAATGAACTTATAAAAACTTTAAATGATCTATATAAATTTAAAAAAGTATTACAATCTATAGCAATAGTACCTTTAGGTCTTACCAAATTTAAGCAACAACTTAACTCTGATAAAATTATGCAAAAGATCGATGAAAATATTGCTAACGAAACTATATCCATTGTTGATAATTTTAATAAAAAAATTAAAAAAAATTTAGCTCAAGTATCAGATGAATTCTTTATAATTACAAATAAACCAATTCCAAATAAGAAATATTATGGTAAATTTTCTCAGATTGAAGATGGTGTTGGAACTATAAGACTTATACTTGAGGACTTTGAAAAAAGAAAAAAATCTTTACCTTTATCTTTAAATAATACTACTAAAAATTTGTATATTATTTTTACAAAGGCTTCTTATTATGCTTTTAAGGATATTATTAAAACTTTAAATAAAATTGATGGATTAAATATTAAACCATTAGTGATTAAAAGTAATTTCTGGGGTGAAGACGTAACTGTAAGCGGTCTTTTAACAGGTCAAGATATCCTCGATTATTTTAATGAAAATTTTAAAGATACTCAAGATATAAAAGATATTATCTTACCTTCTATTATGCTTAAACCTTTTAGCAACAGATTTCTTGACGATATTACAATCAATGATCTTGAATCTGAATTAAACTGTCATATTCATATAATCAATGATATTTATTCCACAAAAGATTTATTAGATCTCTGTTTAAATTAACAATTATTTATGTATATATGTGGATATTCAGTATATATTTTGAATCCTGCTTTTTTATATGTATTCATAGCAGCAAAATTATCTGTATTTGCTGTTACGTTAACTTCATTTAAAAATAATAGCTTTGATTTTATATTCATAAATAGTTCTTTTAATACAGACTTAAGCAATATTAAACCTAACCCTTGACCTCTTAGATCTTTTTTTAATGCCATTAACGGAATATTTGCCACACTACCTGTTGATAAATTTAAAAAACATATACCACACACTTCATTATTATCTTCTTTTATTAAAACTTGTGTTACATTTGGTAAAAATATTCCATATATACTTTTTAATATCTTTTCAACTATATCGCTACAACCATCAATTGATTTAAATCTCGGATCAAATAAATTATCTAACTCTCCTTCAAAAGCTTCTTTTATTAGCTTTATTGTTCCACTTGTATATTTATCATCCCACTTTTTAAGCTTAAATCCGTTAATTAAACTTATATCAGAATAATTATTCATATAATTATTAACAACATTATCATCATTCAAATACATATTAAGTATAGAAGATGATACAAAATTAAATCCCAATTTTTTAGATATCTCAAAATAATCTTTCTGAACACCTACAAGTGGAAACGATATTGCTTTATTAGCATACTCTTTTGATGATTTTATTAGTTTAAAAAGTGATTTAAATAATAATTCAACTTTTAACTCTAAATTATGACTATCTATTAAATGTAGAATATTTATTTCTATAGACGTTGTCATAGTAAGATTAAAAGCCAAAAAACCAGTAGGAATCGAATTTTCGAGTATAGTTAAACAAGTCATATTCTGATTTTCTAATGATCGAAAGAAATCATCATAATTTAACGGTTCAGATTCAAACAAATAATTTTTTTTAGATTTTCGAATAAAATCATAATATACACCTTTAAATATATCTTTATGTTTTATAGATAAAACTTCTACAGTAATATCCTCTGTTTCAATCATAATATTTCCCCTAAGTTTTATTTTATAATTTAATCATATGTTCCATTTTATTTACTTTAGTTTTTATATACTTTTCATTGTATAAATTAATTTTAGGATTAATTGGAACTCTATTATTAATTTTCAACCCATAACCTTCTAAGCCTATAATTTTTTTAGGATTATTAGTTAATAGATCAAAATCAGAATAACCTAATTCGCTCAGGATTTGTGCCCCTACACCATAATCTCTTAAATCCGGCTTAAACCCTAAACTAATATTTGCTTGAACAGTATCCTCTCCCATTTCTTGAAGTTTATATGCTTTTATCTTATTAATAAGACCTATACCACGACCTTCATGACCTCTTATGTAAATTAAAGCACCTTTTCCATATTCTTGAATCATTTTTAATGACTCGATTAATTGGTAATTACAATCACACTTTAAACTATGGAATATATCACCAGTTAGACACTCACTATGGACTCTTACTAAAGGTATTTTATCTTTTGCTTCCGGTTTATCAACAACTAAAGCAACACTCTCTGTATTATTTATAGAGTTTCTATATCCTATAATTTCAAACAATCCGTATTCTGTAGGTAAACTAGCTTGAGCTTCTCTAAAAACAAATCTTTGAGTTTTAAGTCTATATGAAATCAAATCCTGTACTGTAATAAATTTAAGATTATGTAATTTTGCAAACTCAAAAAGATCATCTCGACGAGCCATTGTACCATCTTTTTTCATAATTTCGCAGATAGTAGCACAAGGGATTAGACCTGCTAAAGATGCCAAATCGACTGCTGCTTCTGTATGGCCTGCCCTTGTTAACACTCCACCTTCTCTGGCTATTAATGGAAATACATGTCCTGGTCTTCTAAAATCATCGGCTATACTATTTTCATCTGCTAAAAGATTAATTGTTTTAGCTCTATCAAAAGCACTTATACCTGTTGTAATTCCATATTTAGGATCCGCATCTATTGTCTGACTAAATGCTGTATGTTTTATATCTGTATTTTCAGAAACCATTTCTGATAAATTTAATTTATGTGCTTTTTCTTTTGTTATTGCTGTACATATTAAGCCTTTACACTCGCTTGCCATAAAATTAACTTTTTCAGCTGTAATATATTGAGAGGCACAGATAAGATCCCCTTCATTTTCTCGGTTTTCATCGTCTGATACTAGAACCATTTTACCTATTTTTATATCAGCTAATGCTTCTTCTATTGTGTTAAATTTTTTCTCATTCATATTTACATAAACCCACAAGTTCTTAATTTTTCTTTTAAGCTTATTTTATTATCTTTGAAAGATAATATTTTTTCAACATATTTTGCAAATATATCTGTTTCCATATTTACATAATCTCCTGATTTTAAATATTGCAAATTCGTTTTACGTATTGTTTGATCTATTAATGTAACTTCAAAATCATTTAAAGTTATATTTGATACTGTAAGACTAATACCATTTATAGCTATTGAAGATTTATAGCATACATATTTTTTACAATCTTCCGGTAGACTAAAACGGAATATAGTTGAATTACCATATGTTTTTATATCTATTATCTTTGTTATAGCCTCAACATGACCTGTTACAATATGACCATCCAACCTATCTGATAGCCTTAAAGCTTTTTCTAAATTAACTTTGTCTGATATTTTTTGATACTTTAAATTTGATACGGAATATGTTTCCCCCGTACACACAAACGTTGCTGTTTTAGATTTTATATCTTTACTGTTATTATTTTCTTTTTTATAGGTTATCTGATTATATCCTTCAATAGTTAAACATACACCATTTACGCTTATACTATCACCTATTTCAGTATCATAGAAAAAATCAGATTCTACATTTATTATAAGTTCTAATCCTTTTTCTAATTTATTTATCTGTGATAAAATACCTATTTCTTTTATTAATCCTGTAAACATATATTTTATTCTTAATTAATTATTTTTTGATGGCTTTATAATCTGTACATTTCTTGTTTCTGAAAAATCTAAACGTGCATTTATAAATTTATCTTGCATTTCTTCATTCTGCCCCAAGCTAGAAACGAGTCTATCTACAAATCCATTATTTACTTTTAATGCTCTATTTAAAGCACCTAATTCTTCTAAAGCATCCTTTATCATTGATAAGTCATACGCAAATGACTGTTTTGAATGATATGTAAGTAACTCTCCTGTAGATGCTTCTATTGGTTCACCATTTTTTTCAAAATAAAGCTTAAAAATTGATTTTAAATCTAATAATTCTGATTGCAATACTGATATGGATTGACTTATTCTTAAATATCTTTCAAACAGATAAGGAACATTTTTTAATTGTTTCAGTTGCCAATCATATTTTTTATCAAAAAGTTTTTTTAATTTTGGATACACAGAAGCTAAAACTTTTGTATCCCCCATTGCTCTATGTCTATTTTCTACTTTGATATTAAATCTGGAGGCTACATTATCTAAATTTGGCGAATCCTCATCAGGAAAAACTTCTCTAAATAAATACTGTGTATCTATTCTTTGATTTTCTATTGGTTTCCCTTTATGTCTTAAACTTGCTTCATTTATAAAAGAATAGTCAAATATCACATTATGCGCTATAATTGGATAATCTGAAATAAAATCTAATATTTTATCTATTATTTCTTCTTCTTTTGGTGCATCTTTCACCATTTCTTCTGTAATACCATGAATAGCCATACTTGACTTTCTTATATGTTGCTGTGGATTAATAAGTGTTTCAAAACTATCTTTTATTACACCATTTTCTAACCTTATTGCTGCAAATTCCACCATTTTTTCTCTTTTATAATCAAGTCCGGTTGTTTCTATATCCAATACGATTTCTATTACTTTTTTTCTACTCATTTTTCCCTCTTAGAAAAATGATAGCATAATTAAATAAAAAGGTAAATTGATGTAAAAAATATTTAACTTATTTTTTTAGTTTTTTTTAATTCTTGAGAATATAGCCATTCTGTTATCCATTTTATATTTATTTTTATATCAGAATTCAGATTTTTTCTTATCTTTCTTTTTGTTTCTGAATAAAATTTATTTATATTTATAATGCTCATTATAATATTTAAAACCTCTAAAAAATTCTAACCTTATCTCCTTTATACTACTAAAAACATAGTATTTAGATTAATTGATAATTCAACATAAAATTATTAAGAAATGTTACAAAAAAAGCACAAACGGAAATAGAGTCTTCACGATAAGTAACTTTCACGCTCGTCTATTTCCGAAGTTGTGCTTTTTATTCTGGTCTATAATTATTTTTAAAAGCTTTTATTCTGAAATACAATTCTTAAGATATTTTATTATTTCTAACTTGTTTTCATATAAATACCTTAAAAAATCTAAATATTCTTGACAATGAGAAGATAATGTAACATTAATTTCAAAGCCCTCTGAGCAAAATGGCTCATAATCATAAACCACGTAGCTATTATATTTACTTTTCCATTCCTTTTTCTCTATTTTACAATTATTTTCTATAGCTACATCTTCAAACCAAGGTAGAATTTCCTTATTTATATTTCTAAATTCGGTCTGCTTTCTGGGATTAGTACCTTGTGTATAATTATCTAATAACATATTTACGAACTCCATTTCCCCATATCTTTTTGATATTTAAAGTTTAAATGCAATATCAACTAAAAAAAATATACCTTTGTATAATTTTTTGGCTAATATTAAAGCACTATTTTTTATTTTTCTTTTTTTAAAAAATTAGATATAAAGAAAATGTAAAAAAAATAAAGGATTTATAAAAAACAGTTTATAATAAGTCTATAAGAAAAATTATTGTAAATCTGGAGACAAAAATGCAAACAACAATTATGAACGAAGTTAAAAAAAATCAACTTGTAGTAGAATTAGTTGATAAACTTATAAATGCTGATAATAAAAATCGTGCTATTATTGAAAATCAAATTGTTAATCTTGGATCAACAGCTATTAAAACTTTAGTAGACGAACTTCAATCCGTAAATGGTCAAATACGTGGCATTGTTGCTATGGCTCTTATTAGAATAGGTAAAGAATCTATTTATGAACTTCAAAATATGGCTAGACAAAATAAAGAATTAGCTTGGATTAGCAGTTATATTATTTCTGAAATTAATTTAACTCCAAATGCTGCATAAAATTTTTATTTTTATGCTATAATATTCTTTGTAAAATTAGTAGTAGGAGAAAATTTATGAGACCTATAGATATTTTTAAATCTCATCTTAAAGAAAAAAAAGCATTAAAAATTATATCAGGTATTGATAACTTTGATATTAATAAAGCTAAAATGGTTGTAGAATCAGCTACAATAGCTAAAGCATCTGCTGTTGACGTCGCTTGTTCTGAAGATATTATTAAAATGGCTAAAAATATTACCAATTTACCGGTATTTGCTTCTTCTGTAATTGCTCAAAATCTTGTTGATGCTGTTAACTTTGGGGCTGATGCTATTGAAATAGGCAATTTTGATGTACTTTATCGTAAAGGGCAAATATTTTCTGCTAAACAAGTCCTTGATTTAACTATTGAAACTTTAAATCTTCTTGGTAGTAAGAAAAATGATATCTTTATTTCTGTAACTATACCGGGACATATTTCTATTGATCAACAAATTAGTTTAGCTCAAGAACTTGAAAAATTAAATATTGACCTTATTCAAACTGAAGGTGCTCAAATTGCTGATGTTAAAAGTTCTAATGCAAGAGGCCTACTTGAAATAGCTAATGTTTCTATTTCTAACACTATAGAATTATCTAGAAATACATCAATTCCTATTATGACTGCAAGTGGTATTACTCCAACTACTGCTAAATTAGCTTTTGCAGCAGGTGCTTCTGCTATTGGGGTTGGTTCTTGTGTTAATAAATTATCTTCTTCTATTGAGATGATCGCTGTTATTTCTAGTTTAAGAGAAATTATTTCTTCTTCTAACAATGTTGTTGATAATTTTGTTTCTTGTTAGAGGTTAATTATTTAAATACTAAAAAAAGAGCTACTTTTAAAGTAGCTCTTTTTACATTTTTAATCTTTATATGTTGAAGGCTATCATTTTCAGAAAAAATCCAAAATAATATCACTGGATTATTTTGAGAGGATACTAAAAAATTTGATCTTTATATTATTTATATTAACAGAAAGTCAATACCTTCATTTTCTTAAGACTCTAGTTTCAATTCAAGCTATTTTTCCAAAAAAACTATACAAAAATTCCAATTACTTCTTTTACCAAAGACGTATTAAAAAATAAAAATTGTAACAATATGTAAATTTAGCTAACAAAACAGTAAATTATTTTCTTTCAGGTTAATTATACAAATTATAAATAAAACACTTTATAAACAAACCCATAATACAAAAACACTAGACGAAACTTAACAAATATTTTGAAAATTCATTTTTTCAAACTACTACCAATACTACTAACTTTAGCTTCTTCTTTAAGAAGCTTTTTTTTATTAATTTTTATTAAGTTTAACTTTAAATAATAACAAATTTATTTTTTATAGGGTTTAATATATTATAAATTTTATGTTTTTGCTAGATTTTAAATAGAAAGGTTATCAAGATGAGAGTATCAAAGGTAAATTTATTAAGCTTTAAAAGAGAATTTAAAACAGATTCATCTTCGTATGGAACTTTATCAAACAGATATCATCAAAATGTTAGCTTTAAATGTAGGGAAGATGATGGATCTCAAAGCCCTAGAAGTGAAGGAATTAATCAAGTTATAAATAAAAATACCAGAAAAAACTTGACTAAAATTATTAAGAAATATAATGTAGATGTAAAAAAAGATGTACCCGTAGCTATTACAACAGCAACAAGTGCTGGCTATATATTAGCAAAAGGAGCAGAAACTCTATTAAAAGCTCCAACTTCAGAAATAACTAATACCGATAATAAATTTATATATTGTAATGCTAACAAAAATATTGAAAGATTTATGAGAATTTCAAATAATATCAAGACCATTAATCGTCCATCATTTAAGAAAAAAGCATATACTAATAATGGTAATCCTTATGATAAAACAAATACAGGAAAGGCCGTAGGCGGAACATTATTAGGAGGCCTTTATATAACTTGCTTTACTCTAAATAAAAACAATATTACTAAAATAAGAGATAAAATAGAACTTATGTCTAAAGAAAAAGGTGCAAAACACCCAAAACGCATTGCCGATATAATAATGATAATTGGAGTTACAACTATTGGTTCCTTATTTGGCGGTATTGTTGACTATATTAACAATAAACAAAAACAAAAAATTGCAGATCAAAACAACATTAAAAGTTAAAATATTTTATAAAAGAATACGATACGATTTTAAGAGTTAAATTATAAAATTTATGCAATAAAATTTTCACCATATTTTGTTGCCCCAAGTAAAAAAGTTTCTTTTAGCATAGCAGACATACTATTATAAACACGTCCCTGCTCTTTCTTTAAATTTATTGTTTTTCCTGCATTTTGTTTATAAGAATTGATAACTTCATTTATTACTTCTTTAAAATCAAATTTTTTCATATCTTACCCTCTCTTAATATTTGAAACTATCTTTTAAATTCTGATCCTTGCGATTTTTCCAAGCCTCATTTTGCTGTTGAATATATTTGTATTCAGTTTCTAGTCTATTTTGCTCGCTATTTAAACGATCCTCTTGCATTTTGATTTCTTGTCTTAAAATATCAAAATCACGTTCTATTTTATTCTTTTTTTCAGTATCAAGCTTTGATTCACTATCATTAAGCAGGTTGTTTCGCTTATCCATAGCTTGAGATAATCTTTGATTTGTTTCATTTTTCTCATAACCAATTTCAATCATTCTATTCTGTATATCATTAATACGTGTTTGATTGTTTAATTGGTTAAGTTGCATACCTAAAAAAGCCATCTAATTATTCTCTCTCATTTTCCCTTACTACTATATAAAAAAAATTTTTATATCAAAATTGCTACATTCATATATTATTACTTAACATTTCTTTACAGAATGAAAGCGAATATACTTTAAAACTTTATCTGTTAATTTAAAAAACTTAAAAATGTCAAAATTAATCTATTTTTTAATTTGTTTAGAATAATCTAATATATTTAAATCTTTATTAAAATACTTTCAAAGCTTTTTCTCAACTATACAAAAAAGTAAAAAATTCCCCACCAATGACAGACCTACAATTTTTTTATGCACATTCAGTTTTATATCATTATTTTTTATTAAAAACCAATACGTAAAAAATAGTAAAAAGTAAAATTCTCAACTCATAATAAAAATGCTTGAAATTTTTATTTCAAGCAAAGTTAAATATAAAAATTATTAACAAAAATTAATCAAGCAAAGCTTCTAAGATTTTCGCATTTTTATCCGCTAAAGTATTATTTCTAATCTTCTGTTTAGAAATATAAGTTCTTAAAGCTTCACGGATTAATTCGCTTCTTGTTCTGTTTTCCTCATCTGCTACTTTGTCAATCTTTGTTAAAAATTCTTCCGGCATTGAAATCAACACTCTTGCCATTTTGTATTACCTCCACTTTTTATTTTTTCTCTTATATTAATATAAAAACATTTTAATATAAATAATTGCTAATATTTATTTACATAATATATACAAAAAGTCAACAATCTAGACTATATAAGGCTTTTAGTACATTAAGAATTGTAAAGTTAATAACCCCAAATAAAGAAAAAACTTAATAACTCTTAATATATATCCGGAAAAGTAGCAATCTCAATACTTTCAAGAAGTTAAGGAATAGCCTTGTACTGTGTTATAAATTTATCAACTTTTTCTATTGCCTCCCAAGAAGCTCCGGCTTCTGATAACTCTTCTTGAGATAAGCCAAATAAAGATATCAAAGATTTAGATTCAGAATCAAAAACATTACATCTAAATCTTCCTAAAACTCTATCTATAGCCTCTTTTCTGTTTAAAGATAATGTATATAAATGTCTACATTTTTCAAAATTTCGTTTTTTAGCTTTACCCATAAATATATTTTCTTTCAAATAAACTTTACTGTAAACAGAAAGTAAAATTTTGTAAAACAAAAATTATAAAACAGTTCTTTAAAAACTCTAAGAACTATTTCATAAAAGTTCTTAGCATACAATTTTACTGAAATCTGCAATTGATAAATATAAATCATTCACTCTAGATAATAAAGCTAAACGATTTTTTCTGATATCTTGATTTTCATCCATAACTAAAACCTTATCAAAAAATTCAGATATGATTGGTGTTAGTTCTTGAATATTTAAAATAAGATTTTCTAATTTCATATTATTAATATTGATTGCTTTTATAAAATTAAAAAGTTTAACCTCTTGTTCATTTTTAAGATAATCTTCATTAATATCTTGATTATAAGACTGCGATTTTAAAATACGCATAACTCTATTAGCGGCTTCGTGTATTTTTTCAAAATTTTCAACCATTGCAAGCTTAGATAAAATATTAATTTTATCCATAAAAATTTTAAGATTTGCTAATGGATTTGAAGATGAGATTACCGCTTCTAACAAATCATAACGGTAATTTTCACTTAAATAAATACTTAATCTTTGATTAAAGAAATTAACGATATCAGAATAAGCTAAATTTCTATTTTCAGAACAGTAAGGTATAATATCTAAAGATTTTTTTATAAGAGCATCAATATCAATATTAATGTCTTTATTAATAACAGTCTTTATAATACCTAAAACTTGACGTCGGATTCCTAAAGGATCATTAGACCCTGTAGGTTTTTTACCATCTAAAAATACAGAAGAAATATTATCAATCTTATCTGCTATACCAACAATCTGTCCTTCAACACTTGTCGCTAATTCAGAGTCCGCATTTAATGGATAATAATGTTCTTTTATCCCTAAAACTACTGAATTGTTTTCATTATCTATTTTTGCATAATCACTACCAATAAAACCTTGTAATTCAGTAAATTCGAATACTAGTTTTGTAGCCAAATCACATTTAGATAATTCTGCCGTTCTTAAAATATTTTTATTATCACTTATGTCTAAAGATTTTGAAATATAATCAGATAACACAATAATTCTTTGAGTTTTATCATACATAGATCCAAAACCACGTTGAAAAGTCATACCTTTAAGATTTTCTAACTTATCTTTAAGTTTTGTTTTTGTATCTTCAGAAGTAAAGAAAATAGCATCTTCTAATCTGGCTTTAACAACTCTTTCATTACCGGCAATGATATTAGAAAAATCATCCCCGATAAAATTAGCTATTGTAATAAATTTATTAATTAACTGAGTTTTATTCTGATCTTTAAACAAAGGAAAATATCTTTGATGAACAGCCATAACGGTAATAGTAACTTTTTGAGGAATTTTAAGATATTTTTCTTCAAAAGAACATAATACAGGAACAGGGAATTCGGTCAAAAAAGTAACTTCATTAAGTAAGTCTTCGTCAAAATATACAAAAGAGTTAATTTTAAGAGCTTCTTTTTGAGCCAAATCAATAATCAATTGTTTACGTTTATTTTGATCTAAAATGACATTATTTTTTTCAAGTAAATCAAAATAGGAATCGACAGAAGGTATTTCAATAGAATCCATTGGAGCAAATCTATGTCCTTTAGAGAATCTTGAGGATTCAATATTAGCAATATTAACTTTTAATTCCTGATCATTTAAAAGAGAAAGAACCCATCTTATTGGTCTTTGGAATTTAAAATCAAAATCAGCCCATCTCATAAAGTGAGAGCCCTGAAGTTTAAAGATTAAGTTTTCTACATTATCTTGAATAATTTTTTCAAAAGATATAGGTTTTTTCTCAATTTTGGCAAAAATATAATCACCATCTTTAAAAAGTTCTTGAGGAGATACGGAATTTTTTTTAGCAAAACCTATAGCAGCTTTAGATAAATTATCATTTTCATCATATGCAATTTTTATAGAAGGACCTTTTATATTAATAATTTCTGTATTAAGATTCTGTTGGATATTATCAACTAAAACGCAAAGACGTCTTGGAGTTCCATATACTTTTATATCATCGTAGGATATTTTAAATTCTTTAAATAAATCCGCAAATAATTTTTTAAGTTGTTCAATAGCTTCTACAACAAATTGATAAGGTAATTCTTCTGTTCCTATTTCAAGTAAATATTTTTTCATTATGATCCTCGTAAACTTTTAAATAAAATATTATAAACAATTAATAAAAATATTATAATATAAAAGTTTATTAAAAAGAATAAAATAGTAATTGTAAAGAATAGTAAAATTTTAATTTGTATAAAAAATATATTTATGTTAAATTTGGAGATATGAAAAAATGAAAAAGAAGGAGAATTATAAAATTGAAAACTTATGAATTATTAGCAATTGTAAAACCAAATATTGATTCTGAAGATGTGGATAATATAATATCAAAAATAGATAGCTTAATTACTTCTATGAATGGGAAAGTAGAAATTGCAGAAAAAATGGGTAGAAGAAAATTAAGTTATGATATCCAAAATTTTCGTGATGGGTACTTTGTATCAATATTGTTACAACTACCAGCTGAAAAGATTTTAGAATTTAAACGTCAATTAAAATTAAATGAATCATTATTAAGAACAATGTTTATGGATGCAGCAAAAGTTGGAGTTTAAAATATTATGACATTAGCTCGTGCTACAATTTCAGGTATAGTAGTAAAAAATCCCGAAAAAAGATTTACTACAAATAATATAGCAGTAGTTACATTCAGTATAGATTTTTCTGATGCAAATAATCCGGATCAAGTTGTATTAGCACGTGCTGTTGGTAATCTGGCTGATAGAATAGAAAAAATTGTCAAAAGAGGATCTAAAATAGTAGTCGAAGGAAGGCTACAATTATTATCAATCAAAACATCCGATGAAGGATTTGATAAAAAAGTAGCAGAAATAGAAATAAGCTCTTTTGAATGCTTGTCATCTGGAAATAGTAATCAAGAAGACCTAAGCAGTAGTACCGAAAATGATAAATTTGTCAAATTTGGTGAAGATGAAGAAGAATTTGCAGATGATTTAATAGGTGAAGATGAAATACCTTTCTAAAAGGGATTAAATAAAACGTAATTAGGATATAAAAAATAAAGGAAATAAAATATGGCAAGAGAACAACAAGATAAGAAAAAAAGAAAAAATTGTACATTCTGTGCAGATAAAGTAAAAGTAATAGATTATAAAGATTCACAAAAGTTAAAAAGATATTTAACAGAAGCTGGAAAAATATTACCAAGAAGAATTACAGGCACTTGTGCAGAACATCAAAGAATGATAGCTCGTGCAGTTAAAAGAGCTAGAGAAGCATCTGTATTAGCTTATGTATTTGAAAACTAATTTTATATTATTTATTTAAATTTTACGGCAAAGAAATCCTTTGCCGTTTTGTTCTTACATGTATATCTATTGGAGAATAGTAAAAATATGGGATATAATAATTTTTACCAAAAACAATTCATAAGTTTTCCTGAAAAAATAATAGCTGCATTAACTTATATAACTTCTGGTTTTGTTGGAATACTTTGGCTTATTTTAGGTGCTATTACCAAACAAAAATTAAAACCTTTTTTAAAATTTCATATATATCAATCTATTTTTTTATATTTGTTGTTTTTTATAGTTTCAAATATTTTAGGCGCCATTCTTAATTTATTATCATTTATACCTATTTTAAGTGGAATTATCGGCCTTTTAAACTTTATTTTTCAAATAAATCTTATACATTTTGCCGGTTTAAATTTATCATTAATAAATATTATTTTCTTAACAATATTAATTTATTTGACACTAAGTGCATTATTTGGTAAATATTCTTATGTACCTTGGGTATCAAACATAATAAAAGCAAATATTTATAATTAGTATAACAAAAAAGGAGTACATCTTGGAATTTGAAACATATGCTGTAAATGGTGGATTAAATCCAAAAAATAATGCTAATGCAATAAGCCCTCCTATATATCAAACCAGTGCATTTGAATTTGAAAATGTTCAACACGCAGCTGATTTGTTTGACCTTAAAACTTCAGGTCATATTTACACCAGAATATCAAATCCGACAACAGAAATTTTAGAAAAAAGATTATCACTATTAGAAGGTGGTGTTGGAGCTTTAGCATTATCCTCCGGTCAATCTGCAAGCTTGATTTCTATTTTAAATATAACTTCAAGTGGAGAAGAAGTCGTAGCCTCATCTAGTCTTTATGGTGGTACTTTTAATTTATTTGATGTTACTTTTAAAAAGTTTGGAATAAAAGTAAATTTTGTAAATGGATCTAAAATTGATGATTATGAAAAAGCGATTAATAATAAAACAAAATGTATATTTATAGAATCCGTTACAAATCCACAGTTAACAGTTGCAGATATAGAAGCATTAGCTAATTTAGCTCACAGTTATAATATTCCTTTAATTGTTGATAACACTGTACCTTCACCTTATTTATTAAGACCTTTTGAATTTGGTGCGGATATAGTTGTCCACTCTATTACAAAATATATTTCAGGACATAGCAATAGTATGGGTGGAGCAATTATAGATAGTGGAAATTTTGATTGGGAAAAAAGCGGAAAATTTCCATCATTAGTAAATGAAGATCCTAGCTATCACGGATTAAGTTATACTAAAGAATTTAATAATTTAGCTTATATAGTAAAAGCTAGAGTACAATTGCTAAGAGATCTTGGTACAACCATTAGTCCTTTTAATGCTTATTTAACTTTACTTGGTATTGAAACCTTACATTTAAGGATGCAACGTCATAGTGATAATGCTCTTAAGATCGCTAAGTTTTTGGAAAATCATAAATCTGTTTCTTGGGTAAAATATCCATTATTAGAAAATGATGCAAATTATACTTTAGCTAAAAAATATTTAAAAAATGGAGCTTCTTCTATTGTTAGCTTTGGAATCAAAGGTGAACAAAAAAATGCTATTAAATTTATTGAATCATTAAATATACCTCTTCATGTAACAAATATTGGAGATGTTAGAACAATTGTTACATATCCTGCATTAACGACACACAGACAATTATCCGATGAAGCAAAAATAGCTTGTGGTATTGGTAATGATTTTATAAGACTATCTGTAGGGTTAGAAAATGTTAATGATCTTATTTTTGATTTAGATCAAGCATTAATAAAATCTCAAGCTTAACTTATTTCTTATATTAAAAAATATTAAATTAATTTAATATTTTGACAAATAAATAACATATTCCTTTTTATTGTATTAAAAGATAAAAATTTATGGAAAATATAATGAACAAAACAATTGTTGAATCAGATATTAATGAAGAAGTAGGCTCAATAAATAGAATAACTATATCAGAATTACCAAGAATTTTGCCTGATTTCAAGAATTCAACAGATACAAAAAATAATATAATAAAAAAATGGTTATTAACTTGGATTATACAAGGATTAAAATCAGGTAAAATAAAAGAAAAGCAATTAATCCCTTCAAAAAAAGACTTAGCTTTATATCTCGGTGTAAGTATTGGAACTATACAAAATGCTATAAGATATATTGAAGATGTTGGATATCTTGAATCAAAGCAAAAAATAGGAACTATGCTCAAAAATAGATATTCCAATACAACACCTATAAGGAAGCTAACTTCAAAAAGAGAGCAACTGATTTTTCAATTAAAAAAATATATTCTTGATTCTCAGTTTAGAATAAATCAACCTTTACCATCAATAAGAATTCTATCAAAAATTACAGGAGCTTCTATAAATACAACAAGATTGGCTATTGAATGCCTAGCACAAGAAGGTATAATCACAGCTTGTAAGGGGACTTCTTCAGGTAATAATGAAAATTATTGGATAATAAAAAAATTTCCTGAATTTGATAGTGCTATGTTAGCAAAAATTCACAAAAAAGATTTTGATATTGAATCTAAAACGCTAGTTTCTAAAATTAAAATAGATATATTAAATTACATTAATTTGAAATACAATATAGGAGAAAAAATTCCACCTCATAGTTACTTTTCTAAAATTTTAAAAGTAAGTATTAAAACAGTACATGATGCTATAAATCTTTTAATTAAAGATGATATTTTAATAGCAAAACGTGGTAAATATGGTACATTTATAAAAAATTTACCTGATAAAAAATCAACACACTCCTTAAAGAATAATTTTGTTGATAATGAGTTCAAATACTCATTTTACAGTTATGAAAAAATTAAAATAAGGTTAATTAATTACATAAAAGAGCTTTTTGACTTAGGAGATAAATTACCATCAATAGAAGAGCTTTCATTAAAATTTAATGTAAGTACGAATACAATACATAGAGCATTGTCTGATTTAAATAAAGATGGCATAGTTCAATTTTCAAGAGGTAGGTATGGTGGAACTTTTGTTACTGACTTGCCTGATGAAAATTATAATAATATTATAACCTCTTCTGAAATTACTGCATCTTCAGATGTAAATTATAAATGGTTAGCAATAAATCCTGAATATATAAAAAGATCAACAAATTAACCAAAAAGATATGTTATAAAAAATAACATATCTTTTGATAATAAAAGTTTGATTTTTAATTTTTTTATCTTAAATAAGTTTGAGCTATATTTTCAGCAGCTTGGGCTTTTCTTAAAGCTTTTTCAACTTCTTCTGTTGTTGTTCCAGGCTTATTTTTTATGTTAGAATAAGGATTTGGTATATAAGTTCTTAAAGCTTCACGATCTTCAATTTTTTCAGAACTATCTTCAGAATTATCTATTGTATTAATATTACTATCTAACTTATTAGATCCACTAAAAGCCGGTTGTTTAGAATCTATATTATTATTTCCATTAGTATTTAAAATTTTAGCAGGTCTTGACTTTTTATTTTTAGATAAATTATTTAAATACTCAGATGTAGGTGCTTTAGAGGCAAGATATTCTTGTTGAGCTTGATACTGCTGTTTTTGAATTTTTAAATTAGCTTTTTCTTCCTCAACCATATCTATTAAAGAAAATAATAAAGTAGGATTTTGCTCTATAGCATGATAAATTTCAGGTTGTTGCTTTATAATAAGATATACTTCAGGGTTAGCTTCTAACTTTTCTTTAAGATATAATTGGACTTGTTTAGAATCTTCTTCACTTAACTGATTATTATCATTACTAGAATAAATAGAATCCTTTGGTTTACCAACAATAGCATGAGGAACAGTAGCTAAAGTTTCACCTAGTTTGGAGTTAATTTTACTTCCTATAAATCCTCTGCCGACTCCACCAACAACACCAGGAATAGTCCATAAAATAAGGGTTTTAAATCCATTCTTTAAGTCACTAGATAGTCTTCCCAAAAATCCTGCCTGTTGAGGCATAGGTGCTGTGTATGGACGGATTCTTGAACGACCCCAATCTATAATAGTTCCAAACCATTGTATTGGATATTGCCAAAATTTTAGCTTAACATCTTTATTAAACATAGATTTTATAGCTTTTCTACTAGCATCATAATCTGATTTTTTAATAAGTTCACCTGATAATTGATGAATGTTATGCTCTTTTATTAATTTTTTTGTAGCTTTTACTTGCTCGGTAGTACGTCCAATATTTTTTAAACCACCCATCATACCTACAGCTTTAATAGCAAATGGCATAAGCATAAACATTCCAAGATCTGTTACTACATTTTCAGCTAAAACTTTCTTTTTTTCTCCTTCTTCAGCACCAATTACTGACTTAATAATTCCTTGCCAAATCATAGCCTGCATTGCCATTGAGCATATTCCGCCAGCTGTTCCATTTGTAAAGTTTTCTGTAATAAACAATGCACTTTTTGACAATCCACGACCTAATGATGATTTATGCAGATCAGAATATACTTTCTTATTTTGAGTTGCGGCCCTTAACTTATTTTGTGTTCCTTCTATATACATATCACGTCTTGTTATTTTTTGAATAGCAAGTTGGAATATATTCTTAACTTTAGCAAATATTCCCTCTGCTTTTTCAAATTCTAAGTGTGCTATACCATTAGAATATACTTCTACATATCGTCCGCCTAAAACAACATTTTTATACATTCCACCCTTAAAGACTTTTGTGTTTGCATATTCAGGATTTTGTTTAATTTTTTCAAAAAGCTCATCATAGTATTTAGCGTATTTTCCAGGATTTTGTTGAGCTTTTTCTCTTAATTCCATATAATTTGCAAATTTAGGTTTATTAGGATTATGCTTTTTGGTACCTAAAGATCTTATTAAAGATCCAAATGCTTCATCAATTGACTTGCCTTGTTTATTGTGTTGAACAGAAGCTAAGGTTTCAAGCATATCATCTGCTTCAAAAATAAATTGTGTCGGTACTCCACCTTCATAAGACTTCGCCATAGAAAATTCTGCGACACTTCGCTTTCCTGGCATAAAACAACTTAAGACACTATTATTTTTTGCCCAATTTACTACTTTTGTTTTTGTTTTTTCGTATGAATTACTTAATTTAGAATGTATATCATCTAGTGATTTATGTTTCTTTATAAATTTATTAAATTTATCTGTTATATTATCACCTAAATCACCTAATTTACCTATAAATGTATCGTGATAATCTTTTGCTAAATTCTTATTTATACCTTTACAGCTTACTAATAAAAGAGAAAGCACTGCACTGAATATACCAATAGAAACAAGCGGATTTTCTAATAATTTTTTTGTTTTTTCTTTGGCTATACTTTTTTTTCTTTTTTCTTCTTCAGCTTTTTCAAAGCTTGTTTCTCTACTTTGAGAATTATTCACATTTGATTTAAATGATAATTTACTATTACGATTATTTACAATATTCATATAGGTATTATTAAAATTCATACTCAAGATATGATCCTCCACTTAATAAATATAAAAATTTAGGATATTTTTTATTGCTTAATAAGTAAAAAATAGTAAAGAATTGTAAAGCTAGAAATATTTTCTAATATATGTTATAATTTTATATAAAAATAAATTTTATAGGAGTTTATTAATATGCCTGGTTTTATTAAATCTTTTAGACAAATAACTAGTGATTCTTTGTTTTTTATAAATTCTATACTTTTCTCTGTAATTTTATATGCACCTTTTTATTTGCACCAAAATAATATTTTTTCTTTTAATTTTATTTTAACTTATTCTTTATTAGGCATATATTTATTAGGCTATTTTTCTCATTTATTTAAATTAGAATACAAAAATAATAATTATGTAATTCCTAATATCATATCTCCTAAAAATTTTCTATCAATTTTTCCTTCTATATTTTTGTTTATTCCTTCTATCATAATAGGATATTTAATATCTTATTTATTATTTAATTTTATTGAAATATTAAGCATAAAAATTATATCCATTATAATAATTTCTATTTTATTATTTTCTTTTAGCTGTTTATCTTTTGGATTATTTTTAGATAAGAACGATATACGAAACAGTTTCAATTTAAAACATTTATCAAAATATTGGCTAGATTATTTTTTAGGTGGATTATTTTTTACATTTCAATATTCTATCTTAGCTCTTCTTTTACTTATTGCTATAAAACACTTGTCTATTCTATTTTTTCCATCACTTGATTTTATGAATATAGTGTATATTTTCTTTGCTATATCTTATTTCCATTTTATTGTAGATTACTTTGCAACATTAAGTTCAGAATTAACTCAAGATGTTTAGTTTTATATAGAGCCCACGCTATTTATTTTTTTGTATTATAAATTTCTTTTAGTTTTTTTAATTCATCTCTTAATTTAGCAGCTTTTTCAAAATCTAATAATTTAGCAGCATCGTGCATACTTTTCTCTAATTTCTTTATAACTTTCGGTAGATCTTTCATTTCCAGATTCATCTCTGTCATTTGATCTAATACTATTTCATCTATATTTTTATAGCTGGATAATAATTGTAACAAATTATTTTCGATAGGTTTTATAATAGTTTTTGGAATAATATTATGTTCTTGATTAAATTTCATCTGTATTTCACGTCGTTCTAAAGTCGTTTTAATAGCAATATCCATACTATCAGTTATTTTATCAGCATACATAATAATTCGACCATTCTCATTTCTAGCAGCCCGACCTATTGTCTGTATTAAACTTCGCTCACTTCTTAAAAATCCTTCTTTATCTGCATCCATAATTGCAACTAGTTCTACTTCCGGAATATCTAAGCCTTCTCGTAATAAATTTACTCCTACAAGTACATCAAAAACAGCTAGCCTTAAGTCCCTTAAAATTTCTACACGCTCAATAGATTCTATACCGCTATGAAGATATCTGACTTTTACATCAAGCTTAGATAAATACTCTGTTAAATCCTCTGCCATTCTTTTGGTTAACGTTGTGATTAACACTCTAGAATTACGTGATACTGTTTGATTTATTTCAAAAAGCAAATCATCTACTTGATTTAAAGTAGGCTTTACTATAATCGATGGATCTAATAATCCTGTTGGTCTTATAATCTGTTTAACTTCATTTTCAGCTACTGATTTTTCAAATTCACCTGGTGTTGCCGAAACAAATATTCTTTTATTTGTAGCTTTCCAAAATTCTTCAAATGTTAATGGCCTATTATCTTTTGCACAAGGTAACCTAAATCCATAATCAACAAGAACTTCTTTTCGTGATCTATCTGCATTATACATACCTCTTAATTGTGGAATTGTTACATGCGATTCATCTATTACTACTAAAAAATCCTCTTGAAAGTAATCTAATAATGTAGCCGGTGGACTACCTTCCTTTCTACGCTCTATAATACGAGAATAATTTTCTATACCATTACAATACCCCATTTCTTTTATCATCTCTATATCATAGTTTACTCTTTGCTCTAATCTTCTTGCTTCTAGAAGTTTATTCTCTTGTTCTAGTTCTAGTACTCTATTTTTTAGTTCTTGACGAATAAGAAATATTGTTTCTTCTTGATTCTCATCATAAGATAAATAATGTACTGCCGGATAGATAATTACTTTATCTTCTACACTTAAAATCTCTCCTGAAACAGGATCTATTCTTACAATTTTTTCAACTTCATCTGAAAAAAAATATATACGAGTAACAACTTTTTCAAATGATGGCATAATCTCTACTATGTCCCCTCGTACTCTAAATGTTCCGGATTTTAATTCTAAATCATTTCTCGTATACTGTGTGGATATTAAATGTCTTAAAAACTTTTCTCTATTTAATTCTTCGCCTACACTTATTGTAAAAGTACCTTTAAAATAATTTTCAGGTAAACCTAATCCGTAAATACAGCTTACGGATGCTACTACTATTACATCTTTTCTTTCATATAAACTTCTTGTTGTATTATGTCTTAATCTATCTATCTCCTCATTAATCATCGCACTTTTTTCTATATATGTATCTGTTCTTGGAATATATGCTTCTGGTTGATAGTAATCATAATAGCTAATAAAATATTCTACAGCATTATTTGGAAATATTTCTTTAAACTCATTATATAATTGAGCAGCCAAAGTTTTATTATGAGCAATGACTAAAGTAGGTTTTTGAATTTTTTGTATCAGATTTGCAATAGTAAATGTTTTACCTGATCCTGTAATACCTAATAGTATTTGATTTGTTACTTCTTGACTAAAAAATCCTTTTGATAGGGATTCTATAGCTTGAGGTTGATCTCCCTTTGGTTTCATATTACTTACTATTTCAAATCTTTTTTCCATAATTATATTTCTTTTTATTCATCAACAATTATATTTATACATATTTTAACATATTAAATTACCAGATTCACTTTTTACTATAGAAAAAATCATCTGATTTGATAATTAAATAAAAATTTTTTTAGGCTAAAATTACATCATTAAGATAAGGAATATTTATGAGTATAGTTTCAGAAAAATTTACTGTAAATACTAGAGGATTTACTGATCTTATTGATATTACAGAAAAAATTAAAGTAATTATAGACAATAAAAACATAAAAGATGCTAACTTAATGGTATATGTAAAAGGCTCTACAGCATCTATTGTTACTTTAGAGTTTGAACCCGGATTATTAAAAGATTTACCAATAATGTATGAGAAAATTATCCCTTCAAATAGAGAATATAACCATGATATTACCTGGAAGGATGGTAATGGATATGCGCATTTAAGAGCGTCTTTAAGTGGAAACTCTATTTTTGTTCCAATAATTAATCATAATTTAGAACTTGGAACTTGGCAACAAATTGTTCTTATTGATTTTGATAATAAACCTCGTGTTAGAGAGATTATTCTACAATTTTTATATTAAAACTAATATGATTTATTTTCTAATGATAGATGCAACTTATTTTCAAAAGAATCATTGAGTTGTTTTAAATTTATATCTAAATCATATTTTGTATCTAAAGCTATTTTTATAAGATAATCAGCAAATATCGGATTCTTAGGTAACAAGGAACCATGTAAATATGTACCAAATACGTTATTTTTTCTTGCTCCTTCTAACTTATCTTCCCCGTTATTTCCATTACCTACTACAACCTTAGCTAAAGGAATAGTTTTAGAATTCTCCTCAATATAAGTCAATCCACTATGATTTTCAAAACCGACTAAAGTGCCCAAAGAGTCTAGAAATGTTATTTTTGCTGTAACATTCCCTATAAACCTTTTATTTGATGCAATAGTTTTTACATCTAAAATAGAAAGTCCTTCCTGTAATTCATTATTAAAAGGTTTATAATATTTACCAAATAATTGATAGCCACCACAAATACCTAAAAAAACTTTTTTATTAATTAATGCCTCATTTTGTAATATCTCTTTTTTTGTTTTTAGATCTTTAGCAATAGCACGTTGCTGTGAATCTTGACCTCCACCCATAAAATAAAGATCATATTTATCTAATTTAATATCTTCATTAATATCAATATTAAAAACATCTACTTTAATTTCTCTTAATCTGCATCGTTCAACTAAAGTAATAATGTTACCCATATCTCCATATATATTCATGTGTTTTGGGTATAAATGAGCTATTTTTAAATTTAAAAATTTATGATCATAACTATTCATTTAAAATATTATCCAAGCTTTGATTTTATTTCACTAATTACACTATTAATAGCTTGATCCAAAGTTAATTCAATAGTCTGATTATCTTCTCGAGTATGTAATTCTACAAGACCGGATTTTTCAAGTGATTTACCAACATTTATTCTATATGGGAATCCTATTAAATCTGCATCTTTAAATTTAACTCCAGCTCGTTCTGCTCTATCATCTAATACTGCTTCAATATTAGATTCTAAAAGTTTCTTATAAATATATTCAGAAACTTTCATTTGATTTTCATCTTTTATATTAACCGGCACAACAATACAATGATAAGGTGCAATAGATACAGGCCATTTAATACCAAACTGGTCGTTATGAACTTCTACAGCACTTGCAGCTGTTCTTGATACTCCAATTCCATAACATCCCATTATAAATGGCTGTTCTTTACCATTTTCATCTGTATACGTAGCATTCATTGCCTTGGAATACTTTGTTCCTAATTTAAAAATATTACCTACTTCTATTCCACGAGTAACTTTCATTTTGGCTCTGCATTCAGGACATAATTCTCCTTCCTCAACAAGCCTTATATCTGCAAATTTAACTATAGGTATATCTATACCCCAATTCGCACCTACTATATGTTTATCATTTTGGTTAGCTCCACAAATAAAATTCTTCAAATCTTTACAAGATAAATCTGCAACAACTCTGTTTTTTTCTACATCCATATTAACTATACTCAAAAATCCAGGTTCTACATCAATATTATTATCCTTCATAAATTGAATAATTTCATCTTCTCTTGCAGGTCTTATATCATTTGCTTTAAAATAATTTTTTAATTTTGTTTCTTCTACCTGTTTATCCGCACGAATCAATGCTATAGCTATATGCTTATTATCTAATACATATACAACTGCCTTTAATATACAACTTGATTCTATGTTAAAAAACTTTTCCAAATCAGCTATAGTTTTAATACTAGGAGTATCCACTATTTCCATTTGCTTAAATCCTGCATCAATTTTTACTTCAGGTAAAATAGATACAGCGTGGTTAGAATTTGCACTATAATTACACTTTTCACAGAAAAATACATCATTCTCTCCGGAATTTACATCACAATTCTCATTCATAATTACCATAAATTCATGTGATACAGCTCCACCAATAGCACCAGAGTCTGATTGCACCATTTTTGTTTCTAATCCACATCTGTTAAAAATACGTTTATATGTATCTGCCATATTTTTATATTCTTTATCTAAACCTTCCTCTGTTCTATCAAAGCTGTAAGCATCTTTCATTATAAACTCTCTGCCTCTTAATAAACCAAATCTTGGTCTTATTTCATCACGAAATTTTGATTGTATTTGATATAAATTTACAGGTAACTGTTTATAAGAACGTATTCCTTCTCTAGCTACAAATGTTATAATTTCTTCGTGTGTAGGTCCAAGACAAACTTCTCTATTATGTCTGTCTTTAAATCTCATTAATTCTTTTCCATATACATCCCATCTACCTGATTGTTCCCATAATTCCTTTGGCTGAATAAATGGCATTAATAATTCTTGCGCAGAGGCTTTATTCATCTCTTCTCTTACTATATTTTCAACTTTTTGTAATACTCTATACATAAGTGGTAAATAAATATATACCCCATTTGTAAGTTTACGAATAAATCCGGCTTTCACTAGCAGCTTATGACTTATAACTTCTGCATCAGACGGATATTCCCTTAAAGTTTGTACAAAAAGCTTTGACATTTTCATAACATTTTTCCTTTATATGAATTATTTTTTATATTACATTTTTACTATAGTATTTTAACACAAATTTTATTTATAAGTATAATATTAAAAAAGCCCTTATTTATATTCAAAAAATAAAAAAATAAGAGCCCTTTAATTTATTTATTCATAACTATATATGTGATTTTTCATAATCTTTAATTTCGTTAATTACTTCTGGTAATACATTACTAAATGCTTCTACGACTTTAGGATCAAACTGAGAATAAGATAATGTCTTTATTTTTTCTAAAGCCTCTTGAGGCTTCAATGCCTCTCTATAAGCTCTTGATGATATCATACTATCATATGTATCGCCAAGAGCTATAATCCTAGCTCCTATTGGTATATCTTCTCCAACTAGGCCTAAAGGATATCCACTTCCATCATATCTCTCGTGGTGATATTTTATTATCTCTACTACATCTTTTAATTGTTTTATATCTGTTAGAATCTTTACTCCGTGATTTACATGTTCTTTTACTGCTTGGAATTCTTCTTCGGTTAAAGGTTCTGTTTTATTTAATATATCATCAGATACACCTATCATACCAATATCGTGCAATAAACCTGCTAACTCTATTTGAGATACCTCTTTTTCTGATAAACCTAATGCCTTAGCTATCTTCAATGAGTAAAATGTTACTCTACGACTCCGACCTAAAGTAAAAGAATCTTTAGCATCTAATGCCTCTATAATAGCCATTATTGTTCCTGAAAATAATTCCTTTAAATCATTTATTAGCATATAATTATCAATCCTAAGTTGTCGATAATCTATAGCCCTCTGAACTACTAATGCTAAATCGTGAGGATCAAATGGCTTCTTTACATATTGAAATATTTTTGCTTCATTAATCGATCCTATTAATATATTTGCATCTGAAAATGCTGTTACTAAAATCCTCATGACATCAGGATTAATAGCTCTAGCCTTTGTTAAAAATTCTATTCCATCCATTTCAGGCATTTTGTGATCTGATACTATTACACTTACTTCATTCGTTTTTAATAATTCTAATGCTTCTACAGGAGACGTAGTTTTTAATAATTTATAATGCGATCTAAATGTTCGAGTAAGTAAGGCTAAATTATCTTCTTCATCATCGACTAAAAGTAAAGTATGGTATTCCATAATTATATATTCCTATCTAACTTTCTTCTTTGCTTGTACTATTGGTAACTCTATTTTAAAGGTACTACCTTCTCCAGGTTCAGAGAATACTTCTATATTTCCATCGTGATTTTTTATTACTTTATAGCTAATTGACATTCCAAGACCTGTACCTTGACCTACCGGCTTTGTTGTAAAAAATGGATTGAATATCTTCTCTTTTGTTGTTTGATTCATTCCACATCCATCATCTTTTATTAATATCTGCACTCTATTATTATCTATTTTCTTTATTGTTATCCAAACATTACCATTATCACTAATAGCTCCTGCGGCATTATCTAATATATTCATAAAAACTTGATTGAGTTGACCTCCATATGCTTCTATTTGTGGTAATTTTTCATCATAGTCTTTATGAACTTCTATTCTATTTTTAAACTTGTGATGCAGAATATTTAATGTTGTATCCATTTCTTTTTTTAGATCAATTGATGATAATACAACTTCTTCTAATCTTGAAAAATTCTTCAAATCTGCAATAATATTTTTTGTTCTATTTACACCTTCTTTACAGCTCTTTAATAAATCCGGTAAATCTGATTTTATAAAATCTACATCTATTTCATTTGCTATAGTGTCTATTGCTTCTGAATGTTCCTGAGTTAAATCTGTTTTAAATTCTTTATACTTATCTATAAGTTGAAATAATTGTTTTACATAATCTTCTAAATAAATTAAATTACCATATATAAAATTTATTGGATTATTAATCTCGTGCGTAATTCCTGCTACAAGTTCACCTAATGATTTCATCTTTTCTGAATGAACCATCATTGATTGTGTTTGCTTCAATTCTTCTACTGTATTATTTAATTCTACAGTTCTTGCTTTTACTTCTTTATCCATTGATATATATAGCTGCTCTAAGTTAGCTGCCATTAGGTTATAGGCATCTATAAGTTGATTTATTTCATCAAATTGAGTCTTTTTAATTCTATGAGATAAGTCACCTTTTGCAAATTGCGAACTGGAATCTACTAACATTCTTATTGGTTTTGTTACCATTTTAGACATAAATGTTGCTAATATTAAACTTAAACCTACAAATGCTGCAACTAATGCTGTTAAGTGCCTTGTAAATGAATCTAAATATTTTATTAAAATAGGATCTTGGAAAAAACCAAGGTGGATACTATAACCATACATTTCAACCATTATATTATATGTATTTGTATCTTTATTTTTACCATCTTGTATATAATTTGACATTATTTTATTTGTTGGAACTATCTGTTTCCCTATAAGGTCTTTTTCACTAGAGTATACTATTTTTTTCGTTTTTAAATCTCTAATAACAACATATGATAATAACTGATTTGTAATTAGATTTGATGTTTTCTTTTCAATTCCTGAGTAATTTTCATACTTTAAATCATTGCCTAAATTAGCAAATATAAATGTAGCTACTACTTGATTAAATGTATCTGATCTTTTTTGTATATCTTTTGATAAACAAGTTATAAAAAAATGGATATATAATGCCATAAATAATACTATTATTGCCATCAATAATCCCATCAAAAACGCAAACTCTGATCTTAATGTTTTTTTCTTACCTTTAATAATCTGTTTCACTTTTTACCTTCTTAACCTAACTATTTAATTACTTTTTTTGCTTATTTTGATCTAAAATTTTACCCATAAGATACCCTAAAGTCCCCATTACAAGACAAGCAGGGATAAAAAATTTAATTGCATATATAAGACTATTAATACTAAAATCAAAATTCGTACAAAATATTAATGTTCCACAGACAATAACAGTACCTGATATTAATAAACCCGATATATTTTTACTTAAATTTATATTTGATTCCATTTTATTCCAAACAATAAATTAATTATAATCCACAATTAATAAAGAGATATGGAATATATTAGCAAATTTCTTTTTGAAATTCAACTAAAAATCAGAGATTTCAAACCTTTGATATAAAAATTTATTATATCTTTAAAAATAAAGTACTGATTATTATAATCAGTACCTTAATTACATAACTATTTACAATTAAACTTTATTTTTAATATCTTTCTAAATATTTATCCAATTCCCATTTTGAAACATAAGTTCTAAAAGAATCCCATTCCTTTTTCTTTGCTTGGATAAATTCATTATATATATGGTCACCTAATGCTTCTTTTACTACATTCGATTTATTTAAATCATATAATGCTTCTGCTAAACTTCCAGGTAAAGTATCTATCTTTTGTCTTTGTCTTTCTCTATTTGTTAATTGATATATATTACTTTCTACCGGAGCAGGTGGTTCTATTTGATTTTTTACTCCATCTATACAAGATTGTAGTAACACAGCAAAAGCTAAATATGGGTTACAGCTTGGATCCGGTGATCTTAACTCTACTCTTGTTGCATTACCTCTTTTGGCAGGTACTCTTACTAATGCACTTCTATTTGCCATTGACCACGCTATATATACCGGTGCCTCGTAACCCGGAACTAATCTTTTGTAACTATTTACCGTTGGATTTGTAATAGCTGTAAAACCTTTTACATACTTTAATAACCCACCTATAGCATACATTGCTTCTTTTGATAATTTATATGGTGAAGATTCATCCAAAAACGCATTTTTTCCATCTTTAAATAATGATATATTACAGTGCATTCCTGATCCATTTATTCCATAAATAGGTTTCGGCATAAATGTTGCGTGAAGATTATATTTTTGAGCTACTGCCCTTACCGCTATTTTAAACGTTGCCACATTATCTGCTGTTGTTAATACATCAGCATATTTAAAATCAACCTCATGCTGGCCATCTGCTACTTCGTGATGTGATGCTTCTATATCAAAACCCATTTGCTGCAATGTTGATACTATATCACCTCTTACATTTTCTCCTAAATCACTTGGCCCAAGATCATAATAGCCTGCCTTATCATTCGGTATTGTTGTTACATCTCTATTTTCATCTTTTTTAAATAAGAAAAATTCTGCCTCAGGTCCAACGTTCATTGTGTAACCTAGTGTTGCTGCTTCCTTTATTACTCGCTTTAGATTACATCTCGGGCATCCTTCAAATGGTGTCCCATCTGCATTATATATATCACATATTAATCTAGCTGCTTTTGCCTCATCTCTTGTCCTCCAAGGTAACACCGTAAATGTATTTATATCAGGATAAAAATACATATCTGAAGTCTCTATACTTCTAAATCCTTTTATTGATGACCCGTCTAGCATCATTTCATTATTTAATATTTTTCCTATATGCTCTGATGGTATTGACAAATTCTTTACTATACCATTCATATCTACAAATTGTAACTTTACAAACTTTATATTCTCAGATTCTATTATTTCTCTTACTTTCTCTTCTGTATATGTTTCGTTATCTAAACGTCTATACTTTAAAGTTTCTTCCATTCTTCTTTTCCACTTTCTTATCAACTAACTTTTTGATTTTACTATTTTTATCTGCTTTTCGCAAGTATTATTATTTCTTCTAATTATTTTGTTATAACATTCTTTTTATATTCAATTTCTGATAAAAATGGATACATATCTTCTATTGATGTTGATATCATGCTACCATCCTCTAATTTTTTAGATGATACTTTTGGTATAAATTTATAATTATCTTCTACCATAACTTCACATATTAATGGATCTTTTGTTGTTAATATCTCTTTTATATTCTTTCTTAAATCATTTATAGTTTTTATTATTATTGATCTTATTCCAAAACCTTCTGCTATTTTACAAAAATTAGGCATAGATACTCCGGTATTATTACTTGAACCTGTTAAATGCCCCTCAAAAAAATTATTCTGTGTTTGTCTTATTGAAACATATCCTGAATTATTAATTATAAATATTTTTATAGGTAGCTTATAATGCTTAATTGTCTGTAGCTCCTGTAAATTCATCATAATAGATCCATCACCTGTTAAGCAGATTATTTCTTTATTATCTCTACCATTGGCTATACAAGCTCCTATTGCTGCCGGTAAATCATAGCCCATAGAGGCATCTCCGGAATTGTATATTATTCTTTGATTACCTTTTACTATCCCTACCTGATATAAAGAAACACAAGCTGATCCATTACCTGCTATTATTATCTCTTCTCCTTTTAGATTCTTTGTTAAATTATATGTAAAATCATATACATTTAACTTACCTTTCATTTTTGTTTTATACTCTTCTATATTCTCAAATAAGTATCTATTATTTATCTCTTTTGAAAAATTTAACCAATTTTTACATTCATAAGATTTTAGATTTTTATCTAAATTTGGCATAAAATCAGCTAAATCTGCCTCTATTTTCATATCAGGTATAAACGTAGGCTTGTCTAACTCAGCTCTATCTATATCTACAGATATCTTATATGCATTTTTTCCAAAACTTTCCCAATTATATCCTACTTGCCTTATATTATTTCTTGTTCCTAATGATATTATTAAATCTGCATTCTTTATTGCAAAATTTCCAGATCGCTGGCCTAAAGTCCCTATTCTGCCTACAAAATTTTTATTATCATTCTTTATTATATCCATTCCATTAAATGTCGTAACTACAGGTATATCCGTTTTCTTTAGTATATTATTTAATACCTCAATTTGATTCGAAAGTCTTATACCTTGTCCTGCTACTATTAATGGACTTTTTGACTCATTTATTTTTTTTATTACTTCATCTATTCTTAAATCTTTTTTAGAACTTTTCGGAATAACAAAATCAATTAGTTCATCTTCTTCTATTACACTTGATTGCACATTCATTGGAATGTCTAACCAAACAGGACCAAACCTTCCATTTAATGCCTCATATACTGCTCTATCAATATGATATTTTATCTCCTTTGGATCCGTTACCATTTTTGCATACTTTGTTAACGGAGATACTATTTTTATTATATCTACTTCCTGATCACCTAACTGCCTTAAATTTAAACTAGAACAAGATCTTATTGTTGTTTCATATTTTACCTGACCCGAAATATATAATACTGCTGCTGAATCAGTCCATTGACCAAATACTCCATTTAAACAATTTAATCCACCAGGACCTGTTGTTACATTTACTACTGCTAACTTTCCACTTACTCTAAAATCGCCTTCTGCTGCCATGGCACTTGCTTGTTCGTGATGATTTGCTATATATTTTAACTCTTTTCCTAAACTATCATTTAAATGCATGGCTCCACCACCTGATACCATATAAAAATGTTCTATTTTATACTTCTCTTTTAATCTCTTTGCTATATAATCTGATAGTTTAATTTTTGACATTGTGTTATAGTCTTTATCCTTTTAATATTTATTTTTTTTATTAATATTATCTAAAGAATCTTTTATAATTTCATACGCTCTATTTTCTGTCAAATCTGTTATTTTTAAAGGTTTATAATCATCATTTATCATTACTAAAGCTAACCCTTTTCCAAGATTCTTTTTATCTTGCCTCATTGCTTTTATAACCTTTTCTGCTTCAATTTTAATATTTACTAAATCTACTTTTAATATTGGAATTAAAAGATTCTCATATATATACTCTTCTTGTTCTTTTGATAATAACTTTCTATTTAATGCTTCTTTATTTGCAATTATCATTCCAATGACTACAGCCTGACCGTGGGGTATCTTAAAATCAACAGCACTTTCTATTCCATGGCCTATACAATGACCATAGTTGAGCATATTCCTTTTTCCTATATCAAATTCATCTGTTTCTATATATGCCTTTTTTATTTTTAAAGCTTTTTCAATAAATTTATTTAAATAATTATCATTTAATTCTATTACTTCATTTATATGATCTATTAAAAATTTTACAGATTCTATACCATCTAAAATACATAATTTTGCAACCTCTCCTAAACCTGAATAAAAATCTTCCTCTGATAATGTTTTTAAAAATTCAGGATATATATATATTTCTTTCGGTGGATAAAATGTTCCTATTAAGTTTTTATAATGATCAAAATTTAATGATGTCTTTGCTCCTATACAACTATCTACTTGTGCTAATAATGTTGTTGGGATAAAAATCCAATTTATACCTCTATATAAAGAAGATGCTATAAATCCTGTAATATCCTGTATTATTCCTCCACCTATTGAAACTAATGTTAGATTCTTTCTTGGTGAATATTTCATTATTTTTCTATATAAATCTGATACTGTTTCTAATGTCTTTAAATTTTCCATTGACTTTTGTATTATTACAATTTTTTCATCGATATCTTTAAAAACTTTATTTTTGTATATATTCCACACATTTTCATCAATAATAAATATAATATTTTCTTGATTGGCTAATTTCTTAATAAAATCAGAATTTTCTTGAAATAATACCTTATAATTCCTAATATTTGATTTTATTATTATCGATTTATTCTCTGCATTTACACACATGAAAAACCTCCATCTACAAAAATAGTTTGGCCTGTCATAAATGAATTTTTTTCTGATGCTAAAAAGTATATTACTTCTGCGATTTCTTCCGGCTTCGCAAGTCTGTTTATCGGGATAGAATTCTCTATACATTTTATCTGTTCTAAAGTATTATTTTGTCTTGTCATTTCCGTATCTACAAAACCTGGGGCTACCGCATTTACAAGAATATTATGTTTTGCTAACTCTACTGCACTTGCTCGAGTTAAACCGCTTACTCCTGTTTTCGCTATAGTATACATCATCCTGCCTATTTTTGTATATCCGCTCCAAATTGATCCTAAATTAACTATACGACCATATCCTTTTTCCTTCATTTTTGGACTTAATGCTTTTATTAATTTTAATTGGGCTATTAAATTTACTTGTATCATTCTATCAATTTCATCATCTGTTATATCTTCTAATGTACCAAGTTCATTAATTCCTGCATTATTTATTAATATATCTATATCTTCGTCCTCTTTTAAATTTCTAAAATATTCATCTATACTTTCATTTGAGGCTAAATCTAATTGTTCTCGCACAGGAGCTATTACTTCTATTTTATTATTCTCAAAAACTTCTTTTATTACCTTACCTATACCTCTTGAGGCACCTGTAATTAACGCTTTATGCATATATTCCACCTGCCTCTTTTATCAAACTTTGATATCTGCTTTCTAGCATTACTAGTCTTTGTTTGTCCTCGTTATGAATCATTCCATAAAAATCACGCTTATTTTTTAACCACATAAGCTCAAATCCTACAGCTTTTAATATACCTTTATCAGCATTTATATCTTTTAATGCTTCTTTTGCATCAAATATTATTTTCCTTGTTTCATATTTACTTAAATAATTTTCAGGTATTTGCTTAAAAAAGTCTAATGAATAAGCTGATACTCCTCCTCCTATTGTAAATTTTTTATTATATTTACTTGCAAGTTCAGACATACTTTTGGCTATACACAAAACATCTTCACTATTTACTAAATCTCGATTTAATCCCATTGAACCTGTCATATCTACTCTACCTAAAACTATTCCTGATAGATATTCAGCTTCTTCTGTCATTAATATCTCTTCAAGATTATTAAATCCTAATATTGTTTCTATATTTATAAAAAAATCAACATCTTTATATTCATCTTCCGGAAACGCTAACTTTGTTGAATGTATATATTTCTTTAACGCATATGCTGACTCTATCATAGGAGCAACTATACAATTTACTCCTATTACCCTTGCATCATACATATCTTTTAAGGCCTCACAACCGCCTATTTTTATTGTTAAATCAAGACCTGCTCTTGTTACTACTTCTTTTAACCTCATTGCTTCTTCAAGTCTTGTCCCTTCAGCCTCAAATTCTGCTTTTACTCCTATTACATTATGATTCTCTTTTAAATCAATTAATGACTCTACCATCTTCTTTTCTAATGAATTCATTTTTGACTCCCTTTGATGCTGACTTATTTTATTTTTTATTCTTTTACTTCTCTATTTTACTACAAATAATAATAATTAAATTATTTATCAATAAGAAGTAACGATTTCTCTATCTTATTTTGATTCTCTATATATTTATTGTAAAGCTTTTTTATTGAATCTTCAATTTTATTAAATTTTAAACCTTTTATTTCTTTTTTCAATAAACTGTTACTTCCTGTATATTCTAAACCAAATCCGGCTTTTGCTACTTTTATCTCTATATCTCTTCCTGAAACTTTTTTAACTGTTTTGGCTATATCTAATAAACTTGTCTTCTCATCAGGAACTATATTATATGATTTATAATTCATCTTATTTTCTATTATATATTCTAAAATAGGTATTAGATCCTCTATGTATATATAGCTAAAAATTCTATTTTGTCTTAATGTTATTGGCAAATTAAATATAGCTTTACATATAGCATTTGATATAAATCTTATTTCATAATCTTCATAATATCCAAATATTCCAAAAATATTCAAATCTATAAAATTATCAAGATTTTTTATTTCTTTATAAATCATATATTTACAAAATCCGTGCTCATCTTTTGGCATTTTTTTCAAAAGATCTTCCTCTTTTGCTGAGACTATATCTCCATTTTGATCATAAATAGCTCCAGATCCAAAATTTATTAATTTATTATATTTATCTCTATGCCTTTGTAAATTCTCAAACATTCTTATATTTGAATAAAAAAGATTATTTCTATCTTTGGCATTTCTATGTCCTGGTTTACAAGCACAATGTATTACCAAATCATATTCTTTACTCCTAAAAAATTCATCAACAGATTCATCCTCTATTAAATTTAACTCTGCTCTACTTGGTGTATCTATTTCATATTTTTTACTTAAATAACTCTCTTTTATATTTCTTCCTATAAAACCATTCGATCCGGTAAGTAATATTCTTTTACTCATCTTTCTTTACCTTCTATCTCTTATTTATATTTTTTCAGAAAATTATCAAATACTTTTATTACTCTGCCTAATTCTATAGAACTTAGTTGTGGTTGAACTCCAATCCAAAAAGTATTGTTCATAATAAACTCTGTATTAGGTAATAATTTATAATCTTCCTCTCCTAAATTACTTGAAACTAAAAGATCAGAATCTAATATACGAAGAGCTATCTCACTATTTACAAAACTTGGTTGTCTTAATATATTACCTGAAAATAATTGTCTTGTTCCTATGTTATTTTCTTCTAAATATTTAACTATATCAAATTTGCTAAATGGTGCTGTATCTTTTACGGATATTAAAAATCCAAACCAAGATGGTTCTACATTTTCATCTGATCTTGGTAAGATAAAATACTCTCCATATTTCTTTAAATTATCATATAAATATCTAAAATTTTCTCTTCTCTTATTTACAAAATGTTCTATCTTACTTAATTGTGCCAAACCTATTGAAGCTTGCCAATCTGTTATTTTTAAATTATAACCAAGATGCGAATATGTATATTTATGATCATATCCGAAAGGCAAATTCCCTAGTTTTTGTTCGAATCTGCAATTACAAGTGTTATCTTTACCTGGCAAACAATAACAATCCCGACCCCAATCTCTTAACGACATTATTATCTTATTTAATTGACCATTATTTGTTACAACAGCTCCTCCTTCTCCCATCGTTATATGATGTGCAGGATAAAAACTAAATGTCCCTATATCTCCTATTGTCCCTGTATATTCTCCTTTATACTTACAACCTAACGCATCACAGGAATCTTCTATTAACCATAAATTGTTTCTATTACAAATTTCCTTTATTTTTCCTATTTCAAAAGCATTCCCTAAACTATGGGCTATCATTATTACTTTCGTCTTTTTTGTTATTGATCGCTCAATCTGGTCTATATCTATATTATAAGTTCCTATTTCTACATCTACAAATACAGGAACTAAACCATTCTGTATTATAGGATTTATTGTCGTTGGAAAACCCGCTGCTACAGTTATTACTTCATCCCCCTTCTTTACTTGTCTTGAACCTAATTTATACGATTTTAATGCACTTATTGCTAATAAATTTGCTGATGATCCGGAATTTACCGTTAAACAATAGTTTACTTTTAAATATTTTGCTAACTCCTTTTCAAATTCATCATTAAATCTTCCACTTGTTAACCACATATCTAACGATGCATCTATCATGTTTAATAATTCTTCTTCTCCAAGCTGCTTTCCCGAGGCCGGTATATAACTTAATCCCTTACTCCTTCCATATATGGTTTTATAATAAATTTTTGCTGTATATTTTACTATATTTCTAAGTACTTTTTCTTTTATTTCTTTATTTAACATAAATTTATATCCTCGTTGAATTTATAATATATACCTTAAATCATACACTTTTTTATTTTTGAAAAGATCCGCATTATCTTTAAACTCTTTCCAAGCTGTTAATATTATTACTATATCGGCTCCTTCTATTGCTTCGATTAATGTATTTTTATATTCTATATTTCCTAAATCCTTATATTTTTCTTTAAAAATATTATTACTTAAAGGATCATATACACTTATATTTAAATATCCTTTATTTAACAATAATTTAATAATTTCTTTTGAAGGTGTATCTCTTACATCATCAGAGTCTGCTTTAAATGATAATCCTAAAATAGATATCTTTCGGTTTTTATCTTCTTCTCTTATTATGTCATTTACTAAAAATTCTTTTATTTCTTCATTTACGTTAAGTACACTTTTTAATATCTTTGGTTCATAATCATATTCTAACGATTTATTCATTAAAGCTTTTGTATCTTTCGGTAAACAATAACCTCCAAAACCACACCCTGGATACACATAAGAAGCTATACCACAAGGACTTCCATTAAATCTTTTATCTTCATGCAATATTTTAAACGATTCTTTTATATCTATATCACCTATACTTTTAGCTATCATTGACATCTCATTTGAAAAACTTATAAGTGTTGATAAAAAACTGTTTGAAAGATATTTTATAAACTCAGCTGTATTTAATGTTACAAAATGTATTTTATTTTTATTTATAAATGGTTTATATATTCTATTTAATACTTCCTTTACATATTCCTGATTATTATTATCAACTCCTATTATTACTCTATCTGGATGTATAAAATCATCCCAAGCATAACCTTCTCTTAAAAACTCAGGGTTACTTGCTATATAAATTTCTTTTGACGATCCTTTATTTATATCTTTAACATACGGAATAATATTCTCTTTTATCGTTGATGGAGGAATTGTAGATTTTATTACAATTATTTTTTTTTCATCTTTTTCTATATATTGATTTATAGATTTTATAGCACTTTTTATATAACTTATGTCCGCTTTACCATTATCATCAGATGGGGTTCCCACACAAATAAATATAACTTCTGATTTTTTTACACTTTTTTTTAAATTATCACTTAAAAAAAAAGTTTTATTACTATTTTTATTTAAAATTGCCTCTAAATTTGGTTCATAAAATGGTATTTTGTTATTCTTTATTTTACTTGTTTTTTCTAAATCAATATCATAAGCATACACATTAAAACCAACATCTGAAAAACCTAATGCTGTTGTTAATCCTACAAATCCTAACCCTACTACTAAAATCATTTTATCTTCTTTATTCCTTCTGTATTCTCTTATTTTAATTAATATTTAAATTTTATTTAACTCTTTTTCAATTTTTAAATAACTTAAAAATCTTTCTATTCCATTATCTATGTAAATAGATGGACTATATCCTAATTTTTCCTTAGCCTTTTTTATAATAGGACATCTTCTATTCGGGTTATCTGTAAGATAATTTTCTTCTTCTGATTTTGAATAGGTAATTCCTTTTCTATAATTAAAAAGTTTTTCTCCCTTTATTTTATAGATCTCAGCTAAATCTAAAACAGATATTTCAGGCGATTCTATTCCTATATTAAATACATCAAATTTACCGTATAATAATGCTTTTATATAACCTGTTAAAGCATCTGAAATATAACAATATGTACGTGTTGGTTTACCATTTGATAAAATATTAATATTCATATTATTAACTATAGCATTTGCAAAATCAGCTACTACTCTTTTATCACCTAACTTCATTCCTGGTCCATAATTATTAAATGGTCTAACTATTGATATTGGCATATTATATTCTTTTGAATATTCATAACAAATTGTTTCTCCAAATCTCTTTGATTCATCATAACAAGCTCTTGGACCAATAGTTGCTACATTTCCTCTATACTCTTCTTTCGTTGGAATATTTTCTTTATCCGGATCACCATATACTTCGCTACTTGAAAAAAATAAAAAACCCTTTATTTTATTATCTTTATAATCATCTAGTAATAATTTTAATCCCCATATATTTGCCTCTATCGTTTTTATCGGATATTTTCTATAAAATACAGGTGATGCTATAGATGCCATATGTATTACAAAAGAATTTTCTTTATTTCTTTTTATTTTATTAATATTATCTTCTATTATATCAAACTCTTTAACTTCTATTTTTTTATCATTAATAATATCTTGCAACCAATAAGGTTTCCCTACTTGAAAATTATCCACAGCAATTATTTCATTAATTTTTAATATTTCCTTATATTTATTAAAAAAATTTAATAAATAATATCCGATAAAACCACAACAGCCAGTTATAAAAATATTAGTTCCAATAAACTTATCTTTTTCAGCTATTGTCAAATTATTAAATATATTATCCAAATCTTCTTCTAAAATTCTATTCATATATAACCCTTACTTTATAAAGTTTTAAATAAATCTTATTTTTATTTATTCCAAATTGCCCAAGGTGCTTTACCTTCTGTCCATAATCTTGTTAACTCTATTTTATCTCTTAATGTATCCATAGGTTTCCAAAATCCGTGATGTTTATACGCATTTAACTTTTGTTCTAATGCTAATGTTTCAAGAGGTTCCTTTTCAAAAATTATATCTTCTCTTTCTAATTCACCTAAATATTCAAATACTTTTGGTTCACATACAAAAAATCCTCCGTTTATCCAAGATTCCTCTCCTTTTGGTTTCTCCATAAACGATGTTATCATATTATTTTCTTTTATTATTAAGGCACCAAATCTACCTGACAATTGTACGGCTGTCATTGTTATTAATTTCCCTGATTTTTTATGACAATCTATTAGTCTATTAATATCAATATCAGCTACACCATCTCCATATGTAAGTAAAAATGGTTCTGATCCTATATACTCTTGTGCCTTTTTTATCCTACTTCCTGTCATTGTCTTTTGACCGGTGTATAATATTGTAACTTTCCAAGGCTCTGTTATAGTTTTATGTATTTCTACGGTATTGTTAACCATATCTACTGTAATATCTGAATAACGATTATAATAGTTTATAAAATAATCTTTTATAATATGCGATTTATATCCACTTAATATAATAAATTCATTAAATCCAAAAAAAGAATAAATTTTCATAATATGCCATAAAATTGGTTTACCTCCAATTTCTACCATAGGCTTAGGTTTTAATTCTGTTTCTTCAGACAACCTTGTACCTAATCCGCCTGCTAATATTACTACTTTCATTAGATTTTCTCTCTTTTATTTTCTTATGTTATTCTTTTATTTTAGTTACTACATTTAATTTTTAATGATATCACAAATTTTCACAATCTTACAAATAACTTCTTTTTCCATATTGATGTATACTTAAAGTCCGAATATAATTCCTTTATAGATTCTAGTGCTTTTTTATTTGAATATAAAGTAAATATTATAACATCAGGCTTATATTCTTTAATTTTTTCAACAGGTATTGCTTTATATCCTTTATAGCTACATTCTTTTGTAAATTTTTTATCAGATACAGCTATAATATTTAATCCTACAATATCATAATTATCAAAAATAACATCTCCTATAGTACCTGCTCCATATATCAATACCTTTTTATTTTTATATTTTTTCGATAATTTATTTATATACTTTTGTTCTTTTATATATTTGAAATATTCTATCCATCTTTCTTTACCATTATATGCTAAAAAATCATTATTAAATAAATAATACTCAATATAAGCTTGAATTGTAGCAATATAAAATTTTATTTTCTGAGAAAAAGATAAATTACGTTTTAACATATACATATTAAAAGATGATTTTCCATAATATAATAAATTAAGTAAAATTTTAGTTTTAAAAAAAGAATACAAACTTGAAAACCCATGTCTTAGACCATCAATTATTTCTATCTGTTTTTTTCTATTTTTAATAAGCTCTATAGATGAAAGATAACCAACAGCCCAATAAATATTTTGCCTCCATTTTGGTAATACATCATATTTAAGCCCTCTTACATATGTATTTATTGAGCAATTTTCAAGACCTACTGTTACTAATTGATATTTTGAAAAAAATATTCTTTTATTTTTATTTATAACGTCTGCACATAAAGCTAGATGAGGAAATAAAATGCCTATAGAATCATACATATTTTCTATAATCGTATAATCTAAATTTGCTGTTTTATATATATAACTTGGCACAAATGTTGCACAATAAAATATATCCGCAAGATTATTTTTTACTTTTTGAGTAAAAATAAAATCATAACCATTTTTCATTGCATTTTCTATATCTTCAAATCCAGAGGAAAAATCAAATTCATCGTCATCACATAATACCCAGACATATTCTTTTGTCGCTATTTCATATGCTCTTACTATATTTGCACATCCACCTATATTTCTATTATTTCTTATATGTTCTATATTTCTATTATTTTTTTTGTATTCTTCAATAAATTCGCTTGTTCCATCATCAGATGCATTGTCTAATATTTTTATACAACACTCTCTTATTGGCGAATTTTTAGATAAAATATATTTTAATGTTTTTTCTAAATAAAATTTTCTATTATATGTTATCAGAATTACTTCTAAATTCTCTTTTAAATAATCAAACATTATTTTCCCATTCACTTTAAATAATATATTAATTAAATAATATCTTAATTAATACATTTTTCAATAAACTAACAATTCTTAATAAATTTAAACTATATAATTGTAAAATATTATTACAATATTAACAAATACTTCTAGTAAGCACATTTTATTTAAACTATACTTTTAAAGCACCTCTATCAATTTTAGGATCTATAAATTTTTATGCAATTAAAACTATTAAAAACATTAGAAAAAAGTTATCCATATAATGCTACTAATTTAATTAGAAACAAATTTTCTACTCCAATTTTAAACAGATCCTTATCTTATACTAGTAAAAATATTAACAATAAAATAATGCTTAATAAAAACTATTTTATGCTACAATATTTTTTCAGACCTCTTAGTTTTAGTATTTTCTCAGGTAGAAAAAATTTTTTTATAAAAAAAAATAATAGTAAATTACAATCTGAAGACGTTAAGCCGGAAGAATTAAAATATACTATAAATAATTTAAAAAACTCAGATGGATATTCTGTCTTTGGTAATTCAACAGTTAATAAAATATTAGATCTGGCAAAAAACACTAATAACTTAAATGATTATAATAATTTTTTTATAAATTTAACACAACCTATAATAGATAAACTTGATAATTTTAAAACAATAGAGCTACTTGAAAAAAATACAATGCTAGAACTTAGTCCAAAAATAAATTTTTTAAACAAATTTTTAAAAGATAGTAACACTCAAGATATATATTTAGTTTTAAATAATATAAATGGAGATTTTAATAAAACAACTGAATTGTTAGGTAATCTTGATAAAAGTATTTTAAACAAAATAGATCTTAATGATAGCATAATAAATAAAGACGATATAAATACATCAAAATTAGAAAATATTAAATTTTTAAAGTTATTTAAAGAAAAACTTCCTGAACTATTTAAAGATACTGACTCTTCAACAATCTGTGAAATATTGCATTTAAAAAATTTTAACAGTGATAATAGTCTTAAATTTATTCAGACTCTTAATCAAGATACTATAAAAATATTAAAAGATGACCTTTTAAATGATTTTATAGCAAATGAAGATATTAATTTAGATAAAATCAGTAATAAATTAAATAAATTTATTGAAAATAAAAATTTTGAAAAATTACACGACAAAGTAAGTATAGAACGAATATTTGTACTTAAAGATATAAATTTAGATAGCCTTGATAAGGATTTAATGCTAATTAAATCAAATAACAATCTCTGGAATCATCTCGAAAAATGGGATCTAATAAATATTTTAGAAAATAAAACAGAAAATTTAGAAAATTTATTAAAATATCTTACTGATAACGTAGAAAATATTACAGATATAAATAGTCGTGAAGTTTCGCAGATTTTAACAAAAAAGGATATAGACTTTGATAGTGTAAATAATTTATTAGATAATATAAAAAGAAAAGCTAACATTAAAAAAGTAGATGCAAAAACAGCTAGTTTAGCTCTTGATTTTTATATGTTTCAAAAAAATAAAAATATTGATACTTTATCACTTAACGAAAAAAGAATATTATTACATAATTTAATAAAAAGGAATATAGAAATATTCCAGAATAAAGATATTACAAGCATAATTCCAATATTACCAAAAAACAAGCAAGAATATTGTCATATTACTTCAAAATTAACAGAACAGATACAATTACAGTTAAATACATATATAAATGATGATGATAGTATAGAATTTCATCATCTATTAGATAAAATTGATGATAATCTCAAATTAATAGATACAGATAAAATAGATTTTAGATTAAAATATTCAAGAAACGAGATCTGTTATAAAATTCAAGATCTGCTAAAAACTTATAAACTTAAAGATATTAATGATATACTTAATTTGTTTAATTTAAAGTTTAAAAATAATAAGCTTATTGGATATGCAAAAAATATAGAAAATTTTAAAGATATAAAAATTAATTCTACAAGAGAAGTAGAAATAATGAATAACCTAAAACCATTAATAGATAATTATTTAAATAATAATAATATATTTACAGATAATTTATCTATATATAATGCCTTTAATCGTTTGATAAAATTAATGCCAGAGTTATTTAGCCAAAATGATCATAATATAAATCAAAATTTAATTATAAACTTAAAAAAATTAATTGATAATGAATCCTATAAAAATCTATCTGAAAATGATAAATTAATAATGAAATTATCTTTATTAATGGAAAATATTAATAATGCTGAAACAAAGAAAAATAATATAAAAAATAGTGCTGTGGATGCTTTTGATATATGTAAAAATTTTGATTTAAATAAATCATCCAGACTAAAGTTATACAGATTAATAAAGAATCAAAATTTTATAGATGATATTAAAAATGATTCTAAATCATCAGCAAAATTAAGACTAATTTCTTGTGACTTAAAACAAGATAATACATTTAAACTTGCAAAAATACTTTATAATATAAAACATCCAGATCTAACAGAAAAAAATCAAGCTATATTTAACCATCTAGAAAAAAATATCACCGAACTTAAAAAAAATGACTTTGTCCTACCTCAGACTAATTTATCAAAATTAAACATCCCACCATCAATAAAAAACATAAGAGGATACAATGTTAAAGTATTTGAAAGCGAACAAATTCCTAACTTTTATGCCTATGTTCACGCAATGCAAACAAATTATAGTAATAGTAGCCAAGTTGATTTAAGTATCCAGTTAAATAATTTAAAAAACTTTAAATCATTAGATTCCGATTCAATTTTATCAGTATCATACATAGGATCAAATGTATTTAAAACAGCTTCTGAAAATGGTCTTATATTGATACTAGATCCAAGCCACGTTTATGCCGGATATAATCGGGATATTTTTAGTACGAGATTAACTAAACAAAGCATTACAGATTATTATCTATTTAAAAATTCTCAAAAAAGTTATGGAAATATTGGAGAAAATTCTGATAATTTAGCTGCACAAAGTAGAAAATACATATCAAATTTAATAAAAACAAAACTTAAATTAACAGATATAGCGTATTCTCACCTGGTAGATCATTTATCACATACATATTCTACAAAAGATTTGGCAGAAAACACTCCTGATATATTATCTAAATTAATTAAAATTGCTAAAACTAATTTTTTGAATTGGGAAACTTATAATGAGTTTCTAGTCAGTAATCCGTCTATCCAAGGGATCTTTGTAAACAATATAGAAACTTGTCCTGAAGAATATCTTAAGTTTGCACAAGATGAAAATTTACCTATTGTTATATTCAGTAAATCCTTTAAATAGACGTTATTCTTAACAAATTTTAATAATATTGCATAAATATTTATTTAAGTTATATACTATTAAAAATTGTTTTGCTAGATATAAAATTAAATCAATAGAAGCTTTATTCATAACGTAAAGCTTCTATTGGGTTTAATAAAGATGCTTTATAAGCAGGATAATAACCAAATACAATACCTATTAAAACAGAGAATCCAAAAGATAAAATTATTGATATAGGAGAAATAATAGTAGTTAAAGATGATATAGATCCAATCAGTTGAGAAATTAATACCCCAAAAATGATCCCTAAAGTTCCTCCAAAAGTAGATAATAATAATGCCTCAAATAGGAATTGAAATCTTATATCATTAGATTTTGCCCCTATAGCCATTCTTATACCAATTTCTCTGGTTCTCTCTGTTACAGAAACAAGCATTATATTCATAATGCCAATACCACCTACAAGTAATGAAACAGAGGCTATTGACCCTAAAAGAATTGTCATTGTATTTGATGCTTGCTTTACTGTTTCCATCATTTCTGTAAAATTTCTTATTTCAAAATCATCCGCTTTAGAAGAACTCAAATTGTGTCTTTCTCTAAGCAGAGTTCTTATCTCATCTTCTGCAGAAAGTAAACTTTCAGAATCATAAGCTTGAACATTAATAAATTTAACAGTCCCAGGGAAATCAGATCCAAATAACTTTTTTTGAGCAGTAGTAATAGGTATTAAAATAGTATCATCCTGATCTTCTCCCATACCTGATTGACCTTTTGATTTTAATACTCCTATTACTTTAAACGGTACATTGGTAATCCTTATTACTTTATTAATAGGATCAAGATCTCCAAAAAGATTATCAACAACAGTTTTGCCTAATACAGCAACTTTATTTGAATTTTTAACGTCCTCTTGAGTTATTCTACGACCATAATCAATAGACCATAACTTAATTTCAAAATATCCAGGAGTAATGCCAAAAACACTTGTAGCCCAATTCTGATTAGCATATATAATTTGTTTGCCTTCTCTTACAATAGGTGCAACTTCTTTTATTGACGGACAATTACTTAAAATAGCCTCTGAATCTTTAATAGTTAAAGTAGGAGCAGCTCCGGTACCTATTTTTACTCCACTAGATGTTCTTGAGCCTGATAATATCATTAAGATATTCGAACCTTGTGATTCTATATCTTTTGTAATCTTTTGCTTAGCTCCTTCTCCAATTGAAAGCATTATAATTACAGCACTTACTCCAATTATTACACCTAAACTTGTTAGAATTGATCTCATTTTATTAACTTTTAGTGACCTTATTGAGATCTTAAATGTAGAAACTAAATCTATCATTTAATATTTACCTCATCGGAAATAATATTTCCATCTTTAAACCTTATTATCCTTTTACAATATTGAGCTATATCATCTTCATGTGTTACAAGAATTATAGTTTTCTTAGCTACTTCATTCAATTTAACAAAAAAATCCATAACCTCAATACTTGTTTTTGTATCAAGATTACCAGTAGGTTCATCCGCTAAAATAATCGGTGCATCATTGACAATAGCTCTTGCAATAGCTACCCTTTGTTGTTGACCTCCTGACATTTCGTTTGGCATATGATTTATACGTGCTTCTAATCCTACTATCTTTAAAGCTTCAAATGCTTTTTTTCTTCTCTCTTCTTGTATTATTCCTTTATATATCATAGGAAGTTCAACATTTTCTATAGCTGAAGTCCTTGATATTAAATTAAAACCTTGGAAAACAAAGCCAAGTTTCAAATTACGTATTGTTGCTAATTCATCCAAACTTAAAGTCTTTACATTTACCCCATCTAAAAAATAACTACCGCTTGAAGGTTTATCTAAACAACCTAGAATATTCATAAACGTAGATTTACCAGATCCTGAAGCTCCCATAATAGCTACAAATTCACCATGTTTTACACTTAATGATACACTATTTAAAGCATTAAAACTTTCTTGACCTGTATTATACGTCTTGATTATATTTTTTACTTCAATTAGTGACATTCTATTTTTACCTTATAAAAATTTGTTACTATATCCACATATATTATAAGAATTTTTTGTTAAAACATCCTCATTGGTGGACCTTGCCTTTTATGTTCTGATGTTATATTTTTACTTTTACCTTTTAAGTTTTGACTTGATATAACCTTTAAGCCCTCATATATCTGATTAGAAATTATTTCTGTAAACTCGCTATCTTGTGCTCCAAGTTCTACATTAATACGTTTAGGTTTATTATTTTCTAAAATCCAAATACCCCTTTTATCATATTTTTTATTATTTAAAGTTTTATCATCTATATCTTTAAAAGAAAAGCTTAAAGTATTATTATTAAGAGATAAAACATTTTTAGCTTTTTTTGTAATAATAGATACATTAGCAGTCATCCCAGGTTTTAATTTTTGTTCATCATTATTAACATCAACAATTACAGAATATGTAACAACATTTGAAACAGTAGTAGGCGAAATTCTTACTTGTGACACTTTACCATTAAAAATTTTATCATTATATCCATCCAAAGTATAATCTACTTCTTGTCCGGAACGGATTTTGCCTATATCAGCTTCAGAAACATTAACTTCTATTTGCATTTTTGTCAAATCTTGAGCTACTTTGAATAATTCCGGTGTCTGAAAACTAGAAGCAACAGTTTGACCTATGTCTACATTTCTAGAAACAACAACCCCATCTACAGGTGATACTATTTTAGTATAGCCTAAATTTGTAAGATTATTTTGTAATGTAGCTTTAGCTTGATTTATCTGAGCTTTCATAGCTTTTAATTCTGCAAGATCTGATTCATATGTAGCTTTTGCTAGTTCCATATCTGATTTTGATACATATTTCTTTTCATATAAAGATTTATATCTAAGATAATTTTTTTTATTATAAATTAACATAGCATTTACTTTATCATAATTTGAAATAGCTGCATTAAGATCACCTTGAGCTTTTTCAACTTGTGCTTGAAATAAAGACGGATCTATTTGTGCTAAAAGTTGACCTTTTTTTACTTGAGAATTAAAATCTACATAAATTTCACTTATCATTCCTGATACTTGAGAACCTATACTTACATTTTTCACTGGATTTATTGTGCCAGAGGCTTCTACAGTTTCTTGAATTGTTCTTTTCACTATAGTATCAAACTGAAATTCCGGTTTTGTTTTTCCATTTATAAGACTAGCAATTATTAAAATTACAGAAATGACTATAATAAGTAAAATTAACAACATTTTTCTCATTTTTCACCTAAAACCCATTCTAATTGAGCTTTTGCCATGTTGTAATTAAATACTGTTTGCACATAAGATAACTGTGCATTATTATAATTAGTTTGTGCATCTTGAAGCTCAATAAAATTACCTAAGCCTACAGTATACCTACCATCTGCTAATTTAAAATTTTCAAGTGTTTGGGACACTTTTGTTTCCAGTAATGGTATTTTGTTGGCTAACGTATCTAAATTAATAAAACACTTTTCTACTTCAAAATAAATATTTTTTTTAGATAAATTTACATTTTCCAAAGCTATATCCAGATAGGAATTCATTTCATTTATTTTTGCTTTTATATCAAGAAAATTTAACACTGGAATATCAAGTGAAGTAGAAAGTGATAATCCACTAGTATTAAAATTACTTGAATCTCTAAAATTATACCCCGCTGAAACATTTAAAGATGGTAAATATGAACGTTTTAATACCTTCAAAGATTCTTTTGATGCTTTAGCTACAAGTTGTAATGATTTTAAATCCGGTCTATTTTCATAAGCTTTTTGTACCAAATCTTCAAATTCTATCTCATAGGGTTTAAAAACATATCCTTGAATAATTTTTTCTTGCTTTATATCAGAAGTTAAAACCTGATCTGTATTTGAACTTAAAACTTTATTTTTTATATTAATATTTGATACATTTATTTCATTTTCATTATTTTTTATATATTCGTCTGGTAGTTTAAATTTTTCCGTACTTAAAACCTTATATTTTGGAGCACCAACTAAATACATAGAATTATTAAGATCTATAATACAAGCCTTATATTTATTTTTTGCTTCTACCAATTGTATTTCTGCATCTGTCAAATACACTTCGGAATTCACAACATCTATTTGTGATTTTAACCCTTCTTCATATAGAGCTTTTGTTCTATCATAATTAATTTTATTTATCCTTACAGAACGCTGATAAATATCCAAATTTGCTATTGCTGCAAGTACATTGTAATACGCAGATTTTACTTTATATATAGTATTTAATTCCTGATAATCTTTATCATATCTTTTTGACTCTAAAGTATATTTTTCCATATTTATACTGGCAAAAGTTTTACCAAAATTCCAAATAAGTTCATTTATTCCAACATTTATTTGATAATTATTTGAATTATTATCATTATTAAAACCATTGTAAGAATTTTGATTATTCTGAAAATTAAAGCTTGTAGCACCATTCAAGCTTGGAAAATAATCAGATTTAGCTTGAGTAACTTTACTTTTTTGAGTATCGATATTAAACTTTGATATTTTCAAATTAGGATCATTTTGTAAAGCTATATTTATACAATCTTCAAGAGATAAAACCCCATTTTTAACAATTTCAGCTTGTGCATCTAAGTTTAAGTTTATTTCTTCTTTTTTTTGTTTCTTTAAAAATAATTTTGCCTCTGATGGCAATACAGATACTACCGGCATCAATAAAAATATAAATACAAAACTAATAATAAATTTATTTTTCATATAATTTATAATAATTTTTTATAATTCCTATCTTATAAAATTATAAATGAAAATAAAAAAAAATAAAAATAGTTAATAGAATAATCTTATATAAAATTTCAATTTTTAAAGATAACTTTCATTTTATAACGCATTGTAAACTTTTGTAAACAAATATATAATATCTATATACTTATTATAAAGTTTTTCCAAAAAAACTCGTTATTATTCATATAATAAAGGAATAGAAAGGAGTTTTTAAAATGAATATTAATCCTAATAACAATCACATTAACATTCAACAAAATCAAAGGAATGTACAAAAAGTACAAAACAATAATCCAGCCCAACAAGAAGTTAATAATAATGCCCAACAAGAATGGTTAGGCCGAGTAGGAATATTCAATCAAGAAGAACTTGAACTTAATGATAATATAAATAACGATTGGATGAGACAAGCCGGTGTCTTCAATCAAGAAGAACTTGATCTTAATGATGATATAAATAATGATTGGATGAGACAAGCCGGTGTTTTCGATCAAGAAGGACTTGAACTTAATGATGATATGGATTACGATTGGATGAGACAAGCTGGTGTCTTCAATCGAGAAGAACTCGGACTTCCTGTTTTGGCCCCTGGAATCAATATTGGTGAGTATCAAGTACTCCAAGAACAATACGATGAACAAGAATTTCAGAGAAATCTTGATAATCCAAAATGTTATCACCAAAACATATCTGTAGACTTGTATGGGGCAGAATGTGTTGATGTTGCAATACTTGGAAATAAGATTATTGCAGTCAATAATCTTCCGCATATATATACAGATTTCGCACCACTATGCAGTTTAAATAGAGAACAAATGGATCTTGATAAATATAAAGCTGACCCTAATAGGCCAGTAAACCTAAGGACTCCACCTTCACCTTGGGATGATGCTGATGAAGTCGAGCCTACTGAGCCAGGTGCTCAAATAATAGAAGATGACAGAATACATGGTACAATTGGTACATTTATAGCAATGGGACCGTCCGAAGATTATCCTGGCCTAGACACTCATATACCTTGGAAAATACATATACGTATAGGTAACACCAGGGAAGATTGGAATAAAATGACTTCAGCTTTAGTTCCATATTTAGCTGATCGTCAAGATACATTCTTTAAAGTAGCTAAAGATTTTGCACATTTACCGACTGGGAATCAGCAAGGTAAGGGAATAACTATTTATCCACAAAACAAAGAACATTTTGAGACAATATCACGAGATTTAGCTCAAATTATAGAGAATAATGGATTAGCAACTCAAGAAGGTGGAATTGCCGGAGATAGGGCTTTAGGTGACAATGGCAGACTTTTCTATCGTTATGAAAGCAACCTAAGTAATTTATATAAATATGATCCAGAAACAGGTGACGAGAAAATGGTAATGTTAAGTAGTACTGACAAGAAAATTTATGCTGCGAATAGAGGAGACGATAGCTATATGGCCGAAGGTATGACCGAAGCAGATGATCCATTTTATAACTTTGACCCATTAGTAAGATAATTTCAACAAATAAAAAATTAAAACCGGATAGCTTAGATAAAAATAAAAGCTATCCGGTTTTAATTGTAATTATTACAATTTATGTTATTATAGTAAAGAAAAAGGAAAAGAACCAATCAAGGGGGATTTAAAATGGAAAATTATTTTAATAATGTACTTGAGAAACTAAAAGAAAAAAACAATTCTGAACCTGAATTTTTACAAGCAGTAGAAGAAGTATTAACAACAGTAAAACCAGTAATATTAGATCATACAGAATATAAAAAGCAAGCATTACTTGAAAGGATAACCGAACCTGAAAGAATAGTATCCTTTAGAGTAGCGTGGGTAGACGATAAAGGCCAAACGCAAGTTAATAGAGGTTTTAGAGTACAATTCAATGGTGCATTAGGTCCCTATAAAGGAGGTTTAAGATTCCATCCGACCGTAAACCAAAGTATTATGAAATTTTTAGCATTTGAACAGATATTTAAAAACGCATTAACAGGTTTACCAATAGGCGGAGGAAAAGGTGGTAGTGATTTTGATCCTAAAGGTAAGTCCGATGATGAAATAATGAGATTTTGCCAAAGTTTTATGAATGAGTTACAAAAACATATAGGACATAATTTAGATGTGCCTGCAGGAGATATCGGAGTAGGTGCAAGAGAAATAGGTTATCTATTTGGTCAATATAGAAGAATACGAAATACATATGAAGCTGGAGTATTAACAGGTAAAGGTTTATCTTATGGAGGTTCATTAGTACGAAAAGAGGCTACAGGATTTGGATTAATCTACTTTATGAGAGAGATGTTACAGGCAAATGGTAAAAAATTAAAGAATAAAAATGTAATAATCTCAGGTTCTGGTAATGTGGCAATATATGCAGCAAAAAAAGCCCAAGATTATGGCGCAAACGTAATAGCAATGAGTGATTCAAATGGATGTATTTATGATCCTACAGGAATAAATGTTGAATCCGTAAGGAAAATAAAAGAAAAAGAGAGATTAAGAATAAAAGAATATATTAATATTCATCAAAGTAGCCAATATTTTGAGAATACAGAGGATCATAAATGTATATTTGACATAAAAGGAGATATATTACTACCTTGTGCAACGCAGAATGAAATAGATCTAGATATAGCAAAAAAATTAGTAGAAAATGGTATCTGGGCAATAGGAGAAGGAGCAAATATGCCTTGTAATATAGATGCAATAAATTACTTTTTAGAAAATAAAATATTATTAGCTCCTGGTAAAGCCGCCAATGCAGGTGGCGTAGCTACTTCAGCATTAGAGATGTGTCAAAATTCTATGCGTTATTTCTGGACATTTGAAGAAGTAAATAAAAAACTTGATGAAATAATGACAAATATATTTCACGCTTGTCAGAATGCAGCTTATAAATATAATCTTGGAAATAACTATGTAGCCGGAGCAAATATTGCAGCATTTAGAAAAGTTGCTAAAGCTATGAAAGCACAAGGTATAATATAAATAATATTCAATATTAAAATTTTTTACAAAAAGACTATATACATTAATACGGTTTATAGTCTTTTTAATAATATAATATTTGAAAGATTATATTATTAATTGTAAAATATAAACTAATGATTAAAAACGGTAAAAAGAAAGAAAAAAATGAGGTTAGATAAATATCTAAAAGTATCAAGACTTATAAAAAGACGAACAGTTGCAAATGATGTATCCCAGAATGGTAAAATTTTAGTGAATGGAATAGTAGCTAAACCCTCAAAACAATTAAAAGTTGGAGATATAATAACAATAAGCAATATAAAAGGTAGTTATAGTGTAAGAGTACTAATAATACCTACAAAAAATATATCCATACAAGAGTCTTCTACATTGTTTGAAAAATGTGATTGATTTTAAAATTTATTTGAATTAAAGTAGATATTAGTTCTTATAAAATAACTGACTGGAAGGGTAAGGAGAATAGAATAAATGACATCAAAAAGATTTTTATTTACATCAGAATCTGTGACAGAAGGCCATCCTGATAAAGTATGTGATCAGATATCAGATGCAATTTTAGATGAATTTTTAACAAAAGATCCAAAATCAAGAGTAGCAGCTGAAACTACAGTAACAACAGGTATGGCTCTAGTATGTGGAGAAATCACCTCAGATTGTTATGTTGATATTCCATCTATCATTAGACAGACTATAAAAAATATAGGTTATGTAGGAAAAGAAGGTGGAGGATTTGATTATAAAACCTGTGCAGTATTAACAAGCATAGACGAACAATCAAGCGATATTTCTTGTGGAGTAAATAAAGCATTTGAAACACGTGATAATAATGCAGCAGTATCAAATAAAGAAACAGAAAATATAGGTGCAGGTGATCAAGGTATAATGTTTGGATTTGCTTGCAATGAAACAAGAGAATATATGCCTTTACCTATAAGTTTAGCACATAAGTTATCCTATAAACTTTCTGAAGTAAGAAAAAATGGTATATTAAATTATTTACGTCCAGATGGGAAATCCCAAGTAACAATAGAATATATAGAAAATAAACCTTCCAGAATAGATACTATTGTAATCTCAACACAACACGATCCTGAAATAAATGGAGTTTCTGATAACGAAGAAGTACAAAAAAGAATATATACAGATATGTTAGAATACGTAATTAAACCAGTATTCGAAAATGAGAATATAAAACCTGATGAAAAAACAAAATATTTGATAAATCCATCAGGAAGATTTGTAATAGGTGGCCCACAAGGTGATGCAGGAGTAACAGGTCGTAAAATAATAGTAGATACATATGGTGGATATTCAAGACACGGAGGTGGAGCATTTTCAGGAAAAGATCCAACAAAAGTAGATAGATCAGCAGCATATGCAGCTAGGTATGTGGCTAAAAATATAGTAGCAGCCGGCTTAGCAGATAAATGTGAAGTTGAAGTAGCATATGCTATTGGTGTAGCTGAACCGGTATCTGTTATGGTAGATACCTTTGGAACAGGAAAAATTACAGATGATGAAATAGAAAGTTTAATCATCAAAAATTTTGATTTAAGACCGGTAGCGATTATAGAAAATTTTGATTTAAGAAATTTACCATCAAAAAATAATGGAAAATTCTATCAAAAATTAGCAGCCTATGGTCATATGGGTAGATCAGATTTCTTCGTTCCTTGGGAACAGCTAGATAAAGTAGAAACTTTACAAAAACAAGTTCAACAACTTGGCTTAATAAAACTATAAAAAGTATAATGTTAATAAAAAAAATACGACTTGATTTCTTAGATAATCAGGTTGTATTTTTTATTAATTAAACTTATTGCAAGAATTTAAAAAAGTGGTATAATATCATTGAGTGTTTTATGTAATAGGTTTGCTTTGGTAGATAGTAATAGTAGAAATTTTTATAATGTAACAACTAGCTCCATCAATTTTAAAGCTGGGGAACATTCTGGTACAGCTTCAAAAATGTCTGATGAAAAAAATGGATCAGATGCAGAATATTTTTATATAGAAAAAAAACAAGAAGAAGACGAATTAAAAGAAAAAGAAGAGCAAATGCCTCAAGTAGATAGGAGTGCTCAATTAAATGCTACTTTAAATTCTTTAGCAATGCTCAATGTTGCACAAGTAATAAATAAAAATAGACACAATAAAGTATCTCGACAAAATCCAAAGGGAAAAAAATATATTCAGAGGAATCTATTTTTTAATAATAAAAATGATATGGAGTAATTTGTATTTTAAATTTAATTATTATTTTTATGCTAGAATTTAGTGTAGAAAAAGAATAGGAGAATTTAAAAAGATGAAAAAAGCATTGAAAAAACTATATTTATTTATAGTTGTTATTTGTACTATTTTAAATTTGCAAATATCTGCGTTAGCTGATGTTAATAGTACAAAACCAGTTCAACCAAACAGTAGTAAGAATCTTTATACTGATGTTAATTCAACACATTGGGCTTATAATTCAATAAAAGAGCTTACTGATAGTAAAGTTATTGTAGGTTATCCAGATGGATCTTTTAAACCTGATGAAAATGTAACTAGAGCAGAATTTGCAACAATGGCAATAAAAGCTTTAAAGCAAGAAAATTATAAAGTAGAAACTTTAGTTACATTTAATGATATAAATGATAACTTCTGGGCATTTAACAATATTCAAAGAGCTGTATATTTTGATTTATTAAAGGGTCTACCAAATGGATCTTTCTTACCACAAGATTCTGTTTCTAAAGCTCAGGCTATTTCTGTTGTAGTTAACTCTTTAACAACTGACGAGATGAATATTTCTGAGGCCGAAGCTATCTTAAATGAAAATTATAAGGATGTAAAACAAATTCCGAATTGGGTAAGTATTTTTGCGGCTAAAGCTACTAAATTAGGTATTATTAATAATACGAATAACATAAATAGTTATTTAAATATAGAACAACCGGCTACCCGAGCTCAATTAGCTTCTTATCTGTGCAAAATGATAGAATTAACAAAAATCACTCCAAATGAAAAGTTAAAAGAAGCTATGAAAAGGACAGGTGAAGGTATTGTAATTAATGGAGTAGAAATTAACGGCAATATAGCAACTATTCCTCAAGGTACTTTATTACCTGTGTGTCTTACTAATAGTATCTCATCTCAAAAGAATAAAAATTCTGAAAAATTTAATGCACAATTAACACATAATATTGTAGATGAAAATAAATATTTATTACTTGATGAAGGTGATATTCTTCAAGGTCATCTTCTTGATGTTAAAAAAGCCAGACTATTTATACGAAATGGATATATTATTATTGAAAACAGAAGTATAAAAATTCCATTACCTCAAGTAGCTCAATTTCCAGCTTTATCTGAACAAAAAATTGTAATTAATGGTTTTTGGAAAAATTTATTTAATAAAATATTTAAAGGTAAAAAAATAGAACTTCAATCTGGCCAAACTATTAATATAAGACTGTTACAGCCAATTAAAATAGATCTTACAGATGGTTCTATTATTGAATAATTATTTTAATAAGCTTATTCTTATATTTTTTAAACTAAAAAACACATAATTTATAAAAAATTATGTGTTTTTAGTACTTGCATTTATTTTTTGTTCGGTTTATATTATTCTTACACATATAGCATACTTTAAACATTAATAATTTAAAAATAAAGGAATATATAAGAAATTTATGTTTGATTTTAAATAACTTACAAATAACCAAACAATATCCATTACACATGCACTTGATTTTTTAATTGAGTGCTTTTTTTTATTTCATTTGTAACAAAGTCTTAATTTTTTAGCAATTATTTTCTATATATTATTTTTATATATATAAGAAATAAAGTGTGTGCAAAGGAGAAATTAATTTGAGTTATGGTCTTAATAGTATAGCCTTCAATAGCAATAGCTATAATAATATGCTCTATAATCAAGAACTTCTTCAAAAAAAACAGCAGAACCTATTAAATGCAAATTTAGAATTCCAAAGTGATTATGCACTGCAACAAGTACAGGCCAGTAACAAAAATAGTACTTATACAAATAGACTTAAAAGTCAGGTTGCAACCCTTATGACTTTAATAAAAAATGACCAACTTGATCAATTTCAAAAGCAATGGAATATTTTTGAAGAAATGGTTAAAAATAATGATCTTTATAAATATAGCATTGATACTTCCGATTCAAAAGCTGTTAGATCAACAGCTAGAGATATTTTTCATACTATATCTGGATCTGATATTGTATCTGCTTTAAATACATCACAATCACCTTTTGAAGATGGGGTATTAAGTGGAATGTCAATGGGCTTACTAGGCCAATCTGAAACAGTTGATGATGTTGTAGCTGATTTAACCGGTATTAAACGTAATAGACCAAGCCACTTTGCAGAATGGACAGGTGTTGGTGTAGGTGGAGCATTAATCGGTACTGCCGTAAGTGGCATAGGATATTGTTACAGTTCTATATTATCAGGAAAATTTAATTGGAAAAAATTAGGAATTACTACTATAATAGGTTTAGTTTCCGGTACTGTTCTTGCTTATATTTCTAACATTATACAAAAAATTGTAGATGATAAGAGAAAAAGTAATACATAGGTAAAATACAAGATGGAAATAAAAACGAATAGACAAGTTATAGCATATAAACAAGTTTTAACAAAAAAAAGTAATCCCGATAAGAAAATAGAAACAAGTAATAAAACTTCTAATGATAGAACGGCAAATAAATCACTTGTATCACAAGCAAGCTTAGCTGGAATACTAGGCTACTGTACAATGAAAGGTACACAATCTTTATTATCTAATTATATTAATAAGAGTCTATTACATCCGATCATTAAATCTAAATTGAATATAGATAAAAGTGAAATAGATAAAATAAGAAATTTAGAAAATATTGCACTTCAAACAAATAATTTATCAAAAAAAGGTGTAAAAATTCTATACTTAGATAAAAATTCTTTTAAAGATTATATAGATTCATTGAACCCGATAAGAAATAATACTAGCAATAATAAATATATAAAATCTATAAAAATATTTTTTAATAAATTTATGACAAATAAATTTATTTCTTTTAAAAAAGGTGAAAATGCTTGTTTTTACCCAAAGAAAAATACTATTTTATTATCTAAAAATCATCCAAATTTAGAATTAAGTGTCTTTCATGAGATGGGACACGCTAAGAATCATCATTTTGGAGTTATTTCTAAATTTTTACAACGTCAAAGATCTTTGGTACTACTTGTACCATTTATAAGTTTATATGCGTTGTTTTCTAAAAAAGCGAATAATGAAAAAGAAAAGACAAATAAAGAAAGCGTAAAAACTTGGATCCAAAATCACGCTGGAATATTAGCTACCGCTTGCTACATACCAACTATTTTAGAAGAAGCAATAGCCTCAATTAAAGGTGCCAAAATAGCTAAAGACTTACTACCTAAAAATTTATATAAAAATACAGTAATAGGTTATATTTTTGCTTTATCGACTTATGTATGTTGTGCTTTATTTACAGGTATCGGCATTCAAGCCGGACTTAAAGTTCGAGATAGCATCTTAGGCTCAAAACAAGAAACTACTAATACTTAATTAAAATTGATTAAAAAAATATGCGTTTTGGATAAATCCAAAACGCATATTCATATATTATTCTGTAAAAACTATTTTTTTGTTTTTTCTTCAAGTTTTCCATTTGATGAATTTTGTATGTTATCTTTTCCCATAAGTTCAGAATTTTCTTTAGCTTGTTCTTTTATTTGCTTTTGAATATTAGCAGGATCGAAGCTAGAATCTACATATTTAATAGAGGCATCTTTTCTTAGCTTATCAACATAATCCTGAAGAATTTTTACTTGTTGTGAATTTTTAAGATAATTTTTAATTTCTTCTTTTACTTTTTCAAAAGGAACAACACCAGCTTTAGTACGGTCTGTAACTAAAATAATATGATACCCATATGGGGTTTGAACTATATCACTTAAAGTTTGAGGTTTTAAAGAAAAAGCTACTTTAGAAAAAGGTTCCACCATTTCTTCTTTAGCAAAGAACCCAATATCACCACCAAGCTTAGCACTACCTTGATCATCAGAATTTTCTCTAGCTATCTTAGCAAATTGAGATGGATCTTTCTTAAGTTCATTTAATAATTTTTTAGCCTTTTCGTAATTTGCATCCATTTGCAATTTTACTTGCTCATCTAACTTAGCTTCCGGAACTTTGGCTTCTGAAGCTAATTTATGTCTTATTTCTGCCTCATTTGAAGTAATAAGTATATGAGATGCTCTTACCTTTTCTGGTTGAATAAATTTATTTTTATTATCATCATAATATTTTTTTACTTCAGAATCAGAAACATCAACTTTCTTTATTGATTCTATAAGCTTTTTAATTTTTACCTGTTCTTCTAAGTCTTCTTTAAATTGTTTTGTTGAAATACCTTCTTGTTTAAGAATCTCATTAAATTTTTCTTTAGAACCTACTGTATCTATTAAACTCTTAAGTTCATTTTCAACTTCTTCTTTTGAAACTTTAATATTTTTATTCTTTATCTCTTGATCTAAAAGACTTTTAACAACAAGCTCATTAACAACTCTATCTTTAATCATTAAGTGTAAAAAGCTATTAGTTTCTTTTTTAACATCAAATCCCATTTTAGAAAACATAGAATTATTAGCAAGAGTGTCAAATGCCTTTTGATATTCCTGCTTTGTAATATTATCATTATTAACCTTGATAATAGTATCTTGATTAAATTTATTACACCCACAACCCGTCAACAAAACAGCCGATAGAGCTATTGTTGCAAGTACATTCTTTTTTCTCATTTTCTAGACTCCTTAATTTTACTAATTTACTTATATTAATCACGTTATCCATTATCTTTATCTGGTTTAATACTTTCTTTTATAATATAAAACATATTAGATAATATATTAAATATTTCATTAAAGCTCTTGTAATTACTATTGAACAACAGTATAGAATTAGTGTCAACTATTGTTTTTGGAGCAATAGTAAATTTAATATTTTTCTTAACAATCTGAGGTAATTTAGTAAGAATACTATCCCATTGCTTCTTTGTAAAAGGAGTATATATACGTATATCATCCACTGATTCTCTCACCAATGATATATTAGCTTCAGTAGCAAGAATTCTTAATTTAATAAGTTTTATTAAGTTTTCAACTTCTTGAGGTAACTTAGAAAATCTATCTTTCCATTCTAATTCAATTAGATCAATATCAGCTATAGAATTAATATCAGCTAATCTTTTATATTCTATCATTTTTTGCTCTTTTGATCCTACCCAATTATCTGGAATAAAAGCTGTAATTTTAATGTCTATAATAGCTGCTTGAGTTTCTTGTTTAACTTTTTCACCTTTTAACTCGTTTATAGCTTGATCAAGTAATTGGCAATATGCATCAAATCCTACATTAATCATATGACCATGTTGTTTTGTACCTAAAATATTTCCAACCCCTCTAATTTCTATATCTCGCAATGCAATCTGATAACCACTACCTAAAGTAGTAAAATCTTTAATTGTCTTAAGTCGTTTAATAGCCTCAGGAGTTAAAGTATTAGCATTTTTATAAAAACAATAACAATAAGCTTGTCTATCACTTCGACCTACACGTCCTCTTAATTGGTATAATTGAGCTAATCCAAATTTATAAGAATCGCAAATAAGTATAGTATTGGCATTATTTATATCTAAACCTGATTCTATAATAGTTGTAGCTATTAGGACATCAAATTCTTTATTTGCAAAATCAGCCATAATTTTTTCTAAATATTTTTTATCTAATTGTCCATGAGCTACCTGAATTCTTATATTTGGAACAAGATTCTGTATATAAGAAGCAAATTCATAAATTGTTTCGACTCTATTATATAAAATAAATACTTGACCATCTCTATTAACTTCATAGTTTATAGCATTAATAATAGTTTTATCTTTTTGCTCAGTTACATAAGTTTTTATAGGTAAGCGATTCATAGGAGCTGTATTTATAACAGAAATATCTTTAATACCAGATAAAGACATATACAAAGTTCGTGGAATAGGAGTTGCAGACATGGATAATATATCTATATTTTTTCGCATATTTTTAAGTTTTTCTTTATCTTTTACTCCAAATCGATGTTCTTCATCAATAACTAAAAGGCCTAAATTTTTAAAAATAACATCTTTTTGTAAGAGTCTATGCGTAGCAATAACAAGATCTATTTCACCTATAGCCAACTTTTTTAATATTTCTTTCTGTTCTTTTAAAGATTTAAATCTGGAAAGTAATTCTATTTTAATAGGATATGGCTTAAATCGTTCAGAAATAGTTTTAAAATGTTGTAAAGCCAAAATAGTTGTAGGAACGATTAAAGCAGCTTGTTTAAGAGATAAAACAGCTTTAAAAATAGCTCTTATAGCAATTTCTGTTTTACCAAAACCAACATCTGCACATATTAATCGATCCATTGGTTTTTCTGATTCCATATCAGCTTTAGTATCAATAATAGCCTTCATTTGATCAGGAGTTTCTGTAAAAGGAAAAGATTCTTCCATTTCATATTGCCAAATAGTATCTTCTTCAAACTTTATACCTTTAGAAATTTTCCTTCGTGCATATAAATTTATAAGATCTCTAGCAATATCTTCTACGGCTTTTTTAGCTTTATTCTTGGTAAGCTGCCAATCAGTTCCACCCATTTTAGACAATTTGGGTTTTTGTGAACCGCTACCTCTATACCTATATAAAAAATTTATCTGCTCTGCCGGAATATGTAGCTTATCTCCATTGGCATACTCTAAAGATAAATAATCTTTATATTGTCCGTCAAATTCTTGTTTAGATAAACCTAAATATAATCCTACACCGTGTATTCTATGTACAATATAGTCACCTTCTTGTATATCATTTATAGAATCAATATAATCTTGCTTTTCTTTATGATAACCATATTTTTTTACTGCTACATCTTTTGATATTTTATTAAATAATTCTTTATCTGTAAGAACAAGTAAATTTAATTTTACAGATAATATTCCTCCTGAAGTAATATTATTAATAAATTTTATATTTGAATAATCAACTTCTAATTCGTTAAAGACTTCTTTTATTCTATTTTTATAATCTGTAGCTATAACTATATTAAAATTATCTTTTATTTTATTCTGAACAAAGAGAGAAAGTTCATCAAGGTGAGAAGAAAATAAAGGTAAATTTTGACTTTCATCAAAATCTAATACAATTTCTTGTTCAAAATCAGAAAAATTATCAAAATTAATTCGTATTATTTTATTAAGTTGAATTAAAAACTCTCCATATTGGACATGATTAAGTTTTAAATTTTGTTTTAAATTATTATTTTCAAGCTCATTTAATTTCAGATCCTCAAAAGATTGCAAATATGATCTATCTATTTTTTCATATTTAGATAAGATTTCACAAGATTCATCAAAGATAAAAATATAATCATCGGCTAATAATTCTACAATATTTTTCAATTCATCATTATAAATGGATTCAAAAATTTGAAAAATAGCCTGATCTTTTTGATTATTTATATCATCATCATAAAGAAATTTATCTTCTTCTAAAGTTGGAATTACTGCTTTAAAAAGAGGTGAAATACTTACATTTTTAACTTTTTCAATACTTTTTTGATTTTCTTGATTAAAGAATCTTAAATCTTGAATATTATCATCCCAAAACTCTATACGTAACGGATTTTTATATAAGGTAAATACATCTAAAATATCACCTCGTAAAGAGAATTCACCAATATCATTAACCATAGTAACACGTTTATAGCCTAAATTTATTAAATCTAAGGCAAGATTTTGAGGATCTTTTTTTTGATTTAAAGCTAAATTAATATTGTATTTATGAAAAAAAGTTTTTGATGGAAATTTTTCCAACAATGATTTTATTGATGTTATTACAAAATCAGGTTTAGTATCTAAAATTTCAACCTGCTCTTGATATTTATAAAAATTTCTCAAAACAGTATCATATATTCCAGAATCCTGTGAAGGAAATATTTTTGCTTCTATATTGGAAATATTAAATAAATCATTACTATATTTTATACATTTTTGTTCACTATCCGTAACATAAATAATCTTTTTTTTATTTAAATTTTCTAAATTTTGACATCTATTGGAAATATAAGCCCCTAAAAAAACTTTTAAAAATGGTGATAACGAACATATAGAAAACTTTTGATTTTTTATTAAAAATCTTTCTATATCTTTAAAGATTTTATTATCTTTATTAAAATGAAAAGTTTTATAAAAAGTATCCAAAATAAAATTATCTTTCAAGTTAATTATTATCTAAATTATTTAAAGCCAAAATCGCCGATCCTATTATACCGGAATCATTTAAAAATTTAGCTCTTAGAACTTTTACTCCTGAAGAAATAGAATATTTATTCAAAGAAGATTGTAGAAATTTATAATTTAAAAATTTAGACATAGAACCCGAAATAATAATAGCCTCAGGATCAAAAATATTAGCTAATGAAATAAGACCTGATAAGATGTCATTATGCCATATTTTAAAAGCTTTAAGAGCTTTTTGATCATTTTTAACCATAAGTTCAATAATATCATAAGTTGAAATATTTTTATCATCAAAAATTTCTTCAGCTGTTAATTTTAACCCATTACCAGATGCATATATTTCAAAACAATCAAATGAACCACAAGTACATCTACGTTTATTTCCTCTGTTAATCTTAAAATGCATTTCAGCACCTTTACCATCTTTTCCTTTTAACAGATTACCATTAATTATAATCCCTGACCCTACCCCTGTTCCAATAGTCAACGTAATAGAATTATTCATATTTAAAGCATTACCCAACTTAAATTCAGCCCAAGAAGCCGCATTTGCATCATTTTCTAAAAATATTGGTTTACTTTCAGATAAAGATTGAAAATCTATACTACTATAACCAACAGGTAAATTACCTGTAGAACCGGTAACTTCTCGATTATCTAAACTTACAGTACCTGCTGTTGCTATACCTATTACATCCACTTTTTTTTCGTATTTATTTATTATATTCTGTAATTCTATTTTTATTTCATCTATATTTTTAGGCGTAGAAATTTTAGATACTTTATTTAAAATTTCTCCTTGTTGATTAACAATAGCAAAACTTATCTTTGTACCACCAATATCAATACCTAAAGCTTTTTTCAAATTAGATTCCATTATTAAGAGGCTCCTAAAATACATTTATCATTAAATCTTTTTACAATCAACTGTGGACGAGTTACTGCTGAACCGATTACTACACTATATGCTTTTAACTCAAAGGCTTTTTTTACATCTTCACAATTCCATATTTTACCTTCTAAAATTATAGGTATATCTAAATTTTTTGTAAGTTTTTCTAATAATGCAAAATCAGGGGAATCAATAGGGCTATTCAATTCTGATTCTAAAGTATAACCGGATAAAGTTGTCGAAATAATATCTGCTCCTAAATTTGCAGCAATCACTCCTTCTTCAAAAGTAGAAACATCCGCCATAGCTAATTTATTATGAGATTTAATTCTTTCTATAATAAGCTTTATTTCATCTGTAGGATTATTAGAACTAACTATATTACCACGAACTCTTAAAGTAGAATCAAATGCAATAATATCAGCTTCGGCTTTAGCTAGAATATCAACATCTTCAAGACTAGGAGTAATATAAACTAATTCTTTATAATTTGAAGGAATAACATCAGGTTTTGTAATACCAATAACTATTATATCCGGATACATTTTTTTAGCATTAATAATATCTCTTTGTCCGGCTAATCTTAAAATTTTTGCTCCACCTAAAGATACAACAGATTCTATAAGAGCATTAATACATTTTTCATCGTATAATGGCTCATTTTTAGCAGCTTGCACAGATATGATTATTTTATTTTTTAAATTTTCTATAATATTTTTGTTTGTTAACTTATTACTACACATTTATTTATTACTTTTCTTTTTCTATATTATACTTTACGCAGTTTTAGTAATAAAGCTATATTTATTACTAATTTTATTAGCTATAAATGATAAGGTATAGCATATAATAAAATATATAAATGCAACAAATGTCATAACTTCTAAGTCTTTATTAGATATTTGAGATAAGATTTCAGAACATCTAGTAAGCTCAACTAAACCAATTACCGAAACCAAAGAAGTATCTTTTATAAGAGAAGCAAATTGAGCAATTAATGCCGGCATAGAGCGTATAAAAACAACAGGTAAAACAATATAAATTAAAGTCTGGAAAGTAGAAAGACCTAAAGATTTTGCATCCCATATCTGCTGTCTATCAATAGACCCCATTCCACTTCTTACAATTTCAGCTATATAAGCTGAAGTAAATAAAATAAGCGAAATAAAAGCAGTATGCATTTCAAGAGAATTAATACCTAAATATTTTATAAATGAATCAGGGTTATAAAGTGCATTAGAAAAAGTATAATGAATAAAAATAATATAAAGAATTAAAGGAATAGCTCTTGTAAATTCTATAAACAACGAAGAAATAAAACTTATAATAGGAATATTAAAATATCTTAAAATTCCCAATACAGTTCCTAAGAGTAAACTAAATAAAATAGACCATAACGCAAGAACTAATGTTGTCTTTATTCCCTGTAATAAAAACGGAAAATTAGTAACTATAACATCATTGGTAAAAAATTCTGTTAACATTTTTATACTTCTTCTAACTTTCTATATTTTAATTTCAATAATATTTCTGATAAATTAACACAAAAGACTATAATACCTGTTAAGCCCATATAAGCAATAGCTGCAAATAGAAAATATTCTATAATTCTAAAATCATCAGATATTTGCTTATACGTAACATAGAATATATCCGTAACTGATATAAAACTTACAAGTGATGAGTTTTTTATTAAATTTATAAATTGACTACCTAAAGGAGATATGACATGTTTAATAGCTTGAGGGAATATGATATAATAAAAAGTAGATAAATTGTTAAATCCTAAAGATAAAGCACTCTCTCGTTGTTCTATACCAACACTATTAATCCCCGACCTTAAAACCTCTGAAATATAAACTCCGCTAAAAATACTTAAAGCTAAAACTCCACTTTGGAAAGGATTAAATACTATTCCAAGTTGAGGTAGAACTTTGTAAACAATATATATCTGAATAAGCAATGGAGTATTTCTAATCACTTCTACAAAAAAAGCAAATAATTTGTTAATAAAACAATTTTTAATTTCACAGCGACAATATGATATAATCACTCCTATAAAAAAAGCAAATATTAAAGAGATACAACATACTTTCAGTGTAACTATAATACCAGATAAAAGTAATTCTTTATGCGTTAATAATACAGAGAAGTCAAGTTCATACATCTTTATTTCATCTTAACCCATCTTTTTTTTAAATGTTCTAATTCTCCAGATTGAATCATATATTCAATAGCATTATCTATTTCAGTTATCAATCTTTGAGAATCTTGACTTTTTTTAACGGCAATACCATAAGGCTCTTTAGAATAACGACTCGGAAGAATTTTCACACTACTATCATTCATAGCCATACCTAAAAGGATACTATCATCAGTTACAATAGCCTCAGCACGTTTATTTTTTAAAGCCATATAAGCATCAGAATAAGTACGATATCCTTGAACAATAGCATTTGGCGCCATAATACGTATACTTTTATCTGCTGTAGTACCAAGGACAACAACAACTTTACGTCCATTTAAGTCATTAGCTCTTTTTATATCACTATTTTCAAAGACCATAATACCTATACCTGCAACATAATAAGGTTTAGAGAAATTAACCACTTCACGTCTTTGAGGAGTAATTGTCATAGTAGCTATAATAACATCTACTTGACCAGAATTAAGAGCTAAAATACGATTTGAAGGAGTAACTTCACGAAATTCTACTTTATTTTCATTGCCTAGTAAATATTTAGCAATAGCTCTAGATAAATCAGCATCCAAACCTACAACTTTCTGATCCTTATCAATAAAACCAAACGGCATTGAATCATATTTTATACCAACAATAAGTTTATCCCTTTGCTTAATTTTATCCAGTGCATCTAATTGTTCTGTTTTATTTTGATTACACCCAGAAACAAATATAGATATCACAAATAATATTACTATAAATAAAATACTTTTCTTCATATATAAAATTACTCCTTTATACCGGCATGAAATAAAAACTCCTTAGCTTCTTGAGTTTTTGGTTGATAAAAAAATGCAGAGGCTTTATTTTCTTCCCAAATTGTATTATTTCTCATAAATAAGACTCTATCAGCAATTTCTTTAATAAACTTAAGTTCGTGAGAAACAAGAAGCATAGTTAATTTATCTTTTTTTAAATCCGCAAGCACGTCTAAGACCTCATTAGTCATTTCAGGATCAAGAGCACTTGTAGGTTCATCAAAAAGCATTATTTTAGGTTGCATAGCTAAAGCTCTGGCTATAGCTATTCTTTGAGCCTGACCACCTGACAACTCGTGAGGGTAACACAATGCTTTATCTTTTAACTTAACTTTTTCTAATAAAGAATAACCTAAATCAAGAGCTTCTTTTTTGTTTATTTTTTTTACTTTTATAGGTGCTAAAATTATATTATCTATTACATTAAGATGTTCAAACAAATTAAACTTTTGAAAAACGATTCCAATTTTTTGTCTTATAGCGCTAAGATGACTTTTTTTTCTATCAAGTTTAACATTATCTATAATAATATTACCTGATTGAATACTTTCTAACCCATTAAGACATCTTAACAGAGTACTTTTGCCACAACCTGATGATCCTATAATACCAATAACTTCGCCATTAGATACGTGGAAATTAATATCAGATAATATTACATCATTATCTCTATAAGACTTTTTCAAATCAAAAACATCTATCATACCTATATTATTAGCAAAACTAAATAAAAAGGCAAATGTTTTTTATTTTTATATTTCCAATATAATAACTAAACAGATTTAATTATATCAATGATATATTTTGAATATTGAGATAATTGACTTTTTCTAGATAGAACACTTAAAATTATTTTTGCAAATTTTGATTTTGAGAATTCTCCTAATGATTTTTCTTTAAATAGCTTTTCTAGAGCTTTAACTTTTGGCAAATTTTTATCTATATCTTTAATTTCTATATTAACATAATTTTGATATTCTTTATTAATAGCTTTTTTTATAAGAGAAGGTAGAAGTAAATCTTCAAATTCTCCAGACTTCAATATAATCATCTTATCAATATCTCTTATGTGTGATTTTAATTTTACAGAAAGCTCCCAAGCATCCGAATCAAAAACAACAATAACAGGGATTTTAACATAAGAAATAATATCAAAGTAATAATCAAAAACTTTAGTTTTACCTCCACAAGGAATAAGTTTTATGCCATTATCTAAAAAAGGATACCCGCACAATTCGCTAAATTTTGGCAACAATAACTCTTCTGTCAAACCTTCAACTAATATAATTTTATTTACTGAAGGAATATTACTTTTAATAATTCTTTTAAAATTGCACGAGCATTGTTGTTGGCAATACTTATATAAAGTCAAAAAATCCAATTTAAGATCTATATAATTTAATTCAAGACTATTCAGCTTATAAATTAAAAAATTATCCTTATAAAACAGATCAAAATTTTTATAGTCCAAATTTTCTCCAAAATAGAATTTTACAGATTCATTAAAAACAAGTTCCAAAAGATCTTTTAAATAAGAGAACTGATAATTATCAAAATTTTTTATCTTAATTTTAGGTTCAATTAAATACTTATCAAAAATTTCAAAAAAGAATTTTTTAAACTTAATTGAAGGATTTTTAAATTTACATAAATTATTAGCAAAAATTAATAATCTATCTAAAGGAATAATTTTAAATTTTAATTTTTTATCTATATTTGTAACTATCATTAAATTATTTTTATTTGTAAACTTTCTTAATATAAATTAAAGCAAATTGACAAATTTTTAAAAAGGTATGTTTTTATTTTAATATAAAAAAATGGTAAAAGTGTGTGTTAAGTTTTAATATTAATAAAAATTTCATAGTAAATCCATATCAAAGTGTACCTATAGAGCAAAAGAAAGTAGATACAACAAATGGAATACCTGATGATAATATAACAAATATTCGCAGTAATATCGAAAGTAAAGCAATAAAAAATAATTATCAAGCCAGTTGTTATGCAAAGAATTATAATATAAATTTTTGTGCTTCATTAAGAACAGAGGAAGAGAAAAAGAAGTTCAATGATATTACATCAAAATGTGATAGAGAAACAATAAAGAATCTAAACTTTTTATTAAAAACTGGAGTGTTACAAAACAACAACTCAAATGATAAGACATCTGTACTTGATAATTTACATAAAATGGCAACAACTGAGCGTATAGAAGGAATAGATAATAAAAAAGTTTTAAAAGAGACAATAGAGGCTTTAGCAAATCCATTTTCTATTACTCAAAAATTTGGAGATATACCTAGTCATATAAAAAATATAATTATAGAGAATCCCAAAGGATTTCAAACACCTGTGTTATCAAATAATGCAGTAAGTAATGTATTTACAAATAAGACATTATCGAATCAATCTAGTTGTTGTGTAGCAGCTAGTATGGAATTCAATTTAGCCCATAAAATGCCTGCGGAATTCACACGTATGGCAGAAGAATTAAGTTCCCAAAAGATGCAAGTAACAAAAAAAATCAAGTTAAATAGCATATCAGAAAGTAAAGCAGAGGCTTTAACATTTCTTAATGAATTTAAGATACCGTACAAAATAGACGATTGGGATAGAGCGACTGTAATACTTAAACCGGATAGGAATGCCATCATAAAAGCGAGAATACAGAGTAGTTATAGGAACAAGAATGAGCGATCTATAATTGATGTATTAATGCAATCAACATTTATGAATATAGGATCACAACAGACATATAACACCTTAACAGATACAAGCGACAGTGCTTTTAATTTAGACAAAAGAGGTTTAACAGAAACAGAAAAGAATTTTACAGAAGCAATTGTGGAAGATAAGAATAAGGTTTCTCTTATTTATCAGGTGCTAGATGAAAATGCAAGACTTGTAGATAGGATATGTGATTTAAAAACAATAGAAAAGCATATAGTAGATTCAGTAAATTCTGGGCATAATGTAATAGTTGGAATAACATCATTTGACAATTCAAACCAAGTAATAAATGGTCATGAGATTACAGTTATTGGAGTAAAGAAAGGATTACTTGGAGAAAATATATTTATATGTAATGATACTGATGATAATATAAATAGTGCAATAAAAATAAAAGCAAGCGAATTAATACCATCAATTCATCACGCAGGCATTCCAAAAGAAGTTTTGAAAGATTCTATTGAATTTATACCGGCTTGGGAAGATACTCTTGATTATGTAAACACGTTAAAAACATCTATAGATTCTATGTAATAATATTATTGTTAAAATTAAAAACTATCTCTTTTCAAATAAATTTATTAATGATAGACTAAATAAGGTAATAAATAAAATATATTATTTATTAATAGGTATATGATCTATGAACGAAATATAAATGCTTATAGAATGCTTCAAGATCAACGAAAAGTTTAATCAAAATTAAATAAATGCAAAATAAAATTTTAAAAAAAGTCAAAAAACCTTGTCAATACATAGGAAATGAGTTAAATATTACAGAGAAATTTGATAATACCAGAACCAATATGGTATTAGTATTTCCAGATGTTTATGAAATAGGTGTAAGTAATTTTGGATTAAAAATTTTATACGAGCTAATAAATAGAGAGCCGGATTTATATGCAGATAGAGCCTATGCTCCGCAAAACGATTATATAGAAGAGTTAAAGAAAAACGATCTAGAGTTATGCTCAATAGTTAGCAAAAAACCACTTAAAGACTTTGATGTAATAGGACTTTCTTTACAGTATGAATTATTTTATCCAACAGTACTAAAGATTTTAGAATTAGCGAATATAGGTATATTCAATGATTTAAGGGAAGAAACAGATCCAATAATAATAGCTGGCGGACCTAGTTGTTATAATCCCAATCCTATGTCAAGATTTATTGATTTATTTTTAATTGGAGATGGTGAAGAATTAAATATAAAAATATTAAAAGAAATAAAGAGATTAAAGACTGCAGGATTTAAACGAGAAGAAATAATAAAAGAGCTAAGCAAAATATCAGGAGTTTATTCTGAAAAGTATACAGATAAAAATATCGGTGTAAAAAAAGCTGTTGTAAATTTAACAAAAGAAAATCAAATATATTATCCAATAGTACCAAATACGCAATGTGTACATGATAGAGCAATAGTAGAAGTAAGGCGAGGTTGTGGAAGAATGTGTAGATTCTGCCAAGCCGGGCATACAAATTTACCAATACGAGAAAGAAATTTAACTGATGTATACAATTCGATAGCGACAATATTGAACAATACGGGCTATGATGAGTTTTCATTATTATCATTATCATCAAATGATTATTCAAATATTGAAATATTATTAGATCGATTCAGCTGTAAATATAAAAGAGAGAATATATCAATATCACTACCAAGTCAAAGAATAGATAAATTTAATATAAAGATAGCAAAAGATATAAATGCAGTAAGGAAAGCAACAATAACCTTAGCGCCAGAGGCAGGGAGCCAAAGATTAAGGAATGTAATAAATAAGAATTTAAGTACAGAAACAATAGTAAATAATATTTTAGAAATTTACAAAGCAGGTTTTAGTACGATAAAGTTATATTTTATGATCGGTTTACCGACTGAGACATTAGAAGATATTTTAGAAATGTCTTATTTAATAAAGACAATAGTTTTTAAGGCAAAAGAAATAAAATCTGAAAAGAAATTAAAGGATTCATTAAAAATAAATTGTTCAATATCAATATTTGTACCAAAACCATTTACCCCATTTGAGTTTGCATCTCAAGACAGTTTAGAAGAAATTGATAAAAAAATAAATTATTTAAGAGATTTAATGAAGGGTATAAAAAATGTAAAATTAAAAATTCATAATAAAAAAGTTTCTCAGTTAGAAGCCGTTTTATCTAGAGGGGATAAAGATTTATCAGAACTTATTTATAAAATCTATAAAAATAATGGTTATTTAATATCGTGGGAAGAAAATTTCAATTACGACTTAATAAACAGCTTGTCAGATAATAGATTAGAGGAGTTGGCAACAAAATCTTATGATATTGAAGAAGAATTACCTTGGGATTATATAAGTTGTGGAGTAGATAAATCTTGGTTTAAAGAACAATATAAATTAGCTTTAGCAGAACAGAATATAAAGCCTTGTGAAAATGGATGTATAAATTGTGGAGTCTGCAAAAATTTAAGAGTCAAAAAGGTTCTTGCGGATAAAAGGGATATAGAAGAATTTAGGGAAAAAGTAATAGAAGAAGAAAACGATTCCAAAAATGCTGATAAAATAAAAGAGGATAAAACTTTTTATACAGTACGAGTTAAATATAAGAAGATAGATAATTTAAAATATATATCTCATTTAGATCTTCAAAACATAATAATAAAAGCATTATATAGAACAGGTTTAGATATAGAATTTACGAAAGGATTTAATCCAGGTCCAAAATTATCATTATCATCGGCACTTCCATTATTTTTAGAAAGTGAATCCGAATATTTTGATTTTGCAATAGGATCTAAAATAGAAGGAGAAGAAATAAAAGCGAGATTAAAAAACAAATTTCCTAATGGATTTGAAATAACAGATGTAAGAGTATACGAAGAGAAGCCTACAGTAATAGACAAATTAGCCTATTATGCAGTGTATGAAATAACTTTTAATATATTAAGTAAGCAAGAACTTGATAAAACATTAGAGGAAGTAAAAGAAAAACTTGAAGATAAAGATTTTAAAATAAAAAAAACAAATAAAAAAGGAATAGAAAAGGAAATAAAAATATCTGAATCAATAAAGGAAATTAAAATAGAAGAAGATAATAAAATAATATTAACATTAAACATTGGACAAAATGAATTAAAAATAACACCAATAAGAGTAGATGTACTATTAGAGAATATAATAAATAGAGATAGTATAGAATATAATATAAAACGTATAAAATTTTTAGATAGAAATTTAGAAGAACTATAAAAGAGAAGTAGAAAAAGGGAAAACAGATGTCTAAGACAATAGTAATAGCAGAGAGAGATAATATAGCTTGTGTATTAGATGAGAATAGTAAAGTAAGCGAATTTTTTGTACATAGAGGAGAGATATTGCTAAATGATGTATATTTAGCAAAAGTAGAGAATATATTACCAAGTATAGAAGCAGCATTTGTAGATGTAGGTTCAACAAGGATGGGATTTTTACATACAGATGATATAATAGGAAAGGGTAGCTTAAAAGATAAAATAGCGCCAAAATCGAAATTATTAGTTCAAGTAGTAAAAGAGCCTACAGGGCATAAAGGACCAAGAGTAACAACATCAATAAGTTTACCTGGAAGATTTTTAGTATTAATGCCATTAGAAAGTGGAATAAACGTAAGTAAAAAAATAGAATCAAATAAAGAGCGAGCCAGATTAAAATCAATAGTAAGTTTAATGAAGCCTGTAGGAGTAGGAATAATAATAAGAACAGAAGCAGAGAATCAAAGCGAAGCAGATATACAAGATGATTTAGATGCATTACTAGAGAAGTGGAATACAATAGTCACATCAGCAGAGAATTATGAGGCACCTGCATTATTATATAGAGATCAGGACTTATTATATAGAGTAATAAGAGAAGCTTGTACAGAAGATATAGGTGAAATAATAGTAGACACATCATTTGCATATCAAAGAGCGTTACAATTATTACAGACTTGGAATATGGATAAAAAAATAACATTTTATAAAGGTACGGAGCCATTATTAATTTATAAAAATATAGATAAAGAAATAAAATTAGCATTACAGACAAAAGTAAATTTAAAAAATGGAGGATATTTATTCATACAATCAACAGAGGCCTTAACAGTAATAGATGTAAATAGTGGGAAATTTACAAGTTCTTCAACCCAAGATGAAACAATCTATAAAACAAATGTAGAATCAGCTTATGAAATAGCACGACAATTAAAATTAAGAAATATTGGAGGAATTGTCGTTATAGATTTTATAGATATGACAAGGAGATCTGATAAAATTAAAATATTAGAAGAATTAGAACTAGCAGTAGCTGATGATAAAGCAAAACCACAAATAGGTCAATTATCTGATTTTGGGCTAGTAGAATTAACGCGTCATAGGCAAGGTCAATCTATTCAAGAAATGTTTTCTGTAAAGTGCAGTAATTGTAATGGTACAGGTTATATATTAAAAGAACTTAATTTTGCGCAACCAAATAGTCAAGATAATACATATCAATCAAAATTTGCACGAGTAAAATTTCCACGTAATCAAAAGTCGAATAAAAATAGAAATAATAATAAACCTTTAAATGAGGAAAAAAATAAACACTTATTTGATAAAGAAGAAATAGATACACCACAGACTAATAAAATATCGATAAAGGCCGACAATGAATTACAAAAAGATATTATATCAACTATAGAAAAAGAAATAATAGAAGATAAAAATATTGAGAACCTAACAATAAGTAAGAATACAGATTCAAATGAAGATCGCCATTTAAAAAATAATACGAACAAAAAAAACAAATATAATAAACGAGAAAAAAAAGTACAAGAAATAATAAGCAATAAAGATAGTTTAAAAGAAAATGTAGAAGAAGTTAAAGTAGAAGAAGAAATAAAATCGAATGAAAATTCTAAATTAATAGATAACAATGTACCTATTGAAGATCAAAAGAGTGAAGAAAAAATAGTAGAAAACAGAATAGAAGATTCTTTACAAAAGGAAACAAAAGTTGTTGAAGTAATAGAGGGAATAAAGGAATCGACATCAGTAGAACCAAAATCAGAAGAAGAAAGTAGCGAAATAAAGGAAACTGACACAGAAAGTAATGTCAAAAAGAGGAAAAGTAGTAGAAAAGTATCTGGAACAAAATCTTCAAAAACGAAAGAGAAAAAGGCGACCACTGAAGGAACAAAAGTAAGAAAAACAAGAAGTAAGAAAAAAGAAATAGAAATAACAGAGGATAAGAAAGAGAATACACCTAAAGAAGAAAACGAAATCAATGAAAATAATACAGAACAACAAACAATGTAGTATAAGAATATCTAAAATATTAATAATAATATGTATATTATTTTTTAATAATATAGGTGAATGTAGAGAAAATGTATCCATAAATAGAGTATCCCAAGCACAAATTCAAAAAACGAATGAAGATAAAATAAAGAGGAATAAAGAGATTTCATTTATTTTTGAAAAACTTTTAATTGGTTTATCTGGTGTAGGTTTATCAATATTATTTATATTTTTAGCATTAAAATTATATATAATATTAAACAAGAAAAAATCTTTTTCTACTAAGCTAGATATAAACAATAGCTTATATAACTCTATAGATATAGAAGATGCTGTTGATAGATTTATGCAAAGGAATTCTAAATAAGGTACAAAAAAAAAAAAACGAAATGTCAAAATAGCCAAGACAAATCGTTTTTTTATAAAATAAATGTTAAAAACTTTATATAAAAATAAAGAGTTTAGGAATTAAATTAACAATCTCTGGTAAGAATATCCATCTCTTCAATAGAAGAATAAACACTATGGCATCCGCCATCAACGTGAATAACTTCACCAGTAACCCCAGAAGATAAATCAGATAATAAATAAAGTCCGGTTTTACCAATATCCTCTAAAGAGACATTTCTTTTTAAAGGAGCTTTAAGAGCCCCCGCTTTAAGCATTTTATCGAATCCTGAGATACCTTTAGCAGCGAGAGTTTTAACAGCACCTGCAGATAAGCAATTAACTCTAACGCCTAATTTACCAAGATCAGTAGCAAGATAGCGAGAAGAAGCTTCTAAAGCAGCTTTAGCAACCCCCATAATGTTATAATTAGCAACAACTTTTTCAGAACCAAGATAAGTAAGAGCCAAAATAGAAGCACCTTGATTAAGGAAAGGTTTAGCACATCTAGAAATAGAGACAAGAGAATAAGCGCTAACATCAAGAGCCAGATTCCAACCATCTTTAGAAGTATTAATAAATTCGCCTTGTAAGTCTTCTTTATTAGCAAAAGCAACCGCATGAAGAACAAAATCAAGATTTCCGTAAATAGAATTATATTGTTCAAAAGCGAGTTTAATATCAGCTTCATTAGTAACATCACATTTAATGCAGAGTTTAGAATTCATTTCTTCAGAAATAGGTTTAACTCTTTTTTCCATAGCATCATTAGCGTAAGTAAAAGCAATTTGAGCCCCTTGCTTAAATAGCTCATTAGCAATGCCAAAAGCAATACCGTGCTTATTACTAACACCAAAAATCAAGCCTTTTTTTCCATCCATAATGCCCATAGAAATCTCCTTATTAAACTAAAACTAAAATAACATAAAAAATTATAATAATAATTAGAATTATAATATAAAAAATAAAAAAAGGCCACCACTCCCTTCAAAGAAAAAAAAGGAAAAAGTAAAAAAGAACGAGCAATAGAAAGAAAAGATTAAACTAAAGCTTAATCGGCCAATAAAATTCAACGAGGTAAGATGCAGCATCAAAAGGATGAGATAAGAATTTAAGTTCTTTATTTTTCTTAATCTGATAATGTAGAGGGACATCTATAATAGAAGAACCTTCTCTATAGCGAAGATTATAGACATTATAAAGTAATTTTTCACATTTAGGGCTAATAAATAAATGAGATTCTCCATTAAAATTTTTGACTCTAGAATTAAAAGCAGAAACTCTATTTTTAATAGGAGGATTAAAAGCACGGATATGAATATCAATATCATTAAATCCAAAAGATTGGAGTTTTTTGCGAATAATAACATAATTAGTATATTCAGAAGTACAGCTACGATTATCCCCGGAGGCATCACCATTAATAATAATTTTAGTTTTATGGTTTTTAATTTTTTGGAAAAGGATATTACAAGCGTGAGAAGTAGTAGTATTTTCAAGAGCTATTTCATCAAAGAAGAAAACATTTTGATCAGATTTATGAGCAAGAATCCAGCACATAGGATCGACATTAAAATCACAAGAAATATGTAAAGGTAATTCTGGATTATAAGAAATATCTAAGATATTATGATCATCAAAGTCTTTAACAACTAGAGATGAATCTTCATCATCATTCCAGAGCCCAAGGACATTAGAATTATAATAGCGAGAATCATAAAGTTTAGCCAGTTCATCACAAAAGCCTTGAGGCAAATAAATATTTTGAGAAGTAGGAGCAATAATAATACGATAATTAGGTTTTTTATTAGCAACAAAATGTTTATAAATAAAACCTTTTCTAGGTTCAGGATTAGTATGAGCAAAAAGTCTATACCTAAAATTTTTCCAAGAGGCTCGAACTTTTTGCCTTAAGCGAGCAAGAAGCATAAGGAAAGTTGATTCTGGGATTTCGGACATTTCCTCAATTTGAACAAAGCCAAGATTCAAAGATTTAAGTTTAGAAGGTTCTTCAAGATGTCTAAAAAGGATTTTAGAGCCATTTTTAAAGGTTAATTTAGATTCAGATTTAGAAAAAGAGAAATGAACTTTTTCTTTAAAGCCCATATTAGCTAAATGTTCGAAGTAAGTTTCTAAAGTAGTATCTCGAACCATAGGATAAGTCAAGGCTCCAACAAGCCCAACAATATGAGGGAATTTAATAGCTAACAAAATACCTAAAAGTGAGCCAGCAAAAGTTTTACCACTACCAAAACCACCCTGATAAACAGCGACATCAAGAGTATAGTCGTGAGGAACTTCAATAAATTCTTTTTGTTTTGGTAAAAGCTTATATTTCATAAAAGGAGTCCTAAAAAAAATGATAGAAAGTTAATTATTAACGATAGAGAAGACGAGCAAATCACAGAATTTATCATCAACAACAGTATGATGAATAAGTGTTGCTTCTTTAGAGAAGCCTAATTTTTGAAGTATATTAATAGGTCTATGATTATGAGAAAAGACCTGAGCTTGTAATTTATGTAGATGAAAATGTTTAAAAATAAGATTAATAATAAGTTTACCTTGTTTATAAACAAAAGGCCCCCAAAATTTTTTAGAAATACAAGCATTAATAGAGGCACTATGATAAATATTATTGTTAGAAGGAGTAAAAGAAGAAGAAGGGAATGGATTACCAATAAAATCATCTAAGAAAAAGAAACCTGCAAATTCTTTAGAAGAGGGCTCAATAATAATCCAGAAATGGCCTTCTAATGAGTTAATAAGAGAAAGGAAAGAGAAATAGTTAAAATTAGATTTAAAAGGAGAGAAATCATCAAAAAGGAAATTATTAAATTGTTTTAATAAAGAAAAGGCTTGAAATAAATAGAAAGAAGAAGACGGATTAAAAATATTAATAAAGGAAGGAGTAGAGAAGAAAGGATTAATCATAAAGCAGCTCTCTAAAGTCAATACCAACAATAGCTAAATCGTGAGATAAAGAATCACCTTTAAAAGCCAATTGAACACTTTTAACCGATTCAGAAATTTCAAGTTTATAATCTGTTTCAAAAATATTACTCCAGGAATTATGATACTGAATAGAAGAGGAATCATTACTGTCCCAAGAGCTAGAATCATCATCCCATATCATATTATTAAGATCCGTAAGGAAAACAGCTTCATAATCATCTTCAAATAATTCGTCATAATTTTTAAAGGTACTAAAAATAAATTTATTTTCAGAAGAAGAGTCTAGAATAAGGAAGAATTCTTCAATAGATTTAAACAAGTTAGGGTGTCCAAGAGAAAAGAACTGTGTTTTCCAAGAGAATGATATAGGAACCCCATTAAAAGAAGCCCCGTAATCCTCAATGTAAACATTTCCCATTGAGTCAGCAGTATAGATATTAGAGGGAGAAGAGCAAGCAGCAGTAATATTAAAAGGTATAACTCTCTGGACCCAAGATTTATTATAATAATCAAAGATAAAAACATTATTAATATATTTTGAATTATGAACAGGAAGAAAGCACCATATTTGATTTTTCTTTTCATAAGGAAGCATAATAATAGAATCGATATAATTTTGATTAAGTGAATTAAAAACGGAGCTAATATTATGAGCAATATTATCAGACAAAACGATTTGATTTAATTCACCGGATTGAGATAGAGCAAAAAGTCCATTAGAAATAAAATACTGTCGATTATTAACAGTAGTAAGACCTTTATGAGAAGAAGATCCTTTATCAGCAAATAAAGAAATAGAAAAATCGTCAGGTGAGGTTCCAGATAATAGATAAGTTTTATTAGGCTTATAGATAGCTAGATAGTCTTTATAAGAAATAAGAGAAATAATTTTAGTAGAATCGACATGGAAATTATTAATAAAGCCGGCATCATCAGAAGAAGAGAAGTCATTATAAGAGCCTAGAGCAGAAAAGAAGAGGACATTATCTTGAGAGATAAATAAGCGGCTTTTAAAAACAGCGACTGATTCACCTTTAATAGAAGTACCATTAGAAGAAGTTAAAGATAATTGTTGAACAGAATTAGAAGAAGGATTAAAGAAGAGAGGATTATCAACACCATTAACAATGATAGTACCATTTAAGAAATTAGCAAACGAGTAAGAAGAATCCCCGTGCTGATTTTGAAATAGAAGAGAGAGATTATTAGAAGAAAGATTAAAGGAATAAATATTGCCCAAAGAAGAAGTAATAAGTAGGAAGTGCTGGACAAAGAAAAGAGACGTAACAGATTGAGTTACATCATCAATAGAAGGTAGAGAAATAATAAGAGAATTACCATTTTGGCGTTTAATACCAAAGTCAGAAAACAATTCTACATTAATGGCTTCAGATGAGAAGACTTTTTTAGTTTGTAAACTGAGATTAAGTTTAGTATCAGAAGTATTAATACCACCGGAGAGATCATTAAATAGAAGTTTCATAAAAGAATCCTTATATAAAAAGTAAATAAATATAAAAAACTAGAATTAGGAGGTGAAGATATAAATAAGATATAAATAAGATAGGATATTATACAAAAGTATGAAAAAATGTAAATAAAATAATAAAAAAGTTAAAAAAGCATTGCAATTTATGAAAAAATATGTATAATAAAAACATTGTTAATGTTTCGGCTAGTGTAAACCTGATGCAAAAGGATCATCAAATCTATTTTGCATCTTTTTTTTTGAAAAAAAGTTAATGCGTATAAAAAATAAAGATAAATAATATATACGCATTAACAAGAAGCAAAGAATAGTAAATAAAAAATATGTACAAACTAAGAAATAGTACAGATCATTTTAGCTAAAGCCGAAGGGTTAACAGTTTTAGCACCATATAAATAAAGCCCACGAACAAGATCAGAGAAAGAATCTTTATCACGAATAGTTTCAATTTTAGCTAATTGAGAGGCAAAAGTAATAGCATCATTAGTACCGGCTAAGACACAATACTGATTAGAAGAAGGGGTTAAATTAGTAGAAACAAGGACATCCATACCAGCAATTCTGCCAATAGAGCCATTACGTAGAGTTTCATCAGCGACTTGATAAGCAGAGGTATATTGAGAGCATTGAAGAAGAAGAGCTTCAATTTCAGGATTAATAATAACCCAAGGTTTTTGTCCAGAAGAAACAGCATTAGAATTTTTCAATTTTTTAGCTAATTGAACGAATTGAGAATAAGCATTAGAAGCAGTAAGTTCAATAGCAGAAGAAGTAGAGCCTAAAATATTAGCAGAAGTAACATCAACCTGCTTACCTAACAAGAAGCTATCTTGTTCAATTTCGATAGCTTTTTTAGCATTATTAAGATAAGCTTCCATAATATCGGCATTAGCTTGAGCTAAAGCGACATCATTAATTTTAAAAGCAAAAACTTTTTGTTGATCAATAACAAGAGATTGTTGAGTGGGAGTAATTTCACTATAAGTAAGAGAAGAATTACTTAAAGAGCTAATAGAAACATCGCCTGGAGTAAGAATTCTAACAGTATCGCCTTGAGTTTTAATTTCACCTTCCCAATTACGATTAACACATTGTAGCATAACACAACTTTTTTCAAGAGAAGTATTAAGTTTTTTGCCCCAAATTTCAGGAACAAACAAATCATAACCATTAGTAAAAGTCATAAAAGAAATCCTTTCTAATAAAAAGTAATAACAAAAGTGACTATAAAAATAGTCAAAAGAAATAAATATTAAGAATGTAAAAATTTTAAACAACAACAACTACTACAAAAAGAATAATGATGTTAGAATAAAAAAGGAATAAGTAAAGAATAGGAGAAAAAAGATAATGGGAAACTTTCTATCATCTTGCATAGGCAAGCCAAACGAAGTAAATGTCAATGTAAATCAAAGTAGTGTAACACAAAGAGGTAATAGTTTAGTAGAAAAAGGTAAAGATTTATTAAAGAATATAAGTTCAAGAAAAAGTTTAGAGAGCGATCAATTTGAAAAAAGAGTAAATGGAAATGATGGACTAAATATAAAAGGTGATTATGTAGATTACACATCATATGAAAATGGAGCCTTTTATAATACAGACGATATTTATTTCGGAAGAGTGACCCCAACAATGAGCAACTTAACAGAAAAAGATTCAACATTTTCAAATAGCTTAGATTCTAATTTGCCTGCAGACATGGATAGAATAAGTCCATTATTCCAAGAGAGCAATAATCAAACTCCTATAGTTAGGGAAAGAATAGGATCATTGAAAGAGCAGGAGGAAGACTTGGAAAGTGACCTAGAATTGGATTATGAATATAATAATAAAAATTCAAAACCTGTTTCGCCAATTACAGAGGATTTAACATTAAGTTTTACAGACTCAAGTGAAAGCAAAACGTTTGTAGGGAGTCCAACAGAAGGCAATCTATTAAAAGAAAGAAGAAGGTTAAACGAACTTTACAAATTCTATCATCAAAAGGATTAAAAATATAAGGAAATAATGACTTAAGGTTGAAAAGCTTTAAGTCATTAAAGTAATAAAAGGAATTAAGAAGCTTTATCAATAGGGTGAGAATTATTTTGAGTGGAATGATTTTGTTTAATAAAAGCAGAAGAATTTTCGACTCCAAACTGTTCTAAAGCGAACTTAAAGCATTCAACCCAGTCAATTTGAGAGGCGAATTGAGGCATATTAGAGAATGAAGAAATAATATTAAATAATTGAGAGAATTTAGATTTTCGATCAAGAGAAGATTTTCTATCGCCATAGTGATAAAGGAAGTCATAAGAAGAGCGTTCGGGATCAGAAATAGTAAGGAATTTAACTTCGCCATTATCATTATAAGTAATAGTTTCTTTACCAAATTTGAAATTAGAAATAATTTCAGCAACTTTTTGAACCATAGGAATAATAATTTTACGAGAAACAGAATCAATTAACATATTTAAGCGAATAGCCTGAGAGCTAACGGAATAGTTAAATTCAGTAGCGGTTTTATTTTCATTAGAGCGGAGATCACCAGCCATATTACGATATACACCAGTAGCAGATTCCATTTGATTTTTAAAGAATTTAATAAAATCCCAACCAACAATAGCAGAACTGAAATCAAGCGGCATAGGTTTTTGAGGCATCAAAGCGGCATCATATTCAATAATAGAGCCTGGTTTAACAAGTTGTTCCCCAGAGAAGCAGCCTTTAGGGGCTAAATAAGGAGGATTAATGATAAGAGATAAAGCATCTAATTGTTTATTCAAGATAGTAGAGGATATAGAAGACAATTCAAGAGCGACTTTAATAGGAGAAACCCCTCTTAAATTATCTGGATCTTGTATAATAGAGGCATGAACAAAGGGATTAATAACAAAAGGATTTTGTTCGAAACGAACGACTTTAGAGCGACCGACAACAGTAACGAGCCAATTTTTAAGAATATCCCCATTAGGTAATTTAATATCACCATAATATTCTAGGACTTCAAGTTGATTACCTCTAATAGCTTTAGAGAATTTAGAAGAGTCAGAATAAATAGAAGAAAAGCCTCCTTCAAAAACTTTAAATTTAGAAGGAGGAAAAGAAGAGCTTTTATTGTTAGTGAGAAGACGAAATTTATTAGATTTAGGGATATTGGAAGAAATAAGGAGATAAAGCTCTTCAAGAATAGAATCATTCAAACAATTATAAGATTTATTATGAGCTATTTCTGAAATATCAAGAAAAGAGCGATAGATTTTAGGGCAAGAGTCAAAATTAGCAAATCGATCAACATCGAAAACGAAATCAGCAGGATTAATACATTTAACAATCGGGCCATCATAAGCTAATTTATCTTCAATAACAAAGCCATCTTGAGAAGGGGATAGAAATTTTTCTTCAAGGTTTTGAGGTCTACGTCTTTTTTTATAGAGAGTATTCCATCCGATAAAGAGAGTAGCTTCACCAGCTTCAACGATACTATCAACAATAGATTCCATTTCATTTTTAAAGTTCATTTTTTGGAAAGCATTAACAAGCATAGCTTTATGGCTATTAGCAAGTTGTTGAGCATCTTCATTTACACCCTGAACATCGAACATAGCTTCAGGATTAGAATACAAATTTTCAATAAGATGAGATTTAAGTGTTTGAGATAGTTCGTAGACATCAGGTAGATGAACATCATTATTCCAAGAAACAGAATTAGTATTATGAGAAAAGATATGTTTTTTAATTTCATCAATGCTAATCAATTGAGCTTGACGTTTATCGTTAAATTTATCAAAAGTAGAACTAATTTGTTGAGCGAGAATAGAGTTATCCTCAGAAGAGAGATCAAAAGATTTACCAAGCATAATAAACAAAGCCTTTATAAAATAAATACCAAGAAAAGTTAAACCCTCAAAATAAAAGAGAGAAGGAATAAGAGGGTTTAACAGAAGAAGCTAGAAATAAATTAAGGAGTAGAAAACCCATATAGAATTATTTTTTTAATTTACTCATTTCATTTTTAAGTTGAGCCATAATTTGAGGTTCAAGAGCTAAGAATTCTTCAGAAGACATCGAATCGATATCTTGCCTAGAGAAGACTTTAGGAATAGATTGATCAGCACGAGAGGAATAAGTAGCATTAGAATTAAGCTTCAATTTAGCAGCTTCATTAGCAGAATTAATAGAATTAGAATGATCTAATTGAGATTTATAAGAATTAACGGCAGAATTTTCTAATTCTCGAACAATATTAGAAATTATTTGCAAAGATTGAGTAGAGAGGTCGTCAAAATTTTGGATCAAATAATTTTTAAGAATAGAGCGAGCTGGAGAATTAAAGAAGTTAGCATTTTTAGATTCAAATTCTTGAAAAGAATCAAGGAGTTTTTGATTTGGAGCCAAAATATTATCGTTAGGAGTAGGAGTAGAAGAATGAGATGTAGAAGAAGTAGTAGTAATCTGAGAAGGGTCAACGCTCAAAGAAGGAGAAGAAGTTGAACCAAAAGCATTTGAAATAACCTGATTTTTCAAAGCCATCCCGGTTTGAGCATTGATTTTCCCAGTGTGCACAAGTTGATCAATTTTGTTAAAATCTGAAACAATAACAGAATAATTAATTTGATTTTGCATAAAAATAATCCTTTACAAATAGAGTAATACGAAAAAAAATTATAAATTCTCATGAAATAAATCATAAGGAATAGAGGCACAATGGAAGCGAACAAAGACATCATCAGTAGCAAAAGATGAGATTTCGCGATTAATTAATTTAAAACGAAGGTTTTTAGAAGTACCCAAGAAGCTTTCTGCTTGAATACCATTAATAAAGCTTTCAGTTTTATTTTTTCTATTAAAAACTTTGTAACAAGCGAATTTAGAAAAAATAAACTTAGCAGGCAATTTAGAGAACTCGACGACAGAGACAGGTTGAAGAGAATTTGGATTAGAAGCGGCTTCTAATTCTTTTTGAGCTTCAATATTTAGTTTTTTAATCATCAAGTCATCAACAGAAGAGTTAGCAAAAATAGCATCATCAATATTATTTAATTTTTTCATAAGATAACAAAGCCTCCATTAAATAAAGCGTTTAGAAAGAATACGAACAGAAGGATATTGAGAAACAGACGAGACGGACATTTTACGAAGATTAGCTAGAGCCTCATTATACATAGAGAACCAATATTTAAACTTAACGTGCTGAGAATTACCTTTAAACTTCATACAAGATCCATAGACGAGAATAATTTCTGAAAAAGGTAGAGGTAAAAGAGATTTATCTAGAGGATCAGATAGAGAATAAACATCGAACCCCGAATCATTAACAGCAGAATTATTAGTAAAATAGAAAATAGAAGCTTGTTTAACAGAAGAGAATTTAGGGAAAAGGAGGTAATTAGAGAATATAGAGAAAGAATAAGGTTGAGGGTTACCGAATAAAAATTTTTTAAAATCCGGATCAAATTTCAAAGTAAAGCCATCGATAGATATATTATCAATACGTCCAAAGATAGGGTTAGAGATTTGAGTTAAATTTAACGGGATATTAAGCGATTGTTTACGGAGTAGGAAATTCCAATCATAAGAAGAACATATTTCCAAATTAAGGCGAGAAATAGTATTTTTAATTTTAAGATGGTCTTGTTTACAAAGTTCTTTAAAAGAGGAAACCGGTTTATAGTTAAGTTCAATAAGAACTTTGTTAATAATATCTAAGTAATGCATAAAAACTCCTAGAAAAGCTATAGACAAAAGTAAATAATGAATTTAAAAATTTGATATAATAAAAGTAATCAAATTTTTTGTTGATCAAGATTATCAATAATATTAATATCGTTAGAACTAAAAGAATTAAAAGGTAAAGTTAAAGAAGGATGATCCAAATCTTGAGAAGGATAATTAAGTTGCTTACACAGATGTTCAATAGCTTTAAGAGCTAAGGAGAGATCTTTAGGGTTTTTAGTAGTATTACCTTCAGATTTAGAAGAAGAAGATACAGATGCTATTAAAGAGTTATCAGAGTGTTGTTTATCAGAAGGATCTTGAAAATCATCAGCTAGAGAGGATTCTATAATATCGAGTAATTTTTTAACAACATAAGCTTTTTGAACATTTAGAGAGGTGACTTGAGATTTAAGCAAACGGTTCATTTCTTGAATAATAAGAGGATTATCTAAGAGAGATTGAGCTTGAGAGAGAGCATTTTTTTTATTATAACCGGCTAAAATAGCAGCTTTAAGAGGATCAAGATAATAGAGATAGAAATAAACAAATTTTTTTTGAAGAGAAGAAATTTTAGGCATATAAAAAGACTCCGAAAAAAGGAAGCGAGAAGATAGAGATAAAAGAATAAATAGAGAGAGTATTATATATTTGGATCTAATTCTGTGTTTGAATTTGAATCTATGTTGAGATTTGAATCTAACTGAGGATTTGATTTTGGATCTAAAGTGGAATTAATATTATTATGTTGAACAAAGACACAAGCAGCGCCAACTCTATTACGAACTCCAAGTTTAATAAAGACACGATTAATATAAGTTTGTACAGTACGTTTAGATATACCGAGTTTAATAGCAATTTCTTTATCAGTAAGTCCATGAGGTAAATAAGACAAAACTTCCTGTTCTCTTTTGGACAGTTTCATAGAATCCTTCCATAAATCGTAAACTAAAAATTATCACACTAGTCGTATATTGAGGGATTATAATTCAAAATAAAAAAAATATTCGTTATAAATGTTCCTATGAAGAATAAAATATATAAAATTGACATAAGAAAAAAAAACTATATAATAAAGATAATAAAAAAGATAAGGTGAGAAGATATGAATGAAGAATTAATAAAGTTAGAACAATACAGAATTTATATAGAATCAAAAGATAAATTTATAGATCGTTCATTTAAAACAAATAGATATTATTTTGTAATAATATTAGTTACAGGTTTAATGATATCATTATCAAAAGTATCTCAACTAGAGAGCTTATTAGGATTTGAATTATTTTTAACATTTGTAGGTTTATGTACATCATTATTATGGTATATAAATCAGGATTCATACGCATATTTAATAAAGATAAAATATGCAAAAGTAATAGAGGAGATAGAAAAAGAGCTTCCATTAAGCCCGAATCAACTTGAATATAGAGCAGCGCAGGAGAACAAAAAAGAAAAGAATGTAATAATATTCACAGAAGTACAGAAATTTGTAGCATTAGCATTATTTTTCTTTTTCTGTATATATTTTCTATATTCATTAGTACCGATAGTAATAAATTTAATAAAAGAATTATTTTAATAATGAAAAGAGAGTCAAATAATTTTTTTAAAATAAGTTAAATCTTGGAAATTATCGTGAAGGCCAATTTTAAGAGAAGAAAGAGAAGAATAACATTTTTTAATTTTACCAAATTCATTATAATGTAGATAAAATTTACCATTATTATTAATATATTTTTTATGAGGAGAGATAATAAAAGGTTTAAGGTTAAGATAAAAATTAACAGCTTTTTTATTAACTTTTCTAACAATAGAAATATTATGATCGAAATCGACTCTAGTAAGTTGAACAACAAAATTATTACAAACAGGACAGCATTGAAGAATATCGAGTTGACAAGCTAAAAATTTAGAAGAGATAGGTTCAACGTCAAAAGATTGAGATCGACGAAGAGCACTACAGCAATGAATAAATCCCATAAACACATTACCCCAAGAAAAATATAGACTCTCGTAAACTTGAAAAAGTAGTGATAAAAAGAAAGGCTACTTCAAGCGTTTTTTGAAGAAATAACATTTACCATCAGAGGGCTTAAGTCTACCTTCAAAAGAATAAGAAAAACAATCAATGATTAATTTAACTTACAAAGAGAGTATAACCCTGTAAAATAAAAAAGGAAAGTCCGCAAAACTATGTAAGAAAAAGGTCAACGATAAAAATACGTACGTATAAATACGCACAAAAATAAATCGGGGCCTAATTAGAGATAAAGTTTTAAGAAACAATATATACAAAAGGGATAAAAAGCAGCCAGATTAAGCAAATTATTAATGATTAAAGAGATTAAAAGAAGAAGAAGATCCAGTTTTTTTATCGATAGAAGATTTAAGTGATTCTATTTGAGGATCAATAGATTTTAAAGTAGACTCTTTAAGCAAAGAATCATTATCAATAAATTTTTCAGCGGCTTTAATTTGATCTAGTTTAGCTTGATAAGAAGCAGAAGCAGCAGCTAAAGCAGCGGGATCGAGATCTTGCATAAAATTTTTAGAATCTTGAAGATCTAAGTTTTTGCCTGAGTTATCAGTTAAAACTAGCTGTCCATTAGAGATTTTATCCTGAAATTCACGATCAGATAGATTTTTAAGATCATTGTCAAGTAGGACAGGATTTCCATCTTTATCAAGAATATTAATATCATTAGAAGAAGATTTATTAAATTGAAGAATATTAGAAGGATTAAGAGTTTTAAAGACATCTCCAGTATTAAATTTAATAATTTTTTTATTAGCAGCTTGATTATACTCGTCAGCTAATTGAGCTGCTTCTTGAGAGTACTGTAATTTAAGTCTAGAATTTTCAATCAATTGGTTTTCACAATTAGCTTTAGTTAAAAGTAAAGATCGAAGCCTAGCTTGAGAAGCAGCAAGTCCCATAAAAAATCTCCTTTGAAATATTGATCACAAATAAATAAAACCGAAATAGTATATACAAATTACCTAAAAAAGGGTTAATATTTACAAAAATTAACAAAGGAGATAAAAAATATAGATAAATAAAAGTTAAGTAAACAACTTAGAGATAGAAGAGGAGAAGTCCGGATAAAGTATACCTTTTTCAGTAATAATAGCAGAAATAAGGTTAGCCGGAGTAACATCAAAAGAAGGATTAATAACATTAACATCCGGATGAGAAATTAATTTATCATTAATATAAGTAACTTCCGAGTTTTCTCTAAATTCAATTGGGATTTGCTTTCCAGAAGATATAGAGAAATCAATAGTAGAAGTTGGAGCAGCAACAAAGAAAGGTATATTATGATACTTAGCACAGATAGCTAAAGTAAAGGTACCAATTTTATTAGCTGTATCCCCGTTAGCAGCGATTCTATCGGCTCCAACGATAACATAATCAATAAAATGATTTTGCATAAAATAAGAGCACATAGCATCAGTAAGAAGAGTAACATCAATTCCATCTTGAATAAGTTCCCAAGAAGTAAGTCTAGCACCTTGTTGTCGAGGTCTGGTTTCATCAGCAAAAACTTTAATAGAATTGTCCTTAGCAAAAGCGGAACGAATAACGCCAAGAGCAGTACCATACCCAACAGTAGCTAAAGCCCCGGCATTACAATGAGTTAAAATACCTGCAGCAGATTTTTGAATCAAAGAAGCTCCAAGTTCTCCAATTTTTTGATTAATAATAATATCTTGATTTTCAAGAAAAATAGCATTATTTTTAAGTTCTTGAATAAGAGAAGAATTATCCGAAATGGAAGAGGAATTAATAACCTGAATTTGTTTATCAATAGCCCACATAAGGTTAACAGCAGTAGGTCTGGCAGATTTAAAGAATTGAGCTTTTTGGAGCAATAAATTTTTAAACTCTTGAAAAGGTAAAGAGGAATCCAATTCTAAAGCAGCAAGTACAATACCATGAGCACCGGCAATTCCAATAGCAGGAGCTCCTCGAACGATCATATTTTTAATAGCAAGAAACATTTCATCAGAGGAAGAAATATTAATTTTTTGTAATTTATAAGGCAATAAAGTTTGGTCAATAAGTTGAGAGAAATCTCCCATCCATTGAATAGTTCTAATTTTAGAATTTAAAATCATAAGAGTACTCCATTTCTAATCTATTTTAATATCAATATCAGTATTTTTTTTAATATTATCATCAAAAAGAAGAGAATTAAATTGAGAATAAATAAAAGCAGAAAAAGAGTTCATAAGTGCGCCAAAAAGAATAGCAGTAAAAAAGACAAGAAAGACTAGAATAAAAAAGCCTTGTCTGAAAAGGATGCTAATACCAAGGTAAAAAGAGTTTTTATAGAAGACCCCAATAAGAGCAGCAAGAGGAAGAAACGAAACACAGAAGGCTAAAAAAGAGACAAATCCAATAAAAGCTCCATAAAGAGTTGATTGTTTAAGATCTAAGATACCAAGTAATTTAACCTTTTGCATATAAAAAAATACAAAAACAGAAGAGAGAAAGATAAGAGAAATGAAAGAGAAGAAATTAATAATAGGAATAAGAGTAAGAATACCAAGAGAAGCGCCTAGAATAGCAGATAATAAAGCCATACGTTTTAACAATAGTTTATCCAAAATAGAAATCCTTTCATAAAGTCACTTAATTTGAAAAGGGCACTTAGAGCAAGAAGCTTTAGGATGAAGAACAAGATTATCATCAAGATCATAAAATTTGGCGATTCTAACAATAAGAGGAGAAGAACAATTAGGGCACAATAAATTTTGTTGACCTTGAAGAATAAGCTGCTTTAAAGAAGAAATAGAATTGTCCGAAGAATTTATATTAAGATTAAATGATTTTTCAAATTTTTTAATATCAGCAGGGTTGAGTTTAAGAGCTTTAGCCAATTTTTGTCTAGTTGTAGTATCTAAGAAGAGATCTTGTCCATTTTCAATAAGTTCAATAACAGAAATATCAATATTAGATTTTTTAGCCAACCCAAACTGAGAGAGTCCTAAATTTTCACGAGATTGAGAAATAAATTGAGCTAAAGATAAATAAGAATTGGGAGAAGATTCATAAGACTGCATAAAAAACCTTTCCATAAAAAATTAAGCTATTTTTTTATAAAGGAGTTTTTTACGTTCTAAGTATTCTTTATGCCAAGCAACAAGCATACTAGAAACAAATATACTAGAATAAGTACCGACAATAATACCAAGAAGCATAGCTAAAACGAAATCTTTAGTAGTAGAGCCTCCAAATAAATATAGAGCTAAAAGAGTAAGAGCAGTAGTAAAAGAGGTATTAATACTTCTAGCAAGAGTTTGGTTAACAGATAGATTTACAATCTCAGAAAAAGATAATTTTTTAGAGAAATAATTACAATTTTCACGAATTCTATCAAAAACGACAATAGTATCATGAACAGAAAAACCAATAACGGTTAAAAGAGCGGTAATAAATAGAGCATCAACCTGAACTCCAAAGAAGATACCTAAAAGAGCAAACAAGCCGATAATAAATAGAGCATCGTGAAAAAGTGTAATAAGAGTAACAACAGCAAAATCTAATTGGAATCTAAAAGCTAAATAAGCAACAATACCAATAAAAGATAGTAAAAGTGCAACAACAGAATTTTTAAATAATTCAGCTCCTAGTGTTGGTCCAATAGAACTAATATTAACTAATTTAGGGTCTTTAAACTCAGAAGAAATAATTTTAGAAATAGAATCTATTTTAAATTGGTTATGTTCATCAATAAAATGAGTACGAATAGAAATAATGTTAGCAAACTGTTGTTCATTATTAGAAATAGAATTAGATTTAATTAATTGAATAACAGGATGAGAGACACCATTTTTCTGTAATTTCTGTCTGATATCAGAAATAGAATCGAGGTCAATATCTTGATTAACAGAATATTGAAGAATAGTTCCCCCGGTAAAATCAATACCAACATTTAAAGGTGCGTGGCTAGGTTGAGTAAGAACTAAATACCCCATAGCAAAAATACCTGGTAAAAGAAGAATAATAGAAATAGCGACCCAGACCCATCTATATTTAACAACATCAATAAATTTTTTTTGCTTAGTAATATCAAACATAAAAATAATCTCCTTAAAAATAAAATTAATCTAACAACCCATATTTAGATTGTTTAATAGGATCAGAAGAGCCAGAAGAAGCACTTACAGATATTTCAGAAGCTTTAATACCAAAGAATTCAGGATGAGTAAGTTTACCTGATCCAAGTAACAAATGCATAAAATTCTTAGTAACTGTAATAGCAGTAAACATACTAACAGCGACCCCTATAGCTAAAGTTAAAGCGAAGCCTTTAACAATACTAGTACCAAGGATATAAAGAATAATGCAAGTAATAATAGTAGAAATATTTGAATCAAAGATACTAGTAAAAGCTCTATCAAACCCAGCATTAATAGCAGGGAATAGATTTTTTCCAGATTTAAGTTCTTCTTTAGTTCTTTCAAAGATTAAAATATTTGCATCAACAGCCATGCCCACACTTAAGATAAACCCTGCAATTCCAGCTAAAGTAAGAGTAACCGGAATAAGTTTAAAAATAGCGAAAACAATAGCAGCATAAACAATAAGAGCAATATTTGCAACGAGCCCAGGGATTCTATAATAAATAAGCATAAAAAGCATAACCAGACTAATTCCGATAAAAGCAGCTACTTGGCTTTTTTTAATACTATCAGCGCCTAAAGTTGGTCCAACAGAATTTTCCTGAATAATTTTAGCAGGTACAGGTAAAGCTCCGGCATTAAGGAGGTCGACCATATTTTTAGCATCATCGTGTTTAAATCCACCATCGCCTCCAGTAATTTGAGCATTTCCGCCAATAATAGGTTCTTGAATAACTGGAGCAGACATAAGTTCACCATTAAAGAATATAGCCATTGGTTGACCAACTAACTCTTGAGTAAGTTTAGCAAATTTTTTAGTACCTTTATCATTAAATTCCAAACTAACAACCCATTGACCATTAGTAGGATTTGTAGCTAACAATGATTTTTTAACATCTTTACCGGAAAGTCCTGTAGGAATCCAAGAAACAGAGGAGTCAGGGTTAGTTTTCATTTTTTTAAACTCTAATTGAGCAGTTTCACCTAAGAACTCTTTAGCTTTTTTAGGATCAGAAACATTTGGTATTTCAACAATTAATCGATTATCTCCAGACTGCTGAACAACTGTTTCAGAAACACCAAGAGCATTAACTCTATGTTCAATAGCATAATGAAGTGCATTCATCATATCTTTAGTTATAACAGGAATAGTATCAGTTTTTTGAGCCTCTAAAACTAATCTTGAGCCTCCAACCAGATCTAATCCTAGTTTTGTGGGTTTAAAGATTATAATAAAAATCGAGATAATAAAAATAATCGCAATAAACCAAAACATAATAAATTTATTTTTCATTAGATCCTCCCAAGAAAAAAAATAATTCTTAAACAAATTATAGCCATAAAAACAATAATTGCAATAGTATTAAAAATTTTTTAAACACCTTGGTAATACAAGAGGATATGAAAAGTTTATCTATAATTTTCAAACTGTAAAGGCAGATCATATTTATCAGAATTTTGGCGTATAAATTGAATAACTAATTGTAGATCATCTTTATTTTTAGATGCAACACGCAAAGAATCACCTTGAATAGATACTTGAACTTTAAATTTATTATCTTTAATATCGGAAGCAATTTTTTTAGCGATATCAGCAGGTATTCCTTTTTTAAGATTAATAACTTGTCTAGAATTTTGATTAAGTGCTTTTTCGATTTTTTGAGGATCAAGAATTTTAATTGAAAGATTTCTTTTAATCATTTTAGATTGAAGAATATCAAGAATATTTTTCAATTTCATTTCATCAGAAGTTGTAATAGTAATAGATTTATCCTGATCTAAATCTATTTGGGAATTAGAATTTTTAAAATCGAATCTGGAATTAATTTCTTTTTTAGTTTGTTCAATAGAATTAAGAAGTTCCATTTTATCAAATTCAGAAACAATATCAAAACTAGAATCTTTAGCCATAGAGATCTCCTAAATAAAAAATGATTGAATAATAAATAAATATTATTCAATCATATAATAATAAGAAATAATATACAAGAATTAAAATAGCGAAGAAAATATTTTATAATAAAGATATAGAGCAAAAAGTATTAAAACAATACCGCTAAATTTTGTAAGATTTTCTGTATAAGAAGCAATTTTAGGAATATTTTTAAAGAAAGAAGTAAACAGACCTGCAATAATTATAATAAGGCCTTGACCTAAAGCGAACAATAGAAGCATAAAAGCGGCCATAAGATAATTAGCACTTAAAGTAGCGGCGGCCATAATAGCAGCTAAAATCGGAGTAGAGCAAGGTGTAGATGTTAATGCAAAAACCATACCGAGAATAAAAGGGAAAATAAGGGCATTTTTATTATTACTTTTTGGTAATTCTTTGATAAAACTCGGATAATTAATTTCAATAACCCCAATAAGATTAAGCCCAAAGATTAAAATCAAACTGGTTAAAATAAGTATCCAATAAGTAGGAGCAAAAGCTGTAAATACGGCACCTGTAAAAGCACATATCAAGCCGACTATTGTCATAGTACAAGATATACCAAAGACAAAAAGCAGCATATGAAAGAATGTAGTCAAAGTTTTATGTTGTGTACCAGATACATAAGCAAGTACAATAGGTAAAATGCCAAGACTACAAGGAGATAAAGATGCAACGACTCCGCCTAGAAATGATATCAGAAGAACTATTAAAGAAAAATCTGATTTCAAAACATGTTGGTTAAAAATATCTACAAGATGTTCCATAATTAATTTAACTCTTTCAAATATAATTCTAGTTTATCTTCAGATATAAGGCCTTCAATTTTTTTTACAACTGAACCTTTATCATTTAAAAAGATAGTGGTAGGGACAACAGAGATATTATATTTTTGAATTAAATCTTGAGTTTTTTTATCTTTAGACTGTGCATCTATGTAAACGAAATCAATATTTTTTTGAAATTTTGGTACAACTTTTTCAAATATTTTCTTTTGTTTAGTGCAATCAAGACACATTTGAGCTGCAAATTTAATAACCTGAGGTTTATTTACAGCAGCAATAGCTTGACTAGATTGATTTTTTCCTATAGTAGATTGCGACTCATCTAATTTCCAATAACTAACAAGAGGAATAATTAAAATTAATAAAATAAGTACCCAATTTTTCATAATAATTTCCTTTTCAATAAATAAGCTACGACTAAAACAATGTTAATAATATTACATAATAGCATATATTTAAGAAAAGAAAATAAACAGAAGAGTAATTATAAATCTTCAGGAAGATAAAAAAATATATTATCTTTTAATGTTGTGCTTTTAGAGTTATTGAAACTAGTTCGTTGTAAATTTTGATATTCTCGTACAACATCTTGAATATCCATTGAAGATAAACGAATCATTCTTCTACCATATTGATTTTCAATTATTTTAGCCATAATAAGTACCTCCAAATAAACTAACGACAAAAAATACAAATACTTAAAAAGATCGTAAATATAGGCTAGGAAACTATATTAAAATTTGAAAGTATATTAAATTTAAGGCTAATAAATAAAGTATCCAAACGAGTAATTAACAAAAAGATATCAGCAAAAGAAAATAAAAAAGGAAAAAAACAAGTCAGAAAGATAGAAGAGGGATAAAAATGAACAAAATTTTAACAGCACCTATAGTAAAGATGGATCAATTAAGCGAACTATTTATAGAACTAACATCCAGAAATTGCAATTTAAGATGTAAAAATTGTTATCTACCAATTGAAAGTAAAATAAATAATAATGATTTTATAGATATAGATATAATAAAAGAGAATCTAAATTCAAAGAATATAAGTAATATCAAGAGGATTTACCTAACAGGAGGAGAACCATTATTACATCCACAGTTTAATACAATATTAAGGATGTGCTTAAAGAAATCAGATACTATAATAATGACAAACGGGGTATCAATAAATGATAAAAAAGCAAGATTTTATGCGAAAGTAGAAAGTGAAGAAGAAAGAACATATTTAGGTTTTCAAATAAGTATAGTACATTATGATGAGATAAAAAATGATGCAATAAGAACACGTGGTAGTTTTAGAAAAGCAATAGGCGCAACAACAAGTTTAATAAAGTATGGATTTAACCCATTAATAATAGTAGTTAATCATTATAAAGAAGAGGAAAAAGAATTAATAGAAAAATTTTTATCTTTTTTCTTGGATCATGGAATAGAGTTAAATTATGATAATTTTAAAGTAATAGAAGATGTAAGTGAAATAAAAAAGGATGAAGAGTTAACAGAATTTAATAGTGAAAGAGAAATATACACAGATTGTAAAACAAGTAGGATTTTAACAAAACTCGGAGTATATTCTTGCTGTTTATTATCAAACGACCATAGAGGACGATTAGGAGCGAATTTAAATGAGTTTAGCAAAAAAATGCCTTTAGAGACAGAAAAATGTTTATACTGTATAAAGAATAAAAAAAGTATGTATGTTGACTATCATATTTAAAGAGAAATTTGAAAGCACAAAAAAAAAGACCATTTTGTATAAAGTTACAAAATGGTTTTTATTATTCTTATCCACTATTAATAAATTAACTTGATTATATATATAAACACAAATAGAGTAAAAAGATTAACCAAAAGAGCACTTAATATATAAAAAAAGAAACAAAACTTAACAAAACAAAATACCAGGATCAAAATTTAAGAAGGGATAGAATAATTTTGAGAAAAAATATCATTATAAATCAAATTAAGACCTATTAAAGTAAGGTTTGGAATAACATAATCAAACTTAAGATTCATAAGAGAAGAAATTAATTGAGAATAACCACCGGTAGCAATAGTAACAAAATAAGGGTTATTGAGTTCTTTTTTAATTTCAAAAATAAGGCCTTCAATCATTTTAGCATGTCCTCTTACAATACCTGAAGAAATAGCATCATAGGTATTATCACCAATAACTTTATTTGGGAAAGAAATAGGAACAAGAGGTAATTTAGAAGTAAATATATTTAAAGATTTAGCTTGAATATTAATTCCAGGAGTAATAATACCGCCTAAGAAATTCTTATGCTGATCAATAATATCAAAAGAAGTAGCGGTACCAAAGTCAACGACAATAGCAGGCTTAGAGTATAAAGAAAACGCAGTATAGGCATTAATTAGCCGATCTACCCCTAATTCTTGTTTATTTTTTAAGCAGATATTAATACCTAAATTTAATTGAGAAGTAATAACAAAAGGTTTCAAAGAAAAAATTTGATTTAAAACGTTAGTAATTGTAGAAGTAAGTTCATCGACAACACTAGAAATAACGATACCATTGAGATCATAACTTGAAGTTAAGTTATTAGATATTATTTTTAAAAAAGATTGATAAAAATAATCAAAATCAGCATTAACATCAGAAGGGATATTAAAAATATTAACAATATCATTATTTTGAAAAAAAGCACATGTAATATTCGTATTGCCAATGTCTATAGTTAAAATCATATATATTAAAAACCTTTCTTTATAAAAATACTGTATCAAAAAGATTTATAAATAAAAAGTTACAATACTAAAATATTTAGATATTATAATAAAATAATAACAATAAAAAAATTATTAAAGGTATTTAAAAATATGAATCTAAAGATAAAAGGTGTAAATTATATATCTATATTAATATCAATACTATTTTTAATATTAATATTTGTATTAATAAGAACAGCTTGGGTCTGTGATGATGCTTATATTTCTTTTAGAACGGTTAAAAATTTTTTAAGTGGTTATGGATTAACTTGGAATATATCAGAAAGAGTACAAGTTTACACCTCACCTTTTATGTTATTTATAATGATAATTGTTTCTTTTTTTACAAAAGAAGTTTACTTCACATCAATTTTTATAAATATATTTTGCACATTACTAGCAATTATTTTAATAATAAAAGAATTAACATATAAAAATAATATAATACCAATTATTTTATCATTGCTAATTTTCAGCAAAGCATTTATAGATTTTTCTACTTCAGGTTTAGAGAATTCATTACTTTACTTACTTATAACAATATTTTATATTCAATTTTTTAATAAGAACAAAACAGATTGTGAAGTATTCAAAAAAGAAGATTATAAACTATTAAAGTTATCATTAATCTCATCTTTTATTATGTTGACAAGAATGGATGGCATTTTATTAATATTGCCTGCTTTAGTATACCAATTTAAAAAAAGTCAATATACAATTTTAAAAAGATTCAAAGCAATAATTATAGGATTTTTACCATTTATTATTTGGGAAATGTTTTCTTTATTTTATTATGGTTTTTTATTTCCAAATACAGCTTATGCAAAATTAAATACAGGAACTTCTTACTTATGTAAATTAAAAAATGGATTAAATTATATTTTCATCAGTTTTTCAATGGATATAGCAAGTTTATTAATAATACTACAACCATTAATACAGAGTATTAAAAATTATAAACAAATATTTATAAAAGACAATTGTATAATTTTAAGCATAGTACTATATATAATTTATATAATATACATAGGCGGAGATTTTATGAGAGGTCGTTTTATTTCGACTTTAATTATTATATCAGTCATATTTACAGTTCATAGAAGCACTGTTAAGTTTAGCAAATTTATAACTATAAGCCTTGTAATTTTAATATTTCTTATTGGAATAAACATTCCAAGGAACAATTTATTATCAAACATTAACTATAAAGATTCTAATTTTTATTCACCTTCTCAAATAGCAGATGAGCGTGGTTTTTATTACCAACATACAGGTTTATTAAAAGCACTAAAAAGAGAAAATATATGTATAGATGCTGATGGGGAGGGGGAGCGTGAAAGGTGGAAAAACAGAAATATAGAACTACTATCGGATAGTATAAAGAAAACTATAATTTCAAAAGATACACCTTCTAATAAGAGGTTGCTTATAGCATGGCAAATTGGATTTTTAGGTTATTATGAAGAACCCAGTACATACATATTAGACAAACTTGCTTTAGCAGATCCACTATTAAGCAGGATTTCTACAATAAATAACAATATATGTCCACGCCCTGGTCACATAGAAAGGCCAATACCTAAAGGTTATATAGAAACATTATTAACAGGGGAAAATTATATAGAAGATAAAAGAATAGGATCTTATAATGAGTTACTTAGAAGTGTTATAAAAGATAAGTTATTTTCAATAGATAGAATAAAGAATATAATAAAAATAAATTTAAAGAAAAATATTACTTGACAGATGATATAGGAATTACTTATAATAAAGGAGTGAAAAGGACACGTTGGGGTGTCGCCAAGTGGTAAGGCACCTGGTTTTGGTCCAGGCATCTCGGAGGTTCGAATCCTTCCACCCCAGATTAATAAAAAGATCTTTAAAAAATTAAAGATCTTTTTTATTGTTTTTTATAAGATATCTAAATTTTATTCACCTTCTAAAATTTAACAATAAAGACGAATATGATTTAAGACTTACCAGGAATAAAAAGATAAAACATTAGTTAAATAACCATTAAGACTGTACCCACTGTAATTAGAATACAAGAAATAAACATTTTTAGAGTTAAGCCTTCTTTTAAAATTAGAGCAGAAAAGAATAAGACAAAAACGAAGCTAAATTTATCAATAGTAACAACTTTTGTTGTATTTCCAAGTTTAAGAGCTTTGAAATAACAAAGCCAAGATAAGCCAGTCATTAAGCCTGATGCAATCAAAAATATCCAAGTTTTAGAAGATAAATTTGGAATTTGTTGAAATGATTTAGTATAGAATACAATACCTATTGAAATTATAAGAACCACAAAAGTTCTAATAGCAGTACCTAAATTTGAATCAACATTTGTAATACCAATTTTTGCAGTAATAGTAGTAAGTGCAGCAAATAAAGCGCTTCCTATAGCCTATAATATCCACATTATTTAATTTTCTAAACCTTTATATCATACAAATCAAAATCTATAAATTTTTTTAAATCTACAAGAGAAAGTTCAACTTGATATCCAATTTTACCTGCACTAAAAATAATCATATCAAAATTTTTAGCAGATGAATCAATTACGGTTTTAAAGAATTTTTTCATCCCAATAGGAGAACAACCACCGTGGATATACCCAGTTAGAGGCAAAAGGTCTTTACTTTTAAGCATTTCAACAGACTTTTCATTAACAGAGATTGCAGCTTTTTTCAAATCAAGTTCTCGATCAACAGGAATAAGAAAAACATAATGATTGCCTGATTTTGCAACAGTAACAAGAGTTTTAAAAACTCTATTCGGGTTTTGATTTAAGACTTTTGCGACATCAGATCCGCTAATTGCACCTGATTCAATATATGAGTAATGATTATAAATCACTTTTGCTTTATCTAACATTCGCATAACATTTGTTTTAAAATCTTTCATTGACGTTTTATCCACTCCATAATTACATTTACAACATATTTTTGTTCTTCCAAGGTTAAGAGATGACCTTTTTTAATTTTATGCCATTTTTCAAGACATCCACGACAACAAGTAGCAGTAGCGTGTTGGGCAATAAAAACCGGATGTCCACTCATTGGAGTTTGTTTTCCATCATTTGGAATATCACTCGCTGCAAGGCGTTTTGAGATAAAATCAACAGCATGAGAACGTATAATTTCCAAGCCTTTTTGAGAAATATAATCAAAATCTTTTTGTTTCAACTTAAAATGACTTCTAAATTTTGATTTTGCTAAAGTGTTAAATAAATTCTCGTACATATCGAAAACATTATATATCAATTTATAAAGTTTCTCAATAAAATTTAGGACTAATGAAAACAAGAAATACAACATAATAATAGTTGAATTTCACTAATTGTGAGCATTGAATTAATAATAAATTCTTTACGTTTAATCTTCTTACATCTTTAATTAATAAAAGACAATAATAATACTACTATCAGTCAAGTTAATAAATATAATGGATAGATCTAGAGTTACAAGCCCACTTGTTTTTGTAAAAAGGCAGGATATCTATCACCAACAATTTAAATACTTGCAAGCTTTGTTTCAAGTTTGATTATGTCATCATTACTTAACTTGAAATTAGTGGTATGAATATTTTCAGCCAAGTTATCAGGTTTTGTAGATCTAGCGATTGGAACAATGAACGGATATTTTGAAATCAACCACGCTAATGAAACTTGTGCTGGTGTCATACCACGAGTTCTACCAAACTCAATTACAGCTTCGACAAATTTCATATTTTGTCGTAAAGCCTCTGATTGAAATCTTGGTAAATCTTTTCTATTATCAGTTATATTATTAAAATTAGTATATTCGTTAAGTTGTCCGCCTAATAAACCTCTATTAAGTGGACTATAAGGAACAAAACCAATACCTAACTTTTCACATAGAGGTAATATTTCTTTTTCCACCTCTCTAAACATTAGATGATATTCACTTTGAATTGCAGTTATAGGATAAATTTTATGAGCCTTTTTTAATTGTTTCAGGATTAACTTCACAAAGCCCATAATGTTTAATTTTCCCCTCAGTAATTAACTCTTTTATAGTTTCAACAACATCTTCTATAGGAGTATTTTTGTCTACTCTATGTTAATAAAGCATATCAATACAATCAATTTTCAATCTTCTCAAAGAATTTTCTACAACATACTTAATGTGTTTAGGCTGACTATTTTTCTTTCCTGTAGGCTTTCCTGTAGCGTAATCACAATCGTGTTCAAATTTTGTTGTTATAGCAATTTTTCCTGATTTATGAAATTTTGAAAGTCCTTCTCCAACAAGTTCTTCATTAATAAAAGGCCCATAACTTTCTGCGGTATCAAAAAGTGTATAATTGTTATCAACAGCTTGATGAAGTAAATTTATACAGAATTTTTTGCTAGGGTAAAGACCACCATGATAATTTAGCCCCATACAGCCAAAACCGATAGTTGAAACTTTTATTTTGGCTTTACCACAGCCTAAAACTCTAGTTGAATTTTCTTTTGTAGAGTCAAAACTTTTAGCTTATGTTATATCAAATTTTGGTGCAAAACTTGTAAATGCAAGTGCTAGAGCTGTTGTTTTAATAAAGTTTCTATGATTAAAAATTTTTGATTGTTTTTCTGTCATAATTTTTACCTCGCTATTTTAAAGGGATTGTATAAAATTTTACTACTTTTCTTTTTGGAGTTAAATGTGGATTATCAGATTTATCAAGATTTTTTTCTTTAAAATATTTTTCTAACAAATCAGCCACTTCATTATTATTTTTATCAGCAAATGGAGCGTGAGAGTTACCATAAATACCAATATCCGGAAGTTTTATAACACGAACATCACCACAAAAAAACAAACTTCCCATTGTCAGCAAAATAATAGGACTATCATTTTCAGCAAATGCTGCTGCATTTAATAAAATAAAATATTTAAAATAATTATAAATTTTTTCATCATTATCCTTTTGATTTTTAATAATTTATTATAATTATACAAAATTAGAATAGCTATTAGTCAAGACATTGTCAAAATTATTAATCTTTGAAAGTTACCTTATTCTCTAAATAGTTTAAATAACATAAACCTGACGATGACAAAACTTACGCTTGCAAAAGGCAAAATTTATACCCAAAGTTAAATGATTTATTTTTTAACGAAATAAGTATCTATTTTTTCAAACTTGTTGGAAGTTTACAATAACAACAGCTGGTAAAATTATTTCAACATTATAAAAAAGTTTAAAAAAATAAAAGAATAAAGATGCCCATACACCAAAAGCTTAAACATTTTTCAGTTTAATAGCTAGAATAATTTTTCTTGGAAATAGATGTTTTATTATATGATTATGAATTTTTATCTCATTTACGTAAATTGTACAAATAAAATGATTATTTGGAAAAATTCTTTTTAAAATTAATTTTATTAAATTTAAGCTAGTAATTTTTATAATTTATCAGTTGAAATTATTTTCATACAAGTATTCTAAAATTTCAATTCCTGATTTAGTTTTAAATATTATATTTTTTGTATGTTTAATATTTTGTTTTGAATAATTACTTTCATCTGCATTAACAATGTAATCGGCTTCTATATTAAAACCTACTACACCTTTCAATAAAAACTGTTTTACATTTTATTTTACTATTTTAGGATTTTCGCTATACCATCTTTCAAAATCAACAGACAAAGGAATATTTAATTTTGTTGTCATTTTTCTACAATATAAACTAAATCGTCAAAAGATATATTTTCTCCATCAGAACAACATAAATTATAAGCAATTCCTGCACTTTATGTTGCAACTATTTCAAATCCTGATTTTTCAACTACATATGCACTTCCAGCACTCCAAGCATTAGGAATTACCAAGACTTTTCCCTTTGGTGAAGTAATTTAAGTAATTTTGCTTGTTGTTTTTGCCTTTCTGTAATCACAATGTTACTTCTATGGTGCTGTAGTGTATTTTGGAATAAACAATCTTTCTAGGTTTACACCTTCAAGTTTTAATAGAGTAATTTTTGTATTTATTCCACCTGAATAACCTGTCAAGCTTCCATTTGTTCCTACTACTCTATGACAAGGAATAATAATAGAAATAGGATTATGGCCAACGGCTCCGCCAACAGCTTGAGCAGACATTCTTGGTTTACCTTGTTCTTTAGCAATAATTTTAGCAATATCACCATAGGTACAAACATTTCCGTATGGAATTTCACAAAGTATTTGCCAAACTCGTTGTCTAAAATTATTTCCAATGGGAGCAAGTGGAAATTCTAAAATTTCAGGTTTTTCACCTCTAAAATATCTGTATAACCAATCTTTAGCAACCTTAAATATATCAAGCTCATTATTTTCAGAAACTTCATAACCAATAGTATCCCCGAAATATTTTTGACCTTCTAACCAAAGTCCAACAAGATTCTCTTGCTTATCACAAGCAAGTGTAATTTTCCCAATTGGTGTTTTACATGTAGTATTATAATACATTCAGACAAACTAATTTATATTATTATATTAATAAAAAATTTAAAACAAATTACTCAAATTTGTCAACACCGTTATTAAAATATTAACACCTTATACACTTTTTCAGTGTATTTTGACTTATAGTTTAAGTATTCTGACAACTACTAGTTTAAAATTAAAAATTTAAATAGATTTATTTATAATTATCACAATGAATGTTAAAAATGATCAAAGAATATGTTCATTTATAATACACCTAATTTTTCTACAATATTGTAAGAAACTTTATTTCTCAGGTAGTAATACATAAATTCCAATTTTTTAAATCATATTTAGTTAAAACATCAACAGGTTTTGTATTATAACTGTTATAGCAATATTGTTTTTTCGACCTCTAAGAGATTAATATTATTTATTAAATAATATTGTTCAAAATAAGAGTAAATTGTCCTTAAATTTTAGCTGGCAATATATTTTTTAAGAATTTATACACCTAGCTTTAAAAATTTTAAGTATAGAGTTTATTGATTCATATATTTAAAGTAAGTCTATCTGTTTTGAAAAATATGTTTTTCCTTAAAAATATAATTATAAAACTAATTTATCCTATTAAATAGTTACAAGAATCAAAAATTAGTAATGTTACAGAATTTAGCAAAGAAAAAATATAAGCTTTTTCTAACAAAAAATTTAGAATAATTTTTTAACCTGCAGTTTAAGCATTTTATGAAACTAATATTTGCTCTATATTATTTAAATATATATTTTGCCTAAGTTATAATTCGTTAGTTTTTATATAAACAAAAATATTATTATTTAAAAAACTATATGTACGCTTTTTATAATTGTATAATGTTAATATATATTATTAAAAATATAATAAAAGTAAAATAAATAAATAATTTTTAGTCTATAAATGCCCTGGAATTGAATATACTTCTCCAATTATAATTTAAGAAACAGATTAAATTTTTATTTTTCTAAAATTCTTCAAACTTCTGTGCCATCGCCACGAGTATACGAACTTATTCAAATAAAGTTACAAGTTTTAAATTTTTATTTTTATATAAAGTTTTGGTTATAAATTGTATTCAAAGAATTATTAATATTTATTATTTATTTTTATTCTTTTTATTTACTTGATAAATTACCGAATCGTAGCTATAGAAGACTTTTAAGTTTGTCTAAATTAAGTATAATTTTGTTTCAAATACATTTCGCCACTTAGCAAGTTTAAATACAAAAATTTTTATATAAAATAAGCATAGCTAATATTCAAAAAATTGAATCATAGAGGCATATTATATATTTTTATAAAAATAGTGTCTACTAATACAAGAAAAGCAAGGTTTTATACACCCGATTAAGTTTAATAATGGGATTTTGCAACCAGTTACCTGAGTTATTCAGATTAGCAACACCTGAAATAAAGAGAGAGATAATACAGACTTGTGTCCGAACCCTAAGTTATAATGGTGAAACTCTTCAACTAGAACTATTTCCGGTATTTTACAAGTTAAAATACTGGAAAAAAGTTAAAAATGGGGCGGACGATGGGGTTCGAACCCACGAATATCGGAACCACAATCCGAGGCCTTAACCACTTGGCGACGCCCGCCATATAAATTTATGTAAAATATGATACTATAAAAGATTTTAAATTTCAACTATTGTAAAATAACATTAAATCAGATTAGAAAAGTTTTAATAAAAATAAAAAAGGTCAAAGCATATATTAAAAAAGTAGATATAAAATAGAAGATATAATAATAAAAATATTATAAAGGTTTATAAGATAAATTGGAAATAAAATACTAAAAAATTTTTGACGATTATAATCATTTATTATATAATTTATAAAGTATAAAATTTAATAGAATTAAAATATTTAGGAAAAGCATGTCAGACAAAGTATACGGAGTAATTTTAGCAGGCGGAAGTGGATCAAGATTATGGCCACTAAGTCGAGAAATGTTTCCAAAACAATTACAGTCATTTAATAATCAGACGAATGAAACACTTTTCCAAACAACATTTAAACGATTGTCAAAGATAATCAATTCCAAAGAAATAATAACAGTCACAAATCTTAAAAATTTATCACAAGTAAAATCTCAACTAGATGAACTTATAGAAACTGATAAAAATTTAAATAATAATTATAAGTTATTAAGTGAACCTATTTCTAAAAATACAGCCGGAGCACTATATCTAGCTGTAGAATATATTCTAAATATTTTAGAAGAAAACGAAGATACAATTATAATATATACCCCATCAGATTTAAATATTAATGATATAGAAAATTTCACAAAACAAATAAAAGAAGCAATAAATATAGCAAAAAATGATTATATTGTAACATTTGGAATAAAACCATCAAAAGTAGAAACCGGTCTTGGATATATTAAGGTTGAACCAGATGAAAAATTAAGACTGCTAAATAAAAATCTGCTAAGAGTAAGTAGTTTTAAAGAAAAACCAGAATATAAGGAAGCAAAAGAATATGTTAATTCCGAAAAATATTTTTGGAATTCTGGAATATTTGTATTTAAAGCCTCTGTATTAAAAGAAGAATTAAAAAAATATTATCCCAAAATATATGAAGAATTTAAAAATATTAAGCTTGAAAAGAATACTCATCCAACAGTTTCATTTAAAGATTTTAATGAGATTCCAGATATATCAATAGATTATGCAATTATGGAGTTTTCCAAAAAACTTGTATGTTTACCATTTGGATCTGATTGGCAAGATTTAGGATCTTGGGAAAATATTTATGATGTATTTGCAGCTAAAAATGTCTCAAAAAATTGTATAGTAGGAAATGTAATAGATATAGATTCTAAGGAGTCTATAATTTATTCTAATTCAAGACTGGTAACAAGTATAGGATTAGAAAATATTGTAGTCGTCGAAACTGAAGATGCAGTTCTTGTATGCAACAAAGCAAAATCACAAGAAGTGAAAAAAATCTATAATAAATTAAAAGATATAGATAATAATACACACAAGGTACATAGAACAGTTTATAGACCTTGGGGGCATTATTCTGTATTACAAGATGGTAAAAAATTTTTAATAAAATGTATAACTGTCAATCCTGAATCTAAATTAAGTTTACAATACCATCATCATAGAAGTGAGCATTGGGTTATTTTAGAAGGAGAGGCAAATGTGATAAAAGGTGATAATAGTTATAGATTATTACCTGGAGAAAGTATTGATATTGATATATTAGAGCCTCATTCGCTTCAAAATTTAACATCTAATCCTTTAAAAATTTTAGAAGTACAACGAGGAGAAATCCTTGATGAAAATGATATTGTACGGCTAAAAGATATTTATGGACGAGTATAGTTTTTATTAATGTAAATTTTTATTAATTAACTAACAAAAAAAATATTCTTAAGTTTTAGTATAACATACTATGTTTAATTTATACTTAAGATAAAAAGAAAAGAGAACTTTGTGATAAATAAAGCGAATTATACTAGAACGATTAGTAAAACAACAAGAAGTAAACTATTAGGAAAAACAGAATTAATTAATAAAAAAAAAGTTAACTATAATAGCAACAGAATAAAAAAAATCAGCTCTATACTCATTCCGGTTTCGACAAACTCATTATTTAATAAAGCTTCAAAATTAATAAATATAAATGTATTATCACCAACTTTGAAACAGATAAATAAAACCGTAGATAATAAGACAATATCAAATTTAAATAAGATATCAGATAAAATATTATTAAATACAAAGTTATATGATAAAGGAGTTCGTATTCTTAGAGTATCAGATTATTCTATAAAAACAAACCAAGAAGCTGTTAACACTTTACTAAGAGATATGAAGCATAATAGACTATTCAATTTAATAATAGGAAAAGATGAATCTTTAGAAAAAAATATATTAAAAAATGAAGTACAAAGTATAATAGATGGAGAAAACTCACTTTATATATGTAATGGGAAAAAAATAATAACATCTACAAGTAAATTATCCTTAGCACAATTTCACGAATTAGGACACGCTTATAATAATATTAATTCTTTATTTATAAAAAATATAAAAAGAATGTTCCACCTAGAATCATTAGTAGCTCCAATATTTTTAATTTCAACTATAAATAAGGGAATGAATAATAAAAGTAATGATAAAAGGAAAAATAAAATTCCAATAATATGTGGAACTTTTTATCTACCAAAATTAATAGATGAGGCATTTGCAAGTATAAAATCTTATAATTTGACAAAAAATGTTTTACCTAAAGAGATTTTAAAAAAAACAATTCAAGCAAACTTAATTGGATTTTCAACTTATTTATTAAAAGCAAGCAGTTGTATTTTAGGTATATATACAGCAAGTAAAATACAAGACAGATTATTGAAGGATATAAAATCTGAAAAAAGGTATTGACTAAAAAAATTTAAGCCTTAAAATAGATAATAAAGAGGAAATAAGGTGAAACTCCTTAACTGAGCCGCAACCGTATAGTCGGAACACTCAAAGAAGTTGAATAGACTTTTTGCGATGGTACTTCGAGCTTAGGTTTCACGCATAATAATAATTTTTACGATGTGTTATAAAAAAGGCTTAAAGTATCCCGAAGTTTAGACAAACAGAAGGGATTTTTTAGTGGTAAAAATAGGATCAAATCCAAATATAAAAGTTAATACAGGATTATGTCCACATGGTCTACCTGTATCTGCTTGTCCAATATGTAGTGGAAAAGGCGGTGGAGGAGGTGTTGGATTTAGCTCAAACAAAAGTACGAAGATAAATCCAAACGAGTGGAGTTATGCAAAATGTTATGCTTATGGGCAAATGCTAAAAAGGCAAAGATTAGAAAAAGAAATGAATCAACTTGAATATTTAGCCCATCAATTACAGCAAAAACAATTTATAAAAAAAATACAGATTATGATTGAAAAATTCAATTATTTAATTAACGATTTTACTCAATCTTTAAAACAAACAGCTAACAATATATTTATAAAAATTATTCCCAAAGCTATTATAAAATCCCCTCAAATGATAAAAAACTTTATTACAAATTCATTAAACTTTATTACAAATTCATTAAACTTTATTACAAATTCATTAAAAATATTTAAATCTCTTATAAAAGAAGCCTCTAACAGATTAAACGCTATTTTAGGTTCTATAAAAAACTTCTGGGATAACAAAGTAACTAGTTATGTTCAAAATATAAAAAAGAAATTATTTAGTTTTTTCTTTACAAAAGAAGCTAATGAAGATAATAGGAATAATCAAGTAATTGAAGATGAAAAATTAAGAAAACGATTAGAAAAAGTATTAAAAAAATTTTTAAATAAAAAGGAAAAAAGAAATGAGTAGTATGCAGACAATACCATCAAATTTTAAACAACTGAGTTATAACAGCGAAACATTACAAGGGCAAAAAGATAAAGCAAAAAAAAAGCAATCATTAAATAATGATTCGGCGGTTCTGAATAAAAAAATTATAGATACAGAATATAATATAGATGATTCTTATAACTCACTTTTAATATCAAAAGATAATAATTTCAAAGAAAGAGCTGATGAATTATTTTCAAAAAATAGGAACTTAAATAATAATAAGAATGAAAATAATTTTAAAAATAACTTTAAAAATACTTGTATAGCCTCTACATTACTGAGTGGTTTAACTTTAGGATCGACCTATTTGCTAAAAATAGCCTCAAAAAAGAAAGCCGAATTACCAAAATGGAAGAGTCTACCTGAATTGCCAAGGAATATATGTCTTAATCAAGAAACACATTTTGCGACTTATGTTGCAATACAAAATCCGAGTTACAAAACGATTATAGGAGCTTTAGGAGTTTTTATCCTTGGTAGTATTGGATGTATAGGAAAAAACTTTGTAGATGGGGCAAAAGATATTTGGATAAAAAAACAAGAATCTAAAGTAAAAGAGAATCTACAAGCAAGTTTAATAGATGTAGAAACTGAGAGCTTTAAAGGTAAAGTAGATTATGAAAGAGAATTATTATCTTATGCAGCTTTCAAATTTCAAGATATATTAAAAAAGCCAATTAATAAGGACGCCCAAAATTATCACGATGAAAATTTATGTAGTAAGAAACAAACTGTAGAAAAAAATAATAATATAAACTTTAAATCCAATAATGAAACAAATAACAAAGTACAGATAGAAAAATATAAAGAAAAATCAGTTACAGAAAAAAAAGATTTATTATATTTTTTAAGTATAGGAGGATTAACATTATTAACAGTTATTAGTTGTGGAATATTATCAAAAAAGAATTTACAAGATACAGATAAATATTTTAAAGAGTATAGTAATAATTTTAAAAACCAATTAAAAGGTCTGATAAAAAAGGTAAATCCTGAATATAATATATATAGCAATATATCAGATAGCAGTCAAGATTTAAGAACAATCAAGCAAATGCTAATAACGTTACAGCCCAATAAATCTGAATTAGATGATTTTTTAGCTAATTTAAATATGGAAGAAAAAAACTTAAAAAAATTTAAAAAAGAAGTATGGAGAGAAATACAAAAAATATCAGATGAAGGATCAGAAGCTATAGCCGGAAAACCTGGTAATAAAGCTTGTTTTTACTCACACGTAGATGATGTCAGAGGGCATTTATACAATTACATAGTAAATGATGGCAACCCAATATTAGGAGCTCTTTTTTCAGGTTTATGTGCAACAACTTGTTTCAGTTACATAGGGACACAGTTAATAGAAGCAGTAAAAGAATCCGAAGTAATAAAAACAAATGCGAAAACAGAACTTAATTTACAAAGGAATCTTATAAATATAGATATAGAAAATTATAAAACAAAAAAACAAGCAGCGATTGAACCATTATTCATAGAGTTTGAAAAAGCTCAAAATGAAGGGCGTTCAAAAAAAGAATTAAAAACAATGGCAGAGAATATTCTACTTGAAATAAAAAATGGTCCACCATATATATTTTCATAGAGAATATTTTTTAATAGAAGAAGGTTAATTATTATGATTGTAAATAGTTTTCACACAAACGAATTTTATACTTCACAGCTTGGGAAAGAAATAGAATTACCAAACGAAGACTGTAATCACTGTAATTTTAATAAGCCTTTAATAGAAAATCTATTAGAGAATAAAGAGCAGAGTATTATAGAAATAAAGAATGTGTTAAAAAAGACAAATGATGAGAAACAAATTATAGAAGCATTATACACAATTAATCAAATGCTAGACAACGGATTAGAGAACAAAGAAGATTTATATCCAATTTTATCAAAATTTAACTATTCTGAAAATGAAAACATTCAAACTCTTTTAGCAGGAATCTATAGAAAAATCAAAGTTCCGGATGCATTTGGTCCATTATGTATTATGCTTATAAAAAATAGTAGAAAAGATAACCAACTTGAATCACATTTTGACCCAAACGAAGAAATTGGTGGAGCTATTTTAGAATATATAAGAACCTATCAATCAATTGATACCTATAGCAAAAAAAAACTATAGAGAAATCAGATTATAATTTTAATAAAAAAATAGTCCAGCTTTTTAGTAAAGCCGGACTATTTAGATATATGAAATAAAAGTTATTTTTTTAAGAAGTCAGGAATATCAAGAATATTCCAATTAGATTCAGCTTGTTTTACTTTAGGATTGGCATTATTAGCTTGATTAGACTGACTATTACCAATAGATTGGTTAGATTGTTGAGAAGAATTAAATGCACCAGAGAAGAAATCAGCAGGATTTAAAGACCTAGATTGAAGTCCTTGATCTTTTTTAAATAGATTATCCGAAGTTTTAAGTTCAAACCCTGTAGCAATAACTGTAATCTGAATTTCCCCTTGAATTCTATCATCAATAACAGAGCCAAAAGTAACAATAGCATCATCAAGAACAGCATCGTGAATAATCTGAGCTGCTTCAGTAACTTCATGAAGAGTCATATCAGGACCACCGGTGACATTCATAATGATACCGGAAGCACCATTAATAGAAGTTTCAAGAAGTGGTGAATTAATAGCTTGTTTAGCAGCCTCCATAGCACGACCTTCACCTGATCCACGACCTATCCCCATTAAAGCTGATCCACTTGTTTGCATTACAGCTTTTACATCAGCAAAATCCACATTTATCAAACCAGGAACAGTAATAATATCTGATATACCTTGAACACCTCTTAATAATACTTCATCTACAACTTGGAAAGCTTCTCTCATAGTAGTACGTCTTTCAACGACTTCAATAAGCTTATCATTTGGTATAACAATAAGAGCATCAACAGTTTCTTTTAATTTATCTAAACCTTGTAAAGCCTGATTTAATCGTCTTTTACCTTCAAAACTAAATGGTTTAGTAACAACCCCAATAGTTAAAGCTCCAAGTTCTTTAGCAATACCAGCAACTACAGCAGCAGCACCGGTACCAGTACCACCACCCATACCTGCAGTAATAAAGACCATATCAGATCCTTCTAAAGATTGTTTTATTAAATCAGCACTTTCTTCTGCAGCTTTTTCACCTACAGAAGGATCACCACCGGCACCTAGTCCGGCTGTAAGCTTACCGCCTAGTTGTATTCTATTTGGCGCTGCTGACATTTCTAAGACTTGTGCATCAGTGTTCATTGCCCAAAAATCTACACCCGTCAATCCGGATTTTATCATTCTGTTTACGGCATTACCTCCACCGCCTCCTACTCCTATTACTTTTATTTTTGCAGGAGATGGTACTATTGATGATGTGTTTCCGATTAAAGTATCATTGTTTACTTCTTTTTTTCCAAATATGTTGGTATTATCCACGAGTCGACCCTCTTTTATTTCTATTACTTGTATTTTATCAATAATTTTTTTATTCTTATACTTTTACATAGTATTGAAAATATGCTAATTAGTAAAGTTTTTTATTAAAACATCTTATAGATTTTTAATATATATATGTTAAATTATTTTGAACTTTTTATCCTCTTCTTTATTTTTTCTATCTATTTTTTTTATTTCTTTTTTTAATATTTTACTAAAAGAATCTATAGGTTGAAAACTATATCCACAGGTAGTAGCTAATTGAGCTCCTATTTTAAATATTTCTTCTTGAGGATATTTTTTACATATAGAATATCTATACTTATGATTTTTACATAAATTTGTTTTATCATCAAGTAATTTACATTTTAGTAATAATCCACATTCATTTTCTTCTATAGCTATAAAATCTTTATAGTACCCATATTTCTGCAAATCTTTTAAATCCGATTCTCTTTTTATAACTTCTCCATTATGTGTTATATATATACGTCTACAGCAGCTACCACAATTTATACAATGACCTGTTCTTATAT
>CABQAQ010000006.1 GCA_902462155.1 uncultured bacterium | reverse complement strand
TTATATTAACTTATGTTAAAGTTTAGCTTTAAATTTAGCAAATAAAATTTTTATGGGTTTTAATTTATTGTTGTTTTATGTAAAAAAATAAATAAGAAGGAGAAAATTTATGAGAATTTTACCAGTTACCAGTTACCAGTTACCAGATTAAATGCTAATAAGCATATACAACAAGACAATAAAGATCAATCTGATCAAAAAACATCTTTAGGTATAAATAATTCATTATATTTAAAAAACTCATATTTTCTTTCAGATAGTGTATCTTTTGGTGGACGGAAGTCTGGAGGAAAGAAAAAAGTTGAGAAATTTATAAAAGATTGTAAAGATGTAGTTAACGAAACTATTGATGATTTGAATGATGATTTATTTGGATATGCCGCTGAAAAGATGGAAGAAATACAGAATTGGCGACGACCAGGAAGCCCAAGGACAAGAAGAGCAAGGCAAGTCGTAAACAAGTATACAATGTCAAATACAGTTGTTTCAGGAACAGTTGGGAAAGTGCCTTATTTAGATGCACCACTTTTAGCAGCTAACGAAGTTAAAATGGTAAAAGAAATAAATGAAATTTATGGAATAAAAGATGATAATAATGCATATAAAACAGGTGGAGTAGGGACTGCAACAGGTATTATCGGAGCCAATGCAGGAACAATAATAGATACAGCTACAGATTATATTGGAGAAACAATACTTTCTCAAGTTAAAGAAGTTGTTGGCACAATTCCTGGGGTAGGTTCTTGCTCTAAACCAGTAATAGCCGGTTGCGTAACTAAAAGTTTAGGAGAGGATGCGATTAATAGAGCTAGATTTAATGCAAATAAAAGGGGGTAATTATGTTAATAAATAATCAATTTTCTTATAATGAGAAAAAGAATATTTATAAAAATCCGGCATTTAAACAAAAAGTTCTAAATAATAACTCTGAAGAACAAAAAACTAATACTAAACCTGACAATAAATATATTCGTATACATAATAAAATTAATAAAGAATTTAAAATAACGGTTATAACTCTTGTGGCAAGTGGAATATATAATTTTATCTTGGCACGTTGTAAACCTCAATTAGAAAAAATCCCAGGACATAAAATTCTTGAAAATATAGGGCATATTGGTATTTGTGCTTCTTTATTAAATATGTTTTTATTAGCTTGTTTAGATGCTTTTAATACTTCTATGGCTGTTATATATTTTTATAATAAGGATGCTGAAGTCGATGACAATAAAAAAAATTGAGCTTTTTATATTAACTTATGTTAAAGTTTAGCTTTAAATTTAGCAAATAAAATTTTTATGGGTTTTAATTTATTGTTGTTTTATGTAAAAAAATAAATAAGAAGGAGAAAATTTATGAGAATTTTACCAGTTACCAGTTACCAGTTACCAGATTAAATGCTAATAAGCATATACAACAAGACAATAAAGATCAATCTGATCAAAAAACATCTTTAGGTATAAATAATTCATTATATTTAAAAAACTCATATTTTCTTTCAGATAGTGTATCTTTTGGTGGACCAAAAGGCAAAAAAAGTGAAGTGGTAAAAAATTGCTTAAAGCTTGTGATGAAGCTTTAGATAAATACAATAGTAACTTTGAAAGAATTGGTGAAGCCATTGAACATACACATACAAGACATGGTAGTCCTAGAACAAGAAAGGCAAAACAAGTTATTCATAAATATGCTGTTTCTAATACAACAATATCGACTACTTTAGGGCAAGTGCCATTTTTAGATGCACCTATTCTTGCTAAAAATGAAGCCAAAATGGTAAAAGAAATACAAGAAATTTATGGAATAAATGATGAAAATTCAAGAAGAGATCAAATAGGAGCCGGTGTTACAGGTACTTTTTGTGGAGGTACAGCTTATGCTTCTGTTTCGGAATCTATACCTGAACCAATAACAAAAACTATTGCAAAAGGATCTATTTCTTATGCTACAACTGAAGCCATTGGTAATAGTGTCTTAAAAGATATACGTGATAGAGCTAATAGAAAGTAAGGTGGATTATGATAAATAAAATTAACTATTCTTATCCAACATTTAAAAATAATTTAAATGCTTTTAAAGGTAATAATAATGATAATACAACTAATCCTAAAAAAGATGTTAATATCGATAAAGAAAAACATATAGAATCAAATTACTTTAAAAAATTTCTACCGCTTTTAGGTTTTGCTGTTGCTTGTGGAAATAACATATCATCTTACCGTAGAATTGATAAATCAAATAAAGATCTTGAGTTGAAATTTTTAAATGTGGAACGTAAAAATTTCCTACTTACCGCAAAAGCAATGATTACAGGTTTCGTAATTGGTTCTGTTTTGGATTATAGTTTAAATTTTATTAATAATTACAAAAATAGGAAGACAACTAATATTAAAGAAAGTGATGAAGAAGTAAAAAAAAAGTATTTAAAACAGAATAAAAATATTCTTTTAGGATTACTTGGCGGACTTGCATTACAAGTTAGTTCTTCTATTGCATTGTTTCCTAGTCTTAAATCAGAGAAAAAGCCTGTAGGTTTTAAAGAAACAAGTGTGCTTTATTTAAGATCTATTTCTGCTACATTACCTAAATATTTATTATTAGGTGGGGCAATAGGAGCATTGGTTAATTTTTGTGAGAATAATAAAGAGAGTAAATAACTGTTTTTATATTAACTTATGTTAAAGTTTAGCTTTAAATCTAGCAAATAAAATTTTTATGGTTTTTAAACTATTGTTGTTTCATGCAAAAAAAATAAATAAGAAGGAGAAATTTATGAGAATTTTACCAGTTACCAGTTACCAGTTACTAAATTAAATGCTAATAAGCATATACAACAAAAGCAAGAAGAGAAGAAATATTATATTTTATGAATATAAATAATAATTATATAAAATTAAGCAAAAATAATTTTGGAATGAAAAACGATAGCAAGGATGATAAAAGTAATGTTCCGGTTCAAAATGATAAAGTATCATATAATCAGGAGTTTACTGTCAAAAAACATCCATTTAGTGTTGTAAATTCTGCAATTACAGCATTTACAACTTTAGGCTTGGCGGTAAAATTTAAAGAACTATTCCCAATTGCTCTTTCTACTGTTATGTATACAAGTTTAGCTATTAAAGATTATAATAAACCTTTGGTCTTAGTAAAAAAAGATAATGAAACAAAAGAACAAACGCTAAAGAAAGAACTGCTATTTAAAACTTTAGTAACTACAACTATTCCATTACTTGTTGATTCTTTTATAGATCATAAAAATCAAAGTAAAAAAGTTCGTTATTTATCATTGTTAGGAGCTACTATTGTAAATTTGTCTTCAGGATTAATTAATAGGAAATTAATATTAGATAAATTTAAACAAGAAAATATTTAAGATGTTTTTAAAATGAAAACATATTTTCATATATAGAAAATGGGAATTTATACAAAAGGAGTCAAGTTGGAAAAATTTCAATAACCGGAATTGAAATTGGGGTAACTGTTTTATATCTTTACAAAAAATTTGAAAAAATTGGTCTAGAATTTGATTTTGCTAAAATATTCTGATTATCTGTTTATAAAGAAATAACAATACTTATATGTATCTTTCCTGATAGAAATTTATGTTTATCTCATTAAGACTATTGATAAGATTAATGGTTGACTTTTTTATAAAACAATATATGAAAATCTTTAGCGTATGAGTTAAAGTGTGAATAAAATTTTTATTATAATATAAAGCGGCCTTGTATTTAAATACAAGGCCGCTTTAAAGTAAAATTTATTTTAAGTTTAGCTACAACCAGAATACCCACAGTTAGGACAAATAAAACACCCTTCAGCCATCTCTATACTAAAACCACAATCAGGACAAGTTCGAGGTTTAATGTTATTTTCTATATTTTCTTGCTCATCCGGAGTTATCATTTCGATAGAACTTTCTTCAGATTTTTTATCTAAATTCATTGGTTGAAAACAACGTGAATTATTACGGTAAACAGTAATGCCCTTTAAATTTTCTTCAAAAGCTAATCTATAAGCATCGGCGATATCACTGCGACTAGCATTCTCTTCAAAATTTATAGTTTTTGATACAGCATTATCTGTATGTCTTTGAAAAGCTGCTTGCATTTTTACATGCCATTGAGGTAACACATCATGTGCTGTTACATATATTCCTTTAGCTTCATCAGAAACACCTTTACAATATTTTAACGTACCATCTTTTAAGATCTGTTTCATTAAGTCTTCAGAATAAAACTTATTTTTTTGAGCGTATAATTTAAATACATCATTAACTTCAAGCATTTCTGTGCCATCCATGACATTTCTCAAAAATACTAAGCTAAATAAAGGTTCAATACCACCTGAGCAATTTGCTATCATAGAAATTGTCCCTGTAGGTGCTATACAAGATGTTGTTGCATTCCTTAAACCATACATTTCTATTTCTTTATCTAACATTTTCCAATCTTCTAAAGAAACAACATCTGATTTTATATCTTTAAATTTGTCTGCAAAATAATGTTTATTTTCATAAATTGATCCGCTAAAATTAGCAAATTTACCTCTTAATTTAGCTAATCTAACAGATTCAACTTTAGAATGATAATTTATAAAACTCATTACATCAGAAGCTAATTTTATACCTTCTTCCGAACTATATGAAACATTTAATTTCATAAGTAAATCAGCCCATCCCATTACACCTAGTCCGATTTTTCTATTATCCTGAACCATTTTTGAGATCTCTTTTAATGGATAATTATTTACGGTAATTACATTGTCTAGAAAATGAATAGCTAATTTGGTTACATCCTTAAGTTTATCCCAATCAATGATACATTCACCTTCGGAATTTTGTTTTACCATAAGACTTAAGTTGATAGACCCTAAATTACAAGCTTCATAAGGCAATAAAGGGACTTCACCACAAGGGTTTGTTGATTCTATCTGCCCTATTAAAGGTGTTGGATTATCTAAATTCATTCTATCTATAAAGACTATACCAGGTTCACCATTTTTCCAAGCGTGATCTACAATTAAATCAAATACTTTTCTTGCATTTAATTTTCCGACACATTTTTTTGAGCTTGGATGGATAAGATCATAATTATCATCATTTTTTAAAGCTTCCATAAATTTATCAGTAATAGCCACTGATATATTAAAATTATTTAGTTTATTACCATCAGATTTACAATCAATAAATTCTAAAATATCAGGATGATCAATTCTTAAAATACCCATATTTGCACCACGCCGAGTACCGCCTTGTTTAACAGCCTCTGTAGCCGCATTAAACACTTCCATAAATGATACAGGACCGGATGAAACTCCCATTGTTGATTTTACTATATCATTTTTTGGTCTTAATCTTGAAAATGAAAATCCTGTTCCACCTCCACTTTTATGAATAAGAGCTGTATTTTTTACTGTTTCAAATATCCCTTCTAAAGAGTCCTCAACAGGTAATACAAAACAAGCTGATAATTGACCTAATTCTCTACCTGCATTCATCAAGGTAGGACTATTTGGCATAAAATAACATTTTGATATAAAGTCATAGAATCTTTCTGTTAATCTATCTATTTCTTCTTGAGATGCTCCATATTCTTCATCTGCTTTGGCTATACTTTTTGCTACTCGCATAAATAAATCTTCTGCTGTTTCTATTGGTTTTCCATCAGAATCTCTTTTCAGATATCGTTTTTCTAATACTTTTTTTGAATTTTCTGATAAATTTAGTTTCTCGGTTATACTTAAAGTCAAGCCTATAGTCCTCCTTTTTTATTTTAATTGTAATATTTATTTATTTTACAACAATTTTATTTTTTTATCTGTAACAAATTTTGTAAATTTTTTTATTTTATACTTGCATCTGAAATTTCGTGTTATCATTGCTTTATGGAAATATCTGTAAAAAATAATTATATACTCTTACATGTTTGCTGTGCTGTTTGTTCTGCTTTTCCTGTCATTAAATTAAAAAATCTAAATTATACTCCTATATTATATTTTTATAATCCTAATATCTATCCTAAATCCGAATATTTTAGAAGATTAAAAGAACTTATTTTATATTCTAAAAAACTTAATATAAAACTTATTATTGATCATTTTCAGCCAATCGTATGGCAAAATTATATTAAAGGTCTTGAATCTGAAATGGAAAAAGGACTTAGGTGTAATAAATGCTTCGAACTTAGACTTACTCATACTTATCTTAAAGCTGCAGAATTAAATATACCTTTTTTCTCGACAACTCTAACTGTTAGTCCTCATAAAATCTCTAAAAATATTTTTAATACAGCTTTTAATATTCAGAATAAATTTTTTCAAACGGATAAATTTAATCCAAAATTTGTTGATATTGATTTTAAAAAAGAAAATGGATTCTTAGAAACTATCAAAATCGCTAAATTAGAAAATTTCTATCGCCAGAATTATTGTGGATGTCAATATAGTATTCGACAATAACTTTATTTTGAATATAAACTATATTATACTATTTAACAAGCTAAAAAGCTATCTGAGTTAGAAATAAGATCCTATTTGATTGAGGTTGATTTTCTTTATCTACTATTACGTAGTTTAATCCCAGTTTAAAATTCTGATTTATTAAATAATAATTTATTCCGGTAGAATATTCTACACTTAAATCATTCCCTCTATTCATATCCGGATCAAAAAAATCATACCTTGTTACTAATTGTAGTTTATCGGTCAAATTATATCCTATTGTAGTATAAAAACCATAGGCTTCATTATTAGAAAAATTTGATCCATTATAGCCATTTGCTTTTGCACATTCAAAATTTGCTAAAAATCTTTTATACTTATACCCTAAATAAGCTCCTAGAACAGAATAGTCATTGTTATCTTTTTGTCCCAAATTCACTCCTGTCCCGAGTACTACTTCTCCATACTTCGTGTTATTTACATTCGCTAAAGGCTTTAAATTTACCCAACCTACAAAATCACCACCATCTATTCCTGTTGCAAACTTTCTTGTACTATTATATACTCCAACATTATAATCTACATATTTATAATTACCCTCATTCCTTAATCCTGTTGACCTTACATCTCCAAATTTATCAGATATCTGCGCTTTATTTATAAAATATTGATTATATGGACTTAACTTGCTTTCATATCCTATAGGTAATCTTGAGCATCTGCCTATTGTTATTGATTGCTTATCTGTTAGTTTTCTTTTTATATATAAATTCCCTACTCCATTTGAAAAATAATTAGGTTGTGATTCGTTCGGTATTGGATCAAATGAGGCAACTATAACTGTTTTACCATCTGCAAACTTTATTTTTGTTGATATATCTGTTGTTGGTAGCTCATAAAAAGCAGATAACTTATCTTGAGTTTTAAAATCAAATGATAAGTTACCTCTATAGCCAAGGCTTAAATCTACACTTTTTATTAACTTCCCTTCTATTTCTATTAACGGCTTCTTATTATGTAAAGGATTATCTTCGACTTTTACTACACTACCATGGTATGTTTGAGTTAAACCTTCTTTTTCTAACTCTTCTTTTTTATCTTTATCCATTAAAAATACAGCATTAAGCTCAGTCGTTTTTGGTGGAGTTATATCATTACCGGTTGTTAATTCATCTATTTCTTCTTCGACTTCTATCTGTTCTGTCATCATTGTATCAAGCAAATCATTACCATACATATCAGCATAGTCAAAATACATGTTGTTTGTATAATCTATATATTCTACATCATCTTCTTTTGTAATATCTGATTGCTGTATACTTTTTTCTTTTGTAACTTGTTTAACGGTATTTTCACTAACTACATTAATATTTTCTATGGATAGTACACTATTTCCACTTACTAGTATATATATAATAAATAATGTTATTATATTCCTCATTTTTATTAAAGTCTTTATTTTTTTCATACCTTTTATTTTTATTTTAACAATTTTCTTTTCGTATTACAATCTTTTATTAACTTTTACTATGAATGTAATTTAAATTATTTTCTAATAAAAAATATCCTTTTGTATAACTAATGGAGTATTTATCTATATCAAATAACGTGTTAGTCTTTGATTATCCAAAGTAAAATGATATACTAAAAAGAGAAAATCATAATCGGAGGAAATTTTATGGCAAAAGAAGACAATTCTATTTTATTCGGAGTCGGTTTACTTACAGGTATCTTAGGCGGTATTTTAGGAGCTGTTTTATATGCACCTAAATCCGGAAAAGAAACCAGAGAAGAACTTAAGAAATCTATTACTACATTAGCTCAAAAACACGCTCCTGAAATAAAAAAAGCTAAAAAACAAGCGCTTTGTTCTATTGATATGATGCGTTATAAACTCGAAAAAAAGTATAATGAGCTTAATGATATGATTAAAGCAAAGCAACTTGCTAAAGCTAAAGAGCTTGAAACTTGTGATTATGATTTTAATTAATTTTTAATAGGAGATCTTTTTATGTCAGATATACTCGAAATAGCTAGTATTTTCCTTATCATTACTATTATTGTTATGGTTTGTTTTTTAACAAAGCTTTTATTTGACGTTTCTAAATTAGTTAAAAATTTGGATGAAACAACAGATATTGTTAAACGAGAATTAGCCCCTGCACTAAAAGAGCTTAATAAAACTATATCAAAAGTTAATGAACTTACGGATACTACTGATAGAAGAATTTCCTCTATTAAAAGTATTATTACCAGTCTTTTAGGAGCATCTACTATTGCCTTTTGTGGGCTTAAAAATATATCAGGTGGTCTTGTTAATGGATTTTTAACAGGACTTAAATTATTTATGAAGAAATAAAAAAGAAAAGGAGTTTATTTATTATGTCAGCAGGTAAATTTTTAGCAGGATTTGTTGTTGGTGGGATTGTTGGTGGGGTTTTAGGTCTTTTGTTAGCTCCTCAATCCGGTGAAGAAACTAGAGAAAAGCTTTCTAAAACTTCAAGTGAGCTTTATGATAAAGCCGGAGAAACTGTTCGTGAAATTCAACATAAAGCGGATTCTATTGTTGATGACATGCAAAAAAAAGGTGATGAAATTATGGAAAAAGTTCAAGACCTTCTTAATAGACAGAAATCTTCTGCTAACAACTAGTCTTAAAGTATCATCTTTCTGTATCTTATTGATCCCAAAAGAATAATAAAACTTTTGGGATTTCTTGATTTATATTTCTTATTGCCTCATTGATCAGGTGGTCTATTTAATTTTTTCGATCTTATGATTGATGAAACTTTTTTTATTAATAGATATTCTTATTCTATAAAGTTGAGTTTTTTATCTCACTTCAAAAAGGGGAGAATATTTTTATGTTGAGTTACAAAATGTTGAGATTTTTATTCCTAATACTTTTTTTCATATTATTTAACACTACTAACGTGTTTGCTCAGAATATTCTAAACGGAATAGAAATAGATTCTAACTCCGGTGGACACCAAATTATTCTTAATACTAAAGAATCTGTTCAGGTTATTAAAAATATTCAAGATAGTAATGTCTTGCATCTTGATATTAAAGATATCATTGCTTCTAATACTTTAAGTACTGTATTTAATAATGCTCTTGATATTACTAATGTTATTGTTAAGCCATTATCTAAAAATAGTCTTAGAATTACTATAGAAGGTGAAAATATTTCTAAAGCAGGTATTGTCATTAATCCTTTAGTTATTCAAGATAATACTCTTACCCTTAATAAGCCTATAAGTGAATATTCTAATTTATTCCAAGATGCCAAAAATACTCTTTTACAGAAGAATGATTCTTTGAGTTATTATTTTGGTTTTATTTCTAATAAATTAAATTCATTTGGAATTAGTTTAGTTAATTTTAAGAACTTTATTCGTTCGTTTAGTTCTTCTTTTAACTTTGATATTTTTACTTATATTGGTTTATTTATTCTTGTTATTGTTGTTGGAAATAAAATTCTTAACTCTAAAGAAGAAGAAATTTCTGTTGGATTATCTCAAAGTTTAAAATCTAACTCATCAGGGAATCATCTTCATAGTTTAAATAATCTTAATCTTGATTCTAAAAATCGTGATATTTTAAAGAATAGATCACGATCAAAACTTTTAGATACGGATATAGATTCTTCTAAAAGATTACTTAATGCTAATGTTGGTTTAAATGCTTATAAAATGAGTCAAAAAAATCCTTATATGACTGCTTCTATTCAAAAAAATAATCCGGATTTAACTCAAAATAATTTGGATTCTATTAATTATAATCAGAAAAATTTGAACAACCAACAAGTTACAAATAGGCAAAGGGATCATTTTAACAGCAAGGCTGCTCAGAAAAATAAAATGCCTTTTCTTAATGAACAAAAATCATCGTTTTTGTCTAATAATAAGGTTATATCAGAAAATAAAAATTTTAAAGATAATAGTTATATTTCATCTTCCATTACACCACAACAACATAATATGCAATCAGATATTCAGAATAATAGGAAAAAACAATTTAATCTTCCTCTTGAAAATAGACAATTAAATGCAGCCGATAAAAAAAATAATGTGTCGTCTTCTAAAACTATTGATACTGTTAAATTTTTAGAATCTATGTCAAAAATTTATGAGAAAAATGGAAGAGTTGATTTAGCTAATGAACTTAAGTCTAATTTAAAAAGAGCTAAAGCTTTTCAAAAATAATATTTAGACTTATTATTTACTTTTATAAAAAAAACTTATACTCAACAAATCATTTTATGCAATATACATTTCTTTTTTAGTTATTTATATTGCTTTTTTTATTCTCGTTTAAATTATTTTTTATATTATTACTATTTCCTCTTGTATGCTTATATAATTTTAAGTATAATCATATTATATTAGGGGTAAAAATCATGCGTACAAAACAACAGATTATTGATACTTTATCAAAAGAAGGACAATTTATTGATAATTTTATTTTAGACACTTTTATTAAAACTTGGAAAATTGATTCTATTTATGAAGATGAAAATGGTGTAGAATATTTTGATGATGTATCTTTCAATCGTATTAAAGATCTTATTATCCAGAAAGATAAAATTGATAAACCCGAAGAATCTATTTTAGAAACAAAAGAAAATAGTGTTCAAGAGGATAATATAGATAATGATAAAGACACTGATTTACATATTGAAAATAATAAAGATTGTAATATTCAGCTTCAATCAAAAGATAAGCAGCAGGATAATTTAAATATTGTAGAAACAAAGGATTCTGATATAGATGTTAATAGTAATAAAAACGAAGTTGCAAAAATAAACTTTGACTTTAATAATAAAAATTTAGATATTCTTACTTCTAATATAGCAAAAAAGGTGTCTTTAGAAATTGAAAACTTTTTTAAGAATGATCCGTTTTTAGAAAAATTTGCTGATTTTTCAAGTTTCAAAGCAGATAATAAAGTTTTAGCTACCAAAATCAAATCTATTATTGAACAGAATAATGAGCTAAAGTTACAGATAAAATCTTTGGAATCTAAACTGAATGAGTATGTTAAAGTATTTGGAAATATTTATGTTAAAAAATGATTGAATCGTTTTTAATTAAGCAGAGGTACAAAAAATTAATAGATAAAAATACTAGAGAAGTCATTGATTTTTGTACAGAGATAGCTAATAAAAATAATATTAATATTTATTTAGTAGGTGGACTTGTTCGTGATCTGTTATTAGATGTAAATGTGTTTGATGTTGATATTTTAATTGAATATGATGCTATTAAATTTGCTAAATTAATAATAGAAAATTCAATTAAGGCAACTATTATCAAAATTAATGATGGGCTTAAAACTGTAAGATTAAAAATGAATGACATAGAATTTGATATAGCCTCGACTCGATCAGAATCATATCCTAAAGCAGGTCATCTACCTATTATTGATTCATATGCCTGTAGCATACAAGAGGATCTAGCCAGACGAGATTTTTCTATTAACTCTTTAGCTATTTCGTTAAATAAAGATAGATATTTTCATACTATTGATATTTTTAATGGAATTTCTGATTTAAAATCAGGGGAATTAAAAATATTACACGAAAATAGTTTTAAAGATGATCCAACGAGGATTCTAAGAGCGTTTAAGTTTCGTTTAAGATTTAATAATCTTTCTTTAGATCCTCATACTTTTAGTTTACAAGAAAATTATTTAAATAATATAACTGATTATGATATATGTTCTTCAAGATTGAAATCAGAACTTATAGAAATATTCAATATGAATAATATGAAAAGTTTTAGTATTTTCATTAATGAGCAAATTTATAAATTATTTTTTGATACATTTGATTATAAATATAGTAGTAATATATTCCAAAAACTAAATAATATTCCTGAAATTATAGAAAAATATCTTGCTAAAACTAAAGATAAGAATAATCTCTGGTTAATATATTTTGCATTACTACTAAAACCTGATTATTCAAATCTTAAGCTTAATTTATCATTTACTAAAAACGAGAAAAGAATTCTTGAGCAAGCGTTTTTTCTCATTTTAAATAAGAAAAAATTTTCTTTTGAGGATAATTTTGATAAGGATTTTTCTATCTATACATTCTTTCAAGCTAAATATATAGAAGCTATTTTAATATATTATTTTATTACCGATGATAAAAATGCCTTATATTATCTTGATAATCTATATAATATAAAGATTCAGACAACAGGGAAGACTCTTATTGAGTTGGGATTAAAACCGGGAAAAGACTTCCAATATATTTTTCAGAATCTTCTTAGATTAAAAATTTCTAATCCTTCTTTAACGTCTGAGGAGGAAATTATCTATATTAAAAACAATTACAAACTATAAATATTTTACTATACTTTTTAATCTCTTATTTGAGGGTTGTTTATTTTATAATAATTTATTCTACTTTTAGATCTCAATATAGAAAATAATTACACAAGGACTAATCCACTTGGGAATACTTTATATTCTATAGGGGAATATTCTTTTTATTTATAATAAATATAATTAATTATATAAACAAAAGATAATAAATTTTAAATACATATTCCACTCTCACTCGTAAACTATTCACAAGCTGTAAGTCTTATTTACAGCATTTTTTTTTATTAATTTTTTGTATTATAATAAATTTTACTATGGCAAAGATGAAAACAAAATGGATATGTCAGAATTGCGGATATGAAACTACTAAATATCTGGGTAAATGCCCTGATTGTGGTAAATGGTCGAGTCTTGTTGAGGAAGTTGTTGATATTAATCAGACACTTGATAGTTCTATAAATAAATCAGCTTTAAAAATTTGCTTTGATGATATAGAGGCTAGATGTATAAATAATTTAGAAATAGACGAAACGATAAGAATTAAAACAAATATTCCGGAATTTGATAGAGTGTTAGGTTCTGGGTTAGTTCAAGGCTCGCTTGTTCTTATAGCTGGAGATCCTGGTATAGGTAAATCGACATTACTTCTTCAAGCTAGTCAAAAAATATCTCAGAATGGGAAAAAGTTACTTTATGTTTCAGCCGAAGAATCCACTTCTCAAATTAAACTACGTGCTCAAAGACTCAATGTTAATAGTTGTAATCTCTTTGTTTATTCTCAAACTAATCTTACTCTTATTAAGCTACAGATAGAGAAAATTAAACCTGATGTATTAATAATTGATAGTATCCAGACTATATATGATGAGAATATTTCAAGTACGCAAGGGAGTGTATCGCAGATACGTGAATGTACGAATCAGTTGATGAAAATTGCTAAAAATAATAATACGACTGTTTTGATTGTTGGACACGTTACAAAAGAGGGAAGTATTGCGGGGCCTAAAATCTTAGAGCATATGGTTGATTGTGTAATATATTTTGAAGGAGATAAGCATAAATCCTATAGAATTCTAAGGGCTATGAAGAATCGTTTTGGCAATACAAATGAGATTGGAGTATTTAATATGTCAGATTCAGGTCTTGAAGAAATTGCTAACCCTAGTTTATTTTTCCTTAATGAAAATAGATCGCATAATCATACTCCGGGTAGTGTTATTATAGCTACAAGTGATGGAGATAGACCTTTATTACTTGAAATTCAATCACTTGTTGGTATTACACCATACCCTAGTCCGAGAAGAGTTGCTAATGGGGTTGATTATAATAGAGTACTTCAAATTCTTGCTGTACTTGAGAAAAGAATTGGACTTAATCTTAGCAAACAAGATGTTTATATTAATGTTATTGGTGGTATTTCTATTAATGAACCTGCTAGTGATCTTGGTATTGCTTTATCTATTGTAAGCTGTGCTAGAGATGTTATTATTAATCCTGGTACTGTTATTATTGGTGAACTTGGATTATCCGGTGAAATAAGAAATGTTTATAATATAGAAAAACGTATTATTGAAGCACAGAAATTAGGTTTTAATTCTGTTATCATACCAAAACAGAATAAACCTTTTAACAAAAAGTATAATATTAATATTATCGAAGTTTCTCGACTATTTGATGCTATAAAAGCTTGTTTAATTTCATCTAATACTAATGATAACATTAATAATAACATTAATGTATCTGATATAACTACAAAAAGTTAAATTTATCCGAGATATTCTAGTTTAATCTATTTATTGGACATTCTTTTCTTATTTTGTCAACATCATCAAGATCAATTGTTACAAGTTTTGCAGTTTGTTCATCTTCTATTATACTTACAACTTCGCCTTTTGGATTAACTACAAGACTATGTCCTATGGCTGATAGCCTTGAATCTATTTTACCATATTGATTTGAACTTATTACATATAATAAATTTTCAGAAGCTCTTACTTTATTAAAATTTATCCAATTATCTTTTACATAGTCTATATTATCGTCTTTAAATGCCAACCAAGCTGTAGGTAGAACTATTATCTCAGCACCCATTTTCATTAAATTATAAAAATGTATAGGATATCTTATATCAAAACATATTCCTAAACCTATTTTTCCTATATCAGTATTTATTACTATATGCTGATCTCCAGATGAAATTAATTTACCTTCTGTACCTCCGAAATAATTAAATAAATGAATCTTTCTGTATTTACCTATTATTTCACCACTTCTATTAAGAAAATAACTTGTATTATATAATTTATCCTGTTCTCGTTCTATTATACTTCCGCATAAAATATTTGTGTTATATTTTTTTGCTAGTTCAGACAAAAAAGTAATAGTTTCAAAATTACCCTCTTCTGATTCTGCTAGTTTTATAAATGCATTATGGCTTATTCCGGTATTAAAAAATTCCGGCATCACAACAAGATCTAATTTATTATCATTATTATTTTCTATAAATTTTTTAATTTTATCTAAATTAGACTGTTTATCTGATATTTTTGATTGCATTTGAATATTTAATATATTTATTTTGCGCATTATTTTTAACCTATTTTTTCTATCTTATATACTCAATTTTATTATAAATCATTATAAAATAATAAACAATTTTAGATTTAGTTTATAACTTATAAAATATATTTTTGACTAAATTTTAGAAAATTTTTGTGTTTCTTTATCATAAGTAAAAATATCATCGTTACTATTATTATGATTAATAATTTTTACTGTATTGTAATAAGGTTTATTACATATTTTAATATTATTCTGATCAATTAAAGAGAGTATTTCTTTTCTAGGAAGATAAGAAAATTTATTCATACTTGTTGAGGTTATTATTATATGTTTTGGTTTCAGATAAGTTATTATTTTTTCTTGCAGATTGCTATTTTGAGGATTATCAATTATCTTTAATAAATCAACATTCTTAGGTAAGAATTTTTTTATATTCTCATAACTACTATCTGTAATATCATATATAAATAAGTATTTCTTATCCTTATTTTCAAGCAGAGTTACAATTTTATCTTTATCATTATTTGTTTTTAAACTGTTATTATAAACAGTAAACTTTAGACCATTTTCTTCATATATAACAAGATTATTTTTAGCATATTCAAGCTGAACTTTATTAAGTTTTAAATAGTTTTTAATTTCAAGAGATTTAATATAATCTTTATTAATATTATCTTTTACGATTAATTTTTTAACGTGAAATTTATTTAAGATATCAATGTTTATAAAATCTGAAGAATAAATAATAAATTCGATATTTTTAATACCTTTATCTTTAAGATATTCTACTACAGAGGCTTTTTGTTTTTTATAATATTTGGGATTATCATTATTATTTTCAGAATAAATAAGTATATATTTATTTTTTGGGGTTTTAATAAGAGTACAATCCGATTGAAATTGGTTAAATGTTAAAATTTCAAGATTCTTATTATTTACAGGGAAAAATGAAATAATTAATATAAAGCTTAATAAAATAATAGAAGTTTTAATATACTTAATATTAAAGTTTTCTTGAAATCCTTTAATTATAAGAATAAGAAGTATATAATATATAACAATTTGAAGAATAGAAGGTTGAAAAGTATCAATCATAGAGTGTGGCAACATAGAAAAGAATTTTGAAATATTTATAGTAATTGAGAGTAACGGATTAAGAATAAAATCAAGAATTTTTATAAGCTGAGAGGATATAACAGGAATAATAGCCAGAAAACTACTTAAGAATCCAAGGAAACCTATTATAGAAATAAAAGGTATTACAATTATGTTTGCAATAATAGAATATAATGTAAATGAATTAAAATAAAACATCTGTATAGGACATACCCATATCTGAGAGATAATAGGAGCAGCTATATCACCTTTTATAATATCGGGTAAATTTTCAAATAATTTAATAAAAACATTTGTCGATATAATAAGACCAAAAGTTACAATAAAAGATAATTGAAAGCCTATATCTTTAAGATAATATGGGTTATAAATAAGCATTAATAGTGCTGATAAACTGACAACCGAAAGAGTATTTGTAGTATTTCTGAATAACTTAGCTAAAATTACAAATTCTATCATAATTCCGGCTCGTACAATAGATGGTGGAAATCCAGTCATACAAAGATATAATAATATAAGTATCATACATATTATAAAATTTACATTTACAGGAATTCTTAATAGATTTAAAAAGAAGTAAGATAAAGCGAAAATTAATCCAACATTAAGTCCTGAAGCAGCAAGTAAATGAGTCAGTCCGGAATACAAAAATGATTGCTGTAATTCTTCAGGCGGATTAACAGCATCATCTCCAAAAACAACTCCACCTAGAAGTTCGATTTTTGGACTCTTTATATACTTTCTATGTTGCTCAATTATATTCTCTCTTGTATCATTTATTTTCTGTAAAAATTTCCACTTTAAATTCTTTTTCTCATAAATAATTTTTGGTACATCTTCTTTTGATGTAAATGTAGTAAATATTTTTTTAGTCTTAAGATAAGCAGCATAATTAAATTGTGAAGGACTTATTGGCTTAAACGGTAGTTTTAAATTACCTTCTAGTTCTATAGTATTACCTATTTTAAGTCCATTAAGCTCTTTTTTATTTCTATCATTTAATATAATATTAACAATAGTTTTAGCTTTTATATTCTGAGATAAATTATTATTTTTAACACTTTCAACATCAAGAAAAAACCTAAGCTTATTATCAGACTTAAACTCAGGTATACTTGAAACTATACCCTTAATAGTTATATTATTTATTGGCGCTATATTACTTAAATCATCCTCTGATTTTATCTGAATATGACAATTTAAAAGAGCAAAAGCAAAAATAAGATACAATATAAACGCATTTATTGGCTTTATACAATTTTTTATAAGAAGTAAGATTAATATAATTAAAATTATAAAAGATACTGGAATAATAGAGGATGAAAAAAAAGCTATTAATCCTAATAAATAAACAGCAAATATAGATCCAAAAATAAATAAGCTATTTTCCATAAAAATAATATTTTCTATCTTTCATATTATATCTTTTTATGAGGTTAATCTACAGAAAAGATATCTTTTAAATCCTGATATGTCAATGATTTACCAATATTTCTATCTATAGATATAACAGAATCAACTAGATTACGCTTACGTTCTTTTAATTTTTGAATTTTCTCTTCTACAGTACCCTTAGTAATCAATCTATAGACAAACACTTTCTTAGTTTGTCCTATTCTATAAGCTCTGTCTGTAGCTTGATCTTCAACAGCAGGATTCCACCAAGGATCATAATGAATAACATAATCTGCTCCTGTCAAATTAAGACCTGTACCTCCTGCTTTTAAGCTAACAAGGAATATAGGGATATCACTATTATTATTAAATCTATCAACAGCCTCTTGTCTATTCTTAGTAGCACCTGTTAAATACTCGTGTTTAATATTAGATTTTATTAGCCATCCTCTAATAATATCAAGCATATCTACAAATTGGCTAAATAACAGAACTCTATGACCTTCGGAAATAATTTCTTTCAACATGTCTTTTAATTGTTCAAATTTACCGGATTCATTTATTCCTTTTAAATTATCCTTATCGTAAAGTCTAGGATGACAACATATTTGTCTTAACCTTAATAATGCTGAGAAAATTGACATTCTATTCTTTTCAAGCCCTGTTTGCTCAATAGACTTAAATAATTCTTCTTTAGTGCTATCCAATACTTCAAGATAAAAATCTTTTTGATCCGGAGTCAATTCACAGAATGCAACATTCTCTACTTTATCAGGTAAGTCTTTTGCTACATCACGCTTCATTCTTCTTAAAATAAACGGATAAATTTGAGATTTTAATCTTTTCTCTACTGATTTATCTTGATGCTCCATTATCGGATTTACATATCTTGTGTTAAACTCTGATTTATCAAATAAAAATCCGGGCATTAAAAAATCAAAAATTGACCATAATTCTTCCAGTTTATTTTCAACAGGTGTTCCTGATAAAGCTAGTTTATGCTCACATTTTAGTTTCTTTACATTCTGTGAGGTCATTGATTCCGGATTCTTTATATTTTGAGATTCATCTAAAATTACATATCTAAAATTATGTTTTTTTAGTTCCTCTATATCTCTTCTTACAAGCGCATAACTTGTTATTACTATATCGTGATTCTCTATCTCTTCGAACATTGATTTTCTATCAGCACCTGATAAAGTCAAACAAGTCAGATCCGGAGTAAATTTCTGAATCTCGTTTTCCCAGTTAAAAACAACAGATGTAGGACAAACAACTAAACTAGGTGCTTTCTTGTTTTTATCCTTTGCTTTCTGCAATAAAGTTAATGCTTGTAATGTTTTTCCTAAACCCATATCATCAGCTAAGATACCATTTAAACCGTATTCATATAAAAACCATAACCAACCAAACCCTTTTTTCTGGTAATCTCTTAACTCGGCATTAACTTTCTTTGGTACTCTTACATTACCTGATACAGAAAACGTTGATATCTGCTGCCAGAATTTTTCAAACTTTTCACTCATCTCAAGATGAATATTTAAGTTTTTCATCTCACTTATGACACCAGCTCTATAGGTCTTTACTATGTACTTATTCTCTTCGTTTTTATATACATCAAATGTATTGAATGTCCTTAATAAAGTCCATATATTCAAAGATGGAACTTCCACAAATCCTTTATTTTTGAATCTATAATATTTATTACCATCAACTACAAGATCATAAACTTCGTCAAACGTAATTTCTTCTTTATCTACTCTTGCAGATAGTTCCATTTCAAAACTATCTGTTGTCTGTTTAGAAAAATCTATTTTTGCTATTATTTCTAATGGATTACCTGATAATTTAAAAAATGACATATCGTCTTTTTCTATAAATTTCCACCCATCACTTGCTTGACTCATATAGTAATTATAAAAATCAATAGCTGTTTCTTTTTCTAAAGCTAAATTATTAGTCTGCATAGGTGCAAATTTACAAGCTAATAACATCTTATAAGCTTCTTCTTCGTGCTTGAAATTACGTTTTACCCAATAAATTAAATCCTCTTTTGGTTTTTTTATAGTTATATATGATAATTTTTGTGATTGCTGTTTTGTATAAGGAACCTTAACACCATCATATTCAAATTCTAAAGAGGCTTTTAATGAACCATCATAATCTAATCCTAACGTTACAATATTTAAAGGAGGTCTTTGTTCTATTGTTAATTTACGAATTGTTTCGGATAACTTTAAAGGAATAATTTTTGCTATTTTGGGCAATTCTTCAAACAAAAATTGTGGAGCTTCAGTATCTTTCACATCAGTAAAACTTGATTTAATTATCTTTTGAGGAATGGAATTTACCGCTACATTTAAAGGGAATATTATATTTTTATATCGTCCCCATTTTAATTGTCTTGAAAAATACCTTACCTCTTCAAACGGTAATTCGTCATTTCTATCTGTACGTAACCAACTTAATGATAACAATACATTTCCGGCCATAGAGAAATCTACAGATAATTTCAGATTCCATATATCAGTTTTAAATCTTAATTTTTCTTTGGTTTTTCCATCCAGAACATCCTCTGCTTTTGATAACAGTTGGAAAAAAGGATCAAATTTATTTATTGGAATATCATACCAGCCTGCTCTTTTATCTAAACGGGATAATCTTAATAGATTTTGTAAGATCAGAAGTTCAATTTTTTGAATATTATTCAGTTCTATTTCGTCATTATTTTTTTGTGCTTCAAGTAAACCTTTTAATATACCTTCTATATCTCTTACAACTTTATGATTTTTTCTAGATATAACCAATACAGAAAAGAAACTCTGCCTTCTTTTTGGGTTAAAATGGAAAATATAATCTCCTAAAGGATCAGAAACAAGTTCACAATTTTCGTCAGAATAATCAGGTTGATATTTATACTGTTGTATTGCGTAATTATCATAGACTTTTTCATCTATAGCTTTAAATGCCAATGCTACTGCGTGTTTACACCACATCTCTTTTAAAGGGCAATCACATTTTGCACTTACCTGATCTTTTTTAAATATTAATTGTGTTTCGTATGCATCTTTATAGTTCCCTTTTACTTTTGCTTTATATATATTATTCTGTCTTACAGACTCAAGAATTATATTATTATGATATGCTTCATAGCCACGTCTAAAACTTCCAGCACTAGATCTGTCTTTTATATATTTATAATTAAATTCACAAACACTCATATTACTTATTTTTTTATTTATCATTATTGTCTTTACTTACAGGTAACAAAGCTATTTATTATCTTAATTACTCTATTATATACTAGCTACACCCAAAATCTGATTACTTTTACTTATCTATGTTAACACTTTTAATTATACTAAAAAGATTTTTTTTCGCAATACTACTTAATATCTTTCTTTATTTCATATCTAAACCTAAATCCAGAGTACCGGCTTTTGTAACTAATGCACTTGTTGATATTATATCTACACCACATTGTGCTATTTTTTCTATATTCTCTTTATTTACATTACCACTTACTTCTATTATTGCTCTATTACTTATTATTTTTACACATTCTTTTATTTTTTCTACATCCATATTATCTAGCATAATAATATCTACATTTAAATTTAATGCTTCAATCACTTGTTCTTTTGTATCACACTCTACTTCTATTTTATGAGCGTGTGATATGTTTTCTCGTATCGTGTCTACCGCAGTTGTTATTGATCCGGCTAATTTTATATGATTATCCTTTATCATTACGCAATCTGATAGGTTAAATCTGTGTAAACTACCTCCACCTGTTTTGACAGCATATTTTTCAAAAATTCTAAAGCCCGGTGTACTTTTTCTTGTATCTACTATTTTAGCTTTATATGGTTTTAATATATCTACATACTTTTTTGTTTCACTTGCTATTCCACTTAACCTCTGGATATAATTTAATGCTACTCTTTCTGCTAGTATTATTTCTTTACCAGAACCGCTTATTTTTGCTATTACATCATCTTTTACTATACTATCTCCATCTTGATAATATGTTTCTACTTCTATTTCTTTAGATAATATTTTAAATACCGATTTAAAAATTTCAATACCGCATAAAATACCATCAACACGACTTCTTAAATAAGCCTCTATATTTTTATTTTCCTGATATAAATACTCTGTTGTTATATCACCAAACCCTATGTCTTCTTTTAAAGAATTTTTAATATGTTCTTCTACTATAAAACTAGGTAATATAAATTTTATCATCAGACGTTTTATCTCCTTTTTTTATAATCTGGTGTTTTGCAGATTCTAATTTATTTTTATAATCTTTTCTATAATGAGCTCCTCTAGATTCTTTTCTATTTAAAGCCGCATTGATTAACAATGTAGCACAAATTAACATATTTCTTAACTCATACTCTTCTATTGAAAAGCATTTGTTTTCAAATGGAAACTCTTTCTTTATCTCATCTAATTCACCTCGTGCTTTTATTAGACGATCTTGATCTCTTATTATTCCTACATTATTCCACATAAGTGTCTGTAGCTTATACTTTAATACACCGGCTTCAAGTTGTTCATAGCCATCAAGTGTATCATATTTTTTTATTGTTTCTATTATGGAGTCGTCAATTTTATTTGCTATTTCTAAGTTCATAAAACTCAAATAATTGCATAATTCATAAGCAGATACAACACATTCAAGTAAAGAATTACTAGCTAATCTATTTGCTCCGTGCATACCAGTAGATGATACTTCGCCTATTGCATATAAATTCTTTACACTTGTTTTACCTTCTATGCTCGTTTTAACTCCTCCCATAGTATAATGTGCTGCCGGTGTTACCGGTATAAGATCTATTGATGGCTCTATTTCATACTTCTTACAATTTGTATATATTGTTGGAAATCTATCTTTAAATACATTTTTATCTATTTTTCTTGCATCAAGATACATATATTTATAATTATTTAATGCCATTTCTGTATATATAGCTCTTGTAACTATATCTCGTGAAGCAAGTTCTTTTCGTTCTTTATCATACTTTTCCATAAACTCAATGCCGTTTACATCTGTAAGTTTTGCACCCTCACCTCTTAAAGCCTCGGAAACTAAAAACATATGTTCGCTTTCTTCGTCTTGTAATGCAAATGCTGTCGGGTGAAATTGAACAAACTCTAAATCCTGTATTTCTGCTCCACTTTTATATGCTAAAGCTATTCCATCGCCTGTTGTTACTTTTGGATTTGTTGTATGTTTATATAATTGACCTAAACCTCCTGTTGCTAATATTACTGCGGATGAGTATATTACCTCGTATTCTTGTGTCATTTCGTTATAAACTATTACACCCTTGCAATCTCTGTTTTTATCTATTAGTAACTCAACTGCCATGGTCTTTTCGTATACTGTTATTGTATCATTATTTCTTACTTTCTCGATAAGTACTTTTTCTATATTATAACCTGTTGCATCTCCTCCTGCGTGTAAAATCCTTTTTGTACTATGGGCTCCTTCTAATGTGAATTTTAAATCGTTTTTATTCTTATCTCTATCAAAATTTACACCACAGTTTAATAAATCATTTATCACAAGATTACTATTTTCTGATATAAACTTTACTGTATCAAAATCACAAAGTCCATCTCCTGCTTTCAACGTGTCAGAAATATGTAACTCTACGCTATCTTTTTTATTTCTGTCCGGCATTACAGCAACTATTCCTCCTTGGGCATAGTTCGAATTCGATTCTGATAATATCGATTTTGTTATTACTAGTATATCATCAGGTATATGCATTGCCTCTGACATTTTTATTGCCGAATAAAGTCCTGCTATACCACTTCCTATTATCACAATTGAGTATTTTGAATATTTCATTTTTATTTTGGACCTTATACTTTTTTATATTTTATTCTTTTATACTCTAATTCTACTATAAATTCTTTTTATTATTACATTTTGCTTTAGTTCTTAATAATTCTTTACCTAAATAGTTCTTTACTTAAAGATTTTTTATTTACATGCCGATATATATTTTTGTACTATTTTTTATATAAAAAGGAGATGCGTTATGAGTATTAATAGACATAATCATTCTTATAGTGAATCGTCTTTTAAGACCCCACTTTCTAATGAGTCACTAAAAACAAAAAAAAATCCACCACCGGTTCCTCCTAAAACATACATCCCTAAGAAACCACCTGTACCAACTTGTCCTCCACCTCCTATATCAAAAGAACTCTTGGATGCAAATAAATCAAAAAAAAATCCACCACCGGTTCCTCCTAAAACATACATTCCTGAGAAACCACCTGTACCAACTTGTCCTCCACCTCCTATACCAAAAGAACTCTTGGATGCAAATAAATCAAAAGAATTTACTCAATCTATACATACAGATTATATTAGTCAACAAAAAACAGCAGATAAAATGTTAAATTCTGTCTATAATGACGATAACCTTATTATGGATGAAGAAGATATTATTGAAGATTTCCGTATTGTCAAAAGGGACACACCTATTTTTCCTGAAGTTAGAATGATTAACCTAGATCATTCTACAGAAATACCCAAAAAACCAAATCTTCAAAATCTAAATATTAACCCTCTCCCAACAATACCAATACAAGTGGGAAACTTACCTATTATTAATATCCCTGGGCTAAATATCCCTAGGATGAATATCCCTGGGATGAATATTCTACGAGCTAATAATAATAGCTTAATGAATCTACAACAACTTACTAAAGATATTCAAGATACTCACAATAGACTTATGTCTATGATAGAAGATCCGGAAGTTCCTGAAGAAAAAAAAGACTTATGTAAGGAGCTTTTCCAAAAGTATAAACTAACGCTTGAAACTACTAATATTCCTGCTAATTTGCCTGGCTATCAATATGACAATTTGAGGAACGATAAAGACTATGTAGATCTTTCTCTAAATCTATTTGATAGTATAAATGCAAAAATACAGAATTTAACTCAAAGAAAAGCTAATTTAACACAACTAAATGACGAACTTAAAGGTAATTATCAGCTAGGACAATTTGATGTTAGCTCAATTGATAGAGAAATTGAAACCTTAACTTCTATGAAAAAAAATATTATTGATAATCACAATAAAGTTATCATTGAGTCAGCAAAAATTCCAGCAAATAGCCCAATTGAAAATAGAAGTGAATTACTCTCTATAAAAACGAATAATTTTCAAATGATTGATTCTTTAACTAAAACTCCAGGATTTACTAAAATTTTTAGTCTATATAATAAAATAGAATCACTAAAATCAGAATTACAAAATATAATGCAAAATAATACAAATACGGATAAAAAGTATATTCAAAACTTAGAACAAGAAATCTCATTATCTCAAAAGCAACTTAATAAACTTGCTTCAAAAAAATGTACAGTATCGGCAAAAAAATATTTGAAAAATAATGCTAAATCAAGACCTTACCAGAATGATCAGGTTGAATATCGTACATATCAAGATATTTTAAATAATATTACAGTACTTAAGGCACAAAATACAAAAGTTGACCAAATTATTTCTAAAGAAAATGATGAATTAGTTTCAAAAATAAATTTAAAACAAGCAACTCTTCAAAATGCTAACACAAAAGAGGAAAAAATTAAGATCGATAAAGAAATTAAGTCTATGAAAGAATTTTTTAATGCACTTAAATATATTCAACTTTATAAAGAAGATTATGAGCCGGCCATTTTGGAATTAAGTCAGGCTCCTTCTGATCTTACAAAAGATGAAATAAAAGATAAATTTTTAAAAATTTTCGATAAATTTTCTGATAAAATATCTAAATTTGAGCCTGATTACTATGGTATTTTCTCTAGAATGAAACGCTATGAAGATTTTCCAAGAGAAAGTTTTGATTGGTTAAGAGGTGTAATAGCTTCTATAAGCGAGTATGAATCTTGCAATAGAGAGTTTAATGAATACAAAATAGATCAAAGTACAATTACAAATCCAAATGCAAAAGCTAAAATATCATTCCCTTTTGAAGATGAACCAACTGAGTTAAATATTTCTAATAAAACTTTAGGATTATTGTTTAATCAAAATGATGATGGTACTTTAGATTTAAGTTTTAAGCAAGGTATAATAGGGGATTGCTATTTACTTACATCATTGGATATTATCTTTTCTAATCAAGATTTTATGAAAGAATTCTTACAATCTTTAAAAGAAGAATCTTATACTGATGAATCGGGAAATGAGCAGAAAAAATTAGTAATAACTTTTAATAAAGGATTTGATAACGAATATCAAGTTAAATTTAATATCAAAGATCAAGAAATAGAACAGAAAGGGCTTTTTGCAGATGAAAAAGCTAAGACTAAAAGCCCAATTATAAATATTTTTGAAGAAGCTTATTCTCTTAAGATGATTTTAGGACAACTTAAAAATAAAAATTATGATCAATTGTCTGATGAGCAAAAAGTTGTATATGATAAAGCTATAGCTTGGATTAATGGAGAAGATATTTCTGAAACAGAAGAATTTGATAATAATACAACTATATTACAACCTCCACAACCTCCGATTCCACCGGAACCATCTAATATATTACAACCTCCACAACCTCCGATTCCGCCGGAACCATCTAATATATTACAACCTCCACAACCTCCGATTCCATCGGAACCATCTATTTTAAGTGATGATAATACAATAGCTACATTCCTCCCATTTATAAATAATCCTAATGCTATTATAGATGCTTTAATAAAGTCACATTTATTTCAAAGAGGGAATTTTGGGCAAGGTCAGAATAAATTTGCAAGTATTATGAGCGGTGGAGTAATGAGTGATTCTTTAACTGAAATACTTTCTAGGCCGTTTGGTATTAATGGCGAAGAAGTATTAATTCCAAAATATACTTTAGGATTTGGATTTAATAATAAGACTAAAAGCCCTTTACCTAAAGATGTACAATCTCTTCTGGATTCTATTAAAACCAAGTCTAAAAATTTTGAGAACCCTTACCCGGACATTATTTTTAGTCACGCTTATGGAACCATTGGAAATATAGATAATTCTTCAATAGATGATAATCAACCTTGGAATTTTGCTAGAAATATAAATCCACATAATAATAGAATTGTCCATTATAATAAACAAGAATATCTGGATGTACTTCACGCACTTCGTTTTACAACTATAGCGACACGTTAAAAGAAATAAATAGATTCCAGATTAATTAAATCTGGAATCTATATAATCATCATCCTGAAGAGATGATAAATCTTGTATAATACTACAATCAAAATTTTCTGGTAAGTTATCATCACTTGGCCATTGTGTAGATTCATCATACCTTGCAGCATCTAGATTATCACAAGTTGATAAATCACAATTACTTAAATCACTTCCTATAAATATACAACCTGACATATCAGCATTTTGGAAATTATTAAAATTTAATACAGCATAACTAAAATCTGTGCCATTCAATATAGCATTTGAAAAATCACATTCAACAACATTTGCCCTAGTAAATTTAGCTGCGGTTAAATCTGAATTACTAAAATTAATATCTGTTAAATTAGATTCTATAAATAAACTATCAGTCAACTCACAATCTGATAAATTTATACCTTCTAATGTCAAATCTGAGAAATCAAGTTCTGTTAAATCTAAATTACTTTCTTTCTTTAACGCAAATTCTGTTGGATTATTTACTATTAATTCTAAATAGTACTCTTTTTCTAATTTTGTCATTTTATTATTACCCTTAACTTACATAAATATTTATTCTTTTTTAACTTACCTTTTCTATAAATCCAAGTTGAATAGCTAATAATACGGCTTGTGTTCTATTTGTTACTTTTAATTTTTTAAATATAGTATTTAAATGAGTTTTGATAGTAACATCTCTTACAAATAATTTATCTGCGATTTCTTTATTGCTATCGCCATGAGCTAACATACTTAAGACTTCTTTCTCTCTTTTTGTTAATGGTTCTATATCTCCATTTACATTAACACTAATATTTGTATCTAAAGCTTTTTCTTTATACCAAGAGTTTCTTCTTAATAAAGCATCTATTCTTGCTAATAAATTTGGCAATATAAATGGCTTTGTTATATAATCATCTGCGCCGGTCTTTAATCCGTATATTTGCTTAGAGTCTTCATTTACTGCTGTAAGCATGATTACCGGTATAGTTTGTGTTTTGATATTACTTCGTATTTGTTTTAAAGTACTCCAACCGTCCATTTTGGGCATCATAACATCTAATAAAATCAGATCATAATTTATACCTTCATTTATACTCTTTTGTATAGCTTCATAACCATTATGAGCTATATCAACCTCGTAACCATACATTGGCAGAGCATCTGCTAAATATTTGGGATTATCATCTACCAGTAAAATTTTTGCTAAACCTGTTGACATAATTATTCATTCTTCTTTACTTTTTACTTTATTTTCTATTTTATTATCTTTCTTCTTTTTTATCAAGATTTTTATCTCTATTTTGCTATTATAAGATCTGCTTCTAAGTTTACATCTAAGGAGCCATATATTACTTTTAATCTTTGATCATCTGTTTGTATTATTTTGGCAAAATTTATACTCTCTTGACCAAAATCTTCTAGCGTTTCTCTTGCTTCTATTTTTGCTATTAACCTATGACCTTGATATAAATTTATATAATGATTCTTTTCTTTTGTTTTATCTATATCTGCTACCAGCTTATAAAAACCTATTGGAATTATTTGTTTTGCATCTTTTGTCATAGACTCTGTCGGTAATAATATTGTTATTGTTGATTCTAGATGATCTTTTAGATAAGACATCTCATTTTGTTCCATCTGATTTGGTAGGGGAATTTCATTCTTTTTCTTTCTTTTTGTTTTTTTTCGCTTTTCTAATTGTTCTACAACCTTATTAAATTCGCTATCTGTTATTGGCTTTTGACCCTGTATTGAGTTATCAAAATCCATCATTTTATTCCAAGAATCTCCTGATTCTTCTGCTCTACATACTTGTTGATCTATTATTATAGAGCCTGTTATATTTATTATTGTAACCAGTATCAGTACTATTATACGCTTTTTCATTTATACTTCATTTTTTTTCTATTTTCTTTATTGTAATTTATTGTATAATAATTTTAAAGGATATTTTATCATATGAATAATTTATTAATTGCAGTTTTTATTATAATATTTTCTATCATTATTTTTTTACTTTCCTCTGTATTGTTTAAAACAAAACAGCAAACAATAAATTGTGAGGATCTAAGTATGTCCGAAGAGGATATTTTAACTCAAGTTAAAACTCTTATTGATAAAAAAAGTTTTAAAACAGCTTATAATTTAGCTAAAAAATACTTAAGGCAAATCCCCGGACATTTCGATTTAAGATTCATTTATGCTAAATCTTTATATCAAGATCAACACGATTATATTAATGCAATTAAAGAATTACATCTTGTTATTAAATTTAATCCTAAAAATATAAATGCACATCTTATTTTAGGTAAATGCTATTTTGAACTTAATAAAGACTATAAAGCTATTGAATATTTTAAAACTGTAGCTATTCATGATATCGAAAATGAAGAAGCAGTTATTTATCTTGCGCAGTTATATCTTAAAACTGGTCAATTACGTTCGGCTTTGAAAATGTACTCACATTTTATTACATTATCAAATAATAAAGAAGAACTTCTTCAAGCTAATATTATTATTTTAAAAATTCATTCGGATTTTAAAGAATGGGATAATGTTATTAATAAAGCTAAGGAGGTGCTTATCCAATATCCGGATAACATTGATGTGCTTTTATATCTTAAAGAAGCTTATAGAAATATAGGTGATAAAGAAAATGTTATTTCTATACTTAAAACTTGTATAGAAATAGATCCGGATAATTATGAACTTTATGATGAGCTTAGTAATACGTGTTATGAAGTTAAAGATTACGATGAGGCGATTAAATATGCCTCTATAGCTCTTCAATTTGAAAATATATATTATACAAATATACAGAATACTATCGCTAAATCTTATATTGCGACTGATAAGGTTACAGAGGGTATAGATATTTTAAAAGATGCTTTAAAAAAAGATCCTTCGAATTTATATCTCAAACAGACTTTAGCACTTGGGTATTCACTTTTAAATCAATTTGATAAAGCGGTTAATTTATACTCGGAGATACTTGAAGAGGCTAGGGTTAATGATTTACCATTCTTAAAATCTAATTTAAGTCAAATTTATTGTGATTGGGGGAAATCTCTTATAGCTTCAAACAACTTCAATGAGGCTTTTGATGTGTTTTTAAAAGGTTTAGAAGTTGATGATAATAATGCGGATATTTATTTTAATATGGGAAATATTAATTATAAAATAAAGAACTATTATGAGGCAGTTAAGCAATATAAACGAGCAATAGAACTTGCCCCTCAAGAAAGCAGTTATTATATGGCATTTGGAGATTTAAGTTATGAACTTGAAAATATCTATGATGCAAAACAAGCATATCTTGATGCTATTTCTATTGATCCTGATAATGCTTTAGCCCATACTTCTTTGGGTATTATTGCTGCTAAAGATAAAGATGTTTCGAATGCTTTAATTCATCTTAATGCTGCATCTAAACTCCAGCCTGATAATTCTGATATTAAATATAATCTGGCTCTTACTTATGAGTTGGAAGGTAATTTTGATTCTGCTAAAGAAGAATACAAAAAAGTTTTAGAGCTAAATCCTAACCATAAAGAGGCAAAAATTAATCTTCAACTTTTGGAAGGTAATAATTCATAAGTTAAAATAGAATCAATTTTTATATCTTTATTTTAAAAACAGCTTTTTTTACTTTATCGGATATATCATCTTTTATTCTTAATTGAGGCATATGTACACAATTTTCATCAAATATGAGAAATTCGCCTGACCTTGCTTCTATAAATTGTTTTGCCTTACTTGCAAAAAATATTATATCACGTTCGGAGTTATATTCCTCTATTACTTTTTCTATATCTTGGATATCACAAATAGCAAATCTTTCTTGACCTTTTATTATATATTGCAAATCAATATATTTTCTATGTGCTTCTAATTTCCCTTCTTGTTCTCTTTTGGTATTATAGGTTTCAATATTTACGTATAAATTTTCTTCTTCAATAATATATTTTCCATCTTCTATATCATTAAGATTTTTTTTAGATATAAATTCTATTATTTTGTTAAAATTTTTATCCAATAAGCTATATCTGGATAAATTTTCTATTTTATCAAAAATCATTATTTATAATGCCTCTCTTTTTAATTTTAATATTCTATTATAAGATTCTTCTATTCTTTCTTTTTTTATAGTTTTTTCTTTGATAGCTTTTTTGATTATACTAGTTACTTCATAAGCTAATTTTGGATTAGACTGTTCATAGTTAGAAAATAATAATATATCACTACCTGAATTTATTACGTTTATTATGATATTTTCCAAATTATAATTATCTTTGATAGCTTTCATATCTAAGTCATCAGAAATAATGACACCATCATATTGAATATACTTTCTTAATAAGTCTGTAACAATAGTATAAGACATACTTGCAGGATATATAGAATCGAGTTTTTGATTATAAACATGAGAGATCATAATCATAATATTTTTCTGATCTTTAAGCTCTTGATAAGGAATAAGCTCATCCCAACTCCAAGTATCAGTAGTATCAACATAGCTTAAGTGAGTATCACCTAAAGCACTTCCGTGTCCGGGGAAATGTTTTAGACAAGATATGATATTGTATTTATTCTGTACATCAATAATTATTTTGGATTTTTCAGCAACTATGTATGGATTATTAGAGAAACTTCTATTTTTTTTACTTATTATTGATTCCGGATTTGTATCCAGATCTACACAAGGTGAAAAGTTTAAATTAAAATTATACTTTTTTAATAACTTAATCATTTTAGAATATTCAGTTTCTATTTTTTGAGAATCTAAATTTCCTAAATCCTTAAAAGATAAGAAGTTATCAAAGCCGTTTTTCTTATTTAATCTTGAAACATTTCCACCTTCTTGGTCTATAGATATAAAGATAGGTTCTTTTGATTTTATAGATTTAAGGTTTTCTGTTAGCTTAGCTAACTGTTCTGGGTTGGAAATATTCTTCGAAAATAAAATAACTCCCGTTATGTGCCCTTTTTCTATCTGTTTTTTTAAAGCTTTATAGTCAGAAGAAAAAGTACTTTTACCTTGAAAGCCGATTAAAATCATCTGACCTATCATCTCATCCAAAGTTGCCGAGTAAACATTAGATACTAAGCCCATACTTATAAAAATTAGTAATAATAATATTCTAAATAATTTCATCAATATATCATCCTTTTTAACATTTTATTATTTTAATTATGTTATTATGTATATTATGTTATAATTAATTTAATTTTAAATCAATTTATTAAATATGTATAAAGTAACAACAAATGGAACAGAATATTAATTTTGAAAATATAACTTTACTATTAGATGAATACAAAAAAGAGAATAATCCGAAAGTAAGTAATCATTTAAGAGATCTTGTATTTTCTTCGTGCTTTCCATTGGTAAAAAAAATAGCGAACAGCTTAGCTCGTAGAAGTACGGACCCTATTGATGATATAACACAAGTAGGATCATTAGGTCTTATAAAGGCTATTGAGTTTTATGATCCTGATTTAAGTAAGAATTTTAAAGCCTATGCTACATATTTGATAACAGGAGAAATAAAACATTATCTAAGAGATAAAATAAGCATGATAAAAGTTCCAAGAGAATATTATGAATTAGCATATAGAATTTCGCAGATTATTCAACAATTAAAAAGTAGAAATAACCAGTTACCAAGTGATTTAGAAATAGCAAAAGAATTACAGGTTCCGATAAAGAAAGTAAAGACCGCAATAGAAGTTGAAAGAAGAAAACGAGCTATTTCTCTTGAAGAAATATATCTGGAATCAAAAAACAATGCTTGGGAAGATAAAGTACTAGATGAAAATTACGAAAGATTACAGGACTTAAAAGAGAAAAATATAATGCTTACATCTGCAATAAACAGATTACCTGAGGACTTAAAGAATATTATATTACTTAACTTTTTTGAAGATTTATCCCAAAAAGATATTGCCCAGATTTTAAACATTTCCCAGATGCAAGTATCAAGAAAAATAAAGAAAGCCTTAAATGAGTTATTTAAAATTATGAGTGATAAAGAAGCTAGAAAGGGTTAATTTTATATGATTTATACAATATATATAGCAATTTTTGTATTTATTATAGGATTAATTCTTGGAAGTTTTCTTAATGTAGTTATTTTAAGAGGTTTTAGTCAGGAGTCAATTATTTTTCCGGGCTCAAAATGTCCGAAATGTAATCATAAATTAAAGTGGTATGATAATATTCCTATTTTATCGTATCTAATGTTAAGAGGTAAGTGTAGATATTGTAAAGAAAAGATATCAATACAATATCCTATTGTTGAATTAGTAACGGGCATTTTATATTTATTATTATATTTTAAGTTTGATTTAAGCTATGAATTATTATATTATCTTGTAATTGTGTCTATATTTATCGTAATAGCCGTAAGTGACTTTAAAGAGAAAGTAATATTTGTAAGACATACAGTAATGTTAATGATACTAGGGATTATAAAGGCAATTTTTACGAAGACAATAATTTCAAGTATTTTAGGTTTAATAGTAGGAGCTTTATTTTTAGAAGTTTTATCTAGAATTATAGAAAAAGTAATAGGTAAAAGAGTATTTGGAGAGGGTGATTCTTATGTTTTAGCAGGAGTAGGTTCAATTTTTGGTTTGAACAATACAATAATAATATTATTTTTAAGTTTTCTAATCCAAGCTATAAGTAGTTTACCTATTTATGTAAAAAGTCTTATAACTGAAAAGAAGTATACTACGATATTTTATTTAAGTTTATTTATATTTTATACAATATTCTTTTTATATATGCAGTCATATTACTTTTTAAATATATGGATAATTATAGCATTAATAATATCGTATTTAATAATCGGAATAAAAACAATAATGGTGATATTAAAGAATATAAAATCGGAATCAGGTATATATTTACCATTTGCACCGTCTATAATTTTAGCCAGTTTAATAATATTATTTTGCATATTATAAAAGAGTAGTTATGAGTATATAAGGCGAACTGATTGTTTTTATAAAGATGAAACATTTTAAATATTTACATTTGTTAACAATTAGCATGCGTAAATATTAATCTAAATGGATTTTGGAATAAAAGCGAATATAGCTTAATATATTCAAAGATTAAAAAAACAAAAAGCGAATAAATAGCGAAAAGTGTTGAATAAAAAGCAAAAAAAGTTTAAGAGAAGGTATTGATTATGAAAATTTTACATGTAGGATAATAATATACAAAAGTAAGTTATTATTTTTGTATAAAAAATAAATAAAAAATAAAAACGAGGTAAATGTGGGAAAAGACGTAATAGAATTTGAAGGGACAATACTTGAATCACTACCGAATGCGATGTTTAGAGTAGTATTAGAAAACAATCACGAAATATTAGCGCATATATCAGGAAAGATAAGGAAGAATTTTATAAGGATATTACCAGGAGATAAGGTAAAAGTAGAAATGACCCCATATGACCTTAGTCGAGGAAGAATAACATATCGTTTAAAATAAAAAAAGGAACAAGAGAAAATGAAAGTCAGAGCATCAGTAAAAAAGATTTGCGATAAATGCAAAGTAATCAAAAGAAAAGGCAGAATAGCAGTAATATGCGAGAATCCAAAGCATAAACAAAGACAAGGGTAAAAAAGAATAGATAAAAAGCTATCTTTTTTACAAAGAATAAAATAAAAGTAATGTAAAAGGAGCAATATAAATATGGCAAGACTTGTTGGGGTAGATTTACCTCGTAACAAAAGAATGATAATAGCGCTTACTTATATATATGGAATAGGTAAGTCAAGGAGTGCAAAGATACTAGAGGCTACAGGAATATCAGAGGATTTAAAGACCGATGATTTAACTGATGAGGATTTAAAGAAATTAAGAGATGAGATATCCCACTATGCAATAGAAGGTGATTTAAAGAGAGAAGAATCTCAGAATATAAAGAGATTATCAGAAATTAATTCTTATCGTGGTCTTCGTCATAGACGTAAGCTTCCTGCACGTGGTCAAAGGACAAAAACAAATGCACGTACAAGACGTGGTAAGAAGACAGGACCTATAGCAGGTAAAAAGAAGTAATAGATTATAATGATAAAATAATTTAAAGGAGTAATAAATTACAATGGCTAGACCAACAAAAACTAAAAAAAAGGAAAGAAAGAATGTGTTACAAGGTGTTGTACATATTCAATCTACTTTCAATAATACAATAGTCACATCGACAGACACCCAAGGTAATGCTATTGCTTGGGCATCAGCTGGAGGATGCGGATTTAAAGGGGCACGTAAAGGTACTCCATTTGCAGCACAGAGTGCAGCAGAAATAGTAGCAAAGAAATCTATAGATCAAGGAATGAAAAAAGTTGAAGTATATATCAAAGGGCCAGGTTCTGGAAGAGAAACAGCGATAAGAGCTATCCAAGCAGCCGGACTTGAGATAACTTTAATTAAGGACGTAACACCTATCCCTCATAATGGATGTCGTCCACCTAAGAAAAGAAGAGTGTAATTAATTAAATTAATAAAGGAGTCAAAAATTGGCCAGATATACAGGACCTAATAATAAATTATTCCGTAATTATGGAGTAAAAGATTTATCAAATAGAAAACTTGTTTCTTCATTAAGACAAAATGCGTCAGGTCAGCACGGTGCGGTAAGAAAAAAGCTTTCTGATTATGCTATCCACTTAAAAGAGAAGCAAAAAATAAGATATACATATCTTGTAAGCGAGAAGCAATTTGCAAAATATTATCACGCAGCAGCTAGCAAAAAGGGTGTTACAGGTACTATTTTACTTCAAATTTTAGAATCAAGATTAGACAATGTAATATTCAGAGCAGGTTTTGCAATAACTCGTAAACAGGCTAGACAAATAGTAAGTCACAATCACGTTTTAGTTAACGGTAAAAAAGTTAATATAGCATCATACCTTGTAAAAGAAAACGATGAGATTACAATAAAAACAAAGAGTAATAAATTTTTAACAAATGTTTTAGAATCAATTGATATGGCGATAGCACCTGCTTGGATGACAATTGATAAAGAAGCTCAGAAAATAAAATTTGATAGAATTCCTCAAAGGGATGAACTAGATCCTGAATTTAAAGAACATCTTGTAATCGAATATTATTCTAAATAAGAGGAGTGAGGAAAAATCAATGGAATTAAAGATAAAATGTATAAATACCACAACCGATTCTGATGGATCCCAATATGGTAAATTTGTAATTGAGCCACTTGAAAGAGGTTTTGGTACTACAATAGGGAATTCTTTAAGAAGAGTTTTATTATCATCATTAGAGGGTGCTGCAGTTACATCTATCAGAATTGAGGGTATTACTCACGAATATACATCAATCCCTGGTATAGTAGAAGATGTAATAGATGTGATGTTAAACTTCAAAGGTCTGGTAGTAAAGATGGATACAAAAGAAGACCAGCATTTAAGACTAGATATTGACAGACCGGGACCGGTTTTGGCATCTGACATTCAATTGCCAGCAGGAGTAAAAGTAGTTAATCCTGATTGGTTATTATGCACTATTACAGAAGGTGGTTCTATTCACGCAGATATTATTGTAGAGAATGGAAAAGGTTATATCACATACGATGTATTAAAAGAGAACAAGGGTAGTTTACCAATAGATATGCTTCCTATCGATGCAGTATTTATGCCTATAAAGAGAGTAAGCTATAATGTTGAAACTACACGTGTTGGTGATGTAATAGACTATGATAAATTAACATTAGAGATGTGGTCAAATGGAAGTATAGATGTTAATGTTGCCTTATCACAAGCAGCGAATCTATTAATAGAACATTTTATGCAGATAGCCGCAATAACAGGTCAGCCAGTTATTACAGAACCTTCAACATATATAGAAGAGGAAAAAGTTGTAGAAACAGCTGCACCTAGTATTACTATTGAAGATTTAGAATTATCAGTAAGAGCGTATAACTGTTTAAAACGTGCTAGTATTAACTCTTTAGCAGAATTATTGAAAAAGTCAGAACACGACTTATTAAATATTAAAAACTTTGGTAAAAAATCTTCAGATGAGGTAATAGAAAAATTACACGCTTGTGGGTTAGAACTTATGCCTAATCCGGAAGGGTTTGAACCATCAGATATCGAATAACAAGAAAAGTAAATTATAAAGGATTATAAAAATGAGACATAACTGTAAAAAGCACAGATTATCCAGACCTCAAGATCAAAGAAAGGCTTTATTAAGAGCATTAGCTTCTCAATTGCTTTTACACGGTGAAATAAAGACAACTATTTCAAAAGCAAAAGCTTTAAGACCTTATGTAGAATCTATTATTACTTTTGCAAAGAAAGGTGATTTAGCATCTCGTCGTCAAGTTCTTAAGTTTATTTATGATCTTAATACAGGTAAGTATATAGATAGAGATACAAAAGAAGTAGTTTCAGAAAAATCAAAAGAGAAAAAATATACAGATGAAACTGTTTTAAGAAAATTATTTAATGAAATAGGACCAAAATATACGTCTAGAAATGGTGGATATACAAGAATTTTCAGATTACCGCCAAGACGTGGTGATGCTGCTGTTATGGCATTGATTCAACTTGTTTAATAATTAATATAAGATGACTCAACGTTATAAAATAAAAGTAGAGTATATTGGTTCTGATTTTTACGGATCACAAAAACAACCAGATAAACCAACTATACAAGAAGCACTTGAAAATGCTATTTGTACTTTGACAAAAAATAATACTAAAAAAATCGTTTTATCAGGACGTACTGATGCAAAAGTTCACGCTAGAGGTCAGGTGGCACATTTTGATACTTCATTTGATTTTAATGATGATTTTAAATTCATTAATGCAGTCAATGGTATCCTACCTCAGTCCATTAGTGTGACAGAGATTAATAAAGTAGAATCTGATTTTCACGCTCAATTATCAGCAAAAGCCAGATGGTATAGATATAGAATAACAAATCGTATTTATCGTAGTCCTTTTGATTACCATTCATTATTGGTAAGAAATAAGTTAAGCGTTGAAAGAATGAATCAATCTTTAAGTTATCTTATAGGTGTTCACGATTTTACTTCTTTTAAAAGTGTCAATACGGATAATCCTGCTAAAGTATGTAATATGCTTATAGCAAAGTGTCAAAGATTTCCTAATGATCTTATATACTTTGATTTTTTAGCGGATAGATTCTTGTATAAAATGATTCGAACAATTATAGGGACTGTATTAATGATAGAGAAGAAATCTTTTGACCCGTCGAAAATGAAAGAAATTTTAGATTCAAAATCTAGAGTTAATGCTGGTCCAACTATTAGTCCAGATGGACTTACTTTAATGAATGTATACTATAATAAAGAAAATATAATGGAGGCATATAATAATGAAAACTTATTCAGCTAAGCCTCTTGAGGTAGAAAAGAAATGGTATCTTATAGATGCTGAAGGCAAGACTTTAGGTAGATTAGCTTCTACAATTGCTAATATCTTAAGAGGGAAAAATAAACCTAACTTTACTCCAAATGTTGATACCGGAGATTTTGTTGTGGTTATTAATAGTTCTAAAATCAAAGTATCAGGTAATAAAGAAACTGATAAAATATATTATTCTCACTCAGGTTATCCTGGTGGTTTAAAATCTATAGCTTTTAAAGACTTAATGGCAAAAGATCCAACAAAAGCTCTTGAAAAAGCTGTTAAAGGTATGTTACCTCATAATACTCTTGGGGCTCAACAATTTACTAAATTGAAAGTGTATGCAGATGCTAATCATCCGCATGAAGCTCAAAAGCCTATCGTTTACAATGAAATGGAGATCAAATAATGGCAGAAAAAGAAATTATTGCAACTGGTCGTAGAAAGACTTCTATTGCTGTTGTTAAATTAGTAAATGGTAAAGGTAGAGTTATTGTAAATGGCCGTACTTTAGAAAATTATTTCGGTAATTTACCTTCACTTGAAATGATGATCTTTAAACCTCTAGCTCTTACTGACAGTGTTGATAAATTTGATGTACGTGTAAAAGCTATTGGAGGCGGTATTGCATCTCAAGCTGGTGCTATACGTCACGGTATTGCTCGTGCTTTACTTAAATATAATGAAGAATATAAAGCTGTATTAAAAGCTGAAGGGCTTTTAACTCGTGATGCTCGTGTTAAAGAACGTAAAAAATATGGACGTAAAAGAGCTAGAAAAAGATTCCAATTCTCTAAAAGATAATCTTTTTCTTACAGCAAATTTTATTTATAAGATTATTTTTGAAAGCTTATGTAAACACTACATAGGCTTTTTATTTTTAATTTTTTGACTTTTTATTATATTAACTAACAGGTTCTATTTTATGATATAAAAAGACTAAATAATAATTAGATATATTTGATAAAAATTGTTAGTGCCATTTTAATATTTTTAATTATTTTTTCATCCAGAGGGAAGAATATAAAATAGTGAAAAAGTATCCTTTTAGTCAATTTATTGTTATATTTTAGAATAAATTATGTTAACTTTTGTAAAAAATAATTTAAATTTAAACTTTAACCTAGCAAATAAAATTTATTATGATTTTTAACCAAATAGTTGTTTTGCGTTAGTTATATAAAAGTTAGGAGAGAAATTTTATGAAAATTCAACACTCAACACTTATAAAAGTGTGAATTCGAAAAATGGTATGTGTCAAGATGTAAAAAAATAAAACGTTATTAATAAGAGTTCAGATTCTTCTGTATATAATAAAAAATTATCATCCGGAAATAATATCTCGTTTGGCGGGCCTAAAAATAAAAAAGATTTAATTATACAAGAAGCAGTAATTACAAGTTTAAGTATGTTAAATGAAACTAATCGAAATACTTTTTTAGAAGAAAGTATACGAACATTAAGAAATAAACCAAGTTCTCCAAGGGAACGTTCAGGAAGATTAGTTGGTAATCATATAACTCTGCTAAATCTCAAAAAGATGGTATGATGTGTGGGTTTTATCTACAGGTGGTATAATTAATGATAAACTTGTTGCAAAACAATACAATAAAGCTATAGTAAATATAATTGCTAAAGAATGTTATGACTTAAATGATGAAGAAGTAAAAGAAGTAAAAGCTATGGTTAAACCTAGAGAAAATAATGTGTCATCTATAGCAGAAATTGCGGTAACTTATGCTAAAGAAATGGGGAAAGAAATCTCTGGTGTAGGAGTTGTTGTTAATGCTATTTCTAATACTGTATCCGGTAAACAAACTACAGAAGATACTATCAAAGCTTGTAAAGAAGTCGCAAAAAGACATGGTAAATAATTCTTCAGGAGTATTATTATGAAAATTAACAATTTAAATAATAATTCATTTAATTTAAACTTTAAATCAAATGAAGATAAAAAAAATAATGAACAGAAAATAGTAATAAAACCATCCTTATCAACTTATATTTCCAAAGGTGCATTAATGGTTTCAATGTATCCCAACGAGGTTCCTGAAACTAATAGTATATTTAAATATCCGTTTACATTTTTTTTATTAGGATCTCTATCTTTTCTTTTTTTACGGGAACGAACAATTGATGTTACAAATGATACTGATAAAAAACAAGCATTAAAAGATGATATTATTTTAAATTCTATAGCTCCTATAGGTCTTCCATTAGCTTGTTTAGGAGGGTTTTTGAATAGTAATAAACAAAAATTAAATAAACAGGGTAAAATAGGTGCTGCTTTAGGTTTCGGTAGTGTGTGTTTGGCTAATATTATAGATTCTGTTTTGCAGTATAAAAAGGCTAAAAAACAATTAGATAAGTTCGATAAAAATTGCTAGTGCTTTTATAATATTCTTAATTATATATATTCATCTAAAGAGAAGAATGCAAAATAGTAAAAAAGTATCCTTTTAGTCAATTTATTATTATATTTTAGAATAAATTACGTTAACTTTTGTAAAAATAATTTAAATTTAAACTTTAACCTAGCAAATAAAATTTATTACGATTTTTAACCAAATAGTTGTTTTGTGTTAGTTATATAAAAAGTTAGGAGAGAAATTACCTGCTGTAGGAGAAATGATTTTAGCTAATTTAGAAGGAATAGATATCCCAGCTATAACACCGGTTATTAATGGTTTAGCAAATTATGTATCAGGTAGGAAAGTTACGAAAACTACTATTAAAATTTGCAAAGATGTAGCTAGAAAACATGGTAAATAATAGATAGAGGAAATTATGAAAATTCATAATATTATTGGCATAAATAATAGATTAAAAACTACGGAAGAAAAATTTAAAGGTAAATATAAAAAAGAAAATAGTGAAAATAATAATCAAATAGTAATAAAACCATCTTTTTCAACTTTTTTGGCAAAAGGATCTTTAATTATCTCTATGAATAAGCTATTAACTCCTATAGGATCAAATAAACTTTTTTCTCCGGTTTTAGACTTTTTGTTTATGGGGGCTTGGACTTCTGTATTTTTACGGGAAACAGTAATAGATTTAAAAAATAAAAAAGATAAAGATAAAGAAATAAAAAAATCTATATTTTTAAGATCGTTAGCTCCGATTATAACCCCATTGGTATGTTTAGGTGTATTTTTAGATGATAATAAGAAAAATTTGGATAAACAGGGTAAAATAGGTGCTGCTTTAGGTTTTGGTAGTGTTTGTTTGGCTAATATTATAGATTCTGTTTTACAATATAAAAAGGCTAAAAAACAATTAGATAAGTTCGATAAAAATTGCTAGTATACTTTTACTTAATTTTAATAAAATTTTTGTTTTAGTTGTAATTTTTTGACAATTTTTTTATTATTTTTTTGTTTAATACTAAAGTATTAAACAAAAATTTGAGGCATTTATGAGTAATAATCTTTTATATTTAAAGAATAAAGCTTTAAAACAAGCTAAAATAGAACATAAATATAAAAAAAATGTTTTTAATCTTAGTAAGAAACCAATAAAAGATACTAAAACAAAAGAAATGTTGCCAAATATTATTAAAAATATAAATAATAATCAAAAAAAAGAAGATAAAAAACAAGTAGATTTAAGTATAATGTCCGGTCAAACTGTTTTATTTCAAGATATTCATTATCCTAGATATATAACTAATAGCATTATAAGTAAAGACAAATCCGGAGTTATACAAAATGCACAAAAAGATATTCAAAATATATTAAAAAAATATGAAGATTTATCTAAATTAATTTATAGCCAATTTAATAAAAAGAAAACAATTGCTGTTATGGAAACGGTAAATAAAGAGGTTTCTGATGTTGATGTGACAGAAATTAAAAATAAATGTATTGATTTATTTAAATCTAAAATAAATAATAATCTTAATATTGATCATATATATAAAAGTCTACAAGAAATAGTAGATCAAGTTTATCCTAAAGCAGGCTCTAAAGAAGATAAAATTTTACAATCAAAAATAGTAAATCATTATTATAACAAAAATATTGAAGAAACAAATGAAATGAAAAATTTTGACCAAAGTATGAAAGGGATATTGTTAAATCTAGGTGTTTGTAGACATAAAGCATTATTAGTGTGTTTTTTACTTGATAGCATAAATATAAAATCAATGCCAATGATAACAAAAGATGAAAGTCATGCCTATAATGTAATAAAGGTAAATAATAAGTGTTATAAGATAGATACACATTTTCGAAACAAGCCGAAACAATATGATTTTCTGGATGATTGTATCTTAGATATTCAAAAACAGTTCGCACGTGGAGAAATATAAAAAATAAAAAAGAGGTAGATTAAAACTACCTCTTTAAATGATGAGAAAGTAAAATGTAAATAAATTACATCATACCGCCCATACCACCCATAGCACCCATATCAGGCATAGCAGGAGCTGCAGCTTTAGGTTCTTTAATGTTAACCACAGCAGCTTCAGTAGTAAGTAACATAGATGCAACAGAAGCAGCGTTTTCTAATGCACTTCTAGTAACTTTAGCAGGATCAACAATACCAGTATTGAACATATCAACATATTCGTTCATTAAAGCATCATATCCATAAGAATCAGATTCTTTTTTAACAGTGTCAACAACAACATCACCTTTAGCACCGGCATTTACAGCTATTTGTTTTAAAGGAACGTCTAATGCTGCACTTAAAATTTTGAAACCAATTTTTTCATCATCAGTAGCAAATTTTTCAGAATCTAATTTAGAATCTAAGAATTGTTGAACACGTACTAAAGTAACACCGCCACCAGGAACAATACCTTCTTCTTGAGCAGCACGTGTAGCATTTAGAGCATCTTCAATTCTTAACTTTCTTTCTTTTAATTCAACTTCTGAAGCAGCACCTACTTCTATTACAGCTACTCCACCTGATAATTTAGCTAATCTTTCTTGTAATTTTTCTTTATCATAATCACTATCAGATTGCTCAATTTGACGTTTAATTAATTTAATTCTTTCAGCAACAGCAGCTTTTGTTGAATCATCAACAACTATTGTTGTTTCATCTTTAGTTACAGTAACTCTTTTTGCTTTACCCATCATTTGAGTAGTAACATTTTCTAATTTAATACCAAGTTCTTCTGTAAACATTTGGCCACCAGTTAAAATAGCAATATCTTCAAGCATAGCTTTTCTTCTATCACCAAAACCAGGGGCTTTAACAGCTACAGCTCTTAAAACTTTTCTCATTGTATTAACAACTAAAGTAGCTAAAGCTTCACCTTCAACATCTTCTGCTATAAGTAATAAAGATCTTCCATCACGAGCTACTTCTTCTAAAACAGGAACTAAATCTGCTATTAAGTTGATCTTTTTATTTACACAAAGAACATAAGGATCTTCTAAAACAGCTTCCATTCTTTCAGGATCTGTAACAAAATAAGGTGAAATATATCCTTTATCAAACTGCATACCTTCTACAACTTTTTTTTCTGTTCCAAATGACTTAGATTCTTCTACGGTAATAACCCCATCAGTACCTACAGCTTCCATTGATTCTGCTATAAGCTCACCTACAAACTTATCGTTACCTGCAGAAATAGTTGCTACTTGAGATCTCATTTCTTTTGAATTTACTTGTTTTGACATTAATTTGATTTTTTCAACAGCTAAATTAACAGCTTTATCAATACCGCGTTTCATACCAACAGGGTTAGCGCCGGCTGTAAGGTTTTTTAAACCTTCACGTACTATCGCTTGAGCTAAAACAGAAGCTGTTGTTGTTCCATCACCTGCAACATCATTTGTTCTTGAAGATACTTCTTTTAATAATTGTGCTCCAGCATTTTCTAAACCATCTTCAAGTTCAATTTCTTTTGCTATTGTAACACCATCATTTACAATCTGAGGTGCACCAAAGCTCTTTTCTAAAATAACATTTCTTCCTTTTGGTCCTAAAGTTACTTTTACGGCATCGGCTACTGCATCAATACCATTTAAAAGACTCTTACGAGCTTTTTCATCAAAAATTATTTTTTTTGCCATGATAAGTTCTCCTTAAAAAAATTTGTATTTAAAAATGTTTTATTAATATTTTTAACTAGAAAAATTATTCAATTATACCTAGAATATCTTTTACAGATAAAATTTTGAATGTTTCGTTATCAATTTTAACATCAGATCCTGAATATTTAGCATATAAAACAGTTTGACCTACTTTTACATCCATAGGTTCTCTTGTTCCATTATCTAAAATTCTACCTTCTCCTACTGCTATTACTTCACCTTTTTGTGGTTTTTCTTTTGCACTATCCGGAATAAATATACCACCTGATGTAGTTTGTGTATCATCGATTACTTTAATTACTAGTTTGTCATATAACGGTTTAATTGACATGATTTTTAGCCTCCTTTTTTACTAATTATTACTTTTTATTTATATATTATATTTATACAATCAAATACTATAAAATCTTAAAAACATTAACAAAAAATTAATAATTGGTTGTAAATTGTTATAATTTTTTTTAAAGAAAAGTGCTGAAAGACAAAATTTAGGTGCTCCTCAAGATATGGATATATTTAATATTATTGATTCAGGTACTTCAGATCATATTAAGCAGTTAATGAATTACAATACTTATATAGAAGAGGATATAATAGGTGACGACGTATGGTTTGTAAGTCCACATGTTAAAAATTCTCAAGGTATATTTTTAAACCAGCACGCACAACAAATCATTTCAGCAAATAAATATGGTTTTCAGGTTGTAGAACCAAATACTTCAAATCGTATAGGTGATATTTCTTATGATCAATCTTTTAATATATTTCTACCGGTATTCTCACTAAGATATCGTCAATATTTTACTAACCAATCTGCAGAAGAATACTTTAATCAAGATAAAATGACTAATCGAGAGATTGAATCTTCTGTTCTAAATTTTTTCAAAAATAAATTAACTGTTAAATCTTATAAACGGGATTAACTTATAATAATGTAATAAGGAAAAGTTTCTTTAAACTAAAAAGTATTATTTTATGATTATCATAAAACATACTTTAATTAGTAGATAAATTAAAAAGATAAAAACAATAAGAAAAAATATAACTAAACAAATTTTTTGATACAAATAAATACAACTTAAGATTAGAGAAATTACCATAAAGCATTAGGCATCATACGTTGGTAATACCAGATATCAACAGAATCGAATTTATTTTGTAAATGAGATTTTAAGTTAATATCGGCACCAATGCCAATAATAGGAATACCTGTATGTAAAGATACTTTTTTTAGAATATTATATCCATTAATAATATCATCTTTAGTAGTATCATTACCAAAATGAGTATTAGAAACAAGGCCGGAAAATTTCTTCCAAGGTTGATTATTCAACCCTTGAGCAAGATTAAGATATTCCATAATATTATCAAAGTTCATAGTTTCAAATTTTGAAGTATTAACTACTAAATTAATTTCTAAATCAGGTTCTTTTTCTATATTATTAATGATATCCAAAATATCGAGTCCAGAAGCTCCATATCCTACATCGATAACAATATCGCCATCAGAGGATAGGCAATTAATTTGTTCTTGAGTAACATAACTAGCTGCTTCACCTAGTCCAAAATATTCTTTTTGAGCAATAATATTTAATCCCAGATTTTCTAGTTGTTTTACAATTGGTCGAAGGCAATAAGCCGGTTCAACCGTATCTAAGTCAACAAGAGTAGTTTTACGGCCTAAAGAATGAAGGTTAAATAAGGCTCTATTAATAGCCGTTTCAGATTTACCGCTAGCATAAGCACCTGAAAAAACTTGCACTTTTCTTTTCATAAGATAATACCATTCTTTTATAGTAATTAATACTTTTAAATTATAGCTTAAAAATATAAAAAATTCATAATTAGGAATTTTTTAAAATATTTAATATTTGTAAAATTTAGAAAAAATTGTATATAAAAATTAAAGAATATTTAAATCTATACGTATATATAATTACTATTATTTTTTAGAAAGAACTTAAATATGGAAGAATACACCTTAAATAGAAAAAATATAAAAAGATATCATCCGGCCACAACTTCAGATGTGAAAAGAGTTGAAACACAGAATCAAGTTTCTAAATGTGAATTAAATAAAGTTAATGAAAAAGATAATAAAGGTACAGTTGTTGAAAATAGAAAGCCTGAAAAAATAAAAGGAATAGATATATATAAAACAGCAAGCGGTTTAAGTCATTTAAATAAAAATGATCCTGATAGACTAACTTTTAAGAAAAATGTTGAATATATGAATTCATTATTAGCAAAGTTTAAAGAAAATATTTCTACAGGGTCAGTGATATATGATAAAGTTTTATCACTTCCAGAAATAAGTGACAGCAGTTATATGCCAGATATAATACCATTTGAATTCTGTGAATTGATGAAATTAGCAAAAGACGAACTAAAATTCATTGATGACCCTCAAGAGGACACAAAAAATAGTGATATAGAGGATAATTTATTGCTAGCACCTTTTATGAATAATCAGGAAGCTGATTTTTTAGGAGAGCCAACCACCCTACCTAGTCTAGAAGAGGATAATTTATTGCTAGCACCTTTTATGAATAATCAGGAAGCTGATTTTTTAGGAGAGCCAACCACCCTATCTAGTCTAGAAAATAATGATGTGAAAAATTTTATAAAAGATTTTGATATAGCAGAATTAGAAAAAATAGTTAATTTTAATGAGGCCTATAAAAATAAAAGAACGGCAGCTAAAATAGAACTTATTAAGAGAAATCAGGCAATATTTACTTCTGAAGGATATATACAAAAGAAATATGAAGAAAAATTAAATGATAAGTCTTATGAGTTTATGGAAAATGATTTTTATGTAAAAGATCGAGAAGACAAAGCAAAAAAATTGAAAGTAAGAAAAAAATATGAATCTGGACAAGATCAAATTAATCAATTAGAACAAAATCAATTAATAACTGAAGAAGGTAAGAAATATAATAATATAGAAAAGAATAATACTTGGAAGAAGATAAAGTATACTTATTTAGATATAGATATGAATGACGTAATTAGTGAGATTGATTTACTATATCAGGATGTTTTAAGTAGAGGAATGATATTGGCAGGTTTAGAATCCGAGGAAAGCCTACAAAATAAAAATTTAGAAGATTTAATTAAAATTTTTGATAACAAAAAATTGTTTGAAGATCGAGGTCCTTACAATAATAGAGAAGATAGAATATTTGCTTTAATTGACTATATGTTAGAAAATGAAATGAAGAATGTAGAATTTGAAGATATGTGGAATAATTATAGTTCAGAAGAAAATTTAATAAAAAACAGTATAATATTAAATTTAATTTCTTGTAATGACAAATTTGCACAAGAAGATTTAGCTAATAAGACAATAGATGAGTTAAAAGATATTTTAGATTTTGAAATATCTAAAGTAGCCAGTTTAAATGAGCGAGCAGATCGTCAGACAGATATTACAAAAAGGACAAACTCACCTGGTCTAGAACGTAAAGATCTTGATTTAAGTAAATTAGAAACCAGAAGCGAAGACGAAGATGGTAAAGCAATAATAGAGGTAACTGGAAAGGGTAAAGCAAAATTAGATATTTCTAGTAAAACCTTAGAGACATTATTTCCATATTATGATAAAAAAACAATGTCACCGATACAGCAGACAGGAGATTGTTATTTAGTAAATTGCTTTGTACAATTTATGAAGGATCCTGAAAAAAGAGTAGATATGTATAAATATTTTGAAGAAAAAATAAATGAAAAAGGAGAGAAGATATTAACGGCAAAATATCCTGGAGGGAATGTTAGTTTAACATATAAAGTGGATGATGAAGGTCAAATAATAAATTTTAGGCCGAGTGAAAATGCGCTAGATGGTTCTAAAGGTTTTCAGATTCTAGAAGAGTTAATTGCGTGGGAAAGAATAGAGAAAGCATTAAAATTTAATTTCGCATTTCCGCTAGATGGAACTTATGAAGATGATGAAACTTATGAAGATTATTTAAAAAGATATGGGATAAATCAATTAAAGCAAGATACTAGAATGTCTGTAGATGATAAATTAAAAGAAATCTATGATATGGGTATAAGAAGATTAAATAGTAAAAAAGACGAAGAGGAAATGTTGCGGTCCGAATTTTCTTATTTTGTAGATTCTGGTACATTAGAGATGGTGGCAAAATTGTTGCAATATGATTTAGTTCAAGTAACTGATAAATTAGAAGCAGAAGATGTGGGTATTGATAATTCTTATAGTGGTGTTTATGATCATTCAGATGGGAAAGGTCGTTTGTGGTTAAACCATGCGCAATCGATTGTAGGTTCAAATCATTATGGAGTGAAGATTCAAGAGCCGAACAGTTCAAATCGTGAAGGTTTTGTTGAATATGATAAAATACTTTTTGAGGCTTTGTACCGATATAATTATAATAGAAAAAGTGCAAGTAACTTTAAACAATAAATAAAAGAATTATTATGAATAAAAGTTACTTTGAAAAAGTAAACTATTTATTGCCTAAGAAACATAGACAGAATATGTTACAAAATGTTAAATAGTATATAAATAATATACAAAATGATTAAATTTTATATTTAATATGCCGATATATTATTTATATACTATTTTTATGAGGTTTAATTATGGAAAGTCCAAAAATTTCACGATCAAATAGTTTTCAAGCAAATCCAGCGCAAACCAAATCAGCTACAACGATTAGTTTGAATAAAGATCTATTAGCTAAAGAACCTCAAAAGGAAGATGCTTTTAAAGGTGTTAACATTGAAAATAAAAAGCCTGAAGAAATAAATGGAATAGAAATTTATCAAACTGCAAGCGGTTTAAGTTTAAGTCATTTAGATAAGAAAAATCCTGATAGATTAAAATTTAAGCAAAATGTTAAAGATCTGAACGCGACTTTAAAAGTAGTACAAGCCAAGATTAATAGTATGAGTCTTTTAAAAATATCTCCTCTAGGTAAAAAAATTTTAGAATTGCAAGAAATAAGTGATAGTAGTTATATGCCTGATACAACTGCATTTGAATTCTGTGAGTATATGAAACTTTTAAAACCACAATTAGAAGAATTAAGTGATTATTTTAAAACTTTTAGTATAGAAGAATTGCAACAAAAAGTTGACTTTAATGAAGATTATAAAGAACGTAGGATGGATGCCAAAAGAGAAATTATTCGCAGAAATGAAAAGAGGTTTGGTGATAAATATACTGATTTAAAATATGAAGAAAAAGCAGAAAATCCTTCCTCCTTAAAATACGAAGGAGGATATGAATCTTCGTTCTATTTTTTTTCGGATAATGGATTTTATACAAAAGAAAGAGAAGTAAATGGAGTTAAGAAAAGATTTTTAAGACGAAAATATTCATCAGCAGAAGAGCAAGTGAAACAATTGGATGGAGGACAAGAAAGAGTAAGACAAGCTAAAACAAGTTTTGGTGGATCACAACTAGAAAAATATAAAAGCTTAACAGATAAAATGGTTGCTGCTCAAAAAAAAGAAGAAATGTTATTAAAGTTGTCATCATTAAAAAGTATGGTAAAAGAATTAATTGAGGAAACAATGAAAGGAGAAGAAATAGATGAGGAATATTTGAAGGATTGTACAACTATTAATGACTTGTTAAAAAAAATAAAAGTATGTAAAAAGGGCAACACAAGAAATAAATTAATTACAGTATATGAACAGGTATTAAATAGCTATAATAATACAGTTAAAAAGTTCCTAGAAAAAGAAGGTTTAATGGATGAGATGTCTATAAAAAAACTTCCTCAAACTCCAGGTACAACTTTTGAATACTTAGATAGTTTAATTACAAGCTTAATAATAAATACAGGCAATGAATACAAAACATTATTGAGTGAAGTTGCAAGAACGCAGCAGTCTAGACTTGATTTGGTAGCAGATGAAAGTAAAAGAAATAATGGACCTGGTGTAGAACGTCAAGATCTTGATTTAAGTAAATTAGAAACCAGAAGCGAAGACGAAGATGGTAAAGCAGTCATAAATGTTCCTGAAAGAGGTAAAGCAAAATTAAATATTGGTGTTAATACATTAGCACAATTATTCCCAGCTGATGAAGAAAGGACAATGTCACCAATACAACAAACCGGAGATTGTTATTTAGTAAATTGCTTTGTACAATTTATGAAGGATCCAGAAAAAAGAGTAGATATATATAAATGTTTTACGACAAGTGACGACGGAAAAACATTAAAAGTAAAATATCCCGGAGGAAAAGTTGAGTTAACATATAACTTAAATGAAAAGGGCGAAATCGAAGGCTTTAAACAAAGTGAAAAAGCGTTAGATGGTTCATTAGGTTTTAAGATTTTAGAAGAATTACAAGCTTGTGAAAGAGCGTTAAAAGCAGAAAAATACAATCCCGAAGTAATGCATATTTTACAAGCAACTGATAAAGGGGTAGATAAAAGATTAGAAAATATTTGTAACGAATACGGTTCACTTAAAAGTGAGAGCCAATCAGAATTTTCTTATTTTATAGATATTGGAACGGTAAAAGATATGAGCCAGTTAATGGGGTATGAATTTGAAAATAAACCTGAGGGAACTTACTTGGAATTTGTTATAGGAAATAAAAGCACCGAAAGTTTGCTTGGTAGATTATGGAATAATCATGCACAAGCTATAGTAGAGGCTGAACATTATGGTGTAATTGTTGAAGAGCCTAATAGTTCGAATAGGCAAGGTTTTGTATCGCTTGATAATGTTACAAGGACAGTTCCTGATTTTTACTATTATCAATTAGCGAATAAATATGGAGAGGCTCAATTAGCTGAATTAAGAAATAAGACGAATCTGGATGATATATTTGAAAAATTAAAGGAGGATGAAGAGCCGATAAAAATTATGATTGAATATAAAGATGAAAAAATTAAAGAAGAATTGGTGCAACTTGAAAAAAGACAGACGAGCATGCAAAATTCAGAGGATGCTAACCAGGAGGCATTAGAATTAGATGATGCCAACAGAAAATTGCTTATCAACAGCCATAAAAAGTTTGAACTTGTGAAATTATCTATGGAGTTTGCAAAATTAGGAGACAATGTCAAAGAAGATGATCCACGAGTAGAATATATGTTGAATTTAATGAATGATTTAGGCTGTAATAGCGAGAGTGATATTGTTGAAATTGTAAAATCTATTCTGCTTCCATCACCCAAAAATCTAAAAACATTAGCTGATATGGGATTAAGTATAAGTGGAAATAATTATAAAAGAAAAGGAGATAGTAACTTTAAGTAATTATTGATAAAGCAGAATAGTTTGAATATAGTAAGAATTTTAGGTATTAATTAAGAGATAAAGTTTTTATTTAAGGAATTAGTAATATAAAGGAAAGAATATTCACCTATAAAAATAGGTGAATATTTTATTAAGGGAGTAAGATTATGAATAAATATTAAGAATTTGCCAAAAGAGAAAATGAAGTGATTGACGATAAAAAATGTTTGTAATAGAGTAGGAATACTAAGGTTTCATGATGTGTGAGAAAAGAGACAGAGAGTGAAATTTTAAAGGAAGTACAAATAAAAAATAGGAAAAGACAGGCATGGCAAGTAGTGCAAGACAAAGAATAAGAGTTTGTTTAAAGGCGTATGATCATAAATTGATAGACGTATCAGCAGAGAAGATAGTAGAGACTGCGAAGAGAACAGAGGCAAAAGTAGCAGGGCCTATACCACTTCCTACAAGACGTAGAATATATTGTGTATTGAGATCGCCACACGTTGATAAGAAGTCACGTGAGCATTTTGAGAGAAGGATACACAAGAGAATAATTGACATATATGATCCTACGCATCAGACAACAGAAGAATTAAGTAGAATGGATTTACCGGCAGGAGTAGATATAGAGGTTAAATTATAGAGAGATCTATAAAGAGCATTAAAATTGAATAGTTTAATGTGAACTACGAAGGTAGAATCCTGCAGCAAGAAGAAAAGATATTGGTACGTAGCGCTCGCAAAAGAAAGGTAAGAAATGACACTAGGTATAATTGGAAAGAAATTAGGTATGACCCAAGTCTTTGATGAAAATGGCTTGGCAATACCAGTAACAGTTATTAAAGTTGATCCATTGGTTGTATCACAGATAAAGACAAAAGATACAGACGGGTACAATTCAGTACAATTAGGATATGACAAATGTAAAGAGAAACATATAACTCGTCCTGAGATGGGTCATTTAAGAAAAGCTGGATTAGAAGAGAATTATAGACATTTAAAAGAATTTAGAGTAGATGATCCTCAAGCTTATAAAGTTGGTCAAGAGATAACAGTATCTATATTAAAAGATATAGAGAAAGTGGATGTAACAGCTAAATCAATAGGTAAGGGATTTCAAGGGACAGTAAAGCGTTGGAATTTTGGCCGAGGTCCAATGGCACATGGTTCAAAGAATCATAGGGAGCCTGGTTCTATAGGAGCGGGAACAACCCCTGGCCGAGTAATAAAAGGTAAACGTATGGCTGGAAATATGGGAAATGAGAATGTTACAATCTCTAAATTAAAGGTAGTAAGAGTAGATGAAGAGTCTAACTTATTATTAGTGAAAGGTTCAGTACCTGGATGCGAAGGAGCATTTGTAACAGTAAAGCCATCTAGAGTTAAATGGAACTCTTAAATTAAAAGAATTTAATGAGGATTATAAGAAATGACAAAAGAAATATCGATCTTAAATATACAAGGTAATGCTGTTGGGCAGATAGCTTTAGATGAAAAAGTATTTGGAATAGAGCCTAACGTGCATGTAATGCATTTAGCATTAAGACGTCAATTAAATAATGGGCGAGCAGGAACAGCTTCAGCGAAGACAAGAGCTGAAGTATCAGGGGGCGGAAGAAAGCCTTGGAAGCAAAAGGGAACAGGAAGAGCAAGAGCCGGTTCAATACGTTCACCATTATTTGCAGGTGGTGGTGTATCATTTGGTCCAAAACCACGTGATTATAGTTTTTCAATGCCACAGAAGGCTAGAAAATTAGCATTAAAATCGGCATTATCAGCTAGAGTAGAAGATACAATTATAGTAAAAGATTTTTCTGAAGTAAATGAGCCAAAGACAAAAATAATGGCCAATACATTAAAAGCATTAAAGGCTGTGGGTAAAGTATTAATAATAGCAGATGACAGATTACCAGAGAATGGTTATTTAAAGATAGCATCAAGAAATATGCCAAATGTAAGAGTAATACTACCAACAAATTTAAATGTAAAAGACTTATTAGAAGCTAACAGCGTAATAATAACAGAGAATTCAATAAAAGAAATAACTGAAAGGTTGTCGTAATGAGTAATAAAGAGAGATTATACGATATAATAAAAAGGCCTTTAATAACTGAGAAGTCAGTAGCTGGTACAGCTTTAAATCAGTACACTTTTGAGGTATTGAAAGATGCAACAAAGACAGAAATAAAGCAAGCTGTTGAGTTAGTATTTCCAGGCAGAAAGGTAAAGAAAGTAGCAACAGTTTATATGCCATCTCACGAGAAGCGAGTAGGATATCATATAGGCAGAACAAAATCGAGTAAGAAAGCTATTGTAACAATTGATGGCGAACCAATTGAGGAATTAATGGGGGCATAGTTAAGATAAAATGGCAATAAGAAAAATCAATCCGACATCTCCGGGACAAAGAGGTATGACAAGAAGTGATTTTGCAGAGATCACAACAGATAAGCCAGAGAAATCATTATTAAGAGCATTAAAAAAGAAATCTGGACGAAATAATACAGGAAGAATAACTTGCCGTCATAAAGGTGGTGGAGTAAAGCAAGCTTATAGAATAATAGATTTCAAGAGGAATAAGTTTGATATAGAAGGCACAGTAAAGACAATAGAATATGATCCAAACCGTAATGTAAGGATTTCGTTGGTAGTATATGCAGATGGAGAAAAGAGGTATATATTAACACCGGAAACATTAAAGGTAGGAGATAAAATAAAGAGTGGTAACAATGCAGATATAAATGTAGGTAATGCATTACCATTAGAGATGATACCATTAGGAACAAATGTACATAATATAGAGATGGTACCTGGGAACGGTGGAATAATGGTAAGATCAGCTGGAGCGAGTGCGCAGTTGATGGCAAAAGAGGGTGATTATGTAACATTAAAATTACCAAGTTCAGAAATGAGGATGGTAAGAAAGGAATGTTTAGCAACTATCGGAGTGTTAGGTAATTCAGAATTCAAGAACTTAAAGATAGGTAAAGCTGGCCGTACACGTTATTTAGGAATAAGACCGACAGTACGTGGTGTAACAATGAACCCTTGTGATCACCCACACGGAGGTGGTGAAGGAAAGACAGGACCAGGAGGTCATCCAAAGACACCTTGGGGCAAACCAGCACTAGGATATAAAACACGTAATAAGAAGAAAGCATCTAGCAGATTAATTGTTAGAGAGCGTAAAAGATAAAAATCAAGATACAAGGAGATAATTAATGGCACGTTCATTAAAAAAAGGTCCATATGTACACGAATCACTACAGAAAAAAGTTGAGAAGATGAATGAAAACAACGAGAAGAAAGTGATAAAGACGTGGTCAAGAGCATCAATGATAATACCTGAAATGTTAGGGCATACAATTGCTGTTCACAATGGAAAAAGCCATGTACCAGTGTATATAACAGAACAAATGGTAGGACATAAGTTAGGGGAGTTTGCACCTACACGTATGTTCCGAGGACACGCAGGCGATAAGACTGCTAAGAGAAAGTAACCCAAAAAGGAAAAGAACTATGGAAGCTAAAACAAGACAAACAGATATAAGTATGCCGGCTCGTAAGTTACGTCGGGTTATTAACGAAGTAAGAAATAAATCAGTAGAAGAAGCAATAAAGATATTAAAATTTATGCCTTACTTTGCAGCTCGAGTGGTCGAAAAGAATTTACAAGTGGCAATAGCGAATGCATCTGAGAAGTTTGGAGCACAGACATCAGAATTAAAGATTTCTGAAATTTATGCAGATGAAAGTAAGACATACAGAAGGGCAAGACCACGTGCTCAAGGAAGAATGTATAAAAGGTTAAAGAGGACATCTCATTTAACAGTAAAAGTAATGAAAGATTCAAAATAAAGGAGAATCAAATTGGGACAAAAGACACATCCAAATGGATTTAGAGTAGGTATCATTCAGCCTTGGGTAAGTACCTGGTTTGCTAAAAAGGATTATCCTGAATTTGTAGCTGAAGATGCCAAAATACGTAAATTTATAAAGAAGAAATTATATGCAGCTGGAATATCAAGAATATTAATAGCAAGAAAGGCTATGAATGTATTGATAACAGTGATCACAGCTAAGCCTGGAATAGTAGTAGGTCGTGGTGGTCAAGGCATAGAAGAATTAAGACAATCAGTAGCTAAATTAATCAAAAAGAATGTTACATTAGATGTAGTGGAAGTAGCAAAAATTGATGCAGATGCGCAATTAGTAGCTGAACAGATAGCATTACAATTAGAAAAGCGTGTAGCGTTCAGAAGAGCAATGAAGCAAGCTATGCAAAGATCAATGAGATCAGGTATTCAAGGTATAAAAGTTATGGTATCAGGACGTTTAGGTGGAGCTGAAATTGCACGTTCAGAATGGGCAAAAGAAGGTAGAATTCCACTTCAAACATTAAGAGCTGATGTAGATTATGGATTCACAGAGGCTGATACAATAATGGGTAAAATAGGTGTTAAAGTATGGATCTATAAAGGACCTTTAATGCCTGGAGAAAAAGCTGACCAAAATATTAAATTTAAAAAGGTTGGAGTAAATACTAACAACAATAGTGGTGAAGAGAAGCCTTTAGGTCGTAGAGGCAAGAGAAGACAACAATCAGCATCAACAACTACTATTGAGCAATAATTAAAAAGAAATAATTAAATTAGGAGCAAATTACAATGTTAATGCCTAAAAAAACAAAATATCGTAAGAGAATGAAGGGCAATATGAAAGGTCACGAAACTCGTGGTACGAAATTAGAGTTTGGTAATTTTGGTATAATAGCTTGTGACCCAGCTTGGATAACAAGTCGTCAAATAGAAGCAGCTCGTCGTACTATGACTCGTAAGATCAAGCGTGGTGGTAATGTATGGATAAAAATATTCCCTGATAAACCTATCACTGCTAAACCTGCTGAAACTCGTATGGGTAAAGGTAAAGGTAACCCTGAATATTGGGTAGCTGTTGTTAAGCCTGGTAGAGTACTTTTCGAATTGTTCTATACTGATAGAGAAGTTGCTATAGAAGCTTTAAAATTAGCAGCACAAAAGTTACCTATAAAAGTTAAGATTATCGAAAAAGGTGAACAAGATGAAATTGCAAGAAATGCGTGAGAAATCTATTGATGAATTGAACGAAGCTATCATTTCTTATAAAAAAGATTTATTTGATTTAAGAATGCAGAAAGCTTTACATAAGCTTGAGAATACAGCTCAAATATCTAAATTAAGAAGATTAATAGCTAAAGCTAAGACAATCATCACTGAGAAAATGTTAAATGATAAACAAGAGGTGAATGAAAATGCCTAAAAAAGTAAAAGATGGTGTAGTTGTAAGTAACAAGATGGATAAAACTGTTGTTGTTAATGTATCAGAATATACACCTCATAGAAAATATAAGAAGATTATAGAAACTACAAAAAAATATAAAGCTGAAGATATCGATAATACTTGTAATGAAGGAGATATCGTTAGAATCGTTGAATCTAAGCCACTTTCAGCCTCTAAAAGATGGAAAGTCGTTGAGATTATTGAAAAGGCGAAGTAATCAGTTAATTATTTTTTAGTATAAAGCTTAAAAAATATAAGGGACAAGAAAGATGATACAACAAGAAACAAGACTTGCCGTTGCTGACAATACAGGAGCAAAAGAATTGTTATGTATTCACGTAATGGGTGGGTCAAATAAGAAATATGCACACGTTGGAGATGTTATTACTGCTACTGTTAAGGTTGCAACACCTAATATGACAGTAAAGAAATCAGAGGTTGTAAAAGCTGTTGTTGTAAGAACAAAAGCTGATATAAAAAGAGCTGATGGATCTGTTATTAGATTTGGCGAAAATGCAGCAGTAATCATTAACAAAGACGGAAACCCTCGCGGTACTCGTGTTTTTGGACCAGTCGCAAGAGAGCTTAGAGATAAAAACTTTATGAAGATCATCTCTTTAGCTCCTGAGGTAATCTAGGAGAATGATTATGAAAAAAAATGTTAGAAAAAAGCATAATTTACATGTAAGAACAGGTGATAGAGTTATGGTTATCACCGGTAAAGATAAGGGGAAAATTGCTAACGTTAAATCTGTTAATACTTCTTCTGCTAAAGTTATTGTAGAAGGTGTTAATATGATTACAAAAGCTACTAAAGCTAATCCAATGCTTGGAGTTCAAGGTGGGCTTATAAAACGTGAAGCACCTATTAGTTCTTCTAATCTTATGATTTACTGTTCTGCTTGTGAAAAGCCTACTCGTATTAAAATTAATATGGTAGATGGTAAAAAAGTTCGTGTTTGTAAAAAATGTGGTGAACAACTCGATATTTAAGGATTAAGAAAATGACAGAAACTAAAGATTTAAAATTAAGATATCAAGATGAAGTAGTTGATGCTTTACAGAAGAAATTTAATTATAAGAACAAATTTCAGATACCTAAATTAAGTAAGATTGTTATTAATATGGGTATGGGTGAATGTTCTCATAATTCTAAGTTAGCTGATACTGTTGTTAAACAATTAGCTAATATTGCAGGGCAAAAGCCGGTTGTTACAAAAGCTAAAAAATCTATTGCATCTTACAAGTTAAGAGAAGGTATGCCTGTAGGTGCTATGGTTACTTTACGTGGCTCTAGGATGTATGATTTTTTACAAAAGCTTAATTGTGTTGTTCTTCCTCGTATCCGTGATTTTAGGGGTATTTCTTCTAAAAGTTTTGACGGACGTGGTAACTATTCTTTCGGATTAAAAGAGCAATCTTTGTTTCCTGAAATTGGTTATGATGAAGTAGATTACGTTCAAGGTATGGACATTTCTATTGTAACTACTGCAAATAATGATGAAGAAGCACTTGCTTTATTAACTGAGCTTGGTGTACCATTCAAGAAGTAAAAAGGAGATTTTTAATCGTGGCTAAAAAAGCAATGATAAATAAAGAATTAAGACGTGAAGCTTTAGCTTTAGCTGGTAAGTACCCTAAAGTAAGACTTCATAACAGATGTTCTATATGCGGACGTCCTCACGGATATCATCGTGATTTCGGTCTTTGCAGAATACATTTAAGAGAAATGGCTCATAAGGGCCTTTTACCTGGAGTTACTAAATCTAGCTGGTAATTCTTTGGTCTTTAAGCGTTTATATTCAAAAATATTTGGTTTATCCTATTTTTGTCTATACTGCTAGATATTATTTTAGTAAGTAGAAAAAGTAAAGGAATTAAAATGAATACAGATCCTATAGCAGATATGCTAACTCGTATTAGAAATGCGAATATGGTTTCTCATCCTTTTGTAGAAATGCCAAGTTCTAAATTAAAGCTTCAATTAGCTAAATTACTTAAGGAAGAAGGGTTTATTCTTAACTACAAAGAAGAATTAAAGAATGATAAATTCAAATCTTTAACTATCGAACTTAAGTATGATGAATGTAATAAACCTGTTATTACTAATTTGAAAAGAATTTCAAAGCCTGGCTTAAGAACTTACTGTAAATCAAAGAACTTACCAAAAGTTCTAGGTGGTTTAGGTATCGCTATTGTTTCAACTAGTCTAGGTCTTTTAACTGACAGAAAAGCAAGAAAAGAAAATGTCGGTGGTGAAGTTATTTGTTACGTTTGGTAATTAAAGTTTAAAAGGATTGGAGATATAAAATGTCACGTATAGGTAAATTACCTGTTCTTATCCCTGACGGGGTAGATGTCCAGATAGATGGACAAAAAGTTGTAGCTAAAGGTCCTTTAGGTACCGAAGAAGTTACTATTAATAATGAAATTTCAGTTAAAATGGAAGATAACAAAATTATTGTATCAAGATCTAATGATGAGAGAGTATCAAGATCTTTACACGGACTTTCTAGAACTCTTATTCATAATGCCATTATTGGGGTTAAAGAAGGTTTTATTAAAAAGCTTGAAATACAAGGTGTTGGATATCGTGCTAATATGCAAGGAAGTAATTTAAATCTTCAACTTGGTTATTCTCATCCTGTTTTAGTTGAACCACCTGAAGGTATACAGATTTCTGTTGATGGTAATACTAAAATTACTGTTAAGGGTTCTAATAAACAGACTGTTGGTGATGTTGCTGCTTTAATCAGATCTAAAAGACCACCTGAAGTTTATAAAGGTAAAGGTATTCGCTATGAAGGTGAATACATTAGACGTAAAGCCGGTAAAGCTGGTAAAAAATAGTTATTATTTTTATATATTGCTTATTTTAAAGCCCTTGAGTTTTATTTTTCAAGTTAGGCTTGAGCAGAAAGGATTTTTATTATGATTAAAAAAATTAATAAGAAAGAAATTATTCAAAAAAAGCATAAACGTATTAGAGTTAAACTTAGAGGTACTTCTGAATGTCCACGTTTAGCTGTTTATAGATCTTTAAAGCATATTTATGCTCAAATTATTGATGATTCTAAACATATTACTTTAACAAGTGCTTCTTCTATGGATAAAGATATTCGTTCTCAATTAAAACACGGTGGTAATGTTGAATCTGCTAAAGTTATTGGTGAAACTTTAGCTAAGAAAGCTTTAGCTCTTAATATTAAAGACGTTGTTTTTGATAGAGGTGGATTTATTTATCACGGCCGTATCAAAGCTTTAGCTGAAGCTGCTAGAGAAGCTGGTTTAAATTTCTAGATTATATTTTTAATTTTATTATAAAAAAAGGATCCTTTGTTTTATTGGATCCTTTTTACTTTATCTAATTTATTTTATTTTTTTACTACAAATTCTAAATTTTCATCTTTGTAGTCTACAATTACTTTATCATTTTCATTTATTTCTCCGGATAATATTTTTTTAGATAATGGTACTTCTATTAAATTTCTTATTGTTCTTATTAATGGTCTTGCTCCATATATTGGATTAAACCCTTGATTTGCTATATATTCTTTTGCATTTTCTGTTAATTTTATTTCTATATTTTTTTCCTTTAATATATTATGTAATTTTTGTATTTTTATATCTACAATATTTGATAATTGAGCTAAAGAAAGTGCTTTAAAGAATACTATTTCATCAATTCTATTTAAAAATTCGGGTTTAAATCTTTGTTTCATTACATTTAATATTTTTTCTTTTGTATTTTCATATTCAACATTTGAAACCATAGCATTTAGAGTATTATCTAAAATAATATCAGAGCCTATATTGCTAGTCATGATTATTAATGTATTTTTAAAGTCAACAGTTCTGCCCTTTGAATCTGTTAATCTACCATCATCAAATATTTGAAGCATTATATTAAATACATCATTATGAGCTTTTTCGATTTCATCAAATAATATGACAGAATAAGGTTTCCTTCTAACGCTTTCTGTTAACTGACCACCTTCATCATAACCTACATATCCCGGAGGAGCTCCTATTAATCTGGCTACGGAATGTTTTTCCATATACTCAGACATATCTATACGTATTAATGAATCAGGATCATTAAATAAGAATTTTGCTAAAGCTTTTGCTAACTCTGTTTTACCAACACCTGTCGGGCCTAAAAATATAAATGTCCCCATTGGTCTATTTGGATCTTTTAATCCGGAACGTGTAAGTCTTATAGCATTAGCAACTGCTTCTACGGCTTCATCTTGACCTACTACTTGATTATGTAATATATCCTCCATTTTTAATAATTTCTTCATTTCACTTTCGACCAGTTTATTGACAGGAATATTTGTCCATTTACTAACAACCTGTGCTATATCATCTTCATCTATTTCTTCTTTAAGAAGTTGATTTTTTTCTTTTGTTTCACTATTTTGTACTTTATGAAGTTGTTTTTCAAGTTCAATAAGTTTACCATATTTTAACTCGGCAGCTTTTTGAAGATCCGTATCTCTTTCTGCTTTTTCAATTGCTATTTTTGTTTTTTCTATTTCATCTTTTATCTGGCTTTCTGATAATATGGAATTTTTTTCAAGTTGCCATTGGTGTTTTAATTTTTCTATTTTAACATTTAGATCTTTTAATATCTTTTCAATATTATTTATCTTTTCTATATTTTCTGTACTTGTTTCTTTTTTTAAAGCTTCACGTTCAATTTCTAGTTGCATTTTTTGTCGTATCATAGAATCTAACTCTTCAGGCATAGAATCAATAACAATTCTTAAAGCTGAAGATGCCTCATCTATTAAATCGATAGCTTTATCCGGTAGAAATCTATCAGTAATATATCTATCAGATAATTTAGCAGCTGCAATTAATGCGGAATCTTTTATTCTTATACCATGATGAACTTCGTATCTTTGTTTTAAACCTCTTAAGATTGAAATTGTATCTTCTACAGTTGGTTCATTAACCATAACAGGTTGGAATCTTCTTTCTAAAGCAGGATCTTTTTCTATGTATTTACGATATTCATTTATAGTAGTTGCACCTATACATCTTAAAAGTCCACGAGCTAACATTGGTTTAAGCAGATTGCCGGCATCCATAGAACCTTCAGAGGCACCTGCACCTACTACTGTATGTAACTCGTCTATAAACATAACTATTTCACCGTTTGATTTTTCAACTTCTTTTAATACAGCTTTAAGACGTTCTTCAAATTCACCTCTAAATTTTGCTCCAGCAACTAAAGCTCCAAGGTCAAGAGAAATAAGTTTTGTATGTTTTAAATTTTCAGGTACATCTCCTCTTATTATACGTTGAGCCAATCCTTCAATTATTGCTGTTTTACCAACACCAGGTTCACCTATTAGTACGGGATTATTTTTTGTTTTCCTATTTAATACTTGGATAATCCTACGAACTTCTTCATCTCGTCCTATTACAGGATCTAGTTTACCTCTTTTAGCTAATTCTGTTAAATCAGTAGAATATTTCTCTAACGCTTTATATTTTTCTTCAGCGTTTTTAGAATCAGCTAAATTATTACCACGTATTTGCTTCATAGCCTGTAGTACAGAGTTTTTATCGATTTTATGAGAAGCTAAAAGTTTGCTTAATTCAGAACCTTGAAATTGGGTTAAAGCAAGTAAAATATGCTCAATACTTATATAAGAATCTTTTAAACTATGAGCTTCATTTTTAGCTATATCAAATAATTTAATAGTTTCAGGTGATAGAAAGAGCTGTTGAGAGTCAATCATATTAGAAACTTTTGGTTTATTTTCAAGTAGAGCTAATAGTTGTTTTTTGAAAGAATCTTTATTAAGATTTAAAGCTTTCACAAAATCTTGAGCTATTCCATCTTTATCATCAAGAATAGCTTGAAGAACATGTTCTGGATCTAGTTGAGAATTATTGTTATTAATCATCAACTGTTGGGCATTAAATAATATTTTTTGAGCCTGATCTGTAAGTTGATTAAAATCTATCATAATTATTCATCTCCTTTTTAATTAAATTATCAATTTTATATTTACATTTTAAACTTTTTTTTTTGAAAAATTTAAAAATTTAATTTTTAATTAATAATTGAAAAAAAATTTGAGATGATGAATTAATTTATTTAAAAATACTTAAATAGCGAACACAGCATTCCCATAGTCCAAGCAATCCTTTTGCTCTAGGTAAGGCGGCATATTTATAATAAATAGAATAATTATCTATTATATTTTGAGGGAAATTAGCCCCTTCCTTGAGTATAGAAGCAAGGTACCGTAGGTAATTTATCTGTTCTTCTTTATATAGCGCATCATAATTTCTAATATAATCGTCAGCTTCGTAGTGGCACAGAGCGTGCCAAGCAGCCTCAATTGTTTTATCTCTAACACCGGGAGGGAAACGTAACAAAGCTTGTTTGACTGTCATATGACCATCTAAGACCCTTAATATTAAAGCAGAAATCTGTTTTTTGGAATCTACAATCTTCCAGACACGTTTTAGTGAGTTAAATTTGAACACTCTGTTTGAACAGCTTTAGCTAGAGATACTAAATCATTTCTAAAGTATTGACTAGCTAACTTTTTAATAGCGGATTTAGCCATTTGTGTTCTTGAAGATGTAGATTTATAGCAGAACTTTTTACCGACTTTGTAACGTACAAGTATTTCTTTATTTACAAGTCGATCCATTACAGTTTTAACAGTTGTATATGCGCGTGTACTGCCATTGCCATTCATTTGTTCCAATACATCATTTACACATATATCTTTTTTTGAAGCCTCTTCTTCTATTGCCCATATCACGTTCATGATATGATTCTCAAGACTTCCATGTGAATAATTCATATTGTTGTACCCCCTATAATAAATTTATAAGATAAAATTAATAAATATCCTATTACAAAAAAACTAATAAATCAATAATTTTTTAAGTCTTTTTAACAAAATTATTGTAACAGAACTTATTTAAATTTTATCGATTGAAAAAATATTTTCAATACATATATGGTATTATTTTTTACTTTCTTAATAAATTTTTTAAGTGATTTATTTCTATTTTTTTGATATAATTATATTCAAAATTGATGTTTTTATGGGAGTTAATTATGGAAATAGATATAATAAACCAAACGGATCCGGAAATAGCTAATCTGGTATCAGAAGAACTTGAACGACAACAAAATACAATAGAATTGATAGCTAGTGAAAATTTTACCTCAAAAGCTGTAATGGCGGCTTGTGGTACTGTTCTTACTAATAAATATGCCGAAGGGAAACCTTATAAAAGATTCTATAACGGATGTGAAGTTGTAGATAAGATAGAACAACTGGCTCAAGAACGTGCTAAAAAACTTTTTGGAGTTCAACACGCTAACGTTCAACCTCATAGTGGCGCTCAAGCTAATATGGCTGTTTTCCTTTATGCGCTTAAACCCGGGGATACTGTTTTAGGTATGGATTTGTCTAATGGCGGTCATTTAACTCATGGATCACCTGTTAATTTTTCCGGAATGTATTTTAATATTGTTAGTTATGGTGTCAACGATAATGGTGAAATAGATTATGATAACCTTGAAAAATTAGCTATTCAATGTAAACCTAAAATGATTATTGCCGGAGCAAGTAATTATTCTAAAATTATTGACTTTAAAAAATTTAAAGAAATAGCTGATAAAGTTGGAGCATTTTTAATGGCAGATATAGCTCACATAGCTGGTCTTGTAGCAGCAGGAGTTCATCCAAGTCCCGTTGGATATGCCGATTTTATTACTACAACTACACATAAAACATTAAGAGGACCTCGTGGTGGTATTATTATGTGTAATGATCAACACGCTTTAGGTATTGATAAAGCTGTTTTCCCTGGAGTTCAAGGCGGACCTTTAGAACATATTATTGCTGCTAAAGCTGTTGCTTTGAAAGAAGCTTTGCAACCTGAATTTAAAGAATATGCCCTTCAGGTAGTTAAAAATGCTAAAACTTTAGCTAAAACTCTTATGGAAGAAGGTATGGATATTGTAGGATCAGGTACTGATAATCATCTTATGACTCTTGATTTAAGAAAATTTAAAAAAACAGGTAAAGATATTGCTAATATACTTGAAAAAGTAGGTATTACAGCTAATAAAAATACAGTGCCAAATGATCCGGAAAGTCCATTTGTTACAAGTGGAGTGCGGTTAGGTACTGCTGCTGTTACTACACGTGGATTTAAAGAAGCTGATATGGTTGAGGTAGGTAAAATTATATCTGCTGCTGTTATGATTGATCCTTTAGATGAGGTATCTATTAATAATCTCAAAAATCGTTCTTTAGCACTTTGTAAGAGGTATAAACTTTATTAATATTATGAATAATACGACTATAATACAATTATCAGAAGCTCATATCATCGGGTCTATTATCTCTTATCTCCTAGGAGTTTTTATAGTACCTTTTGTTATTTACTTCTCAAAAAAACAAGGATTGGTAGATAAACCGGGTGGACGAAAAATCCATTCACATCCCGTCTCAAGGCTTGGTGGAATCGCTATATGGGCTTCTACTATTCTGACTTTCCTTGTTCTTGTCTTGTTGAGTTACTATCCTTATGGATCTTTACTCTCAGGTATCCTTTTAGGTAGTAGTTTAATGTTCCTTCTTGGACTTATTGATGATATTTTTTGTCTTAATGCAAAATTTAAATTATTTATACAAATAGCTATTGCTACAATTGTTTTCCTTTTAGGGATTAGAATTGATAGTATTTATAATCCATTTGGTGATCCTATTAATTTAGGAATTGTATTCTCTTATATTATTACTTTACTATGGATTGTTGGAATAAGTAATGCGGTAAACTTTATAGATGGTGTAGATGGCTTAGCCGGTTCAATTATTACGATAAGCTCTGTAACATTAGGATTAATAGCTGTAGCGATGGTGCCGCCAAGTCCTATAAGTGCTTTAATTGCTTTTATTTTAGCGGGTTCTATGTTAGCTTTTTTAACTTATAATTTTAATCCTGCAAAGATTTTTATGGGAGATTCCGGTGCTTTATTCTCCGGCTTTTTGTTAGCTACTCTATCAATTACAGGTGTTATGAAAACAGCTGCTTTATCTATGATGGTCCCTTTATTTATTTTATCAGTGCCTATTTTAGATATTACTTTTTCTTCCTTAAGAAGGATATTAAAAGGATGTTCGCCATTTGTAGCTGATAGTGAGCATATTCATCATAAACTTCTTAAAGCTGGGTTTTCACAAAATAAGACAGTACTTATATTAGTTTCTGTAGCTATAGCTATGGGCTCTTTAGCTGTTTTAATCGTTAGTTCGTCTTTTGTGAAATATTTTTTATATGCAGTAGTTTTTTCTATAGTTATGCTTATTTTAAATTTCTTTGCTAGAGCGAATAATAATTAATATATTTAATGAGGTATTTTTATGTCAGTAAAAAAAGTAATAAAATATGGGGATCCAATATTAAGAGAAGTATCAAAAGAAGTACATAAAGTTTCAAAGAAGATACAGATATTAATTGATGATCTTATAGATACAATGTATGCCCAAAATGGTGTAGGTTTAGCAGCACCTCAGATAGGTGTTAATTTAAGGGTATTTGTAATTGATGTATCAGAGCCTGATAAGGCACCTGAACCCAGAGTATTTGTTAATCCGAAAATAATCAAACGCTCAGGTGCAATGTCTAGCAGAGAAGGTTGTCTTAGTTTCCCTGATGCTTATACTGATGTAAGAAGGTATTCTCAAGTAACTGTTAAAGCTTTGGATTCAAAAGGAAAACCGTTTATTTTGGAAGCTAATAATGGGGATTTACTTACAAGAGCTATTCAACACGAATTTGATCATTTAGATGGTATTTTATTTATAGATCATTGTAGAAATCGTTTTGAAGCACAAAAGGTATTACAAGAAAAAGGGCTTGGATCTTTATGTATTGATAAAATGATAGATGAGCAATTTTTAGAAGATCAGATCTGTAGCTTAGAAAAAAAAGGATTGAACAATAGTGATTCAGGAAATAACCAGTAGTGAAGTAATGACGGAAAGAAAATTAATAAAAATTATTTATTTAGCTACTCCATTAATTGCAGTTAACGCATTTAATAAGCTTATGAATTTTAATGATATAAAAATGTTAAGTGTAGTAACAGCTTGTGATAAGCCTGCTTGTAGAGGTTATAAGTTAATGCCATCTGTTATGAAAATTGCTGCTAATAACAATTGTATAAATGTTTTTCAAACAGATTCTATAAGTAAGGATAGAGATCTTATAGAAAAATTAAAGGCACTTGAACCTGATTTTTTTATTACATTTGCATTTGGTCAAATTCTTTCTCAAGAGGTAATTGATATACCGAAGATAGCTACTATTAATCTTCACGCATCTCTTTTACCAAAATATAGAGGTGCTAATCCTATTCAAAGGGCTATATTAAATGGGGAATCTATAACTGGGATTACGACAATGATAACTTCTTTAGGCCTTGATGAGGGGGATATTTGTCTTCAAGAAAAAATCAAAATTGATGAAAATATGAATCTTAATGATTTATCTGTTATCATCAGTGAAAGATCACCTTTTATTTTATACAGAACTATCAAAGGTTTATATAATAATACTTTAACTCCGTATAAACAACCGGACGAGGATATTTGTTATGCTAAGAAATGTAAAAAGGAAGAAGCTATTATTGATTTTAATGAATTGACTTGGAATATACATAATAAAGTACGTGGTTTATTTTATTATCCTGGAGCATATTTTATATTCAAATCTAAGAAGATTAAATTAATAAAAACTTCATTGACACGTGGTATGTTAAATAGTGCTATACCGGGGACTATAATTTCTATTATGAAAAATGGTATTCTTGTATCGACATTGGATGGGGCTATTTTACTTGAAACAGTTAAGCCTGAAGGTAAATCAGAAATGGCAGCATTTGATTGGTCGAATGGTATGCATCTTAAGGTTGGAGATATTTTATAATATGGAATCTTTATGTTTATGTTCAAGAGCTGTAAGAGGGGCAATTACTGTAGAATCTAATAGTAGTGATTGTATAAGATCAGCAACTATTGAGCTTTTATCAACGATTTTGGAGAAAAATAATATAAAAAAATCTGATATTGTATATATATATTTTACGTTAACATCAGATTTAGATGCGGCATTTCCTGCTAAATTTGCTCGTCTTGATTTGGGTTTTAATTTGGTTCCAATGATGTGTTCTAATGAGCTTTTTGTTAAAGATTCATTAAAATCTGCACTTAGAGTCCTTTTGGTTTTTAATACTTATAAATCTCAAGATCAGATTAATCATATTTACTTAAAAGGTGCGAAAGTTTTAAGGCCGGATCTTTCTTAAAATTTTTGAAAAGTTTTTGTTTATTTTATATCAAAAAGTATATATTAAATGTTAAGAAAGATTACAAAATGAGAAACTTCTAATTAAAAAAAGGCAATTTTAATTAGAAGTTTTTTTTATATATAGTATAGAAAGTACACAAAATAAAAAAGGTCAATAATAAAAATTTAATCGTATCGTATCTTTTTAAAAATTATATTTATAAAAACTAAAGATCAATAAGTGAATAACCGCATCGTATTATTTTAACTAAAATTTATTCCGCATCGCAATATCATAATATTTAATATTATATATTTATTCTCTCAGTATCCTCGTATTTACTAATGTTTGCAAAATTATAGATAAAGCAAACATTTTTTTTATTAGTTATTAAAATTTTAGGAAAGAGTTTGTTCACTTAATAAATTAACTAAAGGTTCAAGTTCAGTATAATTAATATCCGATCTTAAAGAGATACGTATTCTAGCAGTATTTAAAGGGACTGTAGGATGTCTTATTGGAAGAAGATAAAAATTATTTTCTTGTAGTTTTTTACATATTACTTCACAAGCAGAATTTTCTCCGATAATTACCGGAATAATTTGACTTTCACCTCTTGTATTTATATTTTTAGATTTTAGAGCATTTCTTAATTTATCTGATAAATTAAGAAGAGATTCTCTTTCTTTTTTTAAACAAGGCATTACTTTTTCAATAACATACATTGCAAATTCTACAGAGATAGGTGATAAAGCCGTAGAAAAAATTAAAGGACGAGCTTTATTTATTAAATATTCTTGAATGACAGGATGAGAAATACAAAAAGCACCCTGAGAACCAATAGCTTTACCAAAAGTTGCCGTTATGATATCAACTTTACTTATACAGTTCTGCTTTTCGGCTAATCCAAAACCGTTATTACCATATACTCCAAATGCGTGTGCTTCATCTATGGCTAAAATGGCATTATACTTCTCTTTAAGTTTTACTAGCTTGTTTAAATCTGCTATATCGCCATCCATACTAAATAAAGATTCACTTACTATGATTGCTTTTTGATAATCATTCCTATATTTTTTTAATAGATCTTCTAAATGATTATAATCTAAATGATTATATCTATACATTTTAGACTTTGACAAAAGAATACCATCTATAATACTTGCGTGGTTTAATTTATCTGAAAATATTACATCATTTTTACCACCTAATAACGATGAATAAACTCCCAGATTAAGATGATAACCACTATTAAATATTAAAGCCTTTTTCTTTATAAGTTTTTCCAGATGAGCTGTTTCAATATTTTGAAGTTCTGTTTTTGCTAACTCATCAAACTTATTTTCCAGATAGGATTCTAATTTGTAAAAAATATCATCATTTCCGGATAAAAGTCTTGAAGATCCACTGCCAAATGTATAACTTTTATTATGATAATTCCTAAAAAAATCATCAATAATTTCTTGATTATGTGCAATACCAAGATAGTCATTAGAGTTTAGATTTAAAAACTTTTTATCGTTATAATAAATATATTTTGACTCTTTATTTATTTCTCGTAAAAATCTATTAACTTTTTCTACTTTTAACTTTTCTAGTTCATTATTAAATAAATTAATCATTTTGCTTAAACCAATTTTTATTAAAAGCTAAAGCTATTTTATGTTTTTTAGCATATTTAATAAGATCTTTTTTTATACTTGGCATAAGTATATACATAGCAATGATGTTAGGTACTGCTAGAGCTAACATGCCAGCATCTGTAAAATCAACAATACTTTTTAAATTCATACTTGAACCTATTACAATAAATAATAGGAATAATATTTGATAGACAACAATTCTTTTTTTGCCTTCACCGAACATATAGGTCCAACCTTTTTGACCATAATATGCCCACGAAATAATAGTAGAAAGTGCAAAAAGAATAATAACAATTGCTAAAAGAAATGGGGCAATAGGTATTACTGTAGCAAAAGCTGAAGATGTAAGTTCAATACCTGAAACGCCATTTGTATAGTTTGTATAAGATTTTGTTAAAATAATTACTAAAGCGGTAAGGGTACATAAAGCACCGGTAATAAAAGGTTCAAGAAGAGAAACGAAACCTTGTGACATAGGTTCTTTTGTTTTTACGGTAGCATAAGCAATAGGTGCTGATCCGGTTCCAGCTTCATTAGATTGTACAGACCTACGTAATCCGATAATTATAGTGCCTGCTACACCTCCATAAATTGATTGAGGCACAAAAGCTTCTTTTATAATAATCATAAAAGCATCAGGTAAGTAGAATAAATTAGCAAGTATAACAATTATCCCTAACGAAACATAAAGTAGGCACATAAAAGGTACAATTTTTTCTGTAACTTTAGCTATACTTTTTATTCCACCTATAATAATTAAGCCGACAATAACAGCAACAAATAATCCACAAATCCAAGCTTTATCGATAAAGAAGCTATTTTCACCACCTGTGATGCTAATAAACTGTTGTGTAGCTTGATTTATCTGTAGCATATTACCGCCACCTAAAGCAGCCGGTATTAACAAAAAAGCGAACATAAGAGCTAAAGGTTGACCTAACCATCTTAAATTTTGCTTAGTTAATCCGTGAGCTATATAATGCATTGGTCCACCTGAGATAGAACCATCTTCGTTAAATTTTCTGTATTTTACAGCCAAAGCTGCTTCTGTAAATTTTAAGGACATGCCTAAGATAGCACCTACAGCTATCCAAAAAGTTGCACCAGGTCCACCTATAGATATAGCTACTGCTACGCCTGCTATACTACCTAAACCTATAGTTCCGGACAAGGCTGTTGCTAATGCTTGTAATGCTGACACTTCACCTCTTGCATCAGTATTATCTTTTTTTATTCCTTTTGGTTTTATCGTCAATAATTTTATTGAGTGATTAAATCCCCAAAAAGCAATACCTCTATAGAATAATGTGAATATTACTCCGGCTATTAGAATCCATAAAATCGTGATAGGTATTTTTGATCCAAAAATTTCAATAGGATAAAATACTATACTTGAGGCAAAATCAGATAGTGGGGCAAAAATTTTATCTATATGGTGATCTAGGGTATGTGCCTGTACTTCTTGTGTAATTGATAAAAATAAAGTCAATAGTGCGATTAATTTTTTCATTAATTCCATTCCAAATTCTTCTACATCCATAATTTTACAAAAAAAATAAACTAATTACTACTTAATATGTATTTTTGTATCTTAACATTTCTTTAGAATAAGAAAATTCTTATAATCAATTATAAAATATAAAAAGCCTATCAAGTTATAAAAATATGATAGGCTTGTGTAATTAATTTTATTTATTTTCTATTAGTTTAAAAATAAATTTAAGCTGAAGCTTTAGCTGTTTCTACGATTACATTAAAAGCATCTGGTTCATTTACAGCCATTTCTGCTAACATTTTTCTATTAAGTTGAATGTTAGCTTTTTTAAGTAGATTAATAAATCTAGAATAGCTAAGATCATATTGTCTTACTGCCGCATTGATTCTTATAATCCACAATCTTCTTAAGTTTCTTTTTTTATTTCTTCTATCACGGTACTGATATTTTAGGGCTTTCATTACAGCACAATTTGCTACTTTAAATATTCTTGAACGAGCACCGATAAAACCTTTAGCTAATTTAAGAATTTTTTTATGTCTTTTTCTTAGAACATTTCCACGTTTTACTCTCATTTTATAATCATCCTCTCTTTTCTTTTACTATTTTAATATTTTTTCATATATGGTAACTCTTTTGAAACAAGTTTAACGTGTGTTTCACTTAGCTCTACCATAGAGGACAATCTATTTTTACGAGCATTACTTTTATGAGCTAACAAGTGTTTTTTACCAGCTTTCCTTCTTCTGATTTTACCATTAGCTGTTACACTATATCGTTTGGCAGCTGCTCTGTGCGTTTTCATTTTTGGCATTTTTATCTCCTTTTTTATTTTTAGCCTATCTTGCTTTTTATACGCATATAGGCAAGGGTTATACTACTTTTTTACTTTAATATAAATAAAATCAAAAGTAAAGAAATTGTAAATATATATGTCTATTGATTTATCTTATTTCTTATTAAAAAAAGATCAAACTTTTTATATATAGTTTGATCTTTTTAAACTTTTTACAAATTTAGCAAAAATTAATTAAGCATTAACCATTTCTTTGAACTTTTTACCAGCAGAAAATGCAGGAACTTTTTTAGCTTCGATAGTAATAGTATCTCCAGTTTGAGGATTACGACCAGTTCTAGCTGCTCTATCTCTAGCTTCAAATGTACCAAATCCTACTAATGTTACTTTTTTACCTTTTGATACTGCATTTTGTATGCAATCTACCATTGCTGTTACTACTTCAGCTGCTTTCTTTTGTGAAATATTGGTTTTTTTAGCTAATTCTTGTACTAATTCTTCTTTGTTCATATTGGTATAAACCCCTTTCTTAATCTAGTTACAAATATAATTATATTAATATTTAATTATTTTGCAAGTTTTTTTTATAAAATTCTATTATACTCGTATAAAATCTTATTTATTTTTCATAGTAGGAAATGTAATTACATCACGTATTGTAGGTGAATTTGTAAGTAACATAATGATTCTATCAAGGCCTATTCCTAAACCACCGGCAGGAGGCATACCGTGTTCTAATGCTGTTATGAAGTCTTCATCTATATCTTGTGCTTCTTCATCTCCTTGGGCTTTTGCTTTTGCTTGGGCTTCAAATCTATTACGTTGATCTAATGGGTCTGTTAATTCTGAAAACGCATTTGCTACTTCCCAGCCGTTTATTCTTGTTTCGAATCTCTCTGTTAATCTATCGTTATTCCTATGTACTTTTGCTAATGGAGATATGTCCCTTGGATAATCTATTATATGTACCGGTTGGATTAAATTAGGTTCAACTCTTTCTTCAAATATAAGATCTAAAACTTTTCCCCAATTTGTACATTCACTTGCATCTACTCCTATTTCTCTTGCTAATCTCTGTGATTCTTCTAATGTATACACATCTGTAAAATCTATATCTGTTGCCTCTTTTATTGCTCCTAGCATTGTTTTTCTATCCCAAGGTGGCGTTAAATCTATTTCTTTACCTTGGAAGTTTATTTTCATTGTTCCAAGTACGTCTTTTGCTATACTTGATATCATATTCTCGGTAAGAGCCATCATCTCGTTGTAATCAACATATGCTTGATATATTTCCATCATTGTAAATTCCGGATTATGTCTTGGAGATAGTCCCTCATTTCTAAAGCTTCTATTTATTTCAAAGATCTTTTCGCTTAATCCGCCTACTAAAAGTCTTTTTAAGTATAATTCCGGTGCTATTCTTAAGTACATATCCATATCTAAACTGTTATGATGGGTTATAAATGGTCTGGCTGCAGCTCCTCCAGCTTGGGTCTGTAACATTGGAGTCTCTACCTCTAAAAATCCAAGGTTTGTTAGATATGATCTTACTTTCTGTATTATTAAACTTCTCTTCCTAAATGTATCTCTTACATTTTCATTTACTATTAGATCCACGTATCTTTGTCTATATCTTGTCTCTATATCTGTTAATCCGTGAAACTTTTCAGGCAACGGTAATAAAGATTTTGTTAATAGTTTTATTTCTGTTGATTTTATACTTAACTCACCTCTTGGGGTCCTTCTTATTGTTCCGTAAAAACCTACTATATCTCCTATATCAAGTAATTTTAATACTTGAAGATTCTCTTCGGATAAATTTTCTTTATGATTGAATATCTGTATTTTTCCACTATCATCCATTAAATCTATAAACATTCCGGAATTTCTCATTGCCATGATCCTTCCTGAAATAGCATATTTATCTTCGGTTTCTTCTCCATTCTTTAAGTCGGCATATTTTTCTTGTAAATATTTTGCATTTGTATTTTTATCAAATGAATACGCAAAAGGGTTAATACCAAGTTCTGCCAGATCTGCTAATTTCTGGATCCTTGTATTCCTTACATTATTATTTATTGTTGTTTGCTCTTGTTGCATAGAATTATTACTCATTTTTATCTCCAACCTTTTCTTCTATTTTTCTTATCTTAATTTTATCATTAAATCTTTTTTTATTCTTATATTTTTTATTTTTTTTTACTCTTCTTATAAATATATTTTATTTAATAAATTTATGAAAGTATATTATTTTATTATTGTAGCTAATTATTTTTTCTTGTGTGTCTATTTTATTATATAATTTAATTCATTAAAATTTTATAAAAATTCTTTGAAAAACTGTTATATTTAGTATGCCATCTGGTATTACAGGCAATTTTTTCACTTGTTGGTATTTCTATTCCTTCAATTATAACAATTATAAGGCAAATGAGGACTAATCTGTGATTGATGTTTTCAGATACTTGTTCTATTTTATATTGTTTAAAAAAAAGAGAGCGGCAAGAATTATATCCTTGCCGCTCTCTTTTTTTATCTATTTTATTATTTATTACACTAATGCTGTTTTTGGATTATTCTTTTCTAGCTGTAATGTAATTGTTGTAACATCACATACTTCTGATGGGCCAAAGTATTGGATTGCTCCAGGGAATATGTAATTATCCTCCATAGCCCATTTTTCTCTATTTTCTTCTAGCATTTTAAATACTGGACCATCAAGTTTTACTAATGCTTTTTGGATTACCGGTTTTAATTTTCCGTGTCTGCGTTCCATGTTCATCATCATTGTTAACGGTACTCCACCTGCTTTCCATTCACTGGCTGGCTTTGTTAAATTCTTTATTGATGACAAATATCCTGTTAATCCAAATTTTATTAACGCAAATGCATTGAAACCTAAAGAATAACAATAATCAGCATCAAAATTAGATGGGAACGCACATCTGCCTTCATATCCAAAGAAATGCGCTTGATCAGCAAATTTACCTTTATATTTACCTTCTGCTTTCATTTCTGCTAATTTTGTTCGGATCATTTCTATTAATAATTTTTCTGTTTCGATCTTTGATACCTGTACATTTCCATGTGGATCTCTATCCATTAATAATTGAGATTTTATTAATGATGGTAATGATTTAAATACTCTAGCATTATGTTTTTCTAAACTATTTTCTATCATTGTGAATTTATCTTCTGCACATTTTGCGTTTATAAAACTATCTTCATTTTCTAGTTTTGCTAACAGATCATTAAGATTTGCTATCATACTTTTCATTTCCGGTATAAATTCTATTAAACCTTCAGGTACTATTGCTATACCAAAATTTTTACCGGCTTCGGCTCTTTTTGCTATTATTGTTGCCATATTATTTACTATTTCATTTAATGACATTTCTTTAGCTTCAACTTCTTCTGATATTAAAGTGATATTCGGTTGTGTCTGTAATGCTGCTTCTAATGCTACGTGAGAGGCACTTCTTCCCATAATTTTTATAAAATGCCAATATTTTTTTGCACTGTTTGCATCCCTTTGAATATTACCTATTAATTCTGCGTATGTTTTTACTGCTGTGTCAAATCCAAATGAAATTTCTATTTGTTCGTTTTTTAAATCGCCATCTATTGTTTTTGGACATCCTATTACTTGGATGTGGGTATTATTCTTTGACATCCATTCTGCTAGCATACAAGCATTCGTATTTGAGTCATCTCCACCTATTATAACTATTCCTGAAATATTTAGTTTTTTGCAATTTTCTAATGATTTCTGGAATTGTTCTTCTGTTTCAAGTTTTGTTCTTCCGGATCCAATAATATCAAATCCACCTGTATTTCTGTATTTATTAATAAATTCGTCTGTAAATTCTATATATTTACCTTCTATTATTCCTGATGGACCACCTAAAAATCCATATAGCTTATTCTCTTTATTGGCTTGCTTTAACGCATCATATAATCCGCATATTACATTATGCCCGCCAGGAGCTTGACCTCCTGATAAGATTACACCTACATTCTTCTGTATTTTATCTTCTGTACTCTTATTGGATTCTTGAAATTCTACTATTGGTGAACCGTAACAATTTGGAAATAATTTCTCAATTTCTTCTTGATCTTTTATGCAACTTGTTTTCTCTTTCTCTACCATTTCTAGCTTATTTATTCCATTCGCTAATGATTTTGGTAACTTTGGTTCATACTTTAATCTTTCAATCTGAAGTGGTGATAATTTTTTCATTATTTTTATTACCTCATTTTTTCTTCTACACTTCTATATTTTACACCAAAAGATTTATTAAAGTAAAATTTATTAATTAATATCCTTACATTAATTCTCTATTAAATTATTAATTATACCCAGATTGATAATAAATTATTCCTTGTTTTTTTTTATAATTCGGTATTAAAATAATATAGAATATTTTATTTCTATAAAGGTATTTTAAAGGGCATATTAAATATAAAAAGGATGCAATTTATGACGAATAAAAAGAAAATTTTTAAGTTAATAATTTTTTATTTTTGTTTTTTTAATCTCTTTACGGTGAATATTTCATATGCGGATAATCAAACTGTTGATTATTATAACTCTCAAGCTAAATCTTTCTATGAGCAGAATAAATATACCGATTCTATTTTAACTTATAAAAAATCTTTAAGAGAACAATATGCAAATCACCAAGCTCTTGTTGGAATTATTAATTCATATTTAGCTCGGGCTACTTATTTTTATAATAAAAAACAAGATCTTCAATCATCTGCTAATGATCTTCGTTCTGCATTATTTTATTTAAAATATTATAGTGACATTACTTTCTCAAAAAATATTGATAGAGCTATTGACGATACACAGCTGAATCTTTCCGAAGTACTTGAGTTACAAAAAATTAATTTAAGTTCTCAAAATAGATTTAATATAGCTAAAAACCTAAGGCAAAAAGGCGAATTTGCAGCTAGTGCCGTTGAATTTTTATATGCTTTACAAGGTAATATCTCTCAAGATTTAGAATATGAAGCTTCTTTAAATTTAGGCGATATTATGAGCATTTTTGAAAATTATTCTCAAAGTGCATTCTTTTATGATCGTGCTTTTAATTTAAACCAAAATGATCCTAAACTTGCTCTTAAGCTAGCCAGATCTTATGAAAAATCTAACCAATTTGATAAAGCTCAACAATATTATAATACTGCTCTTTCTAAAAATATAGAATCTAATGATGTCTTAGATTCGCTTTATAGAATTTATAGTTCAAAATATAACTCTGACCCTAAAAATGTCGAAAATTGTATTAGCTTTGGTGCTATATGTCAAAAACTTAATTATAATGATCAAGCTTTAAATCTTTATAAAAAAGCTCAAGATCTGGATCCTAAAAATCAAATTGCTAAACTTAATTTAGCTACTTTATACCAATTACAAAAGAATTATGACTCGGCTATAAAAATTTATGATGATATTTTAAATAAAAATTCTAATAATGTTAGAGCAAGGCTTTATAAAGCTCAATGTTTAAACGCACTTAATAAATATAACGAGGCTTTAGCTGAATATAAATTGGTTTTAGTTAATGATCCTGATAACAAAGAGGCAAAATTAGAATACTTTGATTTGATGAAATCTAAAATGCCATCAGATAAATTTATTTCTTATCTTCAAGAACAAGTAGTTAAAAATCCAAACGATGAGCTTTTTAATTACAATTTGGCCTTTGAACTACATCGTTTAGGTAATATTAATGAAGCTATTCCTTTTTATAAGAAGACTATAGAACTTAATAGTACAAATCAAGATGCATATATTAATTTAGCTTCTATTTATAGGGAAATAGGTCAAATGGATGAAGCTTTAAATGTTATGAATAAAGCTAAGGTTAAATTTGCTAATAATCCTGATATTGATAAATATTATAAAGAATTCCAAGATGGACAAAAAGATGAACTTTTAAATCAAGCTATGATGGCTTTTGAAGCTAATAAATTTCAAGATGCCTTATCTATTTATCAAAAGATACAGCCTGCTTCTTTTGATAGTATTTCGGGAATGGGTAGTACTTATTATGCTTTAGGTAATTTAAAAGAAGCTCTTAATTATTATAAAAAAGCGTTTTCTCTTAAACCTAATGATTCTGATATTAATTACTTATTGGCTCTAACTTATTCTGATTTAGAAGATATCAATAATGCTGCAGTATATGCTAAAAAAGCTATGGAGCTTAATCCTCAGAACAATGATGCAAAAGAGCTTTATGATTATATATCTAAATCTCAAGATGATCGTACTTTAAAGAATATAATTTCGCTTTATGATAATAAACAATATACGACGGCTATTTCCAGATTGAATCAATATCTCAATTCCGGCAAAGCAACAACTTCTAAAAAATCGTCTTTGGCTTATTATTATAGAGGTCTTTGTTACGAGGCTTTAAATAACCAATCTTTAGCTATTAAAGATTACCAGATGACTATTAAATTAGATCCAAATGTAAATATTGCTTATTATTCTTTAGCTGTAGGTTATGATTCATTAAAGCAATATAAAAATGCGCTTACTTATTATAGATTATATTTATCTAAAGAGAAAAATCAAAATGAGTTTACCGGTTATTCTAAAACAAGAATAGAAGAATTAAAAAATTATGGATAATATTAAATTAATAGAAAAAAGTTCAGAAAGCGAAGAAAAAAAGAGTATAAAGATAGGTAATTTTATTTTAAATTCGCAAGTGTCCTTAGCACCAATGGCGGGTATTACGGATTTAGTTTTACGTCGGCTTGTTAGAAAGTATTCTAAAACTGCTTTATTAACAACAGAAATGATAAGTTCAGAAGCTTTAGTTAATAATAAAGAGGCAAAGATAGCAGAAGTTTTTAAAGATAAAGAGTCTCCAATATGTTGCCAACTATCTGGACATAAACCTTATATTATGTCAAAAGCAGCTAAAATTTTAGAAGATAGGGCTGATATTATTGATATAAATATGGGGTGTCCGGTAAAAAAAGTATTTAATGGGAAAGATGGATGTGCTTTGATGACGGATTTTGATTTAGCTTGTGATATTGTTAAATCAATAAAAGACGTTGTAAATATTCCTGTAAGTGTTAAGTGTAGGTTAGGGATTAATCAGGATCAGATAAATTTTGTAGAATTTGCAAAAAAAATGGAATTATCTGGTGCTGATTTTATTACTATACATGGTCGTACGAAAAAGCAGATGTATTCAGGTAATGCTGATTGGGGGATTATAAAACTTTTAAAAAATGAGATATCTATACCTTATTTTGCAAATGGGGATATAAAAACAATAGAAGATGCTAAAAATTGTTTAGATTCTTCAGAGGCCTTTGGGGTAGCTATTGGCAGAGGGATTTTATTTGATCCGTCTTTAATTTTTAGGATAGAGCAATATTTAAATTTTAATAGAATTATTCCACCTCTTAATATCCTTGAAAAGATAGATATTTTAAAAGAATTTTTAGATCAAGAAATGACTTATAGAGGTACTGTCGTTGGTTTAAAATTTATGAGAAAGTATTATCCTTATTATATTAACTCTTTAGAAAATGCTGCACAATTCCGTTCTAGACTTGTTGTTGAGGAAGATTATAACAAAATTTTTAATATTTTAGATGAAATAAAATTAACTTATGGATAAAAATTTTTTTGTATATATTCTTCTTACAGAGAATAATAAACTTTATTGTGGATATACAAATAATGTTGAAAAAAGATATCACTTACATAAAATAGGTAAAGGAGCTAAATTTACTCGTGCTAATAAACCAAAGAGTATATTATTTGTTAAAAAGTGTTCTACGAAGTCGGAAGCTTTAAAGTTAGAATATTTTATTAAGCAGCTTGACAGATCTAAGAAATTAAAGTATATATATAATCATCAATTTGAAAATACATTAAGTTAAACTTTTGGTTAATTTAATTGTGTAGTTATGTATATTAAAAATTTAATATTTCTTGACTTTCAATTTTTCAGGAAATATCATATAAGTAATTGGATATAAAGGTAAATAATTAATGAGAAATTCAACATTACGTAGAAGAACGTATACAAAGGAAAGGTTACCATTCTTGGAAGATATGCAATCTCAAGGCTCTATGCCATTTGAAAATGAAATAAAAGAATATGAAAGACCATCTAAGCAAAAAGAATTAGATGCGCTTTGGAGAAATTTTAAAGTTAATCAAAATATTGGTGGTAAATCACCAGGGGTTTATCTTATTGTTGGCTTTATTACTGGTGCTCTTTGCATGCTCTCTATGAGTATTTTAATGAGTATTGGCTCTGTTTCAGATTTCGATTTTTCATCAGGCTCTGATAAACTTGTAAGGCGTGATTCGGCTAAATCTAATGTTGCTATCGTACCTTCTGATAACTCTGTTATCTCTCATCAAAATGCTAATTCCGGTAATGAAACTTATACTGTTGTAAGTGGAGATACCCTAGAAAGTATTATCATAAGATTCTATGGAAAATTTGATCCGACTAAAGTAGAAGCTATTCAAAAAGCTAATAATATGGCTAATCCTAACCAATTACGTTTAGGACAAGTCTTAAAAATACCTCTTTAATTAAGTTTAGTTTTTTAGATTTACAAAATAAAAAAGCTCTTTATTCTTTAGAGCTTTTTATTTTTTCTTAAATATTTTTTATGAGAAAAATTTTCATTATATTATAGTTTTACTGCGTAATAATTTTTGATAGGTATGGTTTTAATTTTATAACCTTTTATCAAGTCTTTTTTTGCATTATGCAAAAATTAAGCTACAGAAAAGTTTTCTAATTCAATAGTTATAATTATCATATTAAATATTCAATTAATCCTTTTTATTTAAGTGGAATGGATCCTTAAGTGAGGCAGCTACTTTTCTACCCCAATCGAACTCTGATTTATAAAAAGGTAATTTACAACCATCTAATATTTGCGAGGGATGTTTTTTTTCTGTATCTCCTATCGCAGCTGAGAATATTTTTTTCGTTCCGAATCCTAACGGAAAATTTACTTTTTGTACATTAACATAATATTTACCGTCAGGACTGTAAAATTTACCGTATAAAATTTTACCATCTGTATTTGTAACTAATTCTTCATTAATGATTCCATTTTTATATCTCCAGATCTCAATATAAGGTAAATCGTCAGTGCTACAGTATTTTTGAGCGATCTCTCCGGTAAATTTTGTATTAGTATCTTTTACAACAATTAAATTATTCTCTTTAATTAAACCTTTATCTTTAAGCAATTCTGCTAAATTTTTTGGATAAGGTAGATTTAATGCTTCTTTTTTTAATCGTTTAATTTTTATAGACCTTTTCATAAGCAGCATAATTGCTGTTAAAATAGTTGCTAACAAAGAACCAAAAACGACTCTTTTAACAATTTTTTTCTTATGTTGCTTACGGTCAGAATCATTTAAAGAAATTTGATCAGAATTGTGTTTAACATTAGAAGATGTAAGGTTATTTCTAAAAGCAACATTAGAATTAACATTGCACTTTTGTGATTTTATTTGAGAAGAAATATTAATCATTAGCATTTCTTTCTCCAGTGTTTTTTAAAAAAAATGATATGTTCAACTAAAATAGCTGATAATAAAGTTAACAAAGCCCCAATAACAATTCTTTTAACAATTTTTTTCTTATGTTGCTTACGGTCAGAATCATTTAAAGAAATTTGATCGGAATTGTGTTTAACATCAGAAGATGTAAGGTTATTTCTAAAAGCAACATTAGAATTAACATTGTACTTTTGTGATTTTATTTGAGAAGAAATATTAATCATCCTAATATAACCTTCCTTTCTGTTGCTGGTTTCTGTTTTTCGGTGCATTATAATATTGTAATCTATTTGTTTGGAGTGTATTTAATTGAGTATTAATCTTATCAAATACATGTTCATTTCGAGTTTCTACTAATGGCCTACTTATAAACTCAATTGAATCTTTTATTTTTGAAAATAATGAAGATACTATAATAGGTAGTTGATCTTTAGGTTCTTCTTGTTTTTTCGGTTCGATTGGTTTTATGTTTTCAGGTCTTATTACAACTCGTTCAAAAGTATGTATACTTGCAAGATCTTTTATCGGTTCTACTATATTTTCTTGTATAGGTTCTGTTACATAGTGTATTATCGGCTCAACTACTTGCTGTTTTATAGGCTCAGGTATAGATTCTTTTATAGGCTCTATTACTTCTTTTTTTATTGGTTCAACTATTCTTTCTTTTATTGGTTCTATAATAGCTTGTCTTATAGGTTCATAAACATATTCTTCTTCTTCTTTATAATGACGTTCTCTTCTTCTAAGGACAGTTTGTTCTAAAGGTTCAAGTAGTTCTTTTAATTCTAACGATGCTAATTCAAGACTTTGCTGTTTTTGTTTTAGTGCTTTTTTAACCTTTTTTAAATTTACTTGCTCTAAAGGAACGTTATCTTCTTTAGCTATTTTTTTAGCCATAGCTAAAAATTCTCGAGCTTTTCTATCGATATAAGCGACTTCTTCTTTATGATATTTACCGTTATTATCAACAGTGCCACCATCAGCTGCGTTCCACACTTGTTGGGTGTAATAATCTATATATGATTGTGGATGAAGTACGCTAAGTTCACCCCATTTCCTATCAAATATATCAGAGTAATCTAAGTCTTCTCTATCTCCTTCAAAAAATTCATTTTTGCTGTCATAATTACTGCAAACATCTTTTGCAACACGATTTGCCAAGTGTTCAAGCATATCTTTATTGGCATATTCTCCAATAGAAAAGAGGGTAATCATTCTACCTATAAAAGTAGGTACTTTTGTATTACCTAAAGCATCCCAGCATTTAGCAGCTGTATATTTATCAGGAGCACTATCATAAATATGTTTATAATGTGCACAATGTCCCATTTCGTGTGCAAAAGTTGAAAGATAACTTCCAGTTCCATGCCATAAGATTAATTTGTTTTTTAATTTTGTTATTTTTAATTTAGCAATAGATTCATAGGAAGAATCATCCGAATTAAAGAATACTCCAATTTTTGCCGGAACAAATAACCCTGTTGCATCAGTATAATCAGGATATTCTTTTTCGAAACTACAGAATCCTATTTTTTTAGGCAAACTTCGTTTACCAAAAATATAGTCAAACACTTTAACCATTTTATAAGATGAGTCAGCAACAAGATCATTATCTTTAAAATTAGATTTGATTCTTCTTTTTTTTAACATACGTTCTACATCTTGAGCGTTTCTATATTTTCTGCCTTGGAAGCTAATATTCTGAGAGTTGTATAACAAAATCCCATAACTTGAAGCACTTAAAGAATTTAAAGGTCTTAAAGTTGGTTTACTTAAAGATTCAGTTTGTGGTAGGTTTTGTTTTAAATTGTAATTATTTTTTGTATTAGAATCTTTAAATATCCTGCTTTTTGTAGGCTTTAAAGAATATTTTATTTTAGACATTTTTACCCCTAGCAGATACACATAAAACCATTAGTATTATAAAAATAATAAATTAATTATATTTTAAAGTCAATAGTTTATATTTTTAAGTTAAATATAGATTAAAAAACAATATTGATAGACAAATTAATAACTTATGTATCTGGATTTATTATAATTTATTCTCTTAGGGCTGCTACCCGGCAATGCATTAGTATAAATATTAAACCCATCAGTAGTAGATTTTTGATATTTTAATATAAATCGTTTATTCTTAATAGTTTCATTACAACATTCACAGTCTAAATTATCTCGCAGATATTCAATAAATCTCTGTTGATCCTCATTAAAACTATAGTCATTCAGATTTTTCATAATATCCATATACTTATTTTAAACCATGCTTTAATCAAATGCACTATTTTTTAATTAATTGTTAAGTTTTAAGAACAGAATCTTTGAATCAGAATAACTTTTTTCTTTGATTAAACTAAAATATGGAGAATAATCTAAATTATATTTTTTTCTAAGCTCTATAATTAAAATACCTGAAAATTTTAATAAATTTTCTTTTATTATTTTGTCCAAGGAAAGTATATATAATTCAAGATTATCATAAGGTGGGTCAAGAAATATAACATCAAATTGAGTTAGATACTTTATTTTAAGTGTATCAGCTTTAAAAAGATTTGCTTTAATGTTTAAATTTTTGTAATTTTTCTTTAATATTTCAAAAGTTTTAAAGTCTTTTTCAACGGCATAAATTTCCTTAAAGCCACGAGAATATGCCTCAAGGCCCATGATACCTGAGCCTGAGAACATATCTAAAAAATTTAATGATTTAAAATCTATTATAGAAAATAAAGTATTAAAAATCCCCATCCTAGTTTTAGATAAAGTAGGTCTTACTTTGTCTGTTTTAGGTGAAATAACTTCAAGAGATTTTAGAACACCACCTGTTATTTGCATAAACTAAGAAGATATTCGTTTATAGCTTTTGCAGCACGTTTTCCTGCTCCCATAGCATTTATAGCATTTGATTCACCTGTCGGAGCTACATCACCTCCTGCATAAACACCTTCTATTGAAGTTTCACCGGTTTTTTCATCGACTATAATATATCCTTTTTTATCACAAGATAAACTTAATCCATCTTGTTGAGCAGAATCTTGAATAATAGGATTTGGACCTGTACCTAAAGCTACAATTACTGTATCTACATCCATGTTCTCATAACTACCGGTTGCTACAGGACGTCTTCTACCTGATTCGTCAGGTTCTCCAAGTTCCATTTTTTCTAACTTTAATGATGTTACATATCCATTTTCACCTATTACTTCTACAGGTGAATGTAATAATTTGAAAATAACACCCTCTTCTTTAGCGTGCCTTATCTCTTCTAGTCGTGCCGGTAACTCTGCTTCTGTTCTTCTATAAACAATATAAACTTCTTTATATCCAACTCTTACAGCAGTTCTGGCTGCATCCATAGCTACATTACCACCGCCTATTATTGCTGCTTTATTCCCTCTTTTTAATGGAGTTACTGAATCATTTTCATTTGCGTGCATTAAATTAACTCTAGTTAAAAACTCATTTGCACTATAAACACCATTAAAGTTCTCACCAGGGATATTCAACATTTTTGGTAAACCGGCTCCAGAACATATAAATATTGCTTCATAACCGTCTTCTTTTAATTGATTTATTGTTATTGATTTACCAACTACAACATTAGTTTCAAATTTTACACCTATATTTTTAAGATTTTCTATTTCCCTATCAAGGACAACACGAGGTAGTCTAAACGGAGGGATTCCATATCTCAAAACACCACCAAGTTTATGTAATGCTTCAAAAACTGTAACATCGTGTCCTGCTTTTCTAAGATCTGCTGCTGCTGTTATTCCGGCACAACCGGAACCGATTATTGCAACTTTTTTATTTGTATTCTTTATATCTTCTACCTTAGCTTTAGTATTATCTCCTACGTATCTTTCTAAAGCTCCTATTGATACTGCTTCACCTTTTAATCCAAGTATACATTGGCCTTCACATTGTCTTTCTTGGGGACATACTCTTCCGCATACTGATGGTAACATTGAACTGGTTCGTATTATTTCTCCAGCTTTTTCTATATTATCTTCCTTTAAAGCTTGGATAAATCCAGGTATATTAATATTTACCGGACATCCTTTTGAACAGCGTGCATTTTTGCAAGTTAAACATCTTGATGCCTCTAGTTCTACTTGTTCCTTTGTTAAATTACTTTCTACGGCTAAAAAATTATTCCTTCTATCTTTAGGGTCTTGTTCTTTTTGACGCTGTCTTGATACTTTCTCCATTTATTTTATCCTCTTGTATTTATATACTTTTCTTTATTGTATCATAAATTTATTAATCATAAAAATTTGTATGATTTTTTATTTTACATATTACTACTTATGTAAATTTTTTGTTACATTCTTTTATCTTTATAAAAAAAATGTAATAATTGCTAATTATGAAGTTAGATGAAATTTATAGAAAGAAGGATTTAAAGTCAAATATATTTTTTGATTCTAAAATACCACCAATATCATTTGAAGTATTTCCGCCTAAAAATGATTTGGATGGTAAGAAGCTTAAAAATCTTTTAGCTGAACTTGAAATTTTAATGAAGTATAATCCAAAACTTATATCAATTACCTATGGTGCCGGAGGGTCGGCTAGAGATAATACATTCCTTGTTGCTAATGCTATTAACAAAAGTTTTAATTGTGATTGTATGCCACATTTTACTTGTATTAATTCCTCTATTGATTTTGTTCAAGATTATCTTAAACAAATCATCTCTTACGGATTTGAAAATATTTTGGCATTAAAAGGTGATTTACCTCAAGATACAAAGCATAATGTCCAGCACTTTAATTTCGCTTATGAACTTATAGATTTTATTTATACTAATACTAACCTTTCTATTGCTGCTGCTGGGTATCCTGAAAAACATCCTCTTTCTGTTTCTGTTAAGGACGATATTGAAAATTTAAAACGTAAAGTTGATCTCGGGGCTTCGGTAATATACACACAGTTATTTTTTGATAATACTCATTTTTTTAGATACCTTGAATTAGTACGTAAAAATAATATAAATGTTCCTGTTGTTGCAGGTATTTTGCCGGTTATATCCTTAGATCAGATAAATAAAATGGTTAAAATGTGTAATTCTTCAATACCTGAGAGTCTTTTATCTACGCTAGCTAAATGTAATAACAATTTAGAAGATATGATGGAGGTCGGAATTAATTTTGCGACTTTACAGGTGGAAGAACTTATTGATTTTGGAGTTGATGGGCTCCATTTTTATACTCTAAATAAATCATATTCAACTAAACGAATTTTGGAATGTATTTAAATCTTTTACATTTTTTAGTTAAATTTAAATATTTTATTTTAATATAGCCTTACCTATTCTATTGTGAAAAAATGTAAAAATATCTATAAAATATATGATATATATTTAAGTATTAGATATATTTGTCGTATATATTTTGTAGGTATAAAAGTATTGTTATAGGAGTAGGTTTATGGGGAATTTTTTTAATAAAATTGGACACAAATTAAAAACTGTTTTTTCTGGAAGAACATCTAATGTTAATCAAGCTCAAAATACAAGAAGAGCTCAAAATAATACGCAAATAAATCCGGGAATATTTCAACAACGTTCTAACGCTCAAATGCAAAAAGCAGCTCAAGCTTATACTGATATAGGTAATTCTACAACTCTTCATAATGCAGAACAACTTATGAAACGTTTAAAACCTCAAGTCGATAATTATTCTAAACAAGTAAGTCAACAATATAATCAAGCACGTACTCAATATGATTATCAAGTTGGAATTATGGATGCAAATCAACAAGTTTTTGATAACTTTTTTGATAATGGTGTTTCAGAGCAAGAAGTAAATGGAGTTATGAATGAATTTTCTGTATTTCCAAATATAAGAGATACATATAATTCAGCAAGTAATCAATATTCTTCACAATATTACCAAGGATATAATAACACTTTAAAACAGCATATGGATTACCAATATCAGGCTAATCAAAGACAACTAAGTTACGCTGACAGATTAGCTCAAAAAGCCGAAAGACAAATTGCAAGTCAACAACCGGCTGTTCAACAACGATATAATCAAGCTTGGAATCAATTTGATAATGCTGTAGCTCAATTTCAAGGAAATCAGAATATGATTATTGGAATGATGTCATCTTTCGGACCTCAGGTTGATTCTGATGAAGTAAATGCTTTATTGGCTAAAGCTCAAGGCGCTGTCGTCGGATCGGGTATTCAAACTTCAGCTTTTTTAGCTGCTTCTTCTGATAAAGGGGTAAGCGGTAAATTTACTTATTCTGATGTTTCTGTACTTGATGGTTTACCTACATTATCTGCTACTATGAGATTCCCTGATTATAAAGATCCTTCTACAGATAGTTTAAGTAAAGAATGGGTTAATAAAATTGCTAATACTTATCATATAGATCCTACAGCTGTATCATTATATGCCAATAAAGATATAGCTGAAGGTAAAAATCCTGTTTCTAGGTATGATGATCCTCAACAATTACAAGAAGTTAATAAGGGAGTTATAAAATTTTCTGGTGAAGATGCTTATAAACGTGACCCAAGTTTAAATAATGGAGATTCACCTTTTATTCAGGCATATTTACCAGATTCTGATAACGTTATTAATCCAATTTGGGCTAAAGATGTATCTCAAAGATTTTATCTTAGTCTAGATGAAGTTGTAACGAAGGCTAAATTAGATTCTTTATATGATAAAGATCCTAATTACAGATATTTTTCACCACAACAAAAATCAGAATATGATAAACAAAAATTAGAATATGATGCTAAGAAAAGTGGTATAGATTCAGCTTGGGTTTATAATATTTCTAAAAAGTATCATATATCTGCTGATGAAGTTTTATTAAATGCAAGATTTGATAAAGTAGATGGATTGGATTTGAATTTTAGATATAATGATCCTATCGGGTTTAAGCAATTTCAAGCAGCACAAAGGATCTTAATGGATATGCCATCTGTTCCTAATAATGATATATAAGTATCAAAATAGTTTTTATTATATTTTCAGATCTTCTAAACATAAGTCTAAAAACTTAATTATATTCAAATTTTAAATAAATAATATAAGGCTTAACTAAAAATTAAGCCTTGTTTTTTATATTTTACAAAAATTATGTAAGTATTATAGTTTATGATTAACTATCAATTTTAGATCAATTTCAGGCCTCAGATTTTTTAAGTCTTTTTATGTAAAATATAAAACAAAAAAGTTTATTATGAAAAGATAAGTTTATTCTAATTCCTTTTTAAGGTAACTAAAGATTTACTTATAGATCTTGATAAATCTTCTGCATTTATTTCTTTAGCCATATTTTGAGCTTTTTCAAGTAATTTTATTGCTTTTGATTTATTTCCCAGATTAAGCATATATTGAGAAGCAAGTTTATAGTTTTCAATAACTTTTTTCTCAGAATTATCTACATTTGCATAATGAATAGTAGATGTCTTTATATCATTAAGAGCTAACTTATCTTTTTTAAAATTAGCTAAAGATTCTGCTGATCTTTTATATGTTCGGCCTATAGTTTTATCGTCATTAGATTCTAAAGCATAATCTTTTGCAATATTAAAAAATGTAATTGATTTATTCTCATCGTATTTTTGAGAATATAACTCTCCTAAATTACTTAATGCTGTTGTCTGAAGCTTAATATTATCAGTTTCACCGGCATAAGATACAGCTGCTATATAATGATCTATGGATGCATCGTCATATATAAGCTCATCATATATTTTCCCCATTGATAGGTGTGCAAGAGCTTTTACATTATAATCATTACTCTTTTTTGCAGCATTGTTAAAACTCTTAATAGCTTGAGGTAAATAATCTGTTTTATCAAATAATTTACCAAGTTCTAAATGCACTAAAGCTTGTGTTTGTGTGTCATTTTTCTCTTTAGCATAAATTAAGGCCTCTTTAAATGTTTCAAGCGAGTTTTTGTAATCTTTATTTTTAGATAATTTTTTACCTTGAATGAATAAATTTTTAAGATGTTCTTCTTTTGGTACATATACTTTGTTTCTACTTTGCAGCTTAAGTGGTTGTGAAGTAGTTGTTATATTTTCAACAGGTATATTACTTTCTTGAATATAATCAGAATTATTAGCTATAATATTTTGATATTCTATCTGAGTTTGATTTAAAGTATTATTATTGTTGTTGTTAAATTCTATATTTTGATTATTAGAAATAGTTTGTGTATTAATATTATGATTAATTTCATAATTTTGTAATATCGGCTCATTATTCTGCCCATTAGACGGAATAGTTGAAGTAACTATATTGGAATTATGTTGTATGTTATTTCGGATAGGGCTTGATTGATAATTTGAATTGTTTTGTAATTGTTGTTGAAAATAACTTTGTGACTCTTCTTTAGTCATCTTATTAAGTTTAGAAGGATGAGGCATTGAAAAAGAATTATTAACAAAATTATTTTCAGTAGGAATATTATTATTAGTATTAGATAAATTATGTTGCCTTGAATGATTAATATCAGAAGTGTTTATAGGGTTGGTATTACTTGGTATTCTATCAGAATTATGTTTATTATTAGGTAAGTTAAGTTGATAAGCAGGATTAATGTCATTAGGATTAGCTTTATAATTTACGTTTTGAAGGAATAAAGCATCGACCCAACCTTCAACAACTTTAGAAGGTTTATTAAGTTCTTTACCAATGTAACCATCTAGAATTTTTGAAGCATTTTTTAAATTAGTTTTAATAATATTTTTATTAGGATTATCTTTATTAGCTTCAGTTTCGATTAAATGTAAATAGGTATCAATTTCTTGAGAGATAGTATCAGGTGTACCTATAGCTAATCTTGTATTTTTGAAATCAGTAATAATCTGAGATATATTTACAGAATTTCTTAACTTTGAAGAGGTATTTGCATTAATATTATGTCTTTGTTCAGATTGCTTTTCAGCAATGGCTAGTTTTGTTTGGGAATTTGAAGATGAGTTTTCATCTTCTTCTTTTTGTCCTACATTTCCATTTTTATAAGGACCTTGATATTTGTGAATTTTTATAGGATTGACCCCATTATACACTTCAAGTTTACCTTTTTACCCTAATTAAACATAATTCCCTATTAATTATCATCCTTCAAAAACAAATTTTTTTGAACAATTAAAAAAAAAATCATATCTTTGGAGGAGATTTTTCTAAGTCAATTAAATTTTAATGATTTTATTTTATATTGCAAAATTTTTTTAAATATTTATTATAATGAATTTTTATAAACTTTAATCAGTTATCTATAGTAAAAATTATAAAATTGAAATAAAATTTAAACTATGAATTTGATGAAATATATAATAAAACGAATATTACAAGTAATTCCGGTTTTAATAATAGTATCTATTATAAGTTTTTTTATAATAAGATTAGGTCCTTCAGATCCTTTAGCAGAATTAAGACTTAATCCATCTATCTCTCAAAAAACAATTGATTCAGAAGTAAAAAGACTAAAGTTAGATAAACCTATTATTATCCAATATGCATATTGGGCAAAGAGTTTTGTTAAAGGCGATTTAGGTTATACAACAAATGGTGAAAAAGTTGTAGATAAATTAAAAGAACGTATACCAAATACATTACTATTATCTTTTGTTGTTTTAATATTTACTTGGGGGTTAGGTATTCCATTAGGTGTTTTAGCCGCAGAAAAAGTTAATACAAAAACAGATAAGACAATAGTTATTTTATCAACAATCGGGATGGCATTACCTTCGTTTTTTCTGGCATTATTACTTTTAATCTTTGCGGTAAAAACAAGTTTATTTCCTGTAGGCGGGCTTACTTCTTATAATTTTCAACAGATGAACTTTTTTGAAAAAGTGTTAGATTTAGCGCACCATCTGGTATTACCGGCAACGGTACTTGTTGTTATTTCTATTTCTTCAATTATAAGGCAAATGAGGGCTAATTTGCTTGATGTACTAAGATCGGATTATTTACTATTTGCAAAAGCTAAAGGTCTTTCAAATTTTCAAGTTTTATACAAACACGCTTTAAGAAATGCTATTAATCCTATGATATCTTTGTTAGGCTATGAGTTTGCAGCTTTATTAAGTGGAGCAGCTTTAACTGAATATGTATTTCAATATCCAGGTTTAGGAAGATTAGTTCTTGAAGCAGTATTAAAATCTGATACAAACTTGATAATGGCATCATTGATGATGGGAACTATTATGTTAATTTTAGGTAATCTGTTAGCTGATATTTTACTTAGAATTACTGACCCAAGAATAAAATAACTCTTTAGGTAAATTATAATAATTATGGAAAATATGGAAAATTTAAATAAAAACTCATTAAAATATAAATTTAGGTATTTGATAAAAGATAATGTTGTATATACAGGATTTTTAATTTTATTATTGTTATATTTCTTTTCTGTTTTTGCTGATTTTTTTGCTCCATATTCTCCATATTACTCTAACAAAGGTTTATCTTATGTACCACCTTCGAAGATATATATTCTCGATGAACAAAATAAATTGACCATACCTTATACATATCAGTATAAAAGAGTTTATGAACAGGATAAATTTAAAATATCTTATATAGAAGATAAGAGCAAAAAATATAAAATAAATTTATTTGTAAGAGGAGATAGATACAAATTTTTAGGAATATTTAAAACAGATTTACATCTATTTGGATTAAATGAAAAGACAGGAAAACTATTTTTACTGGGTACAGATATTAATGGTCGTGATTATTTTTCTCGAGTATTAATAGGAAGTAGAATATCATTATTTATTGGATTTGTAGCTATTTTAACAACTGTACCGTTAGCGATGTTATATGGAGGTATTTCCGGATATTTTGGTGGAAAAGTTGATATGTTAATGATGAGGTTTGCTGAGGCATTAATGTCTATACCGAGTTTTTATTTGCTTATAATTCTTGCAGGCATTTTACCTTCTAATTTAACAAGTATTCAAAGATTTATCCTGATAACTTTTATATTAGCATCAATAAGTTTTGCATCACTTTCTCGTATAATAAGAGGTATGGTTCTATCTATAAAAACAAGAGAATTTGTTCAGAGTGCTATTGTAATAGGTCAATCAAAATTAAATATTATTATTAAGCATATTTTACCTCAGACTTTGACTTTTGTAATTATTGCCGTATCATTAAGTATCCCATCATATATTTTATCCGAATCAGCATTAAGTTTTATAGGGCTAGGGATACAGCAACCGGATGCCAGTTGGGGAAATCTGTTAAAAGAAGCTCAAGATTATATGGTAATTACAACCAGACCTTGGTTATTATTTCCAGGATTTTTAATTTTTTTAACAGTATTGGCTTATAATATAGTAAGTGATCGTATAAGAGATGTTTTTGATCCAAATAAGTTAGATGTTTGATTCTTTTTATTAATATAATATAGTGAAAATATTATATTGATTTTTTTTAAAACTTGTTTAATGTTTTAAAAATTGTTATTATTTTATATAGTAACTGATTTTTAAAATATTAAATATATTAATTTTACAAAGTATATATATAAAGAAAAGGTAAAGTCTATTTTGGAAGTAAATTATAATTTTTTTGATAATATAACCCTGAGCTATTTGCTTAAAATATTGTTATCAATAATGTTAGGCACAATTATAGGACTGGAAAGAGAAATAAAAAGCAAGTTTGCAGGATTAAAAACGCATATTTTAGTATCTTTAGGAGCTTGTATTTTTACAATTTTATCAATAGATGCGTTTCCTTCAGTATTAACAGAGAATCCAAATTATATAGGAGATCCTGCAAGGATAGCTGCTCAGATTGTAACAGGTATCGGATTTATTGGTGGAGGAACTGTATTAAGACACGGTGGAAATATTTATGGACTTACAACAGCGGCTACTTTATGGTTAAGTGCCAGTGTCGGAATGGCTTGCGGATCTTCTCAATATAAATTAGCTATTTTATCCACTTTGATTGCTATTTTCCTTCTTATTATTATTCGAAAATTAGAAAAAACTTTTTTATCTTCAATATCCAGACAATGTAAAAAATTTAAGGTAATTATTCTATTTGATGAATCTTATAAAGACGAAGTAAAAACACAATTATTAAAAGAGTTTGATAATATTTTTGAAATAAGCTATAAAAAATCAGAACGAGATGATTCTTTAGGTAAATTTGTAATAAAAATTTCGATTATAGAAAATAATGCGATAAATATAGTTTATGAACGTTTAGAAATAATAAAGCAAATAGAAACTATAACAGTGAGTGAGATTTATGAATAATACACTTTCCTATATAAAAACTTGTGTGATTACATTTATAATTGTTGTATTTTTAGCATTTATCCCTCTTATCTTGGATAATATGTTTAATATAAATATTTTTTATTTACCACCAAAATTTTCTAAAGAAATCTACGAAGAAAATTATATTGGATATGATCTATATTTATTAACGGAGAAAAAATTAAAAAATCCAAAGGATTATAAAGTAAATTTAGATCTAGGTAAACTATACGATGAATTGCAACTATATAACTTTGCTGAAAAAGAATATAAAGAAGCTATAGAAAAAGCTTCGTGGGCTTATGAACCAAAATTTAAATTAGCAAGAAATTATGTTCAGCAGAAAGATTATAACTTAGCAGATGTTTTAGTTTCTCAGATAGAGGATACATCGTATTCTGTATTAGTCTATAATAAAGCAGTATTTTACGAATATTTAGCTGATGCTTTATTTCAAGATAAGAATTATGAAAAAAGTTTTGAGTATTATAAAATCGCAGCAAATTATTTCAGTAAAATTCAAAATGAGGCGGATAGGCTTGTAAATAAAATTGTTGAAACTGGTATTAAGTTAGCAGATACGAAAGTAGAAAATAATTTGCCGGAACAAGCTATAGATCAATTTTTATTGATTTTGCAAATAAAAGATTTACCTATTGTTAAGTATAAGCTAGCATTACTATATGAAGAATCAAATCCGGTACGAGCTTTACAATATATGGAGTCGGTTTATAAAATAAATCCATTGATTATTAATTATGATATTTATAGAAATTTATTAAGAAAATTAATTTATGAATCGTATAAAGAAAATGACTATCAAAAAGCAGAATTATACTCGTTAAAGCTTGATAAATTGAATAATTATGTTTATAAAAACTATGTTATGCAAGATGATTTTGCGATAAGTATCCTTGATTTGAATATAAATAATTATTTTTTTGGATTAGTAAGTAGAATCAGTTTTAAATTTAAGATAAAAAATAATATGCCAATTTCTTTTAAAGATTTATATATAACTGTAAGTTACATTTCAGGCGATAAAGAAATATATAATAAAACTATTAATATAATAAAAAAGAATAAATTAATAGAACCCTATTCTTTTTCAGATGCTATAAAAATAGATAAAATTATTTGTAACTTCAAAAAAGATAAAAAAGTTAATACAAAAAATGCGAGGGTACGTATATTGATAGCCAAGAAACAGAATAAACCAAAATATTCTTTAGGAAATATTTTCATTTCAAAATAATTTTTATATGATAATATTTTAATAAGGAGGTAAAATTTTATAATGTCATATGAAGAAACTCTGTATTCTGATATTCCACCTACAAAATTAAGAAATATTGATGAGAAATTTAGACGAGCACATCATTATAAATTTTGGGGTGTAATAGCTGATTTGTTTTTTTATAATATGATTCAGAATAGATTTTACTCATTAAGGATAAAAAATAAAGAGAATTATAATAAAAGAGATGAGAGATTTGCAAATATAATCTATGCTCCACATAGTAATTGGTGGGATGGAATTGTCGGTTATAATGTAAGTAATAGGATATTTAAAACGAAACTTATTATGATGATAGAAGAGCTTAATAGGTTTCCATTATTAGCTAAGGTTGGAGCATTTCCGGTAAATAAAAAATCAGCACAATCAGCTATGAAAGCATTAAAATATGCAAGTGATGAACTGGCAAATGATCCTGTTAAATCGTTATGGCTATTCCCTCAAGGTATCATAAGACCACCTCATTATAGGCCGATTATTTTTCAATCAGGAATTACATATATTGCTCAAAGCTGTATAAAAAAATCAGGTGGTATAAATCTTATTCCTGTTTGTGTTAATTATTTCTTTTTACGTGAGGATAAACCTGAAGTTGTAGTCGATGTTCAAGAGCCGATGACTATTACAGATTTCTCTGTTGTAAAGGATAGAAAATTATTTACAGATCATTTAGCTAAAGATTTTCAATCTAAAATGGATGCACAATATCAAGACATTACAGCGGGTAAGCTCAATGGGTATGAATATTTATTCAGGCAAAAACTTCCTTGGTATAAAAAGCTTGAAAAACGATTAAAAAGAATTGATGTTAAAAATTAGGTTCTGAATTTAACATAACTTAATAAATTAAAAATTTCTAGCAATATTTAAATAATATATATTTTATATATAATAAGATAACCGATATATATTGTCTAAAATATTAGGGAAATGAAATTATGGAAAAATTAAGTAATGTTAACAGTATAAATAATTTTAAAAATCAGGCTGTTTCATATTTGATTTTAAAACGATCAAATTTTATGAATTCAGAATAGAAGTTAAATAATTTAGGCAATATCTTTTAAAAATTATAAACCTCATATATATTTTATAGAGATAGAATGCTTTATTTTCGGAAGAAGAGAAATATGTCAAAGCGTTATGAATATTTTGTAACATTAGAAAAAGATATATTAAAATGGTAGGATTTTCGAAAACAATAATGATGTAAGTATTTGCTAGTTTAAATTTTAAATTAATGTTCTAATAAAATGATAAAAGGAGTAAAAATGAGTTCAATTCAGTGTACGTTAAAAAGAATTACCCCAAGTTATACAGAATATAATCAGCTAGAATCTCAAACTGAAAAGATAGAAGTTTTAAACGTATTAAATCTAAAATTAAGGAATAATACGCATTCAACATTTCAAAGACGCAATTCACTTAATTCTTCTGAATCAGAGTATATGCTTAATATGATAAAATTTATTAAAAATCAGAACCAGTAAATTATATAAAAATTAAACTTTTAGAGTATTAATTTTCAAAATAACCGACATAAGGAATATTTCTTAAATACTCCTTATAATCTAAACCGTACCCAACAACAAATTTATTATCGATTTCAAAACCGTAATAATCCGCATCAATATCACTTTGCCGAGCACATTTTTTATTTAATAATGTAATAAATTTAATAGTTTTAGGTTGATACTTCAATTTAAGCAAGTCAGTAACAAATTTTGCAGTATGTCCGGTATCTAAAATATCTTCTACTATTAATACATTTTGATCCTTTAAATCAGGCAATGTAAGATCAATAGTATTCATTTTCCCACTTGAAGTTTGATTATTACCATAACTTGATATTCTTATAAAATGTAGTTGAAGAGGCATTGTTAATTTTTTTATAAGATCACAACAGAATAAAACTGAACCTTTTAAAACACATATTACTTGTAATGTATCTTTAACTCCAAAATCAAGCTCTATCTTTTCTGCAAGTTCAATAATCTTTTCTTGAATCTGTTTTTCTGTAAACAATGGTTTTAAATCTTCTATTTTTTTATCTAAATATTCCACTTTATCTTAAATCCTTTTCTCTATTGTATAATTCTTTTTATGCAGATCTCATATATTTTGTCTGCATTATTTTTAAAGTCTACTTTTAGTTTTTCACTTAAGCCTACACCCACAGCCCATAAAATTTCATTTTTATCTGCAAGTAATAATATATTATCACGATTATATTCGGGTATATATTTATTTATAAAATATTTTTTTAACTTCATTTTTCCACTTTTAAAACCAAATGGTATAATAATATCGCCATCTTGACGGTATCTTATTTGAATATTTTCTTTATTTATATCATAAGGTAAACTAACAATAGCTTTTAAATCAGTTTCTTTTGGAAATTTTAAATCGTTTATATTTTTTACATTAAGTTTTCTAAATTTTATTTCAAAATTATTAAAAATATAATCTTTAGAATAATTATCAATGTTCAATATATCTATATTTTTAATAGTTTTTTTAATAGTATAAAAATTTTTTAAATTAACAAAAAGAAAGTCATCAGAACTTAAAGAAAATATTTTGCCATTCTTTTGAGAGTAATTTTGATATATAAACTCTCTAAGATTGTTAATTTTTTTTAAATTATAATCAATATTTAATTTACGAAAAAGATCAGCTAAAATTTTATTCTGTAAAGCTATATCAATTTTAATGAATTTATCTGTATCATAAATATATGAAGTAATATTGCCGTATAAATTTTTATTATAATTTATTACACCTGAATTAAAAACAAGATTATCTAAAAAGTTCTGTTCTATAGTAATATTTTCAATAAGATTTTTTATTGATGTATTAACATTTTGATTAATTTCTTTAAAAAGAGGTAAAATTTTTAACCGAATAAAATTCCTTTGATAATTACAATTATTATTTGAAGAGTCAAAAACATATTTAAGATTATTTAAGTTGCAATAATTTTCAATGTCCTCTCTTGATAAATTAATAAAAGGGCGAAAAATTTTTATATTATTATGAAATCTAAATTCAGGAATAGATTTTAATCCAAAAGAAGAAGTGCCTTTAATAATCCTATAAATAAAAGTTTCAACAGTATCACAAAGATTATGAGCAGTAAAAATAATATCACTATTAAAGCTTTTAGCAGCATTAGAAAAAAACTTATATCTGAAATTTCTAGCACTTTGTTCACTTTTACAACAATTTTTCTCTAAGACATCCTCGTAAAATGATATATTAAGTAACGTACAAAATTCTCTACAGAATGTAGCATCATTAAAAGATTCCTGACCTCTCCAGTTATGATTTAAATGTGCACCAACCAGATTAATTTTTTTATCTAGAGAGGATATCTTAAGATACTTAAATAAAGAATATAATAAAGCTGTAGAATCAGCACCACCTGAAAATCCAACTATAATTGATTTTTTTTCTGATTGGTTATTACATATAGAGTCTAAATTAAGCTCTTTTTTGAACTTATTAAAAAATGCTTCTATTTGTAAATCTAAAATATGATTAGCTTTTAATTTATCAGATTCTGTTAAAATATTTAAACTTTGCATAATTCTATAAACTCATTAGCTTTTTTTAAAGCTTGATCAAATGGTAAATCTTTAACTAATTGTCGTGCATAACTACCGGTTGCAATACCATGATAATTAACTCTGCATAATTTTGCAAGTTTAGAAGTGCAAGAATTTACACCTCCTGAGATGAATAAATATGGTGCTGCTTTATCACTTGCATATTTATTATACTTTACAAAAACAAGATTATTGAATACTTTTGCACAAGATACAGCTTGTAAAGTTGCCTCATAAGTATCATCATAACCTGATATAGGATTGCCATCAGCTTGAATTATTAATGGTTTTTTCTTCCTAATCTTTATAAATGAGCGTGTAATTTTTAATAATGAAAATTCGCTTAAATTTGTTCTACCAAAACATACGGATATGATTCCATCAAACGAGTCATGAATTTCCTGAAAAGATGTTTTTATAAGCTTTATATTATTAATACTGCAATGAATTTCAATAATATGAATATTATGTTTTTTCGCCAAATATATAACTGATTCCAGATTTGAAGATGTATTATAATATTTTATAGCTTTGCATTTACAAAGTTGACAACCTATACATTTTTCCTGATCTACAAATACAAGATCCTGTTCTTTATCATAATATATAGCTTCTTGAGGACATTTTTTAATACATTTTAAACATTTTTTACAACTTTTTTTTAATACTTTGGCTTTTTTCCCGTGATAATCATCATCTAAAGAAACACTTAAACAATATTTAAATTTATCGAGTTTATAATTGTTAGCTAAAATTGTTTTATAGACAGTTAAAATAGCATCTTCATCACAAGGTATATCTATTATATCAGTTTGAGTATGACAATACACATTAATAATAGACTCTATTTGTTGAAGGTTTATATTTCCACATCCTAATATTAATTTAAATACTTTTTTAGGCCATAGCTTTTCAATTAAGTATTTCATAATATATTTATTATACAATACTAAAATAAATTATGATACAATTATAAAAAATAAAGTTATGAAAGAGGTAAAAAAATGATTATGAATGACATTAGATCAGATATTAAGGATATTAATTTAGCCGATGCAGGGAAATTACAGATTGAATGGGCATTTAAAGATATGCCGGTTTTGACCAGAATTATGGAACGATTTAAAAAAGAGAAACCATTTTCAGGTTTAAAATTAACAAGTTGTGTACACGTAACAAAAGAAACAGCTTGTTTGGTAATAGCAATGAAAGAAGGCGGAGCAGATGCTATTTTAGTAGCATCAAATCCTTTATCAACTCAAGATGATGTAGCCGCTGCATTGGTTAAACATTGGGGTGTTCCTGTTTTCGGATATGCTGGAGAATCAAAAGAAGTCTATCAAAGTCATGTTAAAGAAGCTTTAAATCATAATCCAAATTTAATTATTGATGATGGTTGTGATCTTGTTGCAACTATTCATGCTCAAAGACAAGATCTTATTGATAATATTATTGGATCAACAGAAGAAACAACAACAGGTATTATTAGACTCGAAGCAATGGAAAAAGACGGTTCATTGAAGTTTCCTGCTTTAGGAGTTAATAATAGTTTAACAAAGCATCTTTATGATAATCGTTATGGAACAGGTCAGAGTGCTTTAGATGGTATTATAAGAGCTACAAATATTTTATTATCAGGAAAAACTTTTGTTGTGTGTGGTTATGGCTGGTGTGGTAAAGGTATAGCTATGAGAGCTAGAGGTATGGGTGCTAATGTAATTGTTACAGAAGTTGATCCACTTAAAGCTTTAGAAGCTGCTATGGAAGGTTTTAGAGTTATGCCTATATCTAAAGCTGCTTTAGAAGGAGATATTTTCATTACTGTTACAGGTGATAAAAATGTTGTAGATGTTCATCATATTATGACTATGAAATCAGGATCTTTTGTATGTAATGCAGGCCATTTTGATGTTGAAGTAAATGTTAACGGCTTAAAAGAAAAGACAATAGATATCAAAAGAATAAGACCTAGTTTAGATGAATATGTATTAAATAATGGAAAATCTATATACGTACTATCAGAAGGTCGTTTAGTCAATCTTGTAGCAGCTGAAGGACATCCGGCTTCTGTTATGGATATGAGTTTTGCTAACCAAGCTTTAGGCGCAGAATTTATTGTTAAAAATAAAGGTAAACTTCAAAATAAATTATATACTTTACCTCATAGTGTTGATGTTCAGATTGCACAGTTGAAATTACAATCTATGGGAATTGAAATTGATGAATTGACTGAAGAACAGCAATTATACTTAAACAGTTGGAATTCTGGTACTGTTTAGATCCTTAAATAGATTTTTGTTTATTATAATTTGTTTTTAAAAAGCTAATAAGAAGAATTTTATTATTTTTTTATTAGCTTTTTATTTGTTTGTAATATTTCTTAATATATTAAATAGAATTATTAAAGTTTTTATTACCTATAGCCGATAGTATAAAATGTCAGAAGATTTTAATTAGGGAATTATAAATATGAAAGTTCTAAATTTATTTAATGAAGCTAAAATAGTATTAAAAAGTGTTTTATTATTAAGTGTAACAATATCATTTTTACGCAAAAACTTTGTAGATGTTATGTTTTCGGTAGAAAATAGTTATGATACAGATGCTTTATGTAACATATTCAGATCTAATTTTGCAAATGATTCAAAAGAAATTTACTTCTATGAAAGAGAACGTGCGGAACTAGATCAAAATATAGGAATCTTAAATAGAATATTTACATTATAATTCTTGTAAATACGGATTTATTTTCCATACATAAAGTAATTTACAACTTGCAAACTATAGTAAATAGAGGATAAATATTTTAAAGTAAGGATACTTAAGAGAATAAAAATTTTTTCTATGATACGATACGATATTAATTTTATTTTAAAGCTATTTTATTGATAGCTTTTTTTTTGCTTTTATAGCTACTATTTATATTATTAAATCTATTTTTAAAGAATTTCTATATATAGAACTAACTTATATTAAGAATAAATTTTGTAACTACCATTAATATTTAAATAACTTGTTTTAGTTTTTATTTCTTTAATGGCATTACGGATATTAGAATTATTAACATCACCTTCTATATCCGCAAGAAAAATATATTCTCCTAAAGTTCTTCTAGAAGGTCTTGAGTCGATATAAGTTAAGTTTATTTTATATTCTTTAAAAATAAATAAAACATCAGCCAAAGCTCCGGATTGATTTTTTGTTGAAAATATAATTTGGGTTTTTATTTTACCATTTGAATCTTTTTGTAAATTACGAGATAATAAAATAAATCTTGTTTTATTATCTTGCTCATCATTAATGTTTTTATAGAGAATATTTAAATTAAGTTCTTTAGCTAAAATAGGATTTCCTATAGCCGAAAAAGTATTGTCAAGGTCAGATAGTTTATAAAGTGCTTTTGATGTAGATGTTTCAGGTATTATATTAATATTTTCAGGGTTGAAATTTTTAAAAATAAAATTTTGACACTGAGATAAAGCTTGAGGATGAGATAAAATATGCCTTATAGTCCCTATAGTATCTGATTTTGAAGCTAAACAATGATTAATTTCTAAAGTAGTTTCACCAAAAATCTTTATACTTTTGTCATTTAAGTTTATAAAATTATCAATAGTTTCACGTACAATACCTTCAATGGAGTTCTCTATAGGTAAAATAGCTATAGAGTTTTTATCAGAATCAATTTTAGATAGAATGTCTTTTATACTTTTTACAGGTATCTTATTTATTTTATTAAGTTCAAAAATAAAAGAAGAAAATTTTTTCACAGCTAAACTGGCATAAGAACCTTCAGGTCCAAGATAGTATATCTTATTAATATTCTGAAAATTATCCATTTGAAAAATATCCTATTTTTTTATAAAATGTATAAATTAGATTTTACATAAAGGATTAGATTATGGCAACAGAAATAAAATTCGGCACTGATGGATGGAGAGAAAAATTTTCAAAAGGATTTAATATTGAAAATGTAAATTATGTAATAAAATCTATAATTGATTATGTAAATCTAGAATATGGGAATAAAAAGGAGTTTATAATAGGCTATGATGGAAGGCTAGATGGTTTTAAGTGGGCAAAATTTGTTGCATATTTAATAGCAAAAGAGGGATTTGATGTAAAATTATCAAAAGAAATAGTACCGACACCTGTCATAGCTTTTACTGCAAAAAAAAATGAGGCTCTAGGTATAATGCTAACCGCATCTCATAATCCACCTGATTATTTGGGTATAAAATTTATACCTGATTTTGGTGGACCTGCAGAAGATTCTGTTACCTCTAAGATTATGCTTAATATTAAGAAGAATCAACTGGATAAAAATATTAATATCGAATTTTCATCTTTAAATGAATTTAATGATTATTTTGATAATATTAAACTGAATAATATAGAAATGGTTTCTTTTAAAGAAGACTACTTTGATCATTTAGAAAATATTATTGATTTTCAATTAATAAAGACACTTAAACAAAAAATAGTATTTGATGCATTACATAGTGCTTCTATTGGATTTTTTGATGAAATTTTACAACGTCATAATATACCTATCATTAAATTAAATGATTATTTTGATCCGGAATTTAATGGTAAACTTCCTGATCCAAAACCAAAATATCTAAATGATTTAATTGATTATATTAAAAATTCTGATCAATTAACAATAGGATTATCAAATGATGGTGATGCCGATCGTTATGGAGTTATTAATGAAAATGGTCAATATGTAACTCCAAATGAGATTATGGGGATTTTATTATTACATTTAAAAAATAATAGAAAAATAAATGGATGTTTAATCAAAACGGTAGGGTCAAGTGTATTATTAGATATTCTAGCTAAACAGCTTAATGTTAATGTAATTGAAACAAAGGTAGGATTTAAATGGGTGGGTTCTGAAATGAGATCTTGTGAGGCTATTATTGCAGGAGAAGAATCTGGTGGATTAAGTTGTGGATTCCATATTCCGGAAAAGGATGGTATTTTTGCAAATCTTCTTATTTTAGAAGCTTTAGCTTGTTTTAATAAAACTTTAGTTCAATTACAAGAAGAGTTAATCGATATATGTAAATACAAATTTATAAATGACAGATTAGATATTGATTTAACAAGTGTGAAAGATTTTGATAATAATTTAATCCTTAATGCATTTGAAAAAAAAGATATTTCAAAAATAGATGATAAAGATGGATTAAAAATATATCTAGATAATGGTTTAAGTTGGATTTTAGTAAGAAAAAGTGGTACAGAACCATTGTTAAGAATATATTTTGAATCATATGATAATAAAAAGCTAAAACTTTATAAACAAAATATAATCTCTTTATTTAATTTTTAATTTATATTTTTAATAAGGTTGTTTTATAAGTAAAACAACAACATCAGCAGCAATGGCTTCACAATTTCCAATAGGGCCAAGATTCTCCATTGTCTTTGCTTTTATTGACAAGTTATCTATATCTATTTTTAATTTTTTACTTAATAACTTCTTCATTATGGGAATTATATTTTTCATTTTAGGTTTTTGAGCTTTAATAGTACAATCAATATTTAATATTGAATATCCTTTTTCCTCCATAATATTAATAGCTTTTTCAAGTAATACAATACTTGAAATATCCTTAAAAGCTATATCAGTATCAGGGAAATGAGTGCCTATATCACCTATAGCTAATGCACCAAATATACTATCTATAATTGCGTGAATAAGAACATCTCCATCACTATGGGCAATAAAACCTTTATCATAATCTATATCTACTCCACCTATTATTAACTTTTTACCTTCTTCTAGGCGGTGTATGTCAAATCCTGTTCCTATTCTTATGTTCATATTTCTATTATATTATAAATATTTTTAATTGACTCTATAAGTTACCTAGTAATTTTATGATAAGATTTCGATTAACAGTTTCATTAACATTGATTAAGCTGACACAAGCTTGGTTACGTATCTGATCTTTAGTAAGATAAAACATTTCTTTGGCAATATCAGCATCCATAATAGTAGATTTAAAAGCACTTAAGTTTGTTTTTGTAATATTATTAAGATCTTCAATTCCTGCTAAGCAATTTTGGTAAACCCCTATTTCACTTATTTTACGATTAACTTCTTTAAGCAACGAATCTACGTAATCTAATGAATTACGTGCATTTTCTTCTGAAAGAACGTCAATCGAAATATTGCCTAGTAGAAAACCTAAATCCAATTTTATTAAATCATAAGAATGTGGACCTATCTGTAATGAAAAAGGATTTGTTTTTTTCTTTAAATATTCAAAATTTATAGCTTTAGTATCAGAACCAAGATTATTTAAAATGTCATTTCCATTTCCTCCATCAAGGTCATTACTATCACCTGAATTTACAGTTACTTGATCATCCCCGTCACCTGTATTAACATTATTCCTATTGCCTGAAATTGTGACTCTATCTTCACCTGATCCTGTATTAGCTGTATTGTCATTTCCAGTTATACTTACTGTATTATTACCATTACCAGTCTTAACAGTATTATCTTGTCCTATTACTTTTATATTATTATCCCCATCTCCAACAGTAACATTTGCTCCTGTAGAGTTAACGATATTTATAGTGTTGTCACCATTATTTAAGTTTGCGTTATTGTTATTCCCTTGCAAGTTTATGTTATTAGAATTATCTGAGGTTTCTTTAATAGTGTTATTATCTCCTATTGTATATATAGTATTGTTGCTATCAGAAACATTTATAATGTTATTGTTTCCATTGGCTCCAATAGTGTCAGCTCCATCATCTCCATCAGCTGTGTTGTTAGATCCTTTAATAGTAATAGTGTCATTTCCGTTACCGCCATTAATTGTATTATAATCTCCATTGGCTTCGATAGTGTCATTTCCATCGTTGCCATTAGCTGTATTGTTAGATCCTTTGAGAATGATAGTATCATCTCCATTATTGCCATAAATCTTGTTGTTAGAAGTATTTGAAATAATTGTGTCATTTCCATCATTACCAAAAATTTTATTATTAGATCCATTAGATATTAAAATTGTGTCATTTTTATCAGATCCCTTAATTACATTATTTTTACCATTTAAATTGATATTATGTTCAACACCATCAGAGGCAGAAATTGTAAAGCTCTCTCCAATAAGAGTAACTTGTCCGGTATTAGGATTATAGGTATACTTAAGTGTGTTGCTAGCTTTTCTATTACCTTCTGTAGTATCATTAATAATAGTATATTCTTTTCCGTCATCAGTCTTAAAAGACTGTTTTTCTCCGATGTATGTAAAAGTTAAAACTCCACTATAAGGATTAGTAATGAAGTTAGTATAATCTGAATCTGTATCCTTGACAAAATCCGTAATATAATTATTGCCGCCTCCACCGTCGGCTTTATTATTCCTTCCGGATACTACTGTACAATAATCATTTCCATCTCCACACTTAATATCATTAGAACTACCATTGATAATGAAGTTAGTATCCCCATTTCCTGTAGTTACTGTATTATTACTACTGTTTATATAAATTGTATTATTTGAATTAGTGAAATCTATCGTAACCTTTCTATGATCATCAGGATTTGTATAATTTCTTAAATAGATACCCTCCCCATTTAGATAGATAGTATTTGTACCCTTAAATATTCTATTTAAAGTCCCCAACTTTTCAGGTGTTCTTTCCTTATAATTAAAATAAATTGTATTGTTACCAATACCAGTATCGAATATATTTGTATGTACATTCATAATAATTGTATCATTACCATTTCCGCCATATAGACTATTTTGTGTTGAGTTGTTGTTAGTTAATGTATTATTGCCGCCTTGTCCATATATTTCTGTATAAGAAGCATAATTTGTTATGATATCATCTTTTGCACCCCCATAAAACTTTATCCTTGTTCCATATATATTAACTTTGTGTGCAACATCTTCTTGCCCTTTAATAGTTAATTGGGCTCCTCCAAAATCAATACTTTTATCTCCATTAATCTTGTAAACAAATGTTGATGATTTATTAAGATTATTTGTTATTTCATATTTAATACCATTAATTAAAATTTGTCTTGTTTCATTGCCTGATAATTCAATGTATTGTGAATCAGTCTGAAAACCATCAATATTAGTTATAAGTCCTTCAATATTAGTAGTTGTGTCCGATAATATGTTTGTTCCACTTCCTCCATCAATTACGCTTTCTTCTGTGGTTTGGGTATTATAGAATTTATCGTTACCATTTCCCCCAAAGGCACAAATATTTGTATTATTTATATATATTTCATCGTCACCGTCTTCTCCGTATGCAGAGCTATTTGGACCATTGATGTAGATTTTATCATTTCCGTCGCCTCCATATATAGTACCTTTTAAGCTCGTTGTTTCTAAAGTGTCATCTCCTCTCAAACCATATATTGTTCCACCTGCTCCTGTATTCTTTATGTTATCTGCACAATTTGTACTTTAATTGTAGTATAATTTATATTAGTTTCTATATTATGCCCAAAACCATCGTCTACTGCTTCAATAACTATGTCAATATTATCTTTTGTTGATGTACCATCAGTTTTTACAAATTTAATAGAGTTACTACCAAATGCTACTTTTATTTTAGTATCAACACTACTGCTTATATTATAACGATATTGTTTTCCATTAAAGTCTATTTTGATATATTTAGTCTTTCCAGCGACTAATGATATAGGGTTTTTATAGGGTTCATATTCTTTTGGATCAACATTAGTTAAAGCAGTGTCACGACTAGAGTCAGAAGAGGATGAAGAACTAGAGTCAGGTGTTGTTGTATCAGTCGGCGAAGTTTGATTAGTGGATGTTGTTTGATTAGTGGAAGGGTTAAGTATTTGAGTAGTATTGGGGTCAATTTTTTCTAGATCTACAAATAGGGACTTATTGTTAAACCTTGTAGAATCTTGAATTTTAATAATTTCAGAGAATAGACTATTTATCTGTTTTTGGATGCTATTTTTAGAAGAATCAGAATAAGTAGAATTAAGAGCTTGAAGGTTTAAGCCCCTTATTTTTAGAAGCGAATTTCTAATAGAATTTAAAGCACCTTCGGCTAGGCTAAGAGCATTAGAAGCTATCTGAATATTATGATTAGCACTGTCTAAACCATTAATGTTAGAATCTAATTTTGAATTGACAAACATAGAAGCAGAATCGTCAGAAGCATTATTGACTTTAGCTCCTGATGAAAGATTTCTCAAACGTTTGTTTAGATCCGAAGTTAAATCAAACAAAACATTAGAGAGTTTTAATCCCTGTAAGTTTGTATTTATTGAACTCATATTTATCCACTAATCTGACATTCCCATTTTATCATATATTACTACTGATGTTGTTTCATCAATAGTTGGAATTTTCTCATACTAAAGTATGATTTTTTGATAGGAATTTATTATAAATTTGATAGTAAACTAATTATAAGATTTCGATTAACAGTTTCATTAACATTGATTAAGCTGACACAAGCTTGGTTACGTATCTGATCTTTAGTAAGATAAAACATTTCTTTGGCAATATCAGCATCCATAATAGTAGATTTAAAAGCACTTAAGTTTGTTTTTGTAATATTATTAAGATCTTCAATTCCTGCTAAGCAATTTTGGTAAACCCCTATTTCACTTATTTTACGATTAACTTCTTTAAGCAACGAATCTACGTAATCTAATGAATTACGTGCATTTTCTTCTGAAAGAACGTCAATCGAAATATTGCCTAGTAGAAAACCTAAATCCAATTTTATTAAATCATAAGAATGTGGACCTATCTGTAATGAAAAAGGATTTGTTTTTTTCTTTAAATATTCAAAATGTATAACTTTAGTATTTGTGCCTAGATTATTTAAATTATCATTACCATTTCCACCATCAAGATCATTACCATCACCTGAATTTACAGTTACTAGATCATCTCCGTCACCTGTATTAACAGTGTTTCTATTACCGGCTATATTTACGTTATCATTGCCCGATCCGGTAGTTATATTATTTTCAGAACCGGAGCATGTAACATCATTATTACCATTACCAGTCTTAACATTATTATCTTGTCCTATTACTTTTATATTATTATCCCCATCTCCAACAGTAACATTTGCTCCTGTAGAGTTAACGATATTTATAATGTTGTCACCATTATTTAAGTTTGCTTTATTGTTGTTTCCTTCAAGTGTTATCTCATTAGAATTATCTGAGGTTTCATTAATAGTGTTATTATCTCCTATTGTATAGATATTATTGTTACTATCAGAAACATTTATAGTGTTATCATTTCCATTGGCTCCAATAGTATCAGCTCCATCATCTCCATCAGCTGTGTTGTTAGATCCTTTAATAGTAATAGTATCATTTCCATTACCGCCATTAATTGTATTATTATCTCCATTGGTGTCAATAGTATCATCTCCATTTCCTCCATCGGCTGTATTGTTAGATCCCTTGATAATGATAGTATCATTTCCATCAGAGCCTTTAACATTTGTTGTATTGTTTGCATTAATAGTGATTGTATCATTACCATCACCACCATCAATTTCGTAAGATCCATTTTCTTTATTAATAATAATAGTATCGTTACCATTATTACCATAAATCGTGTTGTTAGAAGAATTGGAAGTAATAGTGTCATTGCCATCATTGCCAAAAATTTTATTATCAGATCCATTAGATATTAAAATTGTGTCATTTTTATCAGATCCGTTAATTACATTATTGTTACCATTTAAATTGATATTATGATCAACCCCATCAGCGGCAGAAATTGTAAAGCTATCGCCAATGAAAATAATCTCACCAGTCTTAGGATTATAAGTATAATTAAGTGTATTATTATCTTTTGCATTATTAATAATAGTATATACTTTTTTGTCGCTAGTAATAATAGTTTTTTCTTCTCCGTTGAATGTAAAAATTAATTCAACATTTCTTTCATCTTTCTTGATGTTTTTAGCCTCTGTATGTTTGCCAAAATCCAAATATAAGTCATCTCCATTGCCGCCATCGACTGTATTATACTCTCCGGATACTACTGTACAATAATCATCACCGGCTTCACCATTAACTGTGTTTTCATCTCCATATATAGTGAATTGATCATCACCGTCACCACCGTTAACTGTGTTTTTATTTCCATTGATAATGAAATTATCCTTACCACTACCTGTAGTTACTGTATTTCCATCACCGTTTATATAAAATGTATTATTTGCTGATCCAGCCGGTGTGAATTTTTTACCATTTGTATTTATATATATAGTATTACTAGTTTTAGGGCCGAGATAAAATCTATCCTTTGTATTATCCACACTACCATTTAAATAAATGGTATCATCACCTGAGTCGTTACGTATTACATAGGCTCCATTATTAGCATATATAGTATCATTCCCAGATCCACTGTTAATTTGTGACCGATAACCATTATTTATTAAAATATCATCTCCGCCATTTCCGTTTATATGGCTATTAGCAGCATTATTTGTTATTTTGTCATTTTTATCTCCACCATTAAATGTTAACCTATTTCCTACTAATGTAACATTATGTTCTACATCTTTTTGACCTGTAATTGTGACGTTACTACCACCAAATGTAATACCTTCTGATGTAAGTACCCAACTAATGGATGATGCTTGTGAGGCATCATTACTTTTAAAAGTATATTTTTTGCCCTTAATTGTTACTTCTACACTTGAATTAGCCGGTATCTCAATAGAACTTGAATCAGTAGTTTTATTGTCAATCTGTGCAATAATATCAGAGGCTGAAACTTTGGATACATCTTCAATTGTATTAGTTCCGGAACCGCCAATTATTACAGTATTTGTATAAGAAGAATTTTTTATAAAAGTATCATTGCCATCACCTCCGGAAGCACAACTATTGGCTCCTTTTATTGTTATAGTATCATCTCCGTTGTCACCATAGGCTCCACTATTGTCTACTATACTGATAGTGTCGTCGCCATCACCTCCATGAACGAAAGATTGTGTCTTGTTTGCTGTAATAGTATCATCTCCATCTCCTCCATATATTGTAGTAACACTACTATTACTGGTTATGATATCATTTCCATTTTCACCATATATTGTATAATGTGTACCATTTGTTGTAATCTTATCATCTCCATCTCCACCATATATTGTGCTATAGTTGTAGCTTCCTGTGACTTTTATTGTATCATTTTGGCTACTACCATAAATTTTAGAATATCTTAGATTTGATTCTATATTGTAAGATTTATCATCTAATGCTTTAATTGTAATGTTTTTCTTTCCGGTATAAGTTCCTTTATCAGTTTGTGTAAATGTTATTTTTCCATTTTGGTAATCATATTCAAAAGAGTTACTTTCTGCCTGATCATTTGTAATCTCATAATGCAAATCGCCAATTTTGACAACTTTAGATTCATTAGCCGCAAGAGAGATTGTGTCGGAATTACCCATTATTTCTGCACCTGTGGTGTCGAGGCTTGTCAATGCAATGTCACGACTAGAGTCAGAATATGATGAATTGTAAATAGAATCTGATGTTGCTAATGTTGTATCAGTCAGCGAAGTTGAAGTTTGAGTGAGCGTTTCGGCGCTTTTATCAGATGTAGATGTTAATGTTTGAGTGAGCGTTTTGGCACTTTTGTCAGATGTAGATGTTAAAGTTGAAGTTTTAGTAGATGATTTTGTTTTAGCAGTGGAAGGGTTAAGTATTTGAGTAGTATTCGGATCAAGTTTTTCCATTTCTACAAACAAAGACTTATTGTTAAACTTTGTAGAATCTTGAATTTTAACGATTTCAGAAAATAGGCTATTTATATGGTTTTGGATACTATTTTTAGAAGAGTCAGAATAAGTAGAATTAAGAGCTTGAAGGTTTAAGACTCTTATTTTTTGAAGAGAATTTCTAATAGAATTTAAAGCACCTTCGGCTAGGCTAAGAGCATTAGAAGCTATCTGAATATTATGATTAGCACTGTCTAAACCATTAATGTTAGAATCTAATTTTGAATTGACAAACATAGAAGCAGAATCGTCAGAAGCATTATTGACTTTAGCTCCTGATGAAAGATTTCTCAAACGTTTGTTTAGATCCGAAGTTAAATCAAACAAAACATTAGAGAGTTTTAATCCCTGTAAGTTTGTATTTATTGAGCTCATATTTATCTACTATATCTGACTATTTCATTTTATCATATATTGCTATGGGTGTTATTTCATAAATAGTTAGACTTTTCTCAAACTAAAGTATAAAAAAATATAAAAGCCTTTACATTTAAAAATTTTTATATTATAGTAATATTATCTTGAGAGCCCTGGTGGCGGAATCGGTAGACGCGTTGGACTTAAAATCCAATGGGGCTAATTACCTCGTGCCAGTTCAAGTCTGGCCCAGGGCATTTCTTATAATTAAGCTAGCTTAAACCCTAGCTTATTTTTTATTTATATTTCTTATTAAAAATAAGTTTGATAAAATAACTTGCATTACAGAAAAATCTTATTTCAAAAGAAGCTTTTTTATTCCATTATAAAATTTATAACTTTTGAAGGAGCTACAATTTTACTATGATTAAAGCTTTTATAATTAATAAGTCTAAATCTCAAGTTCGACTTATTAAAACATAGGTTTGAATATCAGTCGAAAATTTTATTGAAATTTACAACTAATTTATCAAAAGTCATACTTGTAATTTAGAGATTATTATTCCATAAAATCGTAGCAGAAAACTTGGTGGAAGTGGATTGGAACTTTCGATTACAAAAAATATTGTAGAATTACATAATGGCTCAATTTCTGTAGAAAGTGAATTAAACAAAGGCATAACTTTTTTAATTAAGTTGTAGAAACTTTTGCTAAGGTTAAAATCAATAAAATTTACAAGTTAAAGAATATATTTTAAATAGTTTGCTTTTTTATTTTTTCATATAAATCTTTAAGTATAAGATACTTATTTATAGTAATGAAGAATGTCTATCTAAAAAGAATTGCTTATAATTAATATCATTATCTAACATTTTTTATTATATTGAAAAAATATATTCTTCAGTAAATTATATCCACGTATATATGAATCTACATTAATTTTCTCATGCTCGCTATGCATATTGAAAATATCTGCAATACCAAGTAGTATAGGTAAAAATTTTTGACCATATTTATTTTCATTATGACAATAAATATGAGTTTCGGCTCCAGCGTGAAATGAACCTAGTTTTATATTTATTTTATTTTCTTCATCTTTATATAAACCATTGTTCATCTGATTAATTGTATCTATAATTAATTGTGGTAACTGATTATCTTTATTTTCTTCAAATGACTTTAAGTGTTCTTCAAATTTATAATTCGCAACAGCTAGATTTTTATATTTATTATTAAAGTTATCAACTATATTTATAATTTTATTTTTTAACTCTGTTTCGTATTTTACACTAGCACTACGGATTGAATATTTAGCCTTAGCTTTCTTATTTATTACATTTACGATAGAATTATCAGCTAAAAAGTCTATAATATCAGAATCCTTCTTATTAAAATTTTCAATCACTTGAGGATTTATTCCACCGGCAACAATAGAACCTAAATTAATAGATGTAATAACACTATTATTTAGTGATTCATCAGATTTATATACTCCTTGTGGTATTTTATCAATAATTTCGCTTATTAATTTTGCCGCATTCAATTTTGAAATATCAGAAATATCTATACCGGAATGTCCTGTGTTTTTTGATTCTACATTTATAGTTAAATTAGTAAATGAAGCACCGGATGTGAATACTTGACCGAGTTTATCCGCATCTAGTACTATTACATTCTTAGACTTTAAAATACTAAAATTAAGATTTTTTATGCCCGATAAAGAAATCTCCTCATCTCGGGTAAATACAAATTCTAATCCCCCGTGACTTATTTCGCCATTTAGTTTTGCTATATCAATAGCTAATTGACAAATAGCAGCTACTCCGGCTTTATCATCTGCTCCTAAAGTCCTTTTTTCTCTCGCTTCTATATATTTATTACCTTCTGTATATATTGGAGTGATTTTTGAGTCATCACCTATAACATCCAGATGACTAGATAATAATAAACTATTTTTAGTTTCGTCTGTTGCTTTAATTTTCCCTATTATATTACCATAATCATCCTTTATTATTTCTATATCTTTATATGAAGATAAAATCTCTATGATTTTTTTACTGACCATTTCTTCTTTTAAAGATGGTGATGGAATTTTACATAACTCCATAAAAATATTTAGTAAACTATTATTCTCTGATATATTCCTATTCATAAATATGTTCTCTTTTCGTTAAGTTAGCTCTTTATTATAATGCCTTGAAAAATCTATTGTCAGTACCTCCCTGACCGATTCTTATTTTTATAGGACGCATACATTTGGGACATCTACCTATATATGCTGTTTTATCTTTATTCTCGTATATCCGTCCGTATACATTACAGCATTCAAACATTATCCCTAAAAATTTCTTTTTTTCTTCCATAATCTATTTTCTACTCAATACCCTTTTATTAAAATATATTATATTGAAGATATGTTATCATTAAATATTATAACACAATTCCGCCCTTGACTTTTGGCTTTATAAAGTGCTTTATCCGCATTGCGATACAGATCTTGAGGATTTTCCATTTCTTCATTAAATTCACTTATACCAACACTTATTGTAATATTAATAAATCTAGTTTCTTTTTTTGCATTAGAAATATCAATTTTAGTATCCTGAATAGTCCTCCGTAATCTTGAGGCTACAAATTTTGCCTCATCAATCGTAGTATAAGGCAAAAGTATACAGAATTCTTCTCCTCCATATCTTGAGGCTATATCATATTCTCTTAATTGGCTCTGAATTATATTTGATACATTTTTTAATACAATATCACCGGCAATATGCCCATAGGTATCATTTACTTTCTTAAAGAAATCAATGTCAAGCATCATACAGCATAGCTTTTTATTTTTCCTTTTTGCCGTAGCTACTTCTTGATTTAATCTTATTTCAAACTGTCTTCGATTATTTAATCCCGTAAGTGCATCTAAAGTTGCGTGTTGCAGAATCTCAGAATATAAATTTGCTCTTTGAATAGTAGTAGATGATTGTTTTGTTAATTGTAATAAATAATTTAAATCTCTATTTACAACAGGATAATTACCTCCTAAAGCAACGATCGCTCCAAGAATATTATTATCTGACGAAGTTAATGGAAATGCGGCTATTCTTTGATCATCAGATACTAGATATTCTTTATCTTTTATAGAATCTATATCTTTTAATATATCAAAAACTTTTTTTTCGTTACAAGCACAAGGCCATACTAGTTCGTAATTATTTCCTTTATCCTTTAAAAATACATAAATTAAGTGATCAGAAATGAATCTGTCTATCATCTCACCTATTATTGGGATTATGTAAACTAGTTCGTACTGACTCTCTATTATTTTAGCTATATTTTTCATAGCATCATAAAAATTAATATTAATCTGCATTTGATTATTTAAAGTATTATTTAAAACCCCAAGCGATATTTGATTTGTAATAATATGTAATCCCATTGCAAAATTTTCCGGTAATTTTATATTATTTTTTGTATTGAATTCTATAAATAATGCACCGTATATTTTTTCTTGAGATTTTAATGGAAGGTATAGTTCATTAATTTTATCAAGATTGAAATTAGAATATAACTCTTGACTTTTAATTTTAAAATTGATTATTGATTTATTTAAGATGAAACTATCCTTATTATTCCAAAATTCAGGAAAAATATCATTATAAAAATAATCTTGAGTACTTTTATTTACATTGACCCAATTCTTTTCAAAATCTTTTAATGCTCCTGTAGCCGACTCTATACTGTAAATTTTTAATTTTTTTACATCAAAGAAATACTCAAATACATTTAATAAATCAAAAGACATTTTTGAAGGATCATTATATTTGCATAAAAGTATATTAAGAATCTCCTCTATGAAATTTAATAGTATCCCATTTCCTATTTCAGTCATATTCTAATTCTCCTCAGGTATATTAAAGTAATTTGATCCGGAACATTTCTGCATATTTTCATAAATAGCTTTATCTAAATCATCTGATAAAACAACTTTACCGTTAATATATGAAAGTTTATTACTCTTATCTGGGTCATCTGTTACAGATAACCTTTCTACAAGATATTTATGATCGTCGATCGTTGAAATTTTTTGACTGACCTCTGTAATAATGTCAAAAATATAACTGCTTTTATTACCATCACCATCATTTGATAGTATTAATCCAACTTTTTCTAGCTCATCTAATGATTCTCTATATTTTTCCATTGATCTTAATAATAATGCAAGATTATAATGAATTTCATAGTCAAATGGTTCTAGTTTAATAGCTTTACAGTAATTTTGTCCGGCTTCTTTATAATTCTTTAACATATGGTTAGATAAGCCTAGGTTATAAAAATTTTTCACATTATTTTTTAAATACTTAGAGGCATTTCTATAAGAATTCCTTGATTTAACTAAATATTGTTTAGATAAATATTGATCTTCTATTTCAAGTAAAGATAAAGCTCTGTAAGCAAGCCCCATATTATAATAAGCAAGCCCTTTATTTGTAGGAACACTATTTTTATTTGATAATACACGTGGCAAATTGATAATTTTTGGATTTGCTTTTACTACAGCCTCATATTGTTCGATTGCTCCTTGGTAATCAAGTAATTTATTTGCTAGGATTATACCTAGATTTATTCTACATACTAAAAAATCAGGTTTATATTCAATAGCTTTTTCATAATAATAAGCAGCAGAAGCATAGTCTTCGTATAATACATAAAGATTGCCTAAATTACAGTTAGCTTGTGAATGGTTAGGGTAATATTCTAATCCTTTATGATAATTTTCTATTGCTCTTGTCAGGTCACGTTTTTTAAATGATTTATCTCCGATATATATATAGTAACAACCAATTAATTTGTTATATTGCTTTTTTGTCCAATCAAAATTTACAATACTTGAAATTGTAACAGTTATTCCTATTAATACAAATATCCAAAACGTGACTTTTATTATAAATTTTAAAAACTTTTTCATATAACTTCCATAAAATAAAAGGTATAATAGTTTATACTTTAATATAAAATTAACTATTATACCATATTAATTTACATTATGTAAATAACAATTAGCTTTTATTTTATTTTGTTTTATTTTTATTGATTCTTTTCTTTTTGTTCTTATTTTTATATGCAGTTCTTACACTTGATTTTATTTTTAAATTGAGTTTGTTCTGAGTATTTTCAGAATTATCAACAACATTTTCTTTTGTATCTAAATTGTTATTTGTTATATCCTGTTTATTTTCTTCAGAACATATATTATCATCTTCTGTTACACAAGATTTAGCCTCTTTTTCACCAGAATTACTAGAAATTTCGTTTAAAGTTTTTGTTCGTATTACAGGTATATTTAGCATTAATGCAAAAGAATCACCTTCTGAAGACAAATTAAGATCTAAAGCATTAATGTCAATTTCCATATATTTAGAAATAGTTTTAATAATATCTTCTCGTAAATTTTCAAGAGAAGATGAATCAAGATTCATTCTATCTTGCATTAATACAAGTTTAAGCCTATTCTTAGCTAATGTTTTTGAACCATTTGTATTAGAAGATGATTGAAAAAAGTGTAAAACTTTATTATAAATATCAGTTAAAAGATCTTTCATTTTTTTGACTGCTCCCTTCTAATTACCGGCAAATAGCTTTGAAAATATATTTTTAAGCTTTTGGAATAAAGATTGTGGTTCATCTAAATTCATAAATGGTAGATTTTCACCTAAAATTCTTCTGGCTACGTTCTTATAAGCTATACCGGCTTTGGAATTTATATTATTTACTATAGGTTCGCCTTTGTTTGTTGAACTTATAATATTTGTATCTTCTGGAATTATCCCAATTAATTCGCAAGATAAAATATCTACAACATCTTCTACACTCATCATGTCGTTTGTTTTAATAAGATTTGGTCTTACCCTATTTAAAAGTAATTTATATGATTTTATTTCTTCTTTTGATTCTAAAAGTCCGATTATTCTATCGGCATCTCTTACCGCAGACATTTCCGGAGTCGTTACTACTATAGCTTCACTAGCTCCTGAGATAGCATTTTGGAACCCTTGCTCTATTCCAGCTGGGCAATCTACTAAAACAAAATCAAATTCTTCTTTTAATTTAAAACAGATATCTTTTAATTCTTCTTCTGATACTGATGATTTATCACGTGTCTGGGCTGCTGCTAATAAACATAAATTAGGGTTCTTTTTATCTTTTACTAATGCTTGTTTTAGTTTGCAACGTTTTTCTACTACATCTACTAAAGTATATACTATTCTATTTTCTAAACCTAGTAGTAAATCTAAATTACGAAGACCAATATCTGTATCTATCAGTACAACAGATGACCCGGAATTTGCAAGTGCTGTACCTATATTTGCACTTGTAGTGGTCTTACCAACTCCACCTTTTCCGGAGGTGATTACTATAACTCTTCCTGACATTCAATCTCACTCCTTTTGTTTATGACTATATTATTTTATATATCTTTATTTGATTATTTACAATTTTTGCTTCTTCTGCTTGATTATTTGTTTTTTTCTCATTTGGTATTATATTTGGACAATCAGGTCTACGACTATAACAATCTGCTATCCTTAGTTGAATAGGGTTTAGTTCAAGTGCTCTTACTTTTGCTCTTTTATTACCCTTACATCCGGCATGAGCTATACCTGATAATTTACCAAATACTGTTATATCATATTTAGCCGTAATTTCACTTCCGGGCTTGCAATCCCCTATAATTAATATATTCCCATCGTAATTTAGACATTGCCCCGATCTTAATGTCTGCTTTATATATAATGTAGGGGCTTTTAATATTTCTATATCTTCTTTTGATAAACTATTATTATTTTTTTCTATTTCGGTATTATCCAAATCTTGTTCTTGAAGGATTGAGGCAAGTTTTATTTCTGCTTCTTTTTTATCATCTTCTGGATTCTTATCCTGAATTAGATCCCCATCAAAGGAATTTTCTTCTGGAGCATTTGTTTTATGGGGATTCTCAATTGTTATAAATTGATTCTCTGATTCAACATTTATATTCTCTTCTGTATCCTCTTTTACGTTTTCATTTATTCTAGTAACTAATAGATTAAGTTCTATAGCTGAGTTATATGTAATATTCGAGTCAGTACTTATATTTACTAATGAAGCGTTTTCTGCATTAATTAGAAGTATTAAGCTATTTAGTTGTGAATAATTAAGATCTATAGACCCTAAATTTAGAGAAAAGTTCTTATTTCCTAATTTATTTTCAAGTAATATTTTTGATAAACTAGAAATTAAGTCGCTTGTATTATTTATATTACTTAAATCAACTAATTTTATAGATGTTTCTTCTGACATTTTAATACCCCATTTTATAAACATTAATTAAAAAATGTTTAATTCTCATTTAGATATAGGATATATTAAATTTATTTTTATTACAATTACTCTTTTACCATTTTTTACATTTTTTTTATAAATTTTTATGAAGTTTTTATAAATTATAGCCTGTATTGTAATGTAAAGATATATTATTACGAATAGAAATATGTTATTATAATAAAATACATTATGGAAAAATATGGTGGAACATGGGGAAAAAAAATAATCCAATAAAATTTTGGTTGAATGTAGGCAGATATCAATCCTTACCACAAAGTATTATGCCTTATTTACTCGGGTGTGTAATTACCTTATATTATACTAGGATAAATTTTTTCTTAGCTTTCTTAGGGCTTATGGGTGTTATTTTGGCTCATTTGGCTTTTAATATTTTAGATGATTATTTTGATTATAAAAATGGACACGTAAAAATAAGAAAAGAGATGATTAATGGAGGTGTAAGAGCCAGAGCAAAAAAATGCTTTTATATAGAAGAAAATAAAACTACTTGGAAAAAGGTGTTAATTTTTGTTTTTAGCTTGTTATTAATTTCTTGTTTATTTGGAATTATAATATCTTGTTATAGAGGATATAAAATTCTTTTAATACCTATTATTGTTGCTATACTAGGTTTTTTCTATTCTATGAAGCCATTTTCTTTAAGTTATCATGGTTTAGGAGAAATTGTTATTGCTATTATTTTTGGTCCTTTAATTCTGATTGGGGCTGCTTTAACTTCTGGGGGAATTTTAAATAATCAAATTTATCTTACCTCTGTTATCATTGGAATTTTAGTTATGAATATTTTGTATACTCATTCTATTATGGATTTTAATCCCGATAAAGCTGCCGGTAAAAAAACATTTGCTATTCTTATGGGATCTGAAAAAAATGCTTTTATTTTTCAAGTAATTATGCTTTTATTTGTATATTTTCTTACGGGGTTAGGTATTTATTTCAATATTTTCCCTAAAATGGTCATTTTAACATTCTTATCAGCTATAATCGCTATAAGATTATTACTATCTATGTATAATTATATAAAAAATCCTGATGAATTACCTATAAGAGAAAAATTCTTAGATATTCCAATGGAAAGATATTCTCTATATCAGACTCTAGGTATAGATTGGTTTTTTTATAGATGGTTTTTAGCTCGTAATCTTGTTACTTTCTATGTTATTCTATTTATTATTTCTTATCTGTTAATAATGTAATTAAAGGGTATATGTTTAGATTTCTATATTATTTTTTATGGTATTGTAAAATAAAATTCTTGAAAAAAAAATTACCTCTTCAGTCGGTACTTTTTATAAACTCTATTTGTAATTTACAATGTAAACATTGTTGTATTATTCATTCGGATGATTATATTCCGATAAGTAAATCTTATGACATTATAAAGAAAGAGATAGAAGATTGTTATAAAATGGGATCTCGTTTTTTGGATCTTGAAGGTGGAGAACCAACTTTATGGAAGGATAAAGATAACACATTAGATGATATAGTCTGCTATGCAAAAAATCTAGGATTTCATCAAGTTACTATAACAACTAATGGTACTAATAAAATTAGTACAATGGCTGATATGGTCTGGGTAAGCTTAGATGGATTATATGATATTCATAATTTAAATCGTGGGGTAAATTCTTTTGAGAAACTGATAGATAATATAAATAGTTCTGATCATAAAAATATTAATGTAAATATGACTATAAGTAATATAAATAAACATCAGGTAAAAGATACTATTTTATTTGTTAAAGGTCATAAAAAAATAAAATCAATAGCTTTAAATTTTTATACTCCTGTAAATGAGAAGCAAGATTCAGAGCTTTATGTAAATAATATAGAAAAAATAAAAATAATAGATCAGATAATAGAATTAAAAAAGAAAAATTATCCTATAATGAATAGTATTTCAGGACTTAAATCAATGAGAAGACATTTTGAAAATTACAATACAGATAATAAGAATAATAACAATCTAGGCGAAAAATGTTTTATTACAAATTTTATTATGCCAAACTCAGAATACTTTAAACAATGTCAAGGCAAGGAAAAGAATCTATGTAAAAAATGTGGTCTTGCAATGAAAGGTGAAATGGAGAGTCTTTTGAATCTGGATTTAGAAATGATACTGCAAGCATTAAAAGTCAGACTCTAAAATAGAACTTTAATAGGGTGATTCGCTATTAAAATATACATATACATCTTTTTGTAAGTTACTAAACTTTTCAGAGAAATCTACAAAGTTGAATGAAATAAATATTGAGATACCTATAATAAGTATAAGAAAAACAGCGACAATATTTTTAAAATTATTTGTTCTTTTATATTCATCTTGAAAATTTAAAAGCTTAATTATATTTTTATATTCCTTATTATTACTCATCCTCTGTTTTTCAAGGAAAGCTTGTTTTAATAATTTCTGTATAGAAAAAAAAGACTCTAAGTCAGAAGCAGCAGCTTTTGACTTTTTTAAATAATCTTCAAATTTTACTTTGTCATCCTCTGTTAATTCATTGTCCATATATGCGGAGATATTAGAATAAAAATTTTCATAATCTCTTATTGAAAAAAATTGAGTATGATCTATAGAAAGATCTTTTTTAAATTTTGCGTAAGATATTCTAATATTTTTTACAAGATTCTTTAAATCTTGAAATTTTTTATTACATTCTTGGCAAATCATTAAATGGTTAGAAACGTACTTTTTTGCCTCATCGGATAATCTATTATCTAAGTAAAGCGATAATAAAGAAGAAACTTTTTTACACGTATCATTAGTTTTTGTCATATTATATTAAACCTTAACTTTCTTTTATTAATAATTCTAAGCAATATATGATTTCAATGATTTCTGTAATTGATTTCTTGCCCGAGCAATACGAGATTTTACTGTGCCTATATTAGATTGCGTTATTTTAGCTATCTGCTCATAGCTAAGTCCTTGAAATTCTCTTAACACAATAGCTAATCTGAATCTTTCAGGTAATTTATGTATAGATTCCTCAATGATTTGTGACAATTCTTTGTCTAAAGTTTCCTCAAGAGGTATACGTTTTATATCACAGATCTCTTTTGCAGGATTTGTTATTGGATCTGTTGTCATATCATCTTTTTGATAAAATGAATCGATTGATACAATATCAGGGTTCCTATTCTTTTTTCTTATTTGGTCATAAAATACATTTGTAATTATATTGTTTAGCCAACTTTTAAAACATTTTGGATTCTTTAATGTCTTTATATTTTTTGCAACTCGAAGAAGTACTTCTTGACTTAAATCTAAAGTGTTTTGATTATTATTGCTATTGTCTAAGTAGTATAAAGTTGCATATACTGTTTTTTGAAACCTTGAAATAAGTTCTTCTAAAGCTTCGGTTTTATCATTTTGAGCTTCAATAATTAAGTCTTCTAGATTGTAAGATTTATATTTATTTTTAAAAAAATTATTCACGAAAATCATACCCTAAATATTTAAGTAATCATCTTTATTTTTAATACAATTTAAAGATACTTAAAAAATAAAAAATAAACGTTATTCTTTTTTATATAAACAAGTGGGGGATTTTAAAGTAAAAACTAAAAAAGATCTTTCTATAAAAAGTTTAAAACTCTATAGAAAGATCTTTTTTTTAATAATAAAATCTAAAATTTATAAAAAATAAAAAATTAAGTCCTAGAAGCTAAGTTATTTAAAACCTCTTGAGGAGTTACATTATTTTGAGCCATAAGTGTTAAAACAAAATAAGTAAGATCGGCGGCTTCCCAAGCTAAATCATCTTCCCCATTTTCAAAATCAGTAACTTCAGAAGCTTCTTCTAGAATTTTAGAATTAAGTAGACTTCTATCTTTAAATAATTTCGCAGTATAAGAATTTTCAGGTAATTTAAGTTTTCTGTCTAAAAGCACTTTGTATAGATCATTAATATTAAATTCTTTATCTTCAAAGCAAGAGAACTTATTTAAATGACAAGCATTACCTTTTTGAATAACTTTATAAAGGAGGGTATCTCTATCACAATCAAATCTGGCTTGTAATAGAGTTTGAGTATTACCGGAAGTTTCACCTTTTGTCCATAGTTTATTTCTAGAACGAGAGAAATAAGTAGCCCTACCGGAAGATAAAGATAATTTTACAGATTCTAAGTTGGAATATCCAAGCATGAGCACTTGTTTGGAATGAAAATCTTGAACAATAGTAGGTATTAGTCCGTTTTGCTTCTCAAAATCAAGACAATAACAGAAAGCCTCTTCAAGACTTAATTTATTAGTATAAATAGACATACCTAATTGAGATGAAACGTTCATTTTCTGAAGCTTAAGTATCTCATCAACACTAGAAATACCACCTGCAGCAGTTAATTCCAGATTCGTCAAGCTACGAATATTGCTTATTGCGTGCATATCGCATCCTTGCATCATACCTTCTTTTTCAACAATAGTATATAGATATCCGGAACATAAATTATCAAATCGTTTAACAAAATCAGAAGCAGTATAATCTACAACCTCTTTCCAACCTTGAGTTGCAATCTTACCATTTTTTGTATCTATAGCTACAATAACATTATTTTTGGGTAATTTGCTTAAAAATTCCTCAGAAGCCGCTGTCCCAACAATGACTTTCTTTGCTCCATAAGATAATATCCTTCTTGCTTTCTCTATGTCACGGATTCCTCCACCTACTCTGCAAGGTGCTATCTTACATAATTCTTTTATTATTTCCTCATTATTTCCTGATCCCATAGCTGCATCTAAATCAATTACAGCTATTTCTCCAAATCTAGAATAATATTTTGCTAATTCTATATAATCGCTACGTTCAAGAACTTTATCTTTTCCTTGCTTTAGTTGAACTACTTTACCTCCCATTAAATCAATACTTGGTATTATCATATTTTTCTTCCTTCTTATACTTACCTTTAATTAAATATATTTTACACTATTTTATAAATAAAATATAGATTTTATTTATAAATAAAATAAAACCAATAAAACTAGAAAAAATTGTAGCAGTTAATACAGATCCGGCAGCAATATCTTTTGCCATTTCTACAAGTTTTGAGTACTTATTTTTAGTATAAGCATCAAGTGTAAATTCGAATACAGAATTAAACATTTCGCACACTAGGATAAAACTAATGACTAAAAGTAATATACAATATTCTATATAAGAGAATTTTAAAATCCAAGCTAATATTAAGATAAAAATCCCTGAAAATATTTGCCTTCGAAAGTTCTTTTGTGATTTAACTACCAATTTTAAACCTCGAAAAGCAAAATTCACACTTGAAAAAAAATTCTTCCCACCATATTTAGACATCTACAGTATTCCTCATCTCATTTTGGTAACTTATCATAACATTATAGTCTTTGTTTGTTTGATGGTCAAAACCAAATAGATGCAAAATTCCGTGTGATATTAAAAAGTAAAGTTCGTCTTTTATGCTGACATTATTCTCTAAAGCTTGCTTTTTTAGCGTATCTATAGAGATAATTATTTCTCCAAGATTAATTTCTTCATCATCAAAAATGAATCGTTCCTCTTCCGGTGAATCTGCAAAAATGGCAAAGCTAATGACATCAGTAGCCCTATCTTTACCTCTGTATTCTAAGTTAATTTTATGTATATATTCGTCATTACAGAAAACAATATCAAAGCATAAAGTTGAAAATTTATAATTATTAAGTACACTTTTCTCATATATTTCTTGATTCTGAAGAGCAAAATCTGTCATCTTTTTTGTATTCTCAAGTATACACTGTAATTCATCATCAGAAATTGATTCATTTTTGTATATATTCTCGATAAAAATATTAAGAATTTTTTTCATTTTTCATATTTTTTCCATTATCCAACATATTTAATTTTTCATCAATAAAAACATCAAGCAGAGTATTAGGTAATTTTGACCCTTTGTTTTCAAGTTCGTGTATAATATTTTCGTGATACTTTACTCTTTGATGATGAGCAGCTCTTAAGAGTCTATTTAGAGTACTTGATATAATTTTAAGATCTTTTAAAGTAAGAGGACTATCAGATAATTGACCATCTTCTAGTCGATCATTAATAATTTTCTGGATCATATTATCAATAGCTTCTTGACTGAAATCTTTTAAGGTTCTGGAAGCTGATTCTACAGCATCAACTATCATTAAAATAGCTGTTTCTTTTGTATTAGGTTTTGGACCTGAGTATCTGAATTGATCTTTTGATACATTTTCTATACCTTCTTGTTTTATTGCCTCATTATAAAAATAAGAAGCAAGTGTTTCGCCGTGATGTTGAATAATAAAATCTTGGATTTGTGAAGGTAAATGATATTCTCTTGCAAGATCAATACCATCTCTTGGATGAGCCATAATAACCATTTTGCTTAATCTTGGATTAAGTTTTGAATGTGGATTATCTATACCAAAATAAGATTGATTTTCTACAAAGAATAAAGGACGTTTGAGTTTACCTATATCGTGGTAGAGAGCTCCAACTCTAGCTAAGATAGGATCAGCTCCTATAGCTTCTGAAGCTGCTTCACATAAATTTGATACAGCTAAAGAATGTGCAAATGTTCCAGGTGCCTCAAATTGTAATCGCTTTAGCAATGGTTGATTATGATCAGCCAATTCTGCTAAACCGAATGGCGTGATTATTTTAAACACACTCTCTAGTATTGGAATTGAACCTAAAACTATTATACCACTTGAAAATCCGGTAAATATCCCTGAAATTATATCTTTTATCATTAAATCCATAGATATATCTACTACGCACATCTCTATTATATACGTACAGCTTATAAGTAATAGCATACCTAAAGATATTTCTAGACCTGATTTTATTAAATCTACCCTTCTTGAATACCTTATTCTTGAAGCTGATATAGCTGAAATTAAGCTTATTATCGAAAATACTACAACCGCAGGTGTCGAAATTTGAAGAGTTATTCCCATAATAGAAACTAATAGTACTGATGCAAATATTGATATCCTTGGATTCGTAAATATTGCAAGTAGCATTGAAAAAGCTCCAAACGGTAGTAAATATATTGATAAACTATCATTTAATGTAGCTCCTATTGCTGCCATTATTAATACCAGCATTCCTATTATAGATAGATAATTCCTTACTAAATATTTTTTATCAAAAAATTGTAAATAATATATTAAACTTAAAATACCTATGATAACTAAATTATATATGCCAAATAAACCAAGATAATTTAACTCAAGAACATTATAACCTGCTTTACTTAAGGCATCTCTTTTTACTTTTGTGACCGGTTCACCTTGAAATACAATATTCTCACCTTTTTCAAATTTTATTATATATGGGCTTACACTATTGGCTGCATTTTTTCTAGCTATTTCGGTCGCTAATTCATCTACTACCATATTTGGCATTATTACTTGTTCTAAAAGTCCACTTATTATCCTTATCTGCCCTTGTGATACATTCTGAGGCATATATTTAAAAATTATTCTACTTATATTGTCTTTTTCAAATATTTTTTCTGTAATACCTTCTTTTAATATATTATCCAGTATCTCTGAGGCTTTTAGTTTTATTTCATTTATTGTATCATCTGATGACGATAAAAAATAATTAAGTATATAATTCTTTGTACTATTATCAGAAATATAAAATAAAACTTCAATTTTTGATCTTTTTATCTCATTAGATTCATCACTTTGCCTAATTTTTTCTATAGTATTAAATATAGAAAGCAGATTATTTTTTATATAAGTATCTTCTGCTGGGGTAAGAATTGGATCTACTTTTGCTGCTACTTCTTTTTTTAACTGTTCTGTTTTGAATGTATCTACAACTTTTATAGTTTTGGGGGCTTTTATTTCTTTTAAGCTTGTTCCTTCTGCGGAAATTAAGCTCTGAAAAAAGAAATATTTAGATGCTAATAACGCTGTAAGTAATATAGAAAATAACAAGAAAATAAGTAAATTAACCCATTTTGAAGATGTATAAATATCTGATATTATATTTAAAAATCTAATTTTCCTCATTTTATAAACTCAAATTTACTAATATACTTAATATATTTTATAATGCTTATAATTAAATGCAACCATCTATCTAATCACAATAATGTATTATAAAATAAAAAGGAACTTTTTATTTTTATAATAAGTCCCTTTTATTTTTATCTGTTTCTTTTCTATTTTGTCATATTATAGCTAATACCGGCTTTTTCCATTCTGCTTAAAGCTTCTTTAATTACGTCAATAGGTTTTGTAAGTGCTATTCTAAAGAATCCTTCTCCGACTTTACCATAACCATTTCCAGGTGGAACCACAACGTGAGCTTTTTCTAACATAATTGTTACAAATTCTTCAGAAGTAAATCCTTTTGGAACCGGTAACCATAAATAAAATGTAGCTTTTGATGGTTTTACTTCCCAACCTAATTTTCTTAAACCATCTTCCATTACTTCTTTTCTTTCTTTATACATTTTATTTAATGAGCTAATCTGTTCACTAGGTGCATTATATGCTGCTATAGCTGCCTCTTGGATAGCTTTAAATACACCTGAATCTATATTATTTTTTATTGTTCCTAAAGCTTTTATTGCATCTTTATTTCCTGCTACAAATCCTACACGCCAACCTGTCATGTTATAAGATTTTGAATGTGAGAAAAATTCAATAGCAATATCTTTTGCACCTTCTACTTGTAGAACTGATGGAGCTATATATCCGTCATAAGTCATTTCGCAATATGCTTGGTCGTGACATAACAATATATCATATTTTTTACAAAATTCTACAGCTTTTTTAAAGAATTCTAAATCACAAACTGCTCCTGTTGGATTATTTGGATAGTTCAAAAACATTAATTTTGATTTTCTTGCTACTTCTTCAGGAATTTTTGTAAAATCAGGTAAGAAATTATTCTCTTGAGTAAGTGGCATAGCATACGGAGTACCGCCAGCGAAGATTGTTGCATTTTTATATACTGGATATCCGGGATCAGGTATTAATGTATAATCACCCTCATCTACAAATGCAAAGAACACGTGTGCAATTGCTTCTTTTGAGCCTATATTCGCTAATATCTCTGTTTTGGCATCAATATCAACATTAAATCTCTTTTTCATCCAATTAGCACTAGCTTCTTTAAATGCTTTTGTTCCATCATATGGTGGGTAATCGTGATTTGATGGATTATCAATTGCTTTATGCATAGCCTCTACTACACTTGGAATTGTTGGAGTATCCGGATCTCCTATCCCTAATGATATTATATCTATTCCTTTAGCTTTTGCTTCTGCTATTTTTCTGTCTATTTCTGCAAATAAATAAGGGGGAATTTTATCTAATCTTATTGATTGTCTCATCAGTTTTATCTCCTTGTCTTTTCCTGATCTTTCAATTCTTCTTTTAATTATTTATACTACAACAAAAAAAAAATAGGAACAATTTTTATTTTTATTCGTCTTTTCTTCTAGAAATTATCTTAATATTTCTATTTTAAGGATAAATATATTTAAATTAAAGGTCAATGTGAGTCATTATGGAAAAAAAGGATATGCATCAAGAAGATTTATTTTATACTCAACAAGAAGTTAATACCTATAATACTTCTATTAATAGGCTTGATTTAGAAAACAATCAATCAGATACTACATTTACTACTATTTCCAGACAAGATGATGTATTACAGATGTATTTAAAAGAAATAGGAAAAGTAAAATTACTTAAGTCTGACCAAGAAAAAGAATTAGGGCATTTAATTAAAAAAGAAAAAAACTCTAAAGCAGCTCTTATTGCCAAGAAGAAACTTATTCAAGCTAATTTAAGATTAGTTGTAAGTATAGCAAAAAAATACACAGGACAAGGTGTTTTATTTATGGATCTTGTTCAAGAAGGCTCTTTAGGTCTTATTCGTGCTGCGGATAAATTTGACTATGAAAAAGGGTTTAAGTTTAGTACTTATGCTACTTGGTGGATTAAACAAACTATTGTAAGGGCTATTGCAAATAATTCTCGTACCATACGTATTCCTGTTCATATGCTTGATAAAATAAGATTACTACGCAGAGCTATTATTGATCTTTCTTCTAAGCTTGGTCGTGAACCTTATGATTCTGAACTTGCTCAAAGACTAAACTTATCTGTGAAAAAAATTAAAACTATTAAAGAGTCGATGATAAATGAACCTCTTAGCTTAGATACACCTGTTGCTGATGATCTTACTATTGAGGATTATATTTCGGATGATTTAGAGGCTAATCCTGATAATAAAACTAATCAGGCTCTTTTGAATAATAATATTAAAGATGCTTTAAATTTATTAGAAGAGCGAGAAAAAATTATTCTTATTCACCGGTATGGGCTTTTTGGAAAAAATAAGAAAACTCTAGAAGAAATTGGTAAGATTTTGGGATTCTCTAAAGAAAGAATTAGGCAAATTGAAAATTTAGCTATAAAAAAACTTAGAGCTCAACCTTCTCTAGTGCATTTAAAAGAATATTTAACTTAAATACTTAGTAATCTTTTATTTCCCAATACAGAATTTTTCGAATATGCCATTTAATACCTGATCAGTAATACATTCTCCCGTTATTTCGCTTAATGAAATAACCGCTTGTTTTATATCTATTGATATTAAATCTTGTAATTCTAAATTTTCTGCTGCATTCAATGCAAGTTCAAGAGATCCTTTTGCTGCTTTTAAACGTTCTTGTTGATACATATTTGTAACAAAATCTGTATCACACATTCCTTTATCTATTGCTAAATCAAGTATTTCTTTTTTTAATTTATCTATATTATAATTATTTTTGACCGAAATATATAAAGTATTATCTTTTTTCCCTTCGCTCTTAGATTCATTCATAGAGTTTACTTGAGATTTTTTATTTTTTATAAGGTCATATTTTGTTCCGATTTTTATATGTTTTTTATCAGATATTCTGTCATAAATTTTTAAATCATCATGTGTTAAACCGGCAGAAGAATCAAATAAAAACAGTATAATATTTGCATCATTAATCTGGTCTTTTGAATATCCTATCCCAATTTTTTCTACTATATCGAGATTTTGTTCATCTCGGATTCCTGCTGTATCAATTAGATTAACATAAAGTCCATTAATATTTACACTCTCTTGTAAGGTATCTCTTGTTGTTCCGGCTATATCTGTTACTATAGCTCTATTATTATTAAGTAACAAATTAAATAAAGATGATTTCCCAACATTTGGTCTACCGGCTAAGGCTACTTTTAGACCATCTCTCATTATATTAGAATTATTTGCTCCTTTTAATATTTTATCTATACGATTTATTATAGTTAATAACTGAGTTTTTATATAATCATACTCAGGTTCTTGAACATCTTCCGGAAAATCAATTGCCGCAACAATTCGGCCTAAAACTTCTAGTAAGATCTGTTTTATTTGATTTATTTCTAAAGACAATTTACCTTTAAGATTAATTACACTTTTTTGTGCGAAATTACTGGTTTTAGCCTCAATTAAATCTAAGACACTTTGTGCTTGAGAAAGATCAAGTTTTTTATTCAGAAAAGCTCTTTTTGTAAACTCACCTCTTTTAGCTAAGATTGCTCCTGAATTTAACACCAGATCTAAAATAGATTGCAAAACTTTTAACCCACCGTGTGATTGTATTTCTATTACGTCTTCTCCTGTATAGCTATTTGGTGATTTAAAAGGTAATACTATAACTTCATCAAGGATAATGTCGTTATTTTTTATTAACCCGTGATAAATATAATTTTTTTTTTCTACTTTTTTGCTAAATATTTTATTAATAATTTCGAATGATTTATCTCCGGAAATACGTATAATGCCAACTCCAGCATTACCGAATGCAGTTGCTATTGCTGCTATTGTTGGAAATTTATAAAAATCATTATTTTCTTTCATATTAAGTTAATTTTAACTCATTAAAATATTTAAAACAAGTGTATAATAATAAGGTTTCATTAAAATAATCTCCAAAATTATTACACACTTGTCTTTTTATTAAAAGATAGTTTTAAATATACTTCCAGCTGTATTAAAAGCTGTATTAAATAAACTATTATTAGATCCTGATTTATCCATATAGTTATTATTTTTTGTGTTATTTTGGCTAGCTGTAATAGTATTAAGTGCTTTTTGGTAAATTTGGTTTTGATAATTATTTAAGAAATCTAAATAGGTATATTGTTTATTTAGCTCGTCGCTAATAAGCTCATTTTTTTTAGCTGTAATATCTTGAGCAAGTTTACTTATTGCATCGGATTTTTTAGATTCTATATTATTTAAGTTATCTAAGAATATAGAATTATCTAGATTACCAAACCTATTTGCGATATTATTTTGCAATTCTGAAATCATCGGGGTATATATATCATTAATTTCTTTAATACCTTGATTTTTATACGCATCAATTTGCTTATTCATTTGAGAAACTGTTTCCGGTGAAAATGTATTAATTTTACCTATATTATCAGCGAATGCTTGTTGAGCATAATTATATGCTGATTCTTCATAGGGATTCATAACATAATCTGAAATTAAGTCACCATTTCGATCATAATAAGTTTTTGATATAGTATTACCGTTAATCGTATAAGAACCTCCGGTATTCTTTTTTTTTGTAGATTTACCCATAAATACAAGTCCCTTTCTAAATAATAACAATTATAATAAAGGAACGACTTTGAAAAATAATTAATACCTTTGGTTCATATCTATTTTAACATTTTTTTACTAAAATATACAAGTATAAAATTATCTATTAAATAATTTTTTTGCAAGTTTGTCCAAAATGTATTTAAATACAGTGTCTGTTTTTTTAGATTGTGTTGAAGATTTTGTTTGTTTAGCTTGATTTAAATTGTTATCTTCATTATCTTTCAATTCATTATAATAAAAGCCTATGTTTTCAATTGTTTCATTATAAGGCAATATTTGAGACCAATCTGGTTTATTAGGGTCGGTAAGATATACCTCTTTGGATTTATTATCTACGCAATAAATAGAATATGTATGATCATAATCAAATTTATTTTTCGGATCTATAAATGATATATTATATTGATCATGATTCTCAGAAAAGTCAATAAGCGATAAAGATATTAGATTATTTATAGAATGATTATCTAATAAAGATGCTTTTTCACTCTTATAACTTTTAATAGAAATACCTTTTGGGTCAAAATGATCTATATCAAAAGGATATTTTCTATTAAAAGTTCCAATAAAAGTATTAGTATCATCCAAGAAAGTACTATAAACTTCAAGAGGATTGCCAGATTTTAATATAGTAGAAAATCCAATATTAGGAATAGCATTTTGTTTTGTTTGAACAAGGTATACAATATTCCTTAGAAGATAATATTCTGACAAAGATAAATCTTCATCTTTAAATAAATTATTAATATTATTAACAAATTTAATATAATTATTAATAATACTATTAACATCTGTTTCTTCTGTTAGAAAAGGAAATGCATCTTTAACTCTTTTATTTTCGGGGCTTTCTAGGTCGCATAAAACATCTAGAAGATTGTCATCTATACTATTTTTTAGTTGTTCCCGAATCGATAAATATGCTGACAGATTTTTGTTCAAATTAAAGTAAATAGAGTAATCGGATGAATATAATGTCTCTATTTCTTTGGTATATTTTTTATTTAAAATTGCTAGTTCTAATAGTACATCATCGAAGATGTCTTCGCCTTGAGTTAATTTATTAAATTTATTATTCATAAATAGCTCAAAGTCTTTTTTCATATTTTCATTAGAAGTTTTAGATATTAAAGCATCTGAAAACATTTTTATTCTATTAAGAGCATAGGATTGTTCAAACATTTGATTACCTAAAGCACCTTCGAGTTTGAGATTTTGTAAAGTATTAAATAATTTTGGTTTATTATCTTTATCTTTTGGAAATTGAATTTTTAATTTAGTTAATGGTATTGTAATAAAAATATTGCCTGAATCATCATTTGAAAATATTTTTAGATACTTAGCGAAACTTTCAGGATTATTTAATATAGTCTGTAAAGCTGAAACCAAATAGCAATCAGGAATGTCTTGCTGCGTTACTTTTTTATAATCAGTATTCTTGGGAAATAGATGGTTAAATTGATCATAAGTTAAGTTTAAAGTTTGGTTAATTTTGTATTCTGGATTTTTTATAACAACTTTATTATCTACTATTTCAATTGAGTTTTCCTCAGCAAAGTTATTTTTAGATAAAAAATGAATAGATACGTTATCAGAGGAAGGTATTTTTTGTTTAAGATCTTCTTGTGAGCTCATTTCGAGTTCTCTTGCTGATTTTATGCTTAACAATACTTTAAGTTTATATTCTGGAGTTTTATAATGATGCTCAGAAGCTTGCCAATCTTCGATTTTTAAAGTTCCATCCTTAATAGCTTGGATCTCTTGTTTAGTTTTTTCAATTTTTGCATTAAATTTAGCCTCATCGAAAGATTTTATAGCATTTAGTTTTGATTGTAACTTTGAATAAAACTCCCTTTTATTTCCAGAACTTTTAGCTTCTAAATCTTTAGTTAATAATATTCGTTCATAAATATAATTTTTACGAACATAAGGACTTGCAGGGATATTTGGTAAATATTTGCCATTATAATTGAAAGAGATTTGATTAATGTTATTTTTTAAATCTTTAACAGTATTTTTTAATGCTAAATTCTGATTTGTTATGCATTTAGGATTTGTTGTAGTCTTTAATTTATTATATTTCGTTTGTGTATTAAAATTTGTGCGACTTTTTATATTCATAACCATAAAACTATTCCTATTATTAAACTTAAAAATAACACTACTACAAATATAAAATATCGGCAATATAATTTTTTGCTAATAAATAAAAAATTATGTAAACTTTTATTACATAATTTTTCATAGGAGTATATAATATTTTGAAATAGAATAAATTAGTTATTATATTTTAAATCTTTTAAAAAGAAGTTGTATATAATATTTTCAAATTTGTTGAATATATTTTCTATTAAATTTTTTACTATTTTAGAATCATTTTCTTTATTTTCATTAATATAGTTAGGAATTGAATCTGAAAATATATCTAAAAAGTTTGATATAAGATTATTCATAACATCAGATTTATCTTTATTCATATTTCTACTCCTTTTTATAATAAACTCTTCATTGTGTTGCATTTATATATTGTATATATAATATATACGATTAAATTTTTGAAAACTTTAAAGAAAATGTTATAAAATTAACATAAATTAACATAAAAAAAATAGAAATTAGATATAATAAATAATTGTATAGTATAAAGAAAAGATTTTTATGAAATTTAGATTTTTAAATGCAGGCGAATCCCACGGGGAATGTTTAAGTGCAATAATAGAAGGTACTCCGGCAAATTTTGAAATAGATATAGAAAAAATAAATAAAGAATTAAGTCGTAGACAGACCGGCTATGGTCGTGGTGCGAGAATGACTATTGAAAAAGATAGAGTCAAAATTAAATCCGGCTTAAGATTTGGAATGACAACAGGCGCTCCTATATTTCTAGAGATAGAGAATAAAGATTTTAAAAATTGGGCAATACCAATGTCTTGTGAAAAAATAGAAGAGAATGAGTTAAATCTAAAGCTTATAAATGATAAGAGAATAACAAAAGTAAGACCCGGACACGCTGATTTATCAGGAGCAATAAAATATAATCAAAAAGATATCCGCAATATTTTGGAACGTTCAAGTGCAAGAGAAACAGCTACAAGAGTAGCTGTAGGTGCCATAGCAAAACAGGTTTTGGAAAAATTTAATATAAAGATAACCTCTGAAATTTTAAGCATAAATAATATTCCATATGAAAATAAAAATGAAATTATGGAAGAAATAGAAAAAGCAAAAGAAAACGGAGATTCTTTAGGCGGAAGTTTTAAAGTTAAAATAGAGAATCTTCCAATAGGTCTTGGCAGTTTTGTGTTCTGGGATCGTCGTTTAGACGGGTTATTAGCTCAAGCAATCATGAGTATACAAGCAGTAAAATCTGTAGAGTTTGGAATGGGCAGTGAAGTTGCGAATCATTTAGGATCCGAAGTTCAGGATGAGATTTTTTATAATGGAAAAAAAGTTTATCGTAAGACAAATAATGCCGGTGGTATTGAAGGTGGTATGTCAAATGGTGAACCGGTAGTAATAAAGGCCTCAATGAAGCCAATACCAACTTTGAGAAAGTCATTAAAGTCTATTGATTTATTGACAAAGGAATCATATAATGCACATTTTGAAAGGGCTGATGTATGTGCCGTAGAAGCTTGTGCAGTAGTCGCAGAAGCTATGGCTGCTATTATTCTTCTTGACCAATTTTTACAAAAATTTGGAGGTGATAGCTATTTAGAAACTAAAAATAATCTGCAGAACTATTTGTTATTAGAATATTAATGTAACGATAACTAGAATAATAAATATAATGAATGCTATTTTAATATAGCATTTTTTATTTTTATTCTTTATTAGTATAAAGAATTGTAAAAAAATAATTAATCTTGACAATTTTTTGATATATATTTTTTATATATAAATAAGGGTTGTTAAATTAAAATAGATTTTTAAAGTCATTAATAACTAAAATTTAAAAAAAATATATAAGTCTAAATAAGATGAAGATACAAAAAGAATTATAGGAAGATTAATTATGGAAATTAAAAATTCAAAGGGTATTTATGCTAGTGGTGAAAATAAATGTGCTAAACGCCAGGAACAAGAGAGAATGGAAATGCCTGGGGATATACCTTTGAGACCAGAACAAGAGCCAGATGATCTGGATTTTAATGAAATACCGGTTATAGATATACCTTGGGGATTAGAACAAGAGCAAGTGAAGTGGGCTTCAAATGCAATGCCCATAGAGATGCCTTTAAGATTAGAACAAGAGCAAGTGGATCTGGTTTCAAACGCAATACCTGCCGATTTACTAGATATTCTATCTTTAGATGATTTTTTCTACAATTTTAAAAATAATCCTATAGATTATGTATATGATGATAATATAATCAAGCAAAAGTCAGAACAAATGGATAGAATAAGAGATGAAATCCAGAAAGTAACTCTAACAGAAGAGGATAAAACACCTGAGGCTTTAATTGAGTTTGCAAAAGGTTGTGCAAAAATAAGTTTTGAATCAGAAGAAGAAAAGCTATTTTTTCAAAACACACAACCAACTTGGATATTGGAGTGTGGAGACATTTTAAGGAATAAAAAATTTGATGTAAATGATAAACTTACAATTGAACAGCAAGCTACTTTAATAAAAGAAGGTTTTTTTATTGAAGATGGTAAGGTTTATCAGATTCCTAAAGCTAGCGATGATAATTTGCTACAAAATAAAAGACTAGAGAAGTTAATATCTTTAGGAGAGGAATTAAAAAAAGAAAACAGTTTAGAAAATCTTATGAAAGACTTTGAAAATTTATATGAGAAGAATGGTTCTCCAAAAGATCTTGCAACAATAATAAAGCTTGTAGATTATCAAGTGCATATAAGTTTACCGGCTGGGCAACAAGAGTTTCCACAAGTTTTATTGCATAAACTTTTAGATGAGGACGATGTTTTTAATATGAAGGCACATCAATTACCTGCATTGTCAAGATTTGAGGATGGCGGAATAACAGATGACAATGGTTTTATTCAAGAAGAAGATGGAAATAATTGGCAAAAGCGTCCTGGAATTTTGCCATTGGATCTGGCAGTAGCAACAGGAATAGGGGTATGTCATCAGAATGCTTTCTTAGCGAAGTATATATTAGATGAACTAAAGGACAAACATCCGGAAATAGAGTATTTAGGTTCTTATGTAACTTCTGGATCTACAGGTGTACCTATACAAAGATTTTATCAACAGGAGGATCATTTTGATTTAATGTTAATTACTCAAGATCGAAGAGAAGATCAAAAAAATAGGAATATAGAACTTACAGAAGAAGTGCCTACAGAATTAATTAGATATAATGTTTTGGGACATAATGTAGATTTAGTGGATGTTGATAGTCTGAGAGATTCTGATGAGCAAAAAGAAGTATTAAGAAAATTAAGATCAAATAGACCAGGAAATGATATATTTAAACCGGAACGTAATGTACTTACTAGAAGAGAAAATGTTTCAAAGATACAATTAAAAGAGGAAAATTTGACATTTAATAATATTAAGGAGTTTAAAAGACGAAATAATATACCCGAATAATTAATTTGAACTAATTTTCGTTAAAAATTTTTAAGAGATAGGAGTAAAAATTGTGATTAGAATCAAAAATCCAGAAACTAAATTTGTGGAAAATAATGGAGCTTTGTTAAGAGATACAAATCACAAAAAAGAAGTAACTGGAAAAAAAAGTATTGAAGGAGAAGATTCATCAGGTAACAAGATAGGATTAAGTCTAGAAATGTCAGCAGAAGGAATAAATAAAGGAAGTAAGGTTGATTATTCTAGTGGTGAGAGTTTAGTATTAAGCTCTCAATCTGAATTAATTAAGGAATCGGAAGATAAAGAATTATTTAAGCCTGAGTATTTAGACTCTAAGTCAAAGACTGTAGATGCTGACTCAGATTACAATTTTTTAGATAAGTTTAAAAATAAATCAATAAAGTACGTTTATGCACCAGAATATTTAAAAGAGAAATCTTTAAAAATGGATGAAATAAGAGATCAGATACAAGCAGTTGAATTGACAGAGGAAGATAAATCTCCTAGTGCAATTATAGAATATGGAAAAAATTGTGTAAAACAAGACTATGGTTTAATAAGAGATGAATATTATAAAGAAGGTATAGAATTTCTAAAAAAGAATATGTTAAATCAGTGTAAAGAAATTTTAGTTAAGAATAATATGATTACAGAATCCGAGGCAAAGGACTGTAACCTATTAGAAAAAATTACAGATGAAATGAGAGTTTGTTTAATAAAAAAAGGATATTATATAGAAGATAAAGAGATCTATCAAATTCCTGAGGCGAATGATGATAATTTACTTCAAAATAAAAGGATTAAAGAGCTAATTTCTATAGGTAAGGCAGAAAGTAGTAAGTATTTAGAAAATACAGGTAAGACAGTTTTAGAAGGTTTAGTGGATGAATTTGATAGTATATATAAAAAAAATAAATCGCCAAAAGATATAGAAAGTATAATAAAACTTATAGACTATCAAGTACATATAAGTTTACCGGCAGGAGGTTTTTGGTTTAGCCAAATGTTGTTGCATACGTGTTGGAAAATTGAGTCATTTGTATCAACAGAGAATACAGCTCATTTTATGCCAAGTTTATCAAATTTTGAAACGGGAGGTATAACAGATGATAATGGAGGATTATCTAAAAAAGAATTAGGATATAAAGATGGTAAAGTACCGGGGATATTACCGTTAGACTTGGCAGTAGCAACAGGAGTAGGTGTATGCCATCAGAATGCCTTATTAGCAAAATATTTATTAGATGAATTAAAAGACAGATATCCGGATATTGAATATCTGGGTTCATATGTTACCTCTGATGATGTTCCTTTAAGTGATATATCAGAAAATACATTAGGACATTTTAACTTAATGGTAATAACAGAAGATATAAAATCAGATAGTGTAGATAAGACAGAAGTTTTTTCGTATAACGTTCTTGACCATGAAGTTTCATTATTGGATTTTAATAACGAGGAGGATTTATACCTAAAAAAGATAGATTTAGAGAAACAACAGAGAGTTTTAGAACAAAAAAAGGAAAGCTTAGAACGAAAAAAGAAAGATTTAGACATACAAAAAGAGAAATTAGATTTAGAAGAGAAAGAGTTAGAGAAACAAAAAGAAAAGTTAGGCCAAAAAGAATATTTAAGACACTTTCGTTCAAGTCAGAATTCTAGAGAAAGGGTAAATTTACCTAAAATGGATTCTAGAGCTAAAGTGCGTTTGAAAGAAAAAAATTTAGTTTTTGCTAATGTTAAATATTTAAGTGAATTACAAGCAAATTATTTTAATAATTATTTTAATAAAAAATAAACATAAACAATAAAAATTTTTCGAATAGATTTTCAAGTAAGAAAAACGAAAGCTTAAAAATGATTTTTAAGCTTTCGTTGAAAAGAATATTAATGAATTAAATTAATTTTAATAATCGTTCAGTATCTTTATCACCACGTCCGGATATATTTACAACAATAATGTCATTTTTAGAGGTAAGAGGCATAAGTTTTTCTAAATAAGCGACAGCGTGAGCACTTTCAATTGCCGGAATGATACCTTCAGTTTTACTCAATAGAGCGAAAGCTTTAATAGCTTCATTGTCAGTAATAGGGAAATATTGAGCACGTTTAGAATCTTTAAGATAGCAATGTTCAGGTCCACAACCTGGATAATCAAGGCCAGCGGAAATACTATATGATTTTTTCAGATTCCCATTTTCATCAGAAAGAACATATTGTCTTTCCCCATGAAGAATCATCTTATTTCCAACAGATAAAGAAGCTGCAGTTTTATCAGAATGAATACCTTCCCCAGCAGCTTCAAGTCCGATAAGATTAACATCTTTATCATCAAGGAAAGCATAAAAAGCCCCAATAGCATTACTACCTCCACCGACACAAGCTAAAATATAATTAGGTAATCTATTTTCAAGTTCAAGAATCTGATGTTTAATTTCATTACCTATAATAGATTGAAAACACCGAACCATTTTAGGATAAGGATGTGGACCGACAGCTGAGCCAAGTACATAGAAAACGTCATTAGAATTTTCAATCCAATATTCAATAGCTTTATCACAAGCATCACTTAAAGTTTGAGTGCCAGAGTCAACAGAATGAACTTTAGCCCCAAGTAGTTCCATTCTTTGTACATTAATTTTTTGGCGTTCAATATCTTTTTTCCCCATAAAAATAGTACAATCCAGATTAAGAAGAGCACAGGCAGTAGCAGTTGCAACACCGTGTTGTCCGGCACCTGTTTCGGCAATAACTTTTTTTGCCCCCATCCTTTTAGCAAGTAATGCTTGAGCAATTACATTATTAATTTTATGAGCACCAGTATGGTTAAGATCTTCTCGTTTAAGATAAATTTTACCTCGATTACCATAATAATCTGTAAGCTTTTTAGCAAAATATAAAGGTGTAGGACGTCCGGAGTAGGATTTAAGTAAAGAATAAACTTCATTTAAGAATGAGTCATCATTATAAGCTTTTTCGAATTCCATATCTAGATTTTGAAGAACTTTTTTGAAATCATCAGGTACAAAAGCACCACCAAATTCTCCAAAGAATCCATCTTTGTCAGGTTGATTATAATTTAAATTTTTTACATACATATTTAAGAATATTCCTTTCATTTTTTTTATTTAATTTGATAAGAATTAAGTTAAGTTATTATAAAATAAAGGACCTTTGAATAGCTTCAAAGGTCCTTTAAAAATTAAATTAATAATTATTATTTATTCAGTAACTAGTTTTACTTTAGTACGTGACCCTTTACCACTTAAATCAGCTTTACCTTCATAAGCAAGCCAACCAATACCCATTTTAATAAAGTTATCGTCTAAATCTAATTCTTTTTCTAGTTTAGCAAAAGTAGCTTCCTTAGTTTTTTGATCATTAAGGAAGTTCCAAACTTTTCCAGCAGCTTCACCGATGTAGTAATTCATTTTGTAGTCTCCTTTTTTTTTTAATACATTATAACTTAACTTAAGAATTTGAATATATAATTATTTTTATGTATACTACAAAAAAGAAGATTTGTAAATGGAGAAAAAGATATGAATAGTAAATTTGTAGGATATGCCCATGTTTATAAAGATAATGTAGATACAGATGTTATAATTCCGGCAAGATACCTAAATACATCAGATGAGAAGGAATTAGCGAGTCATTGTATGGAAGATATTGATATAGAATTTGCAGATAATGTGAAAGAATCAGATGTAATGGTAGCAGGATATAATTTTGGATGTGGCAGTTCAAGAGAACACGCTCCAATAGCGATAAAAGCAAGTGGAATATCAGTAATAATAGCAAAAAGTTTTGCAAGGATTTTCTTTAGGAATGCTATAAATATAGGATTGCCTATTTTAGAACAAGAGAAGTTTCCAGATGAATGTAAAAAAGGAGATAAAATTGAGATAGATATACAAAACGGTGTAATAAGGAATCTAACTCAGAATAAGGAATATCAATGTAATTCATATCCGAAAGAGATTCAGAACTTAATATCAAAAGGTGGTTTAATTAATTATACAAAAGAAAAAATGGGAGTATAAAAATGAAAGAATATAAAATAGCATTATTACCTGGTGATGGAATAGGACCTGAGATAATGTCTGAGGCTGTAAAAGTATTAGATGCAGTAGGTAAGAAATTAGATATGAGCTTTCAATATAAGACGGAATTAATAGGAGGCTGTGCTTATGAGGAATATAATACCCCATTACCGGAAGTAACTGTAAAAACAGCAAAGGAATCAGATGCTGTATTGTTAGGAGCAGTAGGTGATTGGAAATATGATTCACTACCAGCAGAAGTAAGGCCAGAAAAAGCATTATTGGGAATAAGAAAAGCTTTAAATTTGTTTGCTAATTTACGTCCGGCGGTAGTATTTGATGAGTTAATAGATTCTTCTACATTAAAACCTGAAGTAATAAAAAATGTTGATATTATGATAATAAGAGAGTTAACAGGTGATGTTTACTTTGGTGAACCAAAAGGTATAGAAGTAAAAGACGGTCAAGAAATCGGATATAATAATATGATTTATAGCTATAGTGAAGTTGAAAGGATTATGCATGTAGCTTTTCAAACAGCTATGAAGCGAAATAAAAAATTATGTTCAGTAGATAAAGCAAATGTACTTGATGTATCAAGATTATGGAGAAAAGTCGCAATAGAAGTATCAAAAGAATATCCTGAAGTTGAGTTAAGTCATATGTATGTGGATAATGCTGCTATGCAATTAATAAGATATCCAAAACAATTTGATACAATAGTAACAGGAAATATATTTGGAGATATATTATCCGATGAAGCCTCTATGTTATCCGGATCTTTAGGTATGCTCCCATCAGCTAGTTTATCTAATAATAAAAGAGGTCTATATGAACCGATACATGGATCAGCTCCAGATTTAAAGGGTAAGAATATAGTGAATCCGATAGCTACAATTTTATCAGTAGCAATGATGTTAAAATATAGTTTTGATTCTGAAGAAGGATATAAACTAATAGAAAATTCTGTAAAGAAAGTTTTACAGAATGGTTATAGAACAAAAGATATTGAATCTGAAAATTGTAAGATTGTATCAACAACAGAGATGGGAGATTTAATAGTAAATAATCTATAATTAATATTTTTAATGTCTTATTTAAATATTAAGAAAGGTTAAATATTTTAATTTTTTTGGCACTTATAGGAAAGATATATACTTATATATAACATAAGTATATATCTTTTTATAATGAGGAGTGTAAAACATGAACAACAACATTAACAGATTTCAAGGACAAGGACATAGACTTGGAGGAAATCAAACTTTACAACAGGTTAGAGCAAGACAGGTAGGACAACAAGCAGCCCAAGTTGTTGCCAATGGACCTCAAGCAAATGCTCAAGTGGCAGCCCAAGTTGCTGCCAATGCACCTCAAGCAAATGCTCAAGTGGCAGTTCAACAGCCACTACCTGCAGCACAAGGATTACAAGTTTTAGCACAACAAAATTTGCAAGCAATGCAAGTTAATAATCCTGTACAAAATAACAATCAACGTATGGCTAATTTTGTTCAAAATGTAACCCGAGAATATGGTCCGTTACCAGAAAATGTAGAAAAATTAACAAATCCTCAAATGGATCACTTTGTATTTGATAGAAATAGACTTCAAGATGTAGGTAATTTAGTAACATATTTGAAAGACGTTGTAAAAAATGCTAATATTACGTCAGCACAATGTTTTAATGCACTACCTAATGAAGACGATAGTACTCTTATAGATAATCATTTGCTTAGCAGACAGAGTCAAAATGATGGAAGTATACGTTTTTGCTTAGATGAAGATGATGAAGTTTATGTTGACGAACATGATGTTGAGTATTTTTCAGATGAACCCGGTAGAAAGGTAACAATAAATCTAGCACATAATGATCGCTATGAAATATTGAATGGTTTGGTATCTTACAGAAAGAGTCCAATAGGTTCAAAATTGAGTGTAGAAGATTCTTATAAAATCCCTATAGTTATAGTTGAGAACACTCGAAGTGCTAAAAGATTTTTTGAAAATGAAAAAATTAATGGTTGGACTCGTTATAAACAATATTTAGAATTTAATGATCAAGGCATATTAACAAGTCATTTGATTCAGGACACTTGTCAAGATAGAAGTTATGATGTATTAAATAATAGAGTAGCAGTTGATGGTATGGATATTCTTGGACCAGGAAATCAAGTTAATACTACAGGGACTGTGAATGATCTGATTACTCATCATAATGAAGTAATGAGCCAACTACATAGAAATGAAGCCGGAATAATAGATGATGATAGACAAGTTGTAGATTTGACAGCTGCTGGAAACAGAGCAGAAGCAATAGATGGTGATTGGAATAATGGCTATATATACTATAATGAAGATGGTAATAAAAAATATGAATATATTAAGAACAAGGATGGTCAAGGAAATAATCAGATTAGAACGTATCATCAAGATATAGAAGTGCCATCATTTGACATTGTAACACAATCTAATTTAGAAGATTTAGAAAGTGCAACATATACCTATAATAGGTATGATAGAAGAGGTGATACAATGGTTCAGAATGAACAGATAATTAACAATAATGTAGCAGATACTATAGTTTTTAACCTAACACCAAAAATAGTTACAAGGAATATTATGCAATTAGCAGCAAATGCTAATAATTTTCAAGTAAATTATAACGGAACAAATATAAATATACCAAGTAATCAAGTTAATACTACAGGAACTATGAATGATCTGATTACTCATCATAATGAAGTAATGGGTCAACTACATAGAAATGTAGCCGGAATAATAGATGATGATGTACCAATTATAGATTTGACAGCTGATGGAAACAGAGCAGAAGCAATAAATGGAGATTGGAATAATGGCTATATATACTATAATGAAGATGGTAATAAAAAATATGAATATATAAAGAATATGGATGGTCAAGGAAACAATCAGATTATAACATATCATGAAGACATAGAAAAGCCATCATTTGACATTGTAACACAATCTAATTTAGAAGATTTAGGAAGTGCAACATATACTTATAATAGATATGATAGACGAGGTGATACAATGGTTCAGAATGAACAGATAGTTAACAATGATGTAGCAGATACTATAGCTTTTAACATAACACCAATAATCAATCAACTTGCTACCAATGATGACAGAGAAACTGTAGCAGAAATTAATGCATTATTATTGAAAGCTTATAATCCACAGAAGGTACTTAACACAATAGAATCTATAAGATAAATAGAATATTTATATTAATAATAGCGTTCTTATAATTTAAGGATGCTATTATTTAAGAAAATTAAAGTTTTATAAAATAGGGATTAAATAATCTTAACAATAAAGAAAAGCTATTTAAATAAAGAATAAATAGCTTTTTTGTTTTAGGATAATTGAGTTTGATATTAAGAAATGTTACAAAAAATAATATTGTTGAAATCAAGAATAGAAAATTGTTTTTATATAAGTAAGAGTTGAATTAAAAAAAAGTGAATGAAAATAAGGAGAAAGTAGAAATGTCTAGATATGATCCATCTATTCATAATTATAAGGTAAGTGATTTAAGTGTAACACAATCAATAGGTGATAAAATTTATGCTCCGATAGACAAGGCACAAGGTAAGATAATAGATTCTATATTTTATATACCGGAGAAGGTAGGAACAGCTATAACACCAAAGCCATTAAAGGGAATGTCTAAAGCAAGTTATTCGATGATAAAGAAGGGTGTAAAACATATTACTGATCTACCAAAAAATATAGTTAAAACAGTAGGCGGAACATTTGTAAATGGAATATCAATGCCAATAAAACTTATTTCAAAAGGTTTTAAAGCAATATGTGGATTCTTTTCTGGAATAACAAAATCGGAAGTAGTAACAACATAGGTGAAATAGCTTAAAGTCAGATTAAGGGTAAATATAATAAAAAGTGGTATTGTTGTAAAAGTTTGAGTAAAAAATATTTAGATACGAAAAATTAGGAGAAATAAAAATGATTAGCATGCAAAGTATAAAGAATTTTGCTTCAAATGTAGGATCAACTGTTGGGAATTACGCAACAATGACAGGGAATGTGCTTAAATCAAAAGATGTAAGGGAAAGCATATTTGATGGAGCAAAAGATGTAGGAAGTGCAATAAAAACAGCAACAAAGGATTCTAATGTTGGAATTTATGCTGCTAATATCGCAAAAGATGTAGGAAAGAAAAGTGCAGGTTTTTTTGGTAAAATAAAGAATTTCTTTACATCGGGTCATTTAAAAGAACTTAATGAAACTATATACGATGGAGCAAAAGATGTAGGTAAAGCAATAGGCGAAACTAAACCAATTAGCAATATGAATAATATTTTAAGTACAGCAGTGAATAAAGTTTCTAACTTTTTTGGTGAGATCTGGGAGAATATTAAAATTTTTGCAACATAGTAGATAAATGTAAACTGAGAAATTTTACCGGCTTAATAAATAAGCCGGTTTTTTATTTTAGAGGATAGTTTTGAGTATATAAAAAAATTTTGGATGAAAAAAAAAATAAAAAATGATATTATAATTGTAAATATAAAAATAAAAGTTAGTAAAATAAGAATGGAAAATAAGGATGGAAAAACAAAATAAAGAAATAGAAATAAAAGAAGAGTTTATAGAGCAAGCAAAAATCATTTCCAGAGGAGCAGAAATATTGCCGGATGGAGTAAATGGTTTAGCATTAAAATTGCAAAGAGCAAAAGAAGAAGGTAGACCATTAAGAGTAAAACTCGGATTAGATCCAACTCGTCCTGATTTGCATTTGGGACATACAGTTGTAATGAGGAAATTAAAGTTATTCCAGAAGTTTGGATCACAGATAGTACTGATTGTAGGAGGAGCTACAGCTATGATAGGTGATCCTTCAGGTAAATCAGAGACAAGGCCGAGTCTTACAAAAGAGCAGGTAGAATTTAATGCGAAAACTTATTTTGATCAAATGTCAAAAGTAGTAGATATAGATAATGCAGAAGTTACAAATAATGCTGAATGGTTACATAAGATGACGTTGATGGAGTTATTAAAATTAGCTTCAAATGTAACAGTAGCGCAATTAATGACAAGAGATGATTTTGCAAAGCGATATAATAATGCACAACCTATAGCAGTGCATGAGTTTTTCTATCCACTAATGCAAGCGTATGATTCTGTGGCTGTTGATGCGGATATAGAATTAGGTGGAACAGATCAAAGATTTAATTTACTTTTAGGTCGTGAAATACAATTAGCCTATGGTAAAAAAGTGCCACAAAGTGTTATGTTGCTACCACTTCTTGAAGGAACTGACGGTGTTTTGAAAATGTCAAAAACATATCCTCAAAATTGTATATCATTAAATGAAGAACCTAAAAATATGTATGGAAAATTGATGTCTATAAAAGACGAGATGATTTTAAGATATTTTACGTTACTTACAGATGTGCCAGATCAGGATTTAGAAAAAATAAAAGAACGTTTAGAGTTGAAAAAAGAAAATCCGAGAGATATAAAGATGGAACTGGCTTTTATGATAACAAAAGAATATTGTGGAGAAGCTTTAGCAATAAAAGCCCAAGAGGATTTTATTAATGTAGTTCAGAAAAAAGCTATTCCGGATGATATAAAAGAAGTTAAGTTAGATAAGCCAATATGTGTTATTGAACTATTAACTCAGCTTGATTTTGCGAAGAGTAAAAGTGAAGCGAAGCGTTTAATTACCCAAAATGCTGTAAAGTTTAATGATGAAAAAATTGTTAATTTAGATTTTATTATAGATAAAAAAGGTATCTTACATAGTGGAAAAAGAAATTATGCAAAAATTGTTTTCTGATGTATCACAGTTGATAGGGAATACACCAATAGTAAAGATTAATAGACTTGTAAATCAAAATAGTAATCTTTATGCAAAATTAGAGTACTTTAATCCTGGTTTTTCAATAAAAGATAGAGTAGCTTTAAATATGATAAAAGCGGCTATGGAAGCAGGAAAAATCAACAAGAATACAACATTAATAGAGCCAACAAGTGGAAATACAGGTATTGGTTTAAGTGTTGTAGCAAGTGTGCTTGGTCTTAAGTTAATTTTGACAATGCCTGAGAATATGAGTATTGAACGACAAAAAATACTTAAGTATTTAGGAGCGAATGTTATTTTAACCTCAAAAGCTCTAGGAATGAAAGGTGCATTAGAAAAAGCTATTACTTTGAATAATGATTTGAAGGATAGTATTATTTTATCTCAATTTGATAATGAGAATAATCCAAAGGCACATGAGAATTCTACAGCAATAGAAATATTTAATGATACAGAAGGTAAAATAGATATTTTTATATGTGCAATAGGTACCGGCGGAACTATTTCAGGAACAGCAAGAAAATTAAAAGAATTAAAGCCTGATATAAAAGTTATAGGTATAGAACCATATGAAAGTCCACTTATAACCAAAGGTGAGGCGGGAGTGCATGGTATTCAAGGTATTGGAGCAAACTTTATTCCTAAGAATTTAGATAAGTCAGTGATTGATGAATATATAACAGTAAAGACGAAAGATGCGATTATGACAGCTCAGAATGCAGCCAAAAAAGAGGGTATTTTATGTGGTATATCGTCAGGAGCAAATTTATTTGGAGCTATTAAAATAGCAAATGAAAATCCGGATAAATTTGTACTTACAGTTTTGCCTGATTTAGCTGAGCGTTATTTATCTACTGATTTATTTAGAGATATTTAAAGTAATTTACTATATTTAATTTTAAAATTTTATTAAGAATTCCAAAAAACAATCATTGTGAAAGCTAAATTTTATGATAAGAATAAGAAAATATTTAGATCAGATAAAAGAGGATATAAAAACAATATACGAAGATGATCCTGCTGCGGTTAACTTATTAGAAGTAATTTTATGTTATCCCGGCTTACACGCTATAATATTTCATCGTATAGCACATAAATTAAGTTATTTAAACATTCCGCTTATACCGAGAATAATATCAAATATATCAAGGTTTCTAACAGGTATAGAAATACATCCAAAGGCAACTATAGGACGTAGATTTTTTATAGACCACGGTATGGGAGTAGTTATAGGAGAAACAGCTATTATAGGTGATGATGTATTAATATATCAGGGAGTAACTTTAGGTGGAACAGGAAAAGAACACGGGAAAAGGCATCCTACGATAGAAAATGGGGTAACTATTGGAGCGGGTGCTAAAGTGTTAGGTAATATTACTATAGGCGAATCATCAATTATAGGAGCTCAATCTGTAGTTGTTGATGATGTTCCGGCATATTCTACTGTTGTTGGAATACCCGCTAGAATTGTAAAGAAAAGAACTTATATTGAAGGTAGATTATGTCATAATCGTATTCCGGATCCTATAAAATGTGAAATAAATCGTATAAAATATGAGCTTCAAGATTTGAAGGAAAAAATAGATAATTAATTATCTATTTTTTCCTTTATTATTTATTTATTTATTTTTGATTCCATTAAATTTTTAAAATTATCAAAATCTTCTTGAGTATCAATGCCAATAGAAGATTCATTAAATAATTCTACTTTAATATTCATACCATTATATAAAGCTCGCAGTTGTTCTAAAGATTCTGCTATTTCGCAATTTGCTTGAGGAAGACCGGTTAAATTTAAAAGTGATTTTCTTTTATAACCATAAAGTCCAATATGAGCATAAATAGGTATATTTTCATTTTTATTACGAAAATATGGAATAGTAGCCCGAGAAAAATACATAGCATAATTATATTTATTTAAAACACATTTTACAACATTTGGGTTCTCATATTCGGATATATTTTCTATAGGTCTTACCAAAGTTGAGATGTCAGCCTTATCGTTATTCTTTACAGAATTTATTAAAAGTTCAATAGCTTTTGGATTAATTAATGGTTCATCACCTTGTAAATTAATAATATATTCAAACTCATCATGTCGACTTATTACTTCAGCAATTCTATCACTTCCACTTTTATGTGAAGTTTTTGTCATTTCTACATTAGCTTTAAATGATTTACAAGCATCAAAAATTAAATTATTATCAGTAGCTATTATAACATCATCTACGTCTTTTATCTGAATAGCTTTTTCCCATACCCATTGTATTATAGGCTTAGAGCAAACTTCTAAAAGAGGTTTACCGTTTAATCTTGATGATCCATATCTTGCTGGAATGACAATTACTGTTTTTTTCATTTGAATTCTCTTCTCTATCCTATTTACTATTTATAGGTTGTTCGATTATTTTTTTACTATAAGTACAACCCAACTATCTTTTGTTTCTTCGTCAATTAAAGTTAAATTCTGTTTTTTTATTTCATCTAACACTTGTTGTTTTTTCTCATCGAGTATACCACTTAATATTAATATACCATCGGGTTTCATAAGATTTTTATAAATATGAAGTTCATTTATAATAATATTATGTAGAATATTTGCAATAACAAAATCAAACTGTTTATCTTTTATATCAATTGCCGTTCCGGTTTGAAGAATTATATCATTACAATTATTCAATTTAAAATTTTCTTTGGCAGTATTAAAAGTGGATTCATCAATATCAATAGCTAAAATATCTTTAAAGGATAGTTTTTTTGCTATTATTGCTAAAATACCGCTTCCTGTTCCAAGATCACATAAGCTAAGATTATTATTATCTATATATTTAGCTTCTTTTCTTTTATATTCTATAATTTTTTTTGCACATAGAGCTGTTGTAGCATGAGTTCCTGTTCCAAAAGCATTTGAAGGGTCAATAGTTATTACTATGTCATTATCATTTGTTTTGTTATATTCCTCCCAAGATGGACATATTATAAAGTTATCACTAATCCTAAATGGTTTCCAATAACTTTTCCATATTTTTGACCAATCTTGATTTTCAACTTTTTCTATTTCTATTTTAAAACCTTTAGGTTCTTCACCATTAAGTACATATTCAATAATATCAGATTTTATCTTATCTTTATTTAAATTAATGATATCAGTCCCATCGATAAAAATTTTTATACTTTCATCAAAATTTATAGGCATAAGCTTTTTATACTCAGTTTCTCGTTCGATTATGCCTAATATATTAAAGTTAGAATAAAAATAATCTAAAAGAAGTTCTTTTTTAGGATTATCGACAGGTATTATATCTTGATTATCAATTGTATCAAAAAAGACATCACCGGATTGTAAATTACGATTATTGTTATCTTTAATAAAGTCAATACTTTTTAAAATTTCATCACAAGATATTTTAACTTTAAAAGTATTTTCATAATTTATCATTGAATAAACATCCCCATTTTTCTAAATTTTTCATATCTATGAGTTTTAATTTTTTGAGGTGAATAATTTTTAAATTCATCAATAGACTGAAGAATTTTTATCTTTAATTGATTACCAATAAATTCATAATCTTGATGAGCGCCTCCTAAAGGTTCTTTAATAATATCATCAATAAGGTTAAGTTTTATAAGATCAGCGGCAGTTATTTTAAGTGCATTTGCAGCATTTTCAGCTTTAGAAGCATCACGCCATAAAATAGAAGCACATCCTTCAGGAGAGATAACAGTATAATAACTATGTTCCAACATAAGGACTTTATTAGCGACCCCAATACCTAAAGCGCCACCGGAACAACCTTCACCTGTAATTACAGAAATGATAGGTACTTGTAACTTTCCCATTTCCTTTAGATTAAAAGCAATAGCTGTTCCTTGAGCTGTTTGTTCAGCTTTAATCCCCGGATAAGCTCCCGGAGTATCGATTAGAGTAATGATAGGTAAATTAAATCTATCTGCGTGATAAAAAAGTCGTAAAGCTTTTCTATAACCTTGAGGCTGAGGCATGCCAAAATTATATTCTAAATTTTCTTTTGTATTTTTTCCTTTTTGTGTGCCTATAAGCATTACAGATTTATTATCAATTGAGGCAATACCTCCAATAATAGCACGGTCATCTGTACCTTCACGATCGCCATGCATTTCAAAAAAATCATCAGTGATTAAATTTACATAATCTAAGAAATTAGGACGTTTTGGATGTCTTGCTATATGCAATTTTTGTATTGGGGTTAAATTTTCATATAGTTCTTTTTTATATTCATAGGCTTGTTGTTGAAATTTATTTATTTCATCTGTTAAATCCAGTCCTGATTGTTTACTGATAGTTTTTAATTCATTTATTTTATCTTCTATTTGATTAATTTTTTCTTCAAAATCTAATGTTGCCATAATTTTTTCCTTTTGAATTATTTGCTATTATTATGTAATTTCAAAATAGTACTCAATGTATTTTTAAGTTCGTGTCGTCTGGATACACTATCGATCTGTCCATATTTTAATAAATATTCTGCGGTTTGGAAGTCTTCTGGTAGTTTTTGTCTTATAGTTTGTTCAATTACACGTCTGCCGGCAAATCCTATTCTAGCACCTTTTTCGGCTATAATAATATCACCTAGAGTCCCAAAGCTAGCTGTTACGCCCCCAAAAGTAGGTTCTGTTAAAACGGTTATATATAATAATTTCTCATCATTTAATCTAGAAACAGCTAAACTTGTTTTAGCCATTTGCATAAGACTTAATGCACTTTCTTGCATTCTAGCTCCGCCTGAAGATGTGAATATTATTACAGGTAATTTTTCTTCTAAAGCTTTTTCTATAATTAGCGTAACTTTTTCTCCAACTACACTACCCATAGAACCGCCCATATAGTCAAAATCCATTATTGCACAAGCGGTTTTATATCCATTAATTTTCCCTATTCCTGTTATTATAGCATCATCTAAACCTGTTTTTTGGTTAGCTTTTTTTTGTCGTTCTATATAGCTTTCTGTATCTATAAAATTTAACGGATCTGTAGGCCTAATATTTTTATATAATTCTTTAAAGCTATTTTCATCAAATATTTGATTTATACGTGTTCTAGCATTGATTCTAAAGTGATAATCACATTTTGGGCATACCATTTGATTCTTTTCAAATTCTTTTCTTGTTAATTGTGCATTACAGTTATAACATTTTACCCATAAATGTCCAATTCTATCATCAATATCGACTTCTGTAGGTCTTGCTGCCATTTGTTCTGCTTTTCTCGTGTTAAACCAATTTTTTAATGACATTCGTTTTCTCCCTAATACCTGATAAGTCTTTTTTATTATACAATAAATTTATTTATTAACAAATCTATAGAAAGATTAATTTTTTACGATAATATAGTTATTTTGCTATCGAGTAAGTTCACTTTTATATAAGAGTAGTTTTTTTATAGATAGATTAAAGAATCTTAATAAATTGTTGGGTAGTATTATGTTGTTGATATACTATGAATATAGTTTATATTAAGAAGCCGAAAAGGAGAGGAATGATGCGAATAGAAAAACAAACAATAAGAAAT
>CABQAQ010000005.1 GCA_902462155.1 uncultured bacterium | reverse complement strand
AAACCTATTGTTATTGATGAGGAAAAAATTAACGCTTTAGAATCGCAAATAGAACAACATATTGATCAAGAAATTCAAAAAGTTAATGATTATATTCAATCAAGCAAAAAAACATCAGATTTAAAAGAAAAATCTCAAGATCAACAACAAATCTCATCAGATTTAGATCAAGATCAACATCCTGCTGATTCTCAAAAACAAATAGAAAATAACGTTTCCGATATTATAGAAGATTCTTCCTTCAATAATGAATCAAAAGAAGAAAATAATTCGCTTGATAATGATCTGGAAATTAATCAGCAAATTTCTCCTTCATTTGACAAGGACTCATCTTTTGAAGATTCCAAACCTATTGTTATTGATGAGGAAAAAATTAACGCTTTAGAATCGCAAATAGAACAACATATTGATCAAGAAATTCAAAAAGTTAATGATTATATTCAATCAAGCAAAAAAACATCAGATTTAAAAGAAAAATCTCAAGATCAACAACAAATCTCATCAGATTTAGATCAAGATCAACATCCTGCTGATTCTCAAAAACAAATAGAAAATAACGTTTCCGATATTATAGAAGATTCTTCCTTCAATAATGAATCCAAAGAAGAAAATGATTCGATCGATAATGATCCGGAAATTAATCAGGATAACTTAAATTTAATATACTCTCAAGAGCTATCTGATAATAAATTTTTATATTTGATTAATTATACAGATACAAATGCTTTAATAGGTGAAGTTAACGGAAATATTTCTGTTATTAAAAGATTTGAACATATAACAAATCCTATAATTAAAGCAAGAATCCAAGATCAAAAACAAAACAAAGAAACTTATATTGTCAAAGCTAATGGAGCAAAATTATTAATTGAGTCAAATGATTCTAAGATGAGTCTTCTTATGGAATTATAAAATTGAATTGTAAAGTTTTATTTCAATTTTACAGAATTTTATAGAATTTATTAAAGTTTTTTAATAACCACCCGATATATAAAGTACTGAGTGTGTGAATTATAATATATCGATTAAGGAGAGTGTACTATGAATATAGAATCCATAGGAAGTGAGCGGATAAGAAATAATCTAAAAATAAATCCCGCAAAACCCGATCAAATCCCTGTTAACCCCGAAGTTAAAGAACAACAAACTGTTAACCCTAATAATTATAAACAATTGTCACCTGATGATATCCTTAATAATATGAATCAGGCTAGTGTTTATAATAGAATTCAGGTTGAAAACCAAAAACAAAAAAATTATGACTTGAATAAATATAATACTCCTGAACAAATAAAAAGAATTCAGTCTAATATGCCAAAAATAGAAAAAACTATTGATGAAGTTAGACAATTTGGGCTTTCTGATAAAGCTAATGATGTTGTTTTAAGTAATATTTATAACTTCTAATAAAAAAAACGGATTATTTTGAAGAGGAGGTTTATTACCTAAAGAAAAAGGAGCAATTTTTTTATAATATATAAAAAAATTGCTCCTTTTATCAATTTTTATCAATTTTTAAGTATTGATAAAATAATCTATTATTTTTTCTTATTACCTTGATTATAATTAATAAAACTCTGCTTTAAATAATTCTGAACATTACCTGATATACTTATATTCTGTAAATTCATTTTATATTTTTTTAACTCTGATATTTTATCTTGTTCGGATAATAAATCTTTTCTTGCAAATGAAAAATTATTCTTACTATTAACAGAACCAGAATTTTTATTTTGCTTTATTTTAGATATTAATTCGTCAAAATTGCTTGCCTTTATTTGGTAATTATTACATATTTCTTCTAACGTCATACCGGATTTTAAATTATAAAGCCAATTGATAGTTTCAATATCACCCTCAGATAAAGTTATTACTCCATATTGATGAGGTGTATACATCATATCCTGTTTATATGGACTATGACCTAAACCTAAAGCGTGCCCTATTTCGTGCAGTATTGTATGGTATACCTCATTTTTATCCATATAATCTGCGTGCAATATTCCATCTGACAATCCTATCTCTACTTCTGCTGAGTATAATCTTCCTACCTTATCAAATCCAAAATGACAACAACCTAAAGCCTTCCTGTCTACTCGCTTCCAATCTATATTTACCTGCGAATACATTAATGATTCTACTAGCTGAAATGATATTACTCCATTTGATACTCTTGACCAATAATTTAATGCATCTTCAACCATTTGCCTATATATATGAGCCTCATTCTTTGCTCTATACCACCTAAATGGTGCTATATATGTCTTTAATGGAAAACTAGCACTTGTCCATCTTATTAAATTCCCATTCTTAACACTTGCTTGTACGTATGTCTTTGCCATCTTTCTTATTCTCTATTTGCAAAAATTTTTATAAAATGTTCTATACTTCTATTATAACTCTTCTCTTCTTCTTTTGGAAAAAAACACCCCGGTAGTTCTCGCCTCTTTCTATGATATGCTACACATTCACAACATATCCCTCTATTCTCGCATTCGTAACTACAGTTACATCCTTTTTTATTCTCTTCCTTTTTACATTCCATTGTTTTCTTTTACCTTTTATTTCTTTTTATTTTTTCTTAATTATATAAATATTTCTTTAAATTAGACTCTTTGTCTATAAATGGTCTTATATTCCCCCTACTAGATGTCATTATAGTTGTAACTCCAGGACCATGTCCTGACAAATAACAATCCGAATGTACTACTACTCCTATTGTTATTGCTCCTGTTTTATATATCCTTCCATAACTATTATCTGCATCTATTATTGCTACAAAATCTCCAAACCTTAATAAATCTAACTTGTACTCTTCTTTTATTTTTTCATCAAATAACTGTATATCATAATCACCACGACTTACATTATTACGACCTAATCCGGATCCCATTATTCCTGCCGGTATATAATGCGTTACAGGAAAATTTATCTTCCCTTCTTCTTCATAATAGTTTATTTTTTCTAATAATCTTGGATCTATATTAAATATTTTTATATCTTTTTCTACTCCTTCTTCTTCAAGTTTTAATCCAACTCCAAATGACCTTATCTGTATTTTATCTCCTATTACTAGTTTCTCTAATACTTCCGGCTCAAAATCTATAAGTACATGTTCACATCCACCGTGTTTACCTGTTACATATCCTACGTTGCCTTTTGCATCTCCTGTTACAACATACGCTTTATTTCCTATACACGATAATACATTTAATGCTCCATTTGCATTTTCATTCTGATTCTTTATTGTTACACAAGGCTCTACATGATCTGCCATTAATCCACAAACTCTATCTCCTATCCTTACATTGTAACTTATTCCTCCTACTCCGGGTAATATCCTTAACTCTCCATCAGATCCTATAGTATATGGATTATTCCCTATCATTGGAGATTGTATCTCGCCTATTACAGATTGCTCTACTAAGCTCTCTTTATTTAATTTTATCATTTCTCTTTTTTCCTTCTTTTCTCTTTTTTTTCACTCAATTTTACTATTTTTTTTATTATTCTTCAATAATTTTTATTATATCTATTTTTTTATCTCTTTTATTATATTATTATTCTATTAAGGAGCTTTTTAATGCAAAAATTTATATATTCTGATATACTTTCTGATAATTTTCTTGAACTTGATAATTATTTCTCAGAAATTTTACAACAGATTAATCCTAACATTAAAGAAGATGTTTCTCTTTATTTTTTTTCGTCTTCTAAAAGAATACGATCTGCTCTGTTTTTTCTTCTCTCCTTTTCTCTAGGGCTTTCATCTTTATCTAAAAAACATTATTTATTTGCTTCTGCTCTTGAACTTATTCATAATGCCTCCTTAATTCATGATGATATTATTGATAATTCCTTAGTAAGAAGAAATTTTCCTACTTTTAATAAAAAATATAACAACTCTTTAGCTGTTATCTTGGGAGATTATCTTTTGACTTTTGCTTTAAAAAATATCTTAAAAATAAAATCTCAAGATATAATAAATCTGTTCAATTCAAGTTTAAATGATCTTTGCCAAGGTGAAATTAATCAATATTTTAATAAATATAAAATATATTCTATAGATGATTATGTCAAAAAATCAGAACTTAAAACCTCCAGATTATTCGAACTTTCTGCTATAGCTGCTTGTATTTTATCTAATAAAAAAGAACATTTATCCAATCTTAGAAACTTTGCTTTAAATTTTGGCATAGCTTTCCAGATAAAAAATGATTTGTTAAACATTCTAAACTTTAATGTTGATGATAATAATTATGATAATGACCTTTTTAACGGTATTTATAATTCTTTAGTTATCTTTGCTTATGAACAAGATAATAATATTCTTAATCTTTCAGGTTCAGATCTCTTAAATAATATCAAAAATAAAATTTACATCGATAAAACTTTAGATCTTATTACTTTTTACGTAAAAAAAGCTATTGATTATCTTTACTTTATCAAGGATAATAAATATAAAAATATTATTATAGAATTAACTCAATCACTAAAGGATTTATGATGCTAAATAAAATAAAAGAATATTTTTCAAAAGAAAATATAAAAGCTTTTCTTAAAGAAACTATAGAAACAATTATTTTTGTTACTTTAATGGTTATAGTCATAAGATTTTTCATAGGCGAAATAAGATGGATACCTTCAGGTTCTATGCAACCTACTTTAACTATTGGTGATAGATTGTTTATAGACAGATTTTCAAGATTTTATTCTAAGCCTAAAAGAGGTGATATTTTAGTTTTTTACCCTCCTATGGAGAATATTGAAAATACACCTTTAAAATTATTCTCAAGATTAACAGGATTCTTCTGTAAAGATATTGCTTATATTAAACGTGTTATTGGTTTACCTGGTGATAAAGTAGAAATTAAAAAGAATAAAAATAATGAATATATTGTTCTTATAAATGATAAACCATTAGAAGAAGATTACATATTAAGTAATGACGACTATGTTGAATGTACAGATAAAATGTATTGCGGACCTATGATTGTACCTGATAATAATTATTTTATGATGGGGGATAATCGTGGTAATTCTCAAGATTCTAGATTCTGGGGGTTTTTAAGAGAGGATAGGATTATTGGTAAAGCTAAATTTATTTTTTGGCCTATTGATAGAATTCATTATCTTGGTATTTCTAAATTTTTCGAATAATTTTTTTCTTTCTTTAATATTTTATAGAAACAAAATTTATTAAATAAGCTCAATAGCTCCGGTATCAAAATTAAAATGTGTTTCAACTATCATTAACTCTTCCTTGTCGTAGGCTTGTTTTATTATTTCTGATCTATTTATAAGAGCTTCTTTTATATAATGCGTATGATTTTTTGCCAGATTATTATAACAATCATCTGCTTTTAATACAGGTATTACCGTACTCATTAAAGCTTTATATTCTTTAGGTTCCGGATAGTTATTCTGAGCATACTTCATTACTCCACAATTATCATGACCTACTAATACTATTAATGGTAGTTTTAAATTTTTTACTCCATATTCTATACTCTCTATTATATTTGGACCTAATGCTATACCTGCTGATCTTATTACAAATAATTCACCTATTCCTACATCAAAAATTATTTCAGGTACAACTCTTGAATCTGAACAACTTAATACTATAGCGTGTGGTTCTTGATGATTCGCATATCTCTTTAATGTTTGAAGACATTTATTTATTGCTTCCGGTGTCCCTTTTTGAAAATTTTCATTCCCTTTTAATAATTTCTCTAATATTTTTTTTGCTTTTTCTATACTACTCATTAGTATTAAACCTTCTGCTCTTCTTTTACGCTATTTAATATTTCCTCAAGAATTTCTGAACTGTCTTTTACCATTTTCTTACAATGCTCTTTTCTCTCTTTTGTATGAAAATCAAATCCTCTTGTAAGTGCTTTACAACAAGTATAATTATTTCTCTTTTTAAATTCATCTATAAATTGTTTTGCTAACTCTCTAGATATTTTATTACCTATTTTACCGTGGATATATCCTATAACCATCTGTGCTCCGGATATAGCTCCACATAAACATCCTGATGACATCCCGCCTGAAAATGAACTCGCTATTGCTATTAATTTCTCATCTTCAGGTAATAATCCTTTTTCTATTGCTTCTTTTATTATTGATTCTGAACAAGAATAACCACTTATAAAATAATCTACGGCTTTTTTCATTTTTTATTTCCCTTTTTTTATTATAATAATTTACCATATTTATTTATTTTGTTCAAAGATTTTATTTTTTATATAAATTTTTTAACTTCTAATAATATTCTTTAAAAAAATAACAATCCATTCGCACATAAAAAATTGTAGCTATATTAATAAAGTTTTAACCTATTTTAGTTCAATAAATACCTTTTTTTTTTATTCTAACTATTGTATATAATCTTTTATTATAATATATTTTATTTTAAATTAATCTTATTATTTATGGAGTAATATTATGAACGATTGTATTTTTTGTAAAATAGCTAAAGGAGAATTTAATACAGAATTCCTTTACGAAGATGATTTTATTGTTGCTTTTAATGATATAAATCCACAAGCTCCGGTTCACTTTTTAGTTGTACCTAAAAAACATTATTCTAGCTTAAACGAACTAGATGATCTTGATATTATCTCAAAAATATTTAATGCTATAAAAAAAGTATCAGAAAAACTTGGTATAAAAGATTATAGAACGGTTCTTAATACAGGAAAAAAGGCAGGCCAAGAGGTCTTCCATATCCATTTCCACGTTATGGCCGGACGTGATTTCTCTTGGCCTGCCGGTTAATTATTCTTTATTTTCTTTAATTTATATTTATCGCTAAACTCTTATTTTTTTACATATAATCTGAAAATATTATGAATAACTATAAAAAATATAATAATAATAAACTAAATGTCCTTGTAACAGGATCCTCTTCTGGTATAGGTCTGGCTATTGCTATGAAATTTCTAAAACATAATGACTTGTTTAACGTTATTATTACAGGTAGAAATACAGAAAAACTTAAAAATCTGTCAAATCTTTATAATTGTAATTATTACTCCTGTGATCTTTTATATGACGAAAATATAAATAATCTTTATAACTATATTAAGGAAATAACAGACAATAATCTTAATATCTTAGTAAATAATGCCGGTATATATGAATACAATAAAATCGAAGAAATAAACAATATAAAAGAGATGATAAAACTTAATCTTGAAGTGCCTATAATATTAACAAAAAAAATAGCAAAAAAAATGAAAGAAAATAAATACGGAAGAATAATAAACATAGGATCAATATCAGGAGTAATGGGAGAAGCAAATGCTAGTGTATATAGTGCCACAAAAGCTGGTCTTATAGGTCTTACAAAATCTTTAGCTCTAGAATTGGCAGAATTTAATATAACCGTTAATACTATTAATCCGGGTTGGGTTGATACCTCTTTAACTGATAATGCTTTTGATAATAGCGAATTTACTCTTGATCAAACTATTGATATGATTCCTCAAAAAAGATTTATTCATCCAAGCGAAATAGCAGAACTTGTTTATTTTTTAACAACTCAAAAAGCTCGTGGTATTACAGGTCAAAGCATTAACTTATGTGCCGGACTCTCTGTCGGCTTTTAGTTGCTGTCTATATTTATTTTATCTAATTCATTACTATCTTCATATAATTCTTCTAAGTTTAATTGTTTATTATCCTTAAAATCTGTTATAACCATCTTCTTTAAAGAATACTTTAATTTAGATCTTACAAGATTATTAACAATATCTTGAGGTAACTTAGAAGCTATCCTCATAAATTTTGAATCAACACCTATATTATAAGAACTCCTTGGATTAGTTTTCTCCATTATTTTTATAATCTTTTTTGCAACATAAACAGGATCTAACGAACAATTATTATTTTTAAGCGCATTAACTTTTAAAAATTCTAACTCCCTTTTATATTTTAAAGCTAAAGAAGGATCTAAAGAATCCATAATAAGATTATTATATTCTATAGATTTGTTCCAAATAGGAGTTTTACAAGCACCCAACTTTACAGAAACAAAGTTTATATCAGGATTGTTTAACTCTATAGATAAAGAATTAATCATAATATCAATAGCTGATTTAGAAGCACAATAAGGTGATATAAAAGGGAAAATACCATAAGAAGCCATCGAACTTATATTTATAATGTTTCCCTTTTTTATAAAAGGTAATCCGTTTTGAATAACTCTTAAAGCCCCAAAAGTATTAACATCAAATTGCTTTTTAATATCAGAAATATTCAACCCTTCTAAAGGACCTGCTATAGCTATACCTGCAGAATTTATTATAGAAAAGAGCTCCTCTGTATTTTTTAAGATGAGCTCATAAGCTTGTTTCACACTAAACGAGTTTGTAACATCTATATATATAGCTTTTATATTATCAGCTAAACTTTCAAGAGATAATTTATCTTTTCTTTTTCTTATACCTGCATAGATATAATACTCAGGATTATTAGCTAAAGTTAATACAATTTGCTTACCTATACCAGAAGAGGCTCCTGTAATAAATACATACTTTCTGTCCATAGTAATATAAACACTACTTTCGTTCTATATAAAATGATATATTATTAATTTTGTTTTTAACTTAACCTCTTATATTAAGTTTTTTAATTAGTTCACGATATTCGTCTAAATTTCTGTCTTTAATATAAGCTAAGAATCTTTTTCTCTTACCAACCATCATCAATAAGCCACGACGGCCTTGAAAATCCTTAGGATTAGATTTCAAATGTTCTGTTAATTCTGTGATTTTCTCTGTTAATAATGCTACCTGAACTTCTGCTGAACCTGAATCATTCTGATTCTTTCCGTATTTAGAGATAATCTCCTGCTTGTTTTTTAAATTAATTGTCATATTCTTTTCATTCCTTTTTTTATTGTTTTTTCTTGTATATTTCTATTAAAATTTGGCGTAAGACTTAATAAAAAATATAATATAGAAATTATCATTATAATATCATGTCCATTTTTAAAATCAAGATAAGCCCTTGCTTAATTTTTATAACTTTGTTATTATAATCTATTATAGGAGAAATAATGGAATCTGAGTCGAGTATTATATTTAATTTATTTGTAGTTTGTTTCCTTTTATTTGCAAATGGATTCTTTGTTGCCTCAGAATTTGCATTGGTAAGTGCAAGAAAAACTCGTATACTTCAATTGAAAGAAGAAGGTAATTTAAATGCTAAATTAGCTCTAGAAGCTATTCAAGATCTGGATAGATATATTGCCGCTATTCAATTAGGTATCACTGTTGCAAGTATTGGTCTTGGGTGGGTCGGTGAAGCTACTTTAGCTTCTATTATTGAACCGATCTTTAATTTCTTACCAGGGGTTTCTAAAACTTATGCTACTCATTCTATTTCTGTGGCTATTGCTTTTTCTCTTATTACCATTCTTCACGTTGTTATCGGTGAATTAATGCCTAAGGCTATTGCTCTTCAATATCCTATTAAAATATCTCTCATTATTGCTAAACCTATGGCTATTATTACTAAATTATTTAGACCTTTTATTTTTATTCTTAATGGGTTTGGGTTCTCTTTACTTAAATTACTTAAAATCCCTCACGCTAACCCTTCTCAATTTGTTCATACTACTGAAGAACTTAATATGCTTATTAATGCCAGCTATAAAGAAGGTGTCTTAAATGAAACTGAAAAGGATCTTATTCAGAATGTTTTTAAGTTCTCTGATCTTACTGCTAAACAGGTTATGATCCCAAGAACTGATATGATTAGTATTCCGCTTGATATTACTCCTGAAAAGCTTAATAAAATTAATACAGAATATCAATATACTCGTTATCCTGTCTATGACGAAGATCTTGATCACGTTGTTGGTATCGTTCATATTAAAGATTTCTATGTCTTTTTATCTCAAAATATTCCTATTGATATTTCCAAAATTATTAGAAAACCTATGCTGATTCCTGAAACTGTTACTATTGATAAACTTGTTCGTGAGTTTAGAAAAAATCACGCTCAGATTGCTATTGTTGTTGACGAATTTGGTGGGACTTCAGGTCTTATCACTTTAGAAGATGTCATTGAGGAAATTGTTGGGGAAGTTCAGGATGAATTTGACGAGGAAGAAGCTGATATTAAACAATTATCTGATAATGAATATGTTGCTAGTGCTATGTTAAGAATTGATGAACTTGATGAGTTATTTAATCTTAATATAGAAAAAGATATAGAAGATGTTGAAACTATTGGTGGACTTGTTGTTAAAGAGCTTGGTAGAATTGCTCAATTAGGTGATATTGTTAATTATAAGGAGCTTACTTTTAAAGTTCTTGAAATTGACGGTGCTAGAATTATTAAACTTAAGATTATTAAAAATATTAAAGTAGAATCTAAACCTTCTGACAATGAGGCCTCTAATTCTAATAATAATATAGATCTTTAATTTATTTTAAATATCTATTAATACTCTTCATTAGCTTTTTATTATTTTATTTTAAAGACAACTATCAAACCCAAGTCTTAAATCGTCAGGGCATCTCCTATAATCTATATTATGTTTTAATACTACCCACGCTGAACATCCATATCCCATAGTATTTATGCACTCGTTTAGTATTTGTCTGTCATTTAGCTTATTTTCAAGTGATCTTGGAAGTATCTGATCATTTGTTATTGCAAATTCAAACAAATCATAACCCCATTTATTTGGACCTTTTGGACCATTTAAATCAACATATAGTACTCCAAGTGATTTTTTATTACTCTCACTTTCATTTCCAAGGTATCTTGACATAAACATCACAGATGTTCCATCAGCTAAAACAATATCATAATAAGAAGGTATAATATTATTAGTTAGTGTTCCATTTATATTATGGTATTTACTTTTATTTAAACATAGACTATTTGTATTATTTCCTGATCCACAATCATACATTATTTTCAAAAAAGGTTGTAGTCTTCTTATAAAAATAGAGTGATCTCTTGTTGAGGCTGTTTGATTTTGATATTCAGGCCAATCTTCCGGGGGGCCATATATCGACCTTAACATTTTATATGCATTTGTCATTGTAGACTGGAATTTTATTAAACGTGATACTGTAATTCGTTCATAAACGTCAAAAGCCATTACAGGTATCGTCATGGCTGCTATAATTCCTACTATTGCCAAGCAGACTATAACTTCCGCAATAGAAAAACCTTCCATTTTTTTAATAATCATTTTATACACCTCGTATATATAATATACCCACTTATGTTATATTATTATACAATTATTCTTTATTTCTTAACATTTCTTTACTTTTTGTTTTTCTATAGCTTATACTTTTTTAAATATTTATTGTTAGATAATGATAAAAAAAAACTTTTTTTATTATTAATTTTAAGCTAAAATCTTTTATGTTATGAAAATATTATCAGAACTAACTTATAAAGAACTTCAAGATTTTATATTATCCTTAGGTGAATCTAAATTTAGAGCTAATCAAATTAAAAATTGGTTATATTTTAAAAATGCTTCAACTATAGATGATATGACTGATTTATCATTAAAATTTAGAGAACTTTTGAAAACTAAAGCAATAATAACAACTACAAAAATAAAACAAAGACAATTAAGTAAAGATGGAACAGTAAAATATCTATTAGAATTTGAAGATGGAAATTGTGTTGAAACTGTTTTAATGCGTTTTGATAATAGAGCAAACTTGACGGCTTGTATAAGTTCACAAGTTGGTTGTTCTATGGGGTGTAAGTTTTGTGCTACTGCTAAAAGAGGTTTTATAAGGAATCTTTCTGTTTATGAGATTATAGATCAGATTTTAACTATACAACGAGATTTGAATTTAAAAGTAACAAATGTTGTGTTTATGGGTCAGGGTGAACCTTTACTTAATTATGATAATGTTCTTAAAGCTATTGATTTTATTAACGATGAACTTCAAATAAGTAAACGTAGGATTACTTTATCTACTTGTGGCATTATTCCTAAAATAAAGAAATTAGCTGAAATAGATTTCCAACCAACTTTAGCTGTTTCTCTTCACGGTACTTCTCATTTATCTAGAGCTAGTATTATGCCTATAGAAAATAAATATGATATTGATTCACTTCTTAAAACATTAAAAGATTATACAGATTCTGTTTCTAGAAGAGTAACTATTGAGTATACATTAATAAAAGATATAAATTCTTCAATACAGGATGCTAAAAATTTATGTCATTTATTAAAAGATATAAAATGTAATATAAATCTTATAGTTTATAATCCTTGTAAAGATGATAAGTTTGAAAAACCAACAAAAGATCAGATTCAAAAATTCAAATATATTCTTGAGCATTCTAACAAAAAAGTAACTATAAGATTAGAACGTGGAGCTGATATTGATGCTGCTTGCGGTCAATTAAGCGGAAAGGTCTGTTCTTAATATATTTTTATAAAGATTTTTTATCTTTATTTTTTATTGATAATTTATAATAAATTTAATACAATTAGATTAAGTATTATATCTAGTTTAAGAAAAGAGAAATTGAGAGGTAAAAGAAAATGAATGTTACTATTAAAAACAAAAATCAAAGCAAATTTTCTAAAGAAGCTTTAGAGGCTGTAAACGATATAAAATCTAGAGCAGGTAAAAAGGGTCAATTTTTAAATTGGATTAATTTTTTACCAAGTAATCAGATAAAGAATATAGATAATATCTATAATTTAGCAAATGAAGCTAAAAAAGACGGTTCAAATAAATTAGCAATTCTAGGTATTGGTGGATCAAGACATACAACAGAAGCTTTATTAAAGCTTATCGGCAAAGATGATAATGTTGTTTTTTATTCTTCTATTGATACTGTTAGTTTTGAACGATTCAAAAAAAATCTTGATTTAGAAAAGACAAAATTTTTAGTTGTATCAAAATCTGGTGGTACTTTAGAAACTACTGTTGCTTATAATGAAACTAAAAAATTATTACAAGATAAGTTACCACAAAGGAATTTAGCAGATGCATTTGTTGCTATGACTGATGAATCAGAAGAAAAAAGTAAATTAAGAAAGATAGTTAACAGTGGAGATATAAAACTATCAGGATATGTTCATGATGATGTAGGTGGTAGATTTTCAATATTTGACGATGCTACTATATTTGCTTTAGCTTTTCTTGGGGTTGATAAAAAAGATGTTATCAACATGTTAGAAACATCATTAAAATCACAAGAAGAATATTTAACAGCCGATGTAGAGAAGAATGATGCATTAAAGTTAGCAATGTTCAATGTAGAGAATGCCTTAGAAGGAAAGAGAAAACATTTTGTTGAGTATTTTTCTGATGCGTTTGCCGGTACTATTCTTTGGGAAAAACAGTTAAAGAATGAGTCTTTAAAATCAAGAATATCAACTGATACAAATGTTGGCCCAGGGTATCTTCATTATAATGCTGAATCTGACTTAGATCCTAATAATAAGGATTCTTTCTATACTTTTGTTAGTATTAAAGATGATAAAAAAGAATCAAAAGCTGTTATAAACGGGGTTGTGGCTGCTTATTCTAATCAACATCCTGTTTCTTGTATTGAGCTTGATGATTTATCTTTAAGTTCTATAGCTAAATTTATAGAACTAAAACATTTTGAAACTTTATATACAGGTAATATTTTAAGAAGGTTAGAAAACAATATAACAAGTACTGATAAAGCTTTAGATGAAGTATTACAACCTAATGTAGAAATTTATAAATTAGAAGTAAAAAAAGCTTTAGGCTAAAAGTAATAAAAAGTTAAAAAAAGAGAATGGGCCAGATTTATTTTTAAATCTGGCCCATTTTTTATATTTTATTAATTCTAAAACTTATTTGTAGCTAAAGCAAAAATATCATTAAAGATAATAAAGAACATAAACAAAATAAGAAGTAGGAAAAAAGTATTAGCAATAATACCAAGTACTTTCTCATTAATAGGAGATCCTTTAATCTTCTCTATAAGAAGGAATAACAAATGACCTCCATCTAAAGCAGGTATAGGTAGGATATTAACAATAGCCAAATTTAAACTTATAACCGCAGTAAGTAAAATGCCTTTAAATATACCTTGATGTTCTATAATATCAGAGCCTATTTTTGTTATAGCAACTATTCCGTGTAAATCCTTTAAAGGAACAGCGCCTGTAAAGATTTTTCCAAGACCCCATATCATTAAGGCAGTATTATCAAATAAATATTTACTTGAATATTTTGCTATATCTTTTATATTCCTAGTCTGGTAATAATTTTCTACAATTTTTTTCTCTATACCTAAAACTCCATCCTTATCAGAATAAATAGGATCCAGATCTATTATTTCATTATTTCTTAAAACTGTTAAATAAATAGGTTTAAAGGTATCACTCTGAGCTTTTGCTATATCATATAATGTTACTTTTCCATCTGATATATATTCAGTTTTATCAAAAATTTTATCCCTTAGTATCTTAATATTATCATCTAAAGGATATTCTGTTTCAACTTTATAAGAACCTATACCTCTTCTTATGGAGTCATTTAAATAGACTTTATTTTCTAAAACAAGAGGTAGTAATTTAATTTTGATACCTTTATCAATATACGTATCAGGATCTAAATTCGGATTAAGTTTTTTTAAAGATAGGAAATTTTTATCAACAATATTTTTATCAACAAGCCCATCAAACTTTTTACTTAATTGAGAATACATATTAATTTCATAAGGGAATTGAACCTTTTTACCATTGATTTTTAAGATTTTATCACCTTGTTTTAAGTTTAAAGAAACAGAGCTATTATTTTTTAAAGATAAAACTTTAGAAACATAAGTGTCATAAGTGCCGGAAGGTAATTTACCCCAAAGAGAAGCCGTCAAAAAAACAAGAACAAAAGCACATAAAACATTAGCAATAACTCCTGCAGAAATAACAATAGCTCTTTGATAAATAGGTTTATTATTAAATCTTTCATCAGAATCTAAAGGGATATCAGAATTTTCATCATCATCAGGAAAAGAAACATATCCGCCTAACAGTAAAGCGTGAACAAGAACTTCGGTATCGCCCCATTTAGTTTTGTATAAAACCGGTCCTATAGGTAAACCAAAACCAAACTTATCCACCTTTATGTTGAAAAATCTTGCTGCTAAAAAATGGCCTAGTTCGTGAACTATTACTAGTATGCTTATTAATATCAGCATTAATATTACATTCATCTTTTATTTACCCCTCTTATATGTTATATATATTATAATATGCTAAAGATTTTTAAACAATTTTTAAAGACTTTTTTTAAAAAGAGATGTATATTATGCAAAAAAGAATGTAAAAAAGGCCACTTATTATGCGAAGAATGCTTGAATAAGCTCATAATTGAGTCAAAAAATAATAAAATAATAAGAAGGAAAATATATAATAACTATAATGTTTATAGTTGTTTTTTTTATGAAAAAGAAATAAAACTCCTTATAAAAGAGCTTAAATATAACCGGAATAAAAAAGTTGCAAAAATACTAGCAATAATTTTAAATAATTTAATAAAAAAGGCAGAAGAAAATAATAACAATGAATCAAATAATCAGTCAAAAGAAATAATCCCAGTACCTATACATTTTATAAGAAAATTCAACAGACAATTTAATCAGATGGAACTTGTAACAATAGAGTTATCAAAAATAAGTAAAATGAGATATAATTTTAACTTTATAAAAAAAATAAAATATACCAAACCCCTTTATAAATTAAATAGAGAAAAAAGGATAAAAGAAATAAAAAATGCCTTTAAAGTAAATAAAGGAAAGGGAAAAGAAGAAAGAAAGATAATAATAATAGATGATATAATAACAACAGGCAGTACATTAAGTGAATGTGTAAAAACAATAAACAAAGCAGGTTATAAAGAAATAGAACTATATACAATAGCAAGCACAAGAATAAAAGAAGTTGAATAAAAAGAAAAAAATAAAAAAGAAATGATACTAAAAGAATACGCAGACTGGTTGAAAGAGAATAAAGAAAAAGCTCCTATAGAAGGATTAACAGAATGGTTAAAACAAAAAATAGAAACACCATCAAAAAATAATGTAGAAAAAATAATCCAAAAAGAAATATACATAGGAAAAAATAAAAAAGGCTGTTACATATTTATAGGGAGATCAGAAACCGGAAGAAAATTGATAGAAGAATTGTATAAATTTTCTTTAAGTGTAGAAGAGTTCAAAAGATGTAGAAAACTACACGAAAACTTGTTAAAAAAATCAAAAGAAATGTAGAAAAAGAAAAGATTTAAACAAAATAAAAAAGTTTTAAACATACTATAAACACTTTTGAACAATGTTTTGAACATAATATGTAGAAAAGGAATAATAGATAAATAAAAGGATTAAAGAGTTTTGAACAGTTTATTTGACATTATTACTACGACTATTTATATTATATATTTATATAATATAATAAAATATAATAAAAACTTTGTAGAAAAACTTATAAGAAAAAGGATATAAAAATGAAATTTTTAATAGAAAAAGAATATATATTAAATCATTTGAAAATAGTAGAAAAAGTATGTGCCTTAAGAGGAATTCAACCAGTATTATCAAATATACTATTTGAAGCAACAGAAGATAATAAGTTGAAACTTGAAGCAACAGATTTAGATATAGCAATAAATACAAGAACAATAGCAAATGTTCAAGAAGCAGGAAGTATAACTCTACCTGCTAAAAAACTTTTAGAAATAATAAACAAACTACCAAATAAAACAATAAGTTTTGATTTAGACCCGAATACCCAGATAATGAACATAAGTTGCGGTAAATCAAAATTTGAACTAATAGGAATATCATCAGATAATTTTCCAAATATATTAGAGGGTATAAAATTTTATAAAAGTATAAAAATAGATATAGAACCGTTCATAAAAGGAATAAAATATACAGCCTTTGCAGCAGCCTCATACGAAAATAGAAATATAATAAGTGGAGTATTATCTTTAATAAAAGACAATACACTAGAAATGGTAGCAACAGACGGAAATCGTTTAACAAGAATTATAGAGAAATTAGAAAACATATCTGAAATAAAAACAAATATAGAAACAGAAAATCAAGAAGAAACTAATGAAATAAAAGTTGTAATACCATCAAAAACGTTACAAGAGATATTAAGAATAGGTTCATTAATAGAAGATAAAAAAATAGAAATACATTTATCAAGATCAAAAATAATGTTCAAAACAGAAACAATGACAATGGTATCAGGTCTTTTAGATGGAGAATATCCACCATATCAACAGTTAATACCAACAAACTATGAGAAAATAGCTTATGTAGAAAATCAAAAGCTTATAGAATCATTAGAAATAGTATCAACAATGGTAAATGATAAAACAAGTATAGTAAAATTTGAGTTTGGAGATAATCAATTAAAGTTAACAGCAGAAACACCTGAAACAGGAAATTCAGAAGATGTAATAGATATAGAATATAATAGTGAAAATATATCTATAGCCTTTAATTATAAATATATACTAGAATCAATAAAAACAATAACAAGTGAAAGAACAAAAATAAGTTTAGGAGGTAGTTTATCCGCAACATTGTTCACGCCTGAAAGCGGAGATGATTATTTATGCTTAATAATGCCTATACAGATAAGGTAATAATAAAAAAAATAATATTTAAGGTATAATAAAAAAAGAAAATAAAAAAAGAAGAGAAGAAAAGAAAAAGATAATGAAAGTAAAAGTAAGAGTACCTGCAACAACAGCAAATATAGGACCAGGTTTTGATTGTTTAGGATTAGCATTACCAATATACAACGAGATAACAATAGAAGAAACAGTAATGCCAGGTTCAGGAATAGAAATAAATATAATAAATGATAATAATGATGACTTATTATATATACCAACCGATGAAAACAATATAGTATATAAAGCGGTAGAATTATTATACAATTCTATAGGAATGAGTCCAAGTGAGTTAAAAATAACAATAAATACGAATATTCCAGTAGCAAAAGGATTAGGTAGTTCAGCATCAGTAATAATAGGCGGACTTATAGCAGCGAATGAGCTTTTAGGAAGGCCAGCAGATGAGGCAGCATTATTATCAATAGCAACAGAAGTAGAAGGACATCCAGATAATGTAGCTCCGGCAATATTAGGAGGATTTATAATATCTTCTCAAGAAGATGATGGAAGTATAATATATAGGAAGTTATCTTGGCCGGAATCGTGGAATATAATGGTATGTATACCGGATTATGAGTTGGCAACAGATATATCAAGATCAATATTGCCACAAGAAGTGAAGATGAAAGATGCGGTATTTAATTTAAAGAGGATGGGAATGCTTATCCACGCAGTGCATACAGAGGATGATAAATTAATGAAATTTGCATTACAGGATAGATTACATCAGCAATATAGAAAAAAACTTGTACCAGGTTTAGATAATATAATAGAAAATCTAAAGAGTTTTGAGAATGTTCTTGGCTGTGTCTTAAGTGGTGCAGGTCCTTCTGTATTAATAATATCAAAGGGTAACAATACAGAGCCGATAAAAGAGGTCGTACAAAAGACTTGGCAAGATCTTAATGTTAGAACTGATATTTTAAATATGAAACCAACTTTAGAGGGGGCTACTATTATATCTTAATTTATTTTTGATATATTATAGGCTCATTTTTATTATATTTAGATTTTTTATATTGTTTTATTATACTAAAAATTTTTTTTGGATCTTCTGTATTAAATAGAAATTCCAGTTCTTGTATATATTCTTGAATAATATTTTTATCCATATAAAACCTTTATAAAAAACAAATAACAGATACTATTATAAATAAGAAAAGATAATAAATAAATAGAATAAAAGAAGTATAAAATAAAATATAAGTTAAGAAATATAAAAAAATAGAATATACTTGTATATATAAATAATCTAATGTGGCATAATATATATACGAGGTATATAAGTGATGGTTTTAAAAAAAACGGAAGGTTTTTCTCTTGCAGAAGTTATAGTCTGCTTGGCGATAGTAGGAATAATAGCAGCAATGGTAATACCTGTAATGTTTTTTGACGTTTATGAAAAAACAACTGTAGTAAAGTTGGTAAAATTTTATTCAACAATATCAAATGCCTATAAGATGGTAAGATCAGTATATGGACCACCTGAAGATTGGCATGATCATCCATTTAATTCTAAAAAAGCAAATAAAGCTCTTTTTGTAGAGAAATTTAAACCTTTTTTAAAAATAATGCATGATTGTGAGGTTGAGAATAGTAGTTTGTGTTTAATGAATAATCAATACTATAAAATAGACGGATCAATAGAAATGAATTTAGTAAATAGATATGATTTAGTATTAGCAGATGGATCATCTGTTTTATTTTATACAAGAAATGATGGAGCTCAACATTCAAGAACAAAATCGTATGGATATATATATATAGATATAAATGGAGTAAATGGTCCAAATAGAGCAGGTTATGATTTGTTTGAGTTTGCAATAATGAATGATTATATAGTTCCGGGTTATTTAGATGTAGATGGTTCAGATAGTTATTTGTTAAGGAATTGTTTAAATAACGGATATTCTTGTGCGGCTTGGGTAATTCTTCATCAAAATATAATATATAGAAAATGTCCGGATGATTTAATAATATTTGGACGAACTTCTTGTTATTAAAAATAAGGGAAAAAATAAATGGATCTAATATCTTTAAAGGTATTAGATTTTTTATAAAAGAGAATAAAAAAAATCATACTAATGGGCTAAATTTAAAAAAATAAAAAAAAGTAATTGTTGAAAAAAAATAAAAGTGGTAATATAAAAATAATATGTTACGGAAGGAAATAGAAACATGAGCGCAGAAGGACATTGGCAAGCAGTAATAGGTGGATATTCTGTCAATATGGATACGCTTTTAACAATGTGGATAACTATGGGTATATTAATAGTGTTTGCACTTATAGCAACAAGGAAACTGGAAATAATCCCAAATAAAATTCAAATAATATCAGAAGGAATAATGAACTTTTTTAATGATATAACCTCTTCAATGATAGGAAAAAATAGTGAAAGACATATACCGTTATTATCAACATTATTTTTGTTCATAGTAACAGGAAATTTAATAGGACAATTACCTTGGAGATTATATCAATTAAAGACAGGAGAACTTGCAAGTCCAACAAATGATATAAATATGACAGCTTCAATGGCAGTAATAGTATTAATTTATTATGTATTTTACGGAATAAAAGAAAAAGGACTAAGATATTTTTTACATAGTTTAAATCCAATAGATATAGTAGTAGCAATAATAGAACTGTTAGAAATGGTAATAAGACCATTTACATTAGCATTAAGGCTTTTTGCAAATATATTGGCAGGGGAATTGCTAGTTGTAGCATTTATAGGAATATTTGCATATATATTACCATTACCGATAATGTTTTTTGAAGTATTTGTAGGATTCGTACAAGCATTAGTATTTATGATGTTATCAACAGCATACGTATCCTTAGCAGTAGCAAAAGAAGAACATTAAAAAGAATAAAAATAAATAAATAAAAATAATTAGTAAATAAAAAAAGAAGGAGAAAAAAGAAAATGACAGCAGAAGTAGCAAGCCAAATAACAGAATTAAGCAAATTAGGAGCAGGAATAGCAATAGGTTTTGGAGCAATAGGAGCAGGACTAGGTATAGGCGTAGCAACAAAAGGATTACTGGAAGCAATAGCAAGACAACCTGAAATAGCAGGAAAAGCAGTAGGATTTTTCCTTTTAGGCGCAGCATTATCAGAAGCTTGTGCTATATATGGATTATTTATAGCAATGAAATTATGCGGAATGATAGGATAAAATAGTAATAAAAAATATACTTAAAATTTTTAGGATTTTTATATGGAATTTAATGCAACATTTATTGTATCAACTATTAGCTTTATAATTTTTACTCTTATAATGAATAAGATACTATATATCCCGATAAAGGATATAATAGAAAAGCGAGAGAAATATTTTGCTGAAAATAAAGAAGAAGTAAAAAAGAATGAAAATGAGATAGAAAATTTAATAGAACAAAAAGATTCAAAGATAAGAGAAGCAAATAAAGAAGCCAAAGATCTGATATTAACAGAAACAGATAGACTAAAAGATCAGAAGAATCAGGATATAAAAAAGGCAAAGCAGGATATAGCTAATAGAGTTAACATATCTAAAGAACAGTTAGAGGAAGAAAAAAATACTCTACACCAAGAGATATCAAAGGATGTTGATGAACTTTCTGATAGAATAGTATCAAAGATTTTAAAAATTGAAAGAAATAAAGAAGAAGGAATAGACTACAAAAAGAATGATGAGGTAATCAAAAATGTTTGATTTTACTTATCTTAATATACTAGAATCAAATTTGATAAACTTTATAATAATGATTTTGATATTCTGCTTTATCTTTAAGAAATTAAAAGTAGGAACGAAACTAGAAACAAAAAAGATAAAGATAAAAGAGGAAGTGGAAAAATCAGAAGAGTTAAAAAGAGTTTCGTATAAAAATTTAGAAGAAACAAAAGATAAAGTAAAAAATATAGATAAAGAAATAAAGGAAATAAAAACAAAAGCAGAAGAATCAGTAGATTTATATAAAGATACTGTATCAAGAGAAATAAAGAGTTCTATAGAGAATCTGGAGAATAATGCAAATAAAGTTATAGATAATCAGAAAAAGAGAGTAATATTAGAACTGTCAGAAGATATATCAGAGGAATCAGTAGAGAAAGCGACTGAGAATATAAAAGAAATCTTGAAAAGGAATCCTGAGATACATCAAATAATAATTGATGAATTTATAGAGAATATAGATGGATTAAAGATAGCATGAACGAAAAGACAATAGTAAAAAAAGATATAATAAATGCAAAGAAATATGCACAAGCTATTTTTGAAATAGCAAAAAGTAAAGGCATTATAGAAATTGTTTATGATAATTTAAAATTTGTAGAAGAAATAATAGATTTATCAATAGAGTTAAAAGAATTATTAGAGAATCCGACAATTTCATTGATAAAGAAAAAAGAGATTTTAGAAGAATTATTTAAAGAAAAAATAAAAGAAGATACATTAAATTTATTATATGTAATAGTAGATAAAAACCGTATAAATATAATAAGTTCAATAGTGTATGTATATAAAGAGCTTATAGACGAATATAAAGATATAATAAAAGCAGATGTTATATCAGCAGTAGAAATAAAAGAAGAAACAAAAGACAGGTTAAAGAAAGAGTTAGATAAAAAATTTAAGAAGGGTGTAAAGATCGATTATAATATAGACGAGGGAATAATCGGAGGACTAATAATAAAACTTGGAGATAAAATAATCGATGGAAGCGTAAGAAGAAAAATAGAAGAAATAAAAAATAAAATAAAATAAGGAAAAACAAAAATGGCAGGAATAAAACCAGAAGAAATAACAAATGTTATCCGAACAAAGATAGAGAATTATCAAAACCAACTAGAAGTAAACAACATAGGGAGTGTAATAGAAGTAGGAGATGGAATATCGAGAGTCTATGGGTTAAGGAGTGCTATGCAATCAGAGCTTGTAGAGTTTGAAGATAAAGAAAAAACATTAGGAATAGTTCAGAACTTGGAAGAAGATAATGTCGGAGTAGTAATACTAGGTAATTATCAGCATATAAAAGAAGGAATGACAGTAAAGACAACAGGAAGGATAGCATCAGTTCCTGTAGGTGAAGGATTAATAGGAAGGATAATAGATCCGACAGGTAAACCTATAGACGGCAAAGGAGAAATAAATTATAAAAAGACCCGACCTATAGAGAGAGTAGCCCCTGGAATAATAACAAGGAAATCAGTACACGAACCATTACAGACAGGATTAACAGCAATAGATGCATTGACTCCAATAGGAAGAGGGCAAAGAGAATTAATAATTGGAGATAGGCAAACAGGAAAGACAGCAATAGCAATAGATACAATATTAAATCAAAAGACAGAGGATGTAATATGTATCTATGTAGCAATAGGACAAAAGACATCAACAATAGCCCAATTGGCAAAGACATTAGAAGAAGCAGGAGCAATGGATTATACAATAATAGTAGCGGCAAGTGCGAGTGATTCAGCTCCAATGCAATACATAGCGCCATTTGCAGGAGTAGCTATTGGTGAAGAATTTATGGAAGAAGGTAAACACGTATTAATAATATATGATGATTTAACAAAACACGCACAAGCATATAGAACAATGAGTTTATTATTAAGAAGACCACCTGGAAGAGAAGCATATCCTGGTGATGTATTTTATCTTCATTCAAGATTATTAGAAAGAGCGTGTAAATTAAATGATGAGCTTGGAGGAGGAAGTATAACAGCCTTACCGATAATAGAAACACAAGCAGGAGATGTATCGGCATATATACCAACGAACGTAATATCAATAACAGATGGACAAATATTCTTAGAAACAGGATTATTTAATTCAGGAATAAGGCCTGCAATTAATGCAGGGATCTCAGTATCACGTGTAGGAGGAGCAGCACAAACAAAAGCAATAAAACAAGTTGCAGGGAAATTGAGATTAGATTTAGCGCAGTATAGAGAATTAGAAGCCTTTGCACAATTTGCAAGTGATTTAGATAAAGCGACACAGGATCAATTATTAAGAGGTGAAAAATTAACAGAGGTATTAAAACAACCACAATATTCTCCATTAAGTGTAGCAAAACAGGTATCAATTTTATTTGCAGCTAATGAGGGATTTTTAGATGATGTGGATAATAAATATATCCAAAAGTTTAAAAAGGAATGGTTTGTATATTTTGAAGCTAATCTATCAGAACTTGTTGAGCGTATTAATAATGGAGAAAAATTATCAGAAGAGGATAAGAAACTTCTTGGTGAAAGTTTAAAGAAGTTTAAAAGTGGATTTTAAATAAAAAGGGAAAAGAATGCCAAATTTACGTGATATAAAAGATAGAATAACAAGTATAAATAATACGCAAAAGATCACAAGAGCCATGAAAATGGTAGCAGCGGCAAAGGTAAAGAAAGCAGAGAATAAAGTAAAAGCAGCGAGGCCATTTGCAAAGGAATTAGCGTATGTTTTTTCCAGATTATTAAGATCAGTAGGAGGAGAATATTCATCTTTTAATTTAAATACAAAAAGAGCAATAGATAATTATCCGGCATTATTAAAGAAGAGGGAAGTAAAGACAGTAGGAATATTAGTTGTAACATCATCGAAGGGACTTGCTGGAGCTTATAATGCAAATATAATAAGATTTACGTTAAAGAAGATAGAAGAATATAAAAGTCAAAATATAAAAGCCAGATTATTTATAGTAGGGCAAAAGGGGGTATCAGGATTAAGGAGGCAAGCAAAGAATTATGGATTTGAAATAGATAAGAGGTATGTAAATTTTTCAGATCCGACATCAGGTTCAGCAATAGTGGTAGCAGAGGATATGGCATCATCCTTTGTAAATGGTGAGATAGATTCTATAGAGATAATAACAACAAGTTTTAAGAATATGATGTCATATAAAGTGCAGGATTGGAAGATATTACCATTAGAGTTTAATGCAGAAGAAGAGAAGGAAGAGAATTCTAATCATATAGATGCGTTAATGAGTTTTGAACCTAATGAGCATATAGTATTACAAAAAGTTATACCTATGTTTATATCAAATACAATATACCATTCATTTTTAGAGGCGAATGCAAGTGAGTTAGCTTCTAGGATGACGGCAATGAGTGCTGCTTGTAACAATGCACAGGAGATGATAAGAACATTAAGTATAGATTATAATAAAGCCAGACAGAGTGCTATAACGCAGGAGATAAACGAGGTTGTATCAGGAGCTGATGCTTTATAATTATATAAAGTATAAATTTAAATAAATGTTTTTTAAGATTATAAATATAAGCCTTAACTTTATAAAAAGTTAGGGTTTTGTTTATTTTAGAAATTATCATAGTGTAAGAGTTAAAGTTAAACTTAAAGCTTTATTTTAATTTATGTATAATATAAACTAAGACTTTAAATGATAATTAAAATTTAAATTAGAAATTAACTGATATAATTATATTTAAATATAAACTTTAAGTTTGTATTTATTATTAAAATTGTTATTAAAATTTTTGTATAAATCAAAGTAAATCTTAAAGTTATACTTAAGTTTTATATAAACTTGTACTTAAAGCTTTGTTTAAAGTTTTATTTTATCTTGTTTAACTAAAACTTTAATAAATTATATAAATAGATTCTATAAGTAATTAAATTTAAAGTAAAACTTAAAGTTTATTAACTCTTAACTTCATTCTTGTAATCCTGCTTTAGGTAGTTATTTATATTTTCAATAGTTATATTGTTAATTCTTATAACAGCTTCTTTTGTATCATAAGCTATATGAGGAGTTACAAGTACATTCTTTAAATTTATAAGTCTATTATTTATAAAAGTATTCTTTAAACAATCATAATCAAAACACTCTATGTCTTTTTTTTGACCCTTATTGCAGATTATCTCTTCGCATTCAAGTACATCTAAGCCGCAATAGGCTATTTTCCCTTCTAATATAGAATTGTATAAATCTAATGTATTGACAAGTTCGCCTCTAGAAGTGTTTATAAAGATTACTCCGTCTTTCATTATTTTAAAAACATCTTTATTAAATAAATGATGATTATCTTTTGTTAACGGACTATTGACACTTATAATATCAGAATTTTGACATAAAGTTTTAAAATCGGTATATTTTATCTTTAAAGTATGTTCTAATTGCTTTTTAGGTTTTATATCATAACCTAATATATTCATAGAAAAACCATTTGATATTTGTGCAACCTTTTCGCCAATAGCTCCAATACCAACAATCCCGATAGTTTTGTTATGTAGCTCTATACCTTTAAAAGAATTACTTTGGTTTATATTATCACAGCTATTCATATAATCAGAAACATTATTTAATTTCCTTATAAGAAAAAGTAAAGAAGCAAAGGTAAATTCTGCAACAGTATTGTCACCATAATGCGGAGTATTAAATACTTTTATATCTTTTCTCTTGCAATAATCTAAGTCTATATGGCTAAAACCAACAGAACGAGCCATTATTGCTTTTAAGTTTATAAATCTTTCTAAAAATTCCTTTTTTACTCTTGAAGTTGTAAATATTGATATGATCTCAACAGAATCCGGATCTATAGAATCTATATCTGTATTTTCTATAGTGCTTTCAAAAAAATAAAAATTATAATAGCTTAACTTAAAATCTAATAAAATCTTATCAGAATCTTTGTTTATATCAAAAAATAAGATACTTTTCATAATATATATTTTTTAGTTAATAAATAAAAAAAGAAATATACAATCAGTTAAAAAGAAGATTTATTAGAAACAGTTTCATTATTATTATTAACATTATTAATATTATTATAAATAGAAAGTTGATCAACATTATGAGAATGAGAAATTTTCTTTAGAAAAGATTCCGAAACTTTAATCTGTTTATCATTAAGGAATTTTATCATTTTAGTATAATTAAATTCATTTTCCCATCTGGCAATAACAACAGAAGCAACACAATTACCAATTAAATTAACAGTAGTTCTGCCCATATCAAGGATCTGATCAATACCAAGTAATATAGCAACCCCAATAAGAGGATAACCAAAACTAGATAAAGTTCCTGCCATAACAACGATAGACACACGAGGAACAGCAGCAACCCCTTTACTGGTAAGCATTAAAGCCAACATAATCATAATTTGTTGTTCTATATTAAGATTTATCCCAGCAATTTGAGTTGCAAAAATAACACCTAAGGATAAATATAATGTTGAACCATCTAAATTAAAAGTGTACCCTGTAGGAATAACAAAACTAACAATATTTTTAGGAACACCAAATTTTTCCATAACCTCCATAGCTTTTGGGAAAGCAGCTTCTGAACTGGCTGTAGAGAAAGCTATTAAAGCCGGTTCACCTATAGCCTTTAAAAGCCCTTTAAAAGGTATGTTTATTATTTTGCATACAGTTACAAGTACAAAAAGTACAAATAATATTAAAGAAGCATAAACAGAAAATATTACTTTACAATAACCGAATAAAATACCAATACCATTTTCTCCAACAGTAGCAGCTATAGCAGAAAATATACCAATAGGAGCAAAATACATAACAAGTTCTGTAAATTTAAACATTATTTCAGAAGTAGAAGTTAAGAATTCTAAAACAGGTTTAGCTTTTTTTCCAACAGCACAAACAGAAAAAGCAAAAAAGATAGCAAAAACAACTATCTGTAACAAGTTACCTTCTGCCATAGATTGAATAACACTTGTAGGAACAATATGAACAATCATATCAGTTAAAGAAGAGTGAGTGTTTAATCTAGACATAGCATCAACAGTTTCTAATTGAGAAGAGCTAGCGGTAAGATTAAAGCCCATCCCAGGTTGGAATATATGAGCAGATAACAGACCTATAATCAGAGCAATAGTAGTTACAATTTCAAAATATATAATGGTTTTTAATCCAATTTTACCTATACTTTTAATATCACCGTGTCCGGCAATACCGACAACCAAAGTTGCAAAAAGTAATGGAGCTATAATCATTTTAACCATTCTAAGGAACATTGTTGATAGAGGTTGGAACTTTATAGCAATAGATGGAAATAACCAGCCGAAAATTATTCCTAGTATTAAAGATATAAAGATCCATAATGTTAAATTAGATTTTCTATTTGTTGCCACAATTATTTTTATCCTTTATTTTTTTTATATATATTATTATACTTCAAAAATAAAACAGTTACAAAGGTGATTATTGTATATATAAAAGTAATAATTTTTATGTATAAAAATTAAAAGACTTCTTTTTTTTTTAAAATTGATATATAATAGATAATAAATAAAAATGAATTAAGAATAGAAGTATGGAGGGTATAATATATTATGAAAAAAATATTATCATTAATTATGTTATCATTGTTTATGATATCATCAGGTACTTTAGTTTTTGCAGCTGCCGATAGTAATAATAGTTCTATTTTTAATAAATATAATAAATATCAGCAAAAAAGAGATAATTATATAAAGCAGCAAGATAAAAAAGTAGAAAATTTGCAAAAGAAGTTAACCCAACCATCAGAAGATCTAGCTAAGAAAAAACAAGAAGCTTATAAAAAGTATGAGGAACAAAAAGCTAAACAAGCTAAAGAGGAAAAAGCTAAGTTAGAAGCTTTAAAGAAGAAACAGCAACAAAGAAAACAAAGGGTTAATAATATTAAAAGAGAGTATAAAGAACTTAAGAAATTATACTAAAAAAAATTACAGATGTTTTATTATTATAAGGATAATATAGTTTTAATATATTACCCTTATTTTATTACTTTTTATATTATAAAAGATAAATGGATTTTTGTTATAAGGACATTAATAAAATAAGTATAAAAAATAGGAAAAGTAAGCAACTTACAAAAGATAAAGAAACTGATAAAATAATATTTTAAATAAAAGAAGGAGAGAACTATATGAACAAAGATAGAATGTTTTGCTATCAATGTGAACAAACAGCAAAAGGAAAAGGTTGTGAGATCCAAGGAGTATGTGGTAAAAAAGCTAGTACTGCAAATATACAAGATGAGTTAATAAATTCTGCTGTAAATTTATCTATAAATAATATAGATAGTAAAAGAGAAGAAATAACAGAACTTATAATAGACTCTTTATTTACAACAATAACAAATGTTAATTTTAAAGATGAGAGTATAAAGAAACTAATAGATAAAATAAAAGTTTATGAAGAGGGAGAAGAAAGAGAAGATAAATTTAATATAGAAGAGGAACTATGGAAAAATGATAATGAGGATATAAAGAGTTTAAAATCAATAATATTATTTGGAATAAAAGGGATAGCAGCCTATGCTCATCACGCAAGGGTATTAGGATATAAAGACGGAGAGGTTGACGAATTTTTTTATAGAGGATTAAAATCATTAAAAGAAGAATTACCTGAAGAAGAATTATTAAAAATAGTATTAAAAACAGGAGAAATAAATTTAAAATGTATGGAGCTTTTAGATAAAGCAAATACAGAGAGATATGGGAATCCAAAACCGACAAAGGTAAGTACAAATATAGAGGCGGGACCGTTTATAGTAGTAACGGGGCACGATTTAAGAGATTTAGAGTTATTATTAAAGCAAACAGAAGGAAGAGGAGTAAATATATATACACACGGAGAGATGTTACCTTGTCAAGGATATCCGGAATTAAAGAAATATAAGCATTTAAAGGGGAATTATGGAACTGCGTGGCAGAATCAGCAGAAGGAATTTGAAAATATTCCGGCACCTATATTATTTACGACAAACTGTATAATGCCTGTAAAAGAAAGTTATGCTGATAGGGTTTATACAACATCAGTAGTAGAGTATCCATCAATGATTCATATAGGAGAGGACAAAAATTTTGAGCCAATAATAGAGAAAGCGATAGAATTAGGAGGCTATAAAGACGAAAAGAAAATGACCGGAATAAATGGAGGGGATGTATTAACGGTTGGATTTGGACATAATACGGTATTATCAATAGCAGATAAGATTATAGATGCAATAAAGTCAAAAAAAATAAACAGAATATTTTTAGTAGGCGGATGTGATGGAGCAAAAGTCGGAAGAAATTATTATACTGAGTTTGTAAAAAAGGCGCCAAAAGATTCTATTATTTTAACATTAGCTTGTGGAAAATATAGATTTAATGATATAGATCTTGGAAAGATAGACGGTATTGAAAGATTGATAGATATAGGTCAATGTAATGATGCATATAGTGCAATAAAGATAGCAGTAGAGTTAACAAAAGCATTTGGGTTAACATCAGTAAATCAGTTACCTTTATATTTTATACTATCGTGGTATGAACAAAAAGCAGTAAGTATATTGTTAACGTTGTTATACCTTGGAATAAAGAATATAAAAATAGGACCAAGTTTACCGGCATTTATATCACCGAATGTATTAAAGATATTAGAAGAAAAATATCAGATAAAAGCAATAACAACAGCAGAAGAAGATTTAAGCGAAATATTAAAAGATGATTAAAAAATAAGAATAATAAAAGGAGAAGGGCGTTTTGAATATAATTATTCAAAACGCCCTTATAATAATATAAAAAAAGTTTAGATGTAATTTTTAAGAACAGAAAAAAGCTGATCTTTTTGAGAATCTTGTAAAGGAGTTAAAGGGAGTCGAGTATAAGATTCAATAATATTCATAAAAGATAGAGCTTGCTTAACAGGAATAGGATTAGGAGCCATAAATAGATTTTTCATAAGCGGATATAAATTTAAATGAGAATCTAAAGCTTGTTTAAAATTGCCTGATTTAAAATTAGAAATCATAGTTTTAATCTGCTGACCAACAATATGAGAAGCAACACTGATAACGCCATAAGCGCCTAGAGATAACATAGGTAAAGTAAGGCTATCATCACCAGAATAAATAAGAAAATCATCCGGAGTTTTTAAATTTAATTCTGAAATAAGATCCATGTCAGGGAAACTCTGTTTTAGAGCTTTAATATTTTTAAAGTCATAAGCGAGTTTAGAAACAGTATCAACACTCATATTAATACCGGTACGACCTGGAATATTATAAAGAATAATAGGAATATCAATATTTTTAGCTATCTGAGAAAAGTGAGCATAAATACCATCTTGAGAAGGTTTATTATAATAAGGAACAACAGATAAAATAGCATCAGCGCCTAGCGACTGAGCCTTTTGAGAAGATTCGATAGCTGTTTTTGTACAATTAGATCCTGCACCCATAATTATTTTAGTATTTTTACGTATAGAAGATTTAACACAATTTAAAAGATCAAACTCTTCATCGTGAGTTAATGTAGGAGATTCACCACTTGTACCGGCAACAAGGATTCCATCAGAGCAATTATTTTCCAAGTGTTGAGATAATAGTTCTACTTTTTTAAAATCTATATTAAAATTTTTATCAAAAGGTGTTGCCATTGCTGTTATTACTTCACCTAAATTAAAATCTTCTTTCATCATTTGAAATCTCCCTTTTAAAAATTTTTTATCTGTTTTATTACTTTTTATAATGTTTTAGTATAGTTTATTTTTAATTAAAATTGCAAGAGATTTCTTCTTTTTATTTTATTTTATTCATTGTATTGGAAAATAATCTTTTTTTATTTTATTATAATATATGATGAGTTGTTTAAAAACATTAAAAATTTTAGATAAATATATATTAAAGCAAGTAATAGAAGTCTTTATTTTAGGCGTTGTGGTATTTACTTCTATAATATTTGCATCAGATACCTTTACAACTTTAGTAAAGCAAATAACAAATTATGGTATCCCGTTTAAAGTAGCATTAATGATGATACTATTAAATATTCCGGGAATCCTGGTATTATCAATACCAATGAGTGTATTATTATCAGTAGTAATGACAGTTAATAAATTATGTTTGTCATCAGAAATAACAGTAATGAGATCTTGTGGAATAGGAATAAATAGGATCTCAAAGCCAATATTTTGTTTTGCTTTATTTATGTCATTTGTAGCATTTTTTATAAATGAAACAATAGTACCAATAACAACAGTCCAATCAAAGACGTTAGCGATATGGGCATTAGGCCAAAAGAACGTACCTGATGGAAAAAAGAACTTTACTTTTAAAGAGGTAAATGATAAAAAACAATTAAAAAGATTATTCTATGTAGGAGCTTGCGAAAAAGAAGAATTAAAAAACATAACAGTGCTTGATTTGACAAATAAAGATACAATACAGATAATTCAGTCAGAAACAGGGTCTGTTGGTATTAGCGGATGGAATTTTAATAATGCGTATGTGTATACAATATCAAAGAATGGACAAATATTAAATACATCTTGGCTAGGAACAACAAATGCGGATTTTGGATTTTCAATAAAAGAGAGTTTGTTTGAATTAAAGCCGGAAGAGTATAATTTTATAGGATTAACAAAATATTTAAAAACACATAGTCAAGAGATCAGTAATAAAATAAATGAGTATAAAGTTAAATTACACGATAAGGTAGCATTACCGCTAACAACAATAGCTTTTGTATTAATAGGGATCCCCTTATCAATAACTCCGCCAAGAGTAAGATATAATAGAGGATTTTTATTCAGTATACTTATACTTTTTTTCTTTTATTTAATAAGAGCCTTTTCATTTTCCTTAGGAGAGAGCGGAACATTATACCCATTGTTAGCAGCTTGGATACCAAATATTATATTAATAACAATAGGATCAATATTATATTACAACAAGGTTTATAGAGTTAATTAGGTTGTATAAATATAAAAGTTTTAAATATTTATGTTTAAGAAAAGCCTTAAAAAGAATAAAAGAATGTTAAGGCAAAAGAGAATAAAAACCAGATTTGTTTTTAAGATTAATGAAAGGGATTAAAACAAAACGAAAAAAGAATTAACCAAGAAGTTTTAAAGCTTCTTCAAGGAGTTGTTTATTAGTGCTTATTAATTTATTATTAACCTCGTTTTGCATTTTAGCCATTTGGAAAAGCGAAATATTAGCGCCTAAGCCCGAGTTAGATTGTTCTATTAAGCCTGAGCGAACTTCGCCTTTACCAATAACAGGAGCTCCGGATTCTTCTGTTTCAATAAAAACACCATCTCTTATTTCTCTTAAGCCACCAACATTATGGAAATTCATAACAGCAAGTTTATATAAAGGGGTGCTTGTTTTACCGTTATCAGCTTTACCGTATAAAATACCTTCACCTTTTATTTCAAACTCGTCATATTTACCGAGGTATTTACCATTATTAGGATCAATCCAAAGTTTAATAGGAGTAGTTGGCAAATTAACAGTCCCACCATTTAAAGTAGTTTCATTGTAAATATCGGCATTAACAGGTTTAGTGCCTTGCATAATTTCACCTTTATCATTGAGGATGTACCCTTGAACTTCGTAACCTTGAGAACTTTTATAAACACCTTCTTTATCAAATTTGAATTCTCCAAGTCTTGTATAGAGTTTTTTACCATCTTCACGTCTTAAAAGGAAAAAGCCAGTACCTTCAAGATAAACATTTTCTGTAGAGGTACCGGGAATAGCTTTACCTTGAGAAGAGCTTCTATCAATGGGACCTGCAATAGCACTATTTAAAAAAGTACGGAAAGAAGTTTTATTTTCTCTGTACCCCGGAGTATAACAGTTAATCATATTTTGAGCGATAGCATTAATCCAAGCAGTAGTAGATCTTTGACTATTAAGCGCATTAATAAATGAATCATTCATAATATTTTTATAAATCCCCCTTATTATTTTTTTTCTTTTTATGTTTACGATATACAATTTGGTTATATGGAATATTTTGATTTTCAAAGGATCGTCTTAGAGAAGAGATATTTTGTTTTAAGTAATCTTCAACGACTTTATCTCCCGGAAGGAATTCTGCACTTATTTTACCTTTGTTATCAATACGTAAAATAATACTTACATTATTATCGAAATCTAATCGAATAGGTTTATTATTATTTAATGATTTAGCTAAAAGGGTCATTAAAGTATTAGAAACTTGAAAGGAGCTTGAGGAAGAAGAGGAATTATTTAAAGATTGTTGTTGAATATTTTGATTATTAAGCAAGATGTTGTTAGAAAGGTTTAAGTTATTAAGCTCATTTGATTCGGAAAAGGAGTTAAGATCAAGACTTGGAAGAACATTTTGAGTAAGATGAAGAAAGAATTTAGCATCATCTTCTTTAATATAGAGGCAGTCGAAATTATAATCAGTCTGAAGATCAGGAAAAGATTGAAAGACAAGATTATCAAGCATCATAATCTGATGATTTTTCAATTCGAGAAGAGTTTTTTTCTTTTTAAGGTTAAGAGAAGAAAAGATCTTTTGAAAAGAGAGATTATGATTATCGGAAGAAGAATCAAGAGAGTTATTATTATCATTTTGATTTAAGTTCATAGAAACGGATACATCAACAGATGTATTGAGGTTATTATTAGTAGTATTATGTTGATTATAATCAATATTCATAGTTAAGTTATTAAGAGAATCCTTTATTAGCGTTATTATTTTGATGTTTTTTAAGTTCTAGTAAGAGATCTTGTTGTTCTTCTTCTAATTTAGCTTGAGTTTTGCTAAAGTACTTTTGGACAGCAACTTCGGATAAATTTTTCAATTCGAGAGCTTTTTCTTCTGCAATATATGCTTCTCTAGCTTTTTCCTTATGTTTTTCAAGAGCTTTAACAGCCATTTCCATTTCTAAGAGTTTAGCTTTTTCAGCATTAAGGACTTCAAGGACTTTATTTTTTTCTTCCTGAAGGAGCTGATCTTTTTGATATAAATGTTGAAGGAACTTATCATAAGAGTCCATCATAATAGGATCAGATTTATGCATATTTATTCTGGTTTCTGAAATTTCTTGTTGGTTTCTTTCAATAAGTACTTCCACTTTTTGTACCTCATCTTGAGCTTTTTGTACTACAATTACTTGTTCATCTTTTTTTCTTATACGAAAAACTAAAACTTTCTGTAGACGATATCGAAATGGCATAATAAAATCAAAAAAATTATTTAAGTATACAATAGTAATTATGTAATAAGTAAATATAAAATTATACATCTATTTAAATGATTATTTTAGTAAAATTCGTAGGAAAAATACTTTGTGATAAAATAAGAAATATATAAAAAGATATAATGAAGAAAAAGAAAAAGTCATAAAAAAGAGGAAAAAGGGTAGAGATAAAGAGAGATGGAAGAAAAAAAAGAAGAAAGTAATAAGGCAAATCATACAAATCATATAAACAATATAAACAATTATAAGTGTAAAGGGATAGACTATAATTGTGATTTAGGACAGAGTTATGGAGTGTATCAGAACGAAAAAGAGTATGAATTAATAGACTATGTAAGTTCAGTAAACATTTCGTGTGGATTTCATAGTGCGGATCCGTTAACAATAAGGAAAGCATTAAGGAAATCAAAAGAGAAGAATGTTTCAATAGGAGCGCATGTAGGATTTAATGATATCCAAGGATTCGGATATAGAAGAATGGAATTAAGTGAGTCAGAAATAGAATCAATAGTAATCTATCAAATAGGCGCATTAAAAACGTTTGCAAAGTCTGAGAAAATAGAAATAGAACACGTAAGGTTACACGGAGCAATGTATCAGATGGCACAGACCGATTATAGATTTGCAAAGGCTGTAGCAGATGCTATAAAAAAAATAGATAAGTGGTTAATATATATAGCACCATTAGGAGAGATAACAGAAAGAATAGAAGAAGAAACAGATTTAAGAATAGCAAAAGAGCTTATAATAGATGGAGTGTATGATGAAAGACTATTTTTAGATAACAGAATGAAGTTGGATAAAGAGAAAATGATTCATAGAGTCAAAGCATATTTACAGCATTGCAAAATTCATATAATGAACGGAGATTTTATTAATATAGATTGTGATACAATTCATTTCAGTGATCTAGAAGTATTAAAAAAGGCAAGCGAAATTATAAAACCAATAAGTGTTAATTATAATCAGGTAAAAGATTCAGGATGGGTATAAAATAGTGATAAAAAAGTATTTAAAGGCATATATAAAGCTACCGAAAGATATAGGTTGGTTGTTACCTGGATTGCAGGTAAAGAGATGGTTTGCATTAATATTTTTTGGGACAATTTTTGTAGGATTAGGTCTTCTTATTATATTTAATTTACGACCTGTTTATTTTTTACTAACGATACTAGTGAAGATATTACAGAATTATTCAAGTGAACTAATAGGAGTAATCTGTATAATAATCGGATCATTTTTATTTCTTAAGGGATGGCAAAATGCAAATTATTCTATACTAGATGTGTATAATTCAAAAAAGCGACACGAGATATTAGAGAGTTTATACAGAAGGAGACGACTTAATAGGGGTCCAAAGATTGTAGCGATAGGAGGAGGTACAGGGTTATCGACCTTACTAAAAGGAATAAAAAAAATAACAAATAACATAACAGCCGTGGTAACAGTTGGAGATGATGGAGGTAGTTCAGGAAGATTAAGAGAAGAGATGGGAGTATTACCGCCGGGAGATATAAGGAATTGTATAGCAGCATTAGCAGATGATGAAGCATTAGTAACAAAATTATTCCAATATAGATTTAGATCTGGAGAGGGATTAGAAGGGCATAGTTTTGGTAATTTATTTTTAACAGCATTATGTTCAATAACAGGCGATATGGTAAATGCAGTAAAGGAATCATCGAATGTATTATCAATAAGAGGTAGAGTCTTACCATCAACATTAGACGATATGAAACTATTAGCCCAGATGGAAGATGGGAGTATAGTAAAAGGAGAATCAAATATTCCTGAGGCAAAAGGGAGGATAAAGAGGATATATACAGATCCTATAAATTGTAAGGCTCTTGACGATGTTATAGTAAGTATAGAGGAGGCGGAGTTAATAATATTAGGACCTGGGAGTTTATATACAAGTGTAATACCAAATTTATTAATAAAAGATATAGCGAAGGCAATATCAAGATCAAAAGCAAAGAAGATCTATATATGTAATATAATGACACAACCAGGAGAAACAGATGATTTTTCAGTAAGTGATCATATAAAGACAATATTAGAACACGCAAAGGAGCCAAATATAATAGATGCAGTGCTAGTGAATGATAATTTACCATCAGAGTTGGTTGATGAATATAAAAAAGCAGACTCCCATCCTGTTGTTTTAGATCTTGAGAACATAAAAAAGCTAGGAGTAAAAGTAGTAACACGTAAATTAACAGAAGATAATACTTTAAATCTGGTAAGGCATTCACCGAGTAGATTATCAAGAGCAATATATTATTGGTATAGAAAGTTAAGTAAATAAGAACAGAATAAATATTTAAAAAGCAAAAGAAAACTATTAAATATTTAGGAAAAGGACGGTTAAACTATGTCAGTAGGAAGTGTAGAAAAAAGGAAGAGTATAAATACAATAATAAAGCATTACAGGGAAGAAAAGAAAATAACAATGCTAACGTGTTATGATTATTCGACGGCAAAATGTTTAGATGAAGCCGGAATAGATATGATATTAGTGGGTGATTCTTTGGCGATGGTAGTTTTAGGATATGAGAACACGTTACAGGTAAGTATAAAAGAGATGGAAATTTTTACGCAAGCAGTAGCGAGAGGGTCAAAGAAGAGTTTAATAGTAGCGGATATGCCATATCTTAGTTATGAGATAAGTAAAGAGGAAGCATTAAGGAATGCAGGGCAATTAATAAGGAGCGGTGCTCAAGCGGTAAAACTAGAAGGCGCATCTGAATCAGTAATAGAGAGTATAAAATATTTAACAGATAATTCAATACCGGTAGTAGGACACATAGGATTTACACCACAGCAGATAAATGCAATAGGTGGATATAATATCCAAGGAAAATCTTTTGAGAAAACAATAAAGATGTATGAGCAGGCAAAGAAATTAGAAGAGGCAGGAGTCTTTGCAATAGTATTAGAGATGGTGCCGGAGCAGAGTGCAAAATTTATAACAGAGAGTATAAATACGCCAACAATAGGAATAGGAGCCGGTAAATATTGTTCAGGTCAAGTGTTAGTAATAGATGATATGCTTGGAAAATATCCAAATTTCACGCCTAAATTTGTAAAAAGATATGCCGATTTAAAGACTACAATGATTAGTGCTATAAAAAAATATATTCACGATGTAGAATGTAATAAATTTCCATCAGAGGATGAGATATTTAATTTAAATGAAGAGGAGTTCAGGAAGTTAAATGACTATATTAGTAGAAGATCTAAATGAATTAAAAGAGATAGTAAAAAAAGTAAAGAGAAATAATCAAACGATAGGATTTGTGCCAACAATGGGAGCCTTACACGCAGGTCACGAGGCATTGATATCAAAATGTGCGAGTATATCTGATTTTAAGATAGTAAGTGTTTTTGTAAATCCGACACAATTTGGTCCACAAGAGGATTATTCTTCTTACCCTAGAAATATAGATAGCGATCTTGAAATATGTAGGAAGTATAATGTAGATGTATTATTTTTCCCATCGCCATACGATATATACGGAATAAAGTATAATAATGAGGATCTTAAGATAGCAGTAAGCAGTAATAATATAACATACGTTTGTCCACCATATTTTTATGTAGATAAGTTATGTGGTAAAACACGTATAGGTCATTTTGATGGTGTTGCAACAATAGTATTAAAATTATTTAATTTAACGAAATGTGATTATGCTTGTTTTGGAAGAAAGGATCTTCAACAATTAAAAATAATAGAGAAGATGGTAGAAGATTTTCATTTAGAGGTAAAAATAGTACCTGTAGATATAGTAAGGGAACCGGATGGATTAGCATTAAGTTCTAGGAACTCTTATTTGTCAAAGGAAGGCAGAAAAAAAGCTTTAGTTTTAAGTAAAATATTGTTTGATTTGAAGAATTTATACGAAGAGAAAAATATAACAGATACAAGCATTTTATTTGAGCACGCATTAAGTTATATAGACAAAGATCAGGGTATAGAATTGGAATATTTAGAATTTTATGACTATACAAGTTTTGAAAAAACTGATATAGTTAAAGGAGGTACTGTAATTGCTATTGCAGTAAAAATAGAAGGTGTAAGGTTAATTGATAATATTATATTATAGTAATGAGTAATAAGGATAATATAAATAATTTTTTTAAAATAATAAAATCGATATTTGAATTTTTACAAGTATTTTTATTTTTTAATGCCTTTGTATCTTGTTTATATTGGATATTAGTTTTATGTGATATAAAAATAGAGATTTTAGATAACTATTTTCAAATAGCGTTAGATTTTGTTAATCAATTTTATACATTTGAGGAGAAGAAAGAAGATACAGGAGTTAATTTATCATTATTTATAGTATCAGTTATCAATTTATTGGGAGCTTTTGCTATTAATTATATAAGGGATTTTATCTTAAGCTTCGAGGCTGAAGTTAACAGAGCCAAAAGGATTGCATATAAGAGAGAGGCAAAAAAGCAAAGTGAAGAGGTAAAGAAGAATTATATAATGGAGATGCAGAAGTTTAATAAATTTATTTATGCGTGTAGAGTAAAAATAGCTCGTAAATCAAATGAGATATTTGATTCAGAAGTAACAGAAGAAGAAGTTTTAGATATAAAAGAAAGGATTTATGAAGATATAAAAGGGTTAATTCAAATATATAATCCTTTAAGGAGTCTTGGTAATCAAGATGGTATAATTTTTCAGATAAATAATTTTAAAAAAATAAACGAGTTTTTACAAGTATTAAGTGACAACAAAAAGATAATGATAAAGAAATATACAAAGAAAGGAATAAAAATAAAATTTTTAGAATTTATAGATCCAATGACAATAGGTCAGATAATAAACGAGTCGAAAATATTAAAAATATTAAATCTTGGATTAGAGGACATAATAGTAACAACAACAACGTTTGTAAATGTATATAACATATTGCCAATAAAGCAATACAAGGTAAACACGATAGGATTATATAATTTATCTGAAAATATAAATGAATTTAAAAACGAGGAATTATTTGCAATAAAGAAGATACCACCAAAACCAGAGGAGCATAAATCTTTATCAGACAGAAGGTAAGATTATAAAAATAGATAAAAAATAAAAAAAGAAGCCTTCTTAAGTATTAATAAACTTTTTACCTTGAAAAGAGTTACGATGAAGTAATTCAAGATCAATTTTGTTTAGAGTTTGGAACTTATGATTAAGCCACAAAGGAGCAACAAGAGATTGACTATAGCCATTACCTGCAATACGGTGAATAGTAGTAGAAGGGGGTAAATATTCTAAGAAATCGCAGACTAAAGAAACATAATCATTTTCGGAAAGGAGGTTCAATTCATTATTTTGGTATAGTTTTTCTAATTTTGTATTTTTCAAGACACATAGGAGGTGTATTTTAATACCATCAATATTAAGTTGAGCTAATTTTTTAGCAGTTAAGATCATATCATCATAAGATTCGCCCGGTAAGCCAAGAATAACGTGAACGCAAATATTAATATTTTTTCTTTCTTTAGTAAGTCGGAAAGCATTTTCAAAGCAGAGATAATCGTGTCCTCGATTAATAAGATTAAGAGTTTTATCGTGAATAGATTGAAGGCCATATTCAATCCAAATAAGTTTATTATTTTCAGCTAATTGATTAATATAATCCAGCTTGTATTCATCAATGCAATCCGGTCTTGTGCCAATGGACAAACCAACGACATCTTTATGATCAAGAGCTTGAGGATAAATTAATTTGAGTTCTTCTAGAGGTTTATAGGTATTAGAGAAGGCTTGAAAATAGCTTATAAATTTTTTAGCTTTGAACCTATCAGATAAAAATTTAGAGGCGGTTTGTAATTGTTCTTTAATAGAGAGAGTATTAGAATGAGCATTAGAGAAGCTACCGGAATCATCACAGAATATACAGCCACCATTAGAGATAGATCCATCACGATTTGGGCAATTAAAACCGGCATCAAGAGTTATTTTATAAACTTTTTCTTTAAAGATATTTTTTAAATAGGCACTAAATTGTAAATATCGTTTATTATTATAAAACAAATTTGTCATTATAAAACGAGTTAGATATTATCGTTATCATCCTCATCCTCATCAATGATCGGAGGGTAAATATAATGTTCACCACATTTTGGGCAAATCACTTCTTGTTGTTTTTTTTCTTCAAGTTTAGCGACTTCAAATAGGGTTTTGCAACTAGAATTTACACATCTTATAGCCCAAGTTGGTCTTATATATCTTGCCATTTTTTAATATACTCCTTTTAAATAAAAAATTATTTATATATAGAGATTTTAGCATAATACTATTATATAATCAAACACAAAAAGTTGTTGATTATATTGTTTTACAAGATAAGTTTATTTAATTAAAATTTAGATATTGAAATAAATTCTTTATTAAATTCAAGCAGTAGTTATTTTGGAATAAAAATTTTTAATCAAGAAACAAAATAGTGTTGGCCGAAGTGGAAAAAGAAAGAGGGGGGGAATGATTTTAGCCGGATTTCGTCTAACTTTCAAAAAGTTGGTACCTATCTAAAAGTTAATAAAATTAAGAACGAAAAAAGAATTTACACTTTTGTAAAATGTGGAAAAAAATAGAAAATCGTCCAAAATTATTGGTAGTAAACTATACAAAAAGAGATAAAAAGGCCAAAGTATTAAGAAATATTAAGGAATAAAAGAAAGATGAAAACGCTATAATATAGATGTATCATGGACTTACGATAGATAGATCGTGAAAAGCATGATATAATAGGGATTTTGTTCCCATATAAGCTGAAAATCCTTGAATAATAGAGGTTTTAGAGTTTTGTATAGAAATGTTATAATTCGTTAAAATGAACTTGTATAAAAAAGGTTAGTATATATAATTGTATTAAAAGCAAGTGAAATAAAAATATATAAAGATTATAAAAAAGCTTAAAGGATAGGCTTGGGGATATAACAGGAGGAGGAGAGGTTAAGTGCTAAGAAGCAGAGATATGGGAAGAGCTGTAGGTGTAAGACGTTGGACAAATACCGCTTTAGAATGCTATAAAAGAGGTTGCGTATGTGACGGCTGTTTCTATTCTGATTTTTTCAATAATAGTAAACAAAAATGCCAAATGAAAGCTTCTGTACTAGAACTTGTAAGAGTCTTAGGCAAACCTGATGTAGAAATACAACAGATAATTCTAGACTAAATTTTGTATTATAAAGATATTTTATAAAAATAAAAGATAAAAAAGTCTGGTATTATTTTTTAACAAGGACAAAATGTCGATGTGTAATAGGAAATTTTTGGTTTTGAAAGTTTGATTTATTAATGAATAAATCAACATAGCAGTAATTTTTGCTTAAAAATAAAAAACTGAAAATATTAAAAGAAATATTGTATAAACTTAATCGAAATCTGCCTTGGAATTTTTTAATTAAAATAAAAAAATCATTACAGATTGAATCTATAAAATTAAGGTCAATGGCAATCCTTTTATCTTTTAGCTGTTTTAAAATATTAGCAATAGATATAACTTCTTTATTATCAATCCTTGAACAATTTTCACATCTTATTATAGCTAAATTTTTTATTTTCTCAATTTTTATCATTTTTTTCCATATCCCTTATACTTAAGAATAAAGGATATTACTATAAAAGTAAATTATACAAAAGTTAGAACTTTTTGATAGTTTTTGTTTAAAAAAGATAAAAAATTAAGACTAATCTTTAAACTTTTGATTAAAATCAAAACTTCTTTTATGTTTATAACTATAAACAGAATAAATTAAAATACCAAAAAGTAACCATAAAGGGAATAAACTTGCAGAAATTTTTAAGAATTTCATAGAATATAACATTAAACTAGCACAACAAACAATCCCAAGAATAGGAAAAAGAGGAGAAAAAGGGACCTTAAAAGGTCGAGGTCTATCAGGATCTGTTTTTCTTAAGATTAATACAGCAATACAAACAATAATAAAAGAAGTAAAAGTACCAAAATTACAAAGCTCGGCAGAAATATTAAGGTCCATAAAAAGAGAACCAAAAACCGTTAAAATACCGGTTAACCAAGTTATAAAATAAGGAGTATGGAACTTAGGATGAACATTTTGAAAAACCTTAGGTAAGAAACCATCACGACTCATAGAATATAAAATACGTGTAGTTCCAAGCTGATAAACTAAGATAACAGAAGTTAAGCCGGTTAAAGCACCTATAGAAATCAAAGCCGCAACCCAATTTTGATTAACAACCCGCATAGCGTGAGCAATAGGAGCGTGAACATCAATCTGATTTAAAGGAGTCATCCCAGTTAAAACCATAGCAACAAGGACATAAATAGTTGTGCAAAATAAAAGTGTACCTAAAATACCTATAGGTAAATCACGTTGAGGATTTTTAGTTTCCTCTGCCGCAGTAGAGATAGCATCAAAACCAACATAAGCAAAAAAGATAATAAAAGATCCCATAAAAATACCACTAAACCCATTTGGAGCAAAAGGTACCCAGTTTTCAGGCTTAACATAAAAAGCACCTACAACTATAAATAAAAAGATAACCGTAAGTTTTATAAAAACCATTAATCCGGCAACTTTGGTAGATTCTTTTATACCCTTTGCTAAAACATAAGTGATAAATAAAATTAATAAAATAGCAGGTAAATTAAAACAAATAGGGATAGTATCAAAAAGACGAGGTATTTCCAAAGAAGGATCAAGACCTGATTTTTCACAAGATATAATGGCACTTCTATAATCATTTATTAACCATATAGGAGGATTAATGATCCAAGAAGGTAATATATGAGAAAAACCTTTTAAAAATTGTAAAAAATAATCAGTCCAAGCACAAGCAATAGTAATATTACCAATGGCATACTCAAGCATAAGAATCCATCCGACCATCCAAGCAGCAAATTCGCCCATAGTAGCGTATGTATATGTATAAGCACTACCTGAAGCCGGAATCATAGATGCAAACTCGCAATAACAAAATGCCGAAAATAAACAAGCAAACGCTGCTATTACCATAGATATAGACACAGCAGGACCGGCTCCTAAACCATCGGATCCGCCTAATGCTGCTATTCCTACTATTGTGAATATCCCTGTACCTACTACAGCTCCTATTCCTAGTATTATAAGGTCAAAGGCATTTAAGTTCTTTTTTAAGTGGGATTTATTTGCCTCTTCTATAAACTCGTTTACTGATTTTTTTGTACATAAATTCTTAAAAATTCCTTTTACTATTGCTAATAATCTAAATTTATTACCATCTGAATTTCTATTATTTTTATGTTCTTTTGTTAATATGTTCATTAATATTTAGACCTTAATTTGTTCATTATTGTTAGCTACTTCATTACTTGCTTTTTCAGGAAGCTGTTCACTTAATTCAATTTGTCGATTTTTTCTATAGCCATAAGATAAATAAATCAAAGTACCTAACAATAACCAAATAGGGAATAAATATCTTGATGTAGTTAAAAATTTCATAGAATAAAACATAAGACCGGAACAACAAATAATTCCCATTAAAGGAAACCAAGGAGAAAAAGGAACTCTAAAAGGTCTATGACGTTCAGGTTCTGTTTTTCTTAAGATTAATACAGCAATACAGACAATAATAAAAGAGGTAAAAGTACCAAAATTACAAAGTTCTGCTGCTACGTTTATATTAAGGAATAAAGATCCTACAATAACTAAAGCGCCGACAACAAAAGTAATAATATGAGGTGTTTTATAAGTTTTATGAACTTTTTGAAAAGCTTTAGGGAGGAAATTATCACGGCTCATAGCATATAAGATTCTAGTAGCTGCAAGTAATAGAACTAATAGAACCGAAGATAATCCTGTAAGAGCCCCTAAAGATATTAAGCCTGCAATCCAATCTTGACCAACCATTCGCATAACGTGAGCAATAGGTGCGTGAATATCTATCTGATTCATAGGAACCATACCTGTTAATACTAAAGCAACAAGCACATAAAATATAGTACAAGCTAATAAAGATCCGATAATACCTATAGGTAAATCACGTTGAGGATTTTTAGCCTCTTCTGCTGTTGTTGCTATAGCATCAAAACCTATATAAGCAAAAAAGATAATAAAAGCACCCATAAAGATTCCACTAAAACCGTTTGGAGCAAAAGGTACCCAGTTTTCAGGTTTAACATAAAATGCTCCGGTAATTACAAATAACATAATTACAGCCACCTTTATAAGTACCATTAAACCTGCCATTTTTGTTGATTCTTTTATACCTTTTATTAATATACCTGTAATCACAAGGGTCATAATTATACCAGGTAAATTAAAAGCTATAGGTAAAGTATCAAAAAGTCTTGGTATTTCTTGTTCAGGATTAAGACCTAATTTTTCATAAGCTATTATTGCACTTTTATAATCATTTACAAGCCATATTGGAGGATTTGTAATAAATTCAGGTAAAAAGTTAGAAAAACCTTTTAAAAATTGAATAAGATAACCGGTCCAAGCACTAGCAACCGCAATAAAACCGATAGCATACTCAAGCATAAGAATCCATCCGATCATCCAAGCGGCAAATTCTCCCATAGTAGCGTATGTATAGGTATATGCACTTCCTGCAACAGGTATCATTGAGGCAAATTCAGAATAGCAAAGTGCCGAAAATATACAAGCTAATGCTGCTATTACCATCGATAGTATTAATGCAGGTCCTGCTCCCGGACCTTGATCACTACCTACTGCTGCTATCCCAACTACGGTAAAAATTCCTGAACCTACTATTGCTCCTATTCCCAACATTATTAAGTCAAACGCATTTAGTGTTTTACTTAATCCTGCCTTCTTCGCATTATTTATCATCTCGTCCGGATTCTTTACTTTTACCAGATTCTTAAAAAATTCTTTAATCAATATCTTTTTCTCACTTTCAGTTATTTTCTTAATCTTTTTCTTTGCACTCTTTTTTTATTTTAATTAATTTACATTAATAATTTTTACACTAATGGCATAAAGGGAAGCCTAGCAGTTCTCTTTGTTTAACATATAGTTTTGCAACATTTGCAGCCATTTTTCTTACTCTGTTTATGAAATTTATTCTTTCATCTTTACTTATTACCCCTCTTGCATCAAGAAGGTTAAATGTATGTGAGCATTTTAATGTATAATCATAAGCCGGTAAAACAAGATCAGATTCTATACAATTTTTCACTTCTTTTTCGTATAGATCGAACATATTAAATAAACTTTGAGCATTTGATACTTCAAAATTATATTTTGACTGTTCTATTTCGTTTTGTAAATAGATTTCACCATATTTTAAATTATTATTCCACATAACATCAAAGACAGAATTAACATTTTGAAGATACATAGCGATTCTTTCAAGCCCGTATGTAATTTCAAGAGCAACAGGTTTAACTTCGATACCGCCTACTTGTTGGAAATATGTAAATTGAGTAATTTCCATACCATCGAGCCATACTTCCCAACCTACACCAGCAGCACCTAAAGTTGGAGATTCCCAGTTATCTTCTACAAACCTTACGTCGTGTTTTTTAAGATCAATCCCTATAGATTCCAAGCTTTTTAGATATATTTCTTGAGAATCTTTAGGTGATGGTTTAAGGATTACCTGATATTGAAAATAATGTCCAAGTCTATTAGGGTTTTCTCCGTATCTTGCATCCGTAGGTCGTCTACAAGGCTCAACCATTGCTGTATTCCAAGGCTCCGGTCCTAATGATCTTAAAAACGTTGCAGGATTCATTGTACTTGCACCTTTTTCTATATCATAAGGTTGTTGGATTATACATCCATAATCTGACCAATATTTAGACAAATTTAATATTAATTCTTGAAATGTTAATGCCAAAATTCTATTCTCTTTCTCTTTTTCTCTCACCTTAACTATATTTATTTTACTCTAATTATAATATTTATCAATCTTATTTCAGAATTTATGTAACAAATGCTTTATTTATTTCTTTTTATATCTGAATTATTTTTTTTATTTCTATAAAATATATGGTATATTGTTAATTATTTAAATAAAAGCTAAAAAGAGTTTATAATTGGAAGGATCTGATGGTTTTATCTGAAGTTAACAAGATATTTCTTGAAAATATAGAATGTATTTCTTTGTATAATAAAAAATTAGCTTCCGGTCTGAATGATATAAAAAAATTAACCTGTGATCTTTGTTTAGTTTACAATGACACAAATACTCCAAATTTATTATTAGATGGTCAATTACTTCACAATAATATTGATCCTGAAAAAGAAGCTTTAGATATTATTAATACGGTGAAAAATGATTCTGTTGATAGTATCTATTTTGTATTTGGAATAGGTCTTGGGTATCTTTTTAAAGAAGTGTTTGCAAGATTAAAAGGAAAGATTATTCTTTTTGAACCAAACAAAGAGGTTTTAAAATCTGTTTTTGAAATTGTTGATTTTAAAAACGAGTTAAGTTCTTCAAGAGTAAGAGTTATTTGCGATGCAGATGATATTTTAAATAATATTCTTTATTTTTATAATTATAGTGCTAAAGTAGTATTTTTATTTTTAGATTCTTATAAAAAATATTACCCTGAAAAATACAAAGAATTATTTTATAAAATATCAAAAGATGTAAGCATAATAGAACATAATTATAAATTTACAAATGATTATATCTCTTGTTTTTTTAATCAGACATTACAAAAACTTGATAAAAAAATAGAATTACCTGACATATACAGATTAGAAAATAAATTTAAAAATAAACCGGCAATAATAGTATCAGCCGGTCCAACGTTATATGAGAATATAGACAGATTAAAGCAATATCAGAATAATGCAATAATTTTTTGTGTTGGTACAGCTTTTAAGGTATTAAAAGAGAATAACATTAAGGTAGATTTTCTTAATATTATAGAATTCAATGATTGTACCGAACAATTAAGAACTTATGATACCTCAAATATAAATTTTATATCGGAACCAAGTACACATTATAAATTTTTTGAAAGAGAATTTAGACGTCATTTTTTGACATTTTCCCAAGAGAATTTAGCTAATAATTGGTATATGAATATAACAGAGCAAACGGATAAATTTTTTGAAGCAAAGGGAACTGTATCTTATCACGCATTGTATAGTGCTAAAGTTTTGGGTTGTAATCCTATTATCCTTTTAGGTCAGGATCTTGCATATACACATAATCAGTTGTATTCTGAAAATAGTGTTTATTCTGAGTTTAAGTGTGTAAAAGATCCGGATACTCAAAAATTTAAAGTTATAATAAATGATTACGAAAAATTATATAAAGCAATATCCGAGGATAAAAATCATTGTACGGAAAAGGAGAAACGGGATTATCTTAATTGGAAACTAAATCATCTTAATTCATCTTTAGTAACAATAAAAGGTCAAAATGGCGAATTAATCCCATCTCAGAATGTATATTTACTTTTCCTTGATCATTTTAAAGAATTTGCGGAAAAAAATAATAAAGAAATAAAACTGATTAACAGTTCTATAGGAGGGGCCTTCATAGACGGTTTTGATCATATACCACTGGATATAGCTATGAAACCTTATGGAAACAATATAATAGATGTAGAAAATCAAGTTTTAAAAGATCTTGATTTATCTTCGACTGTTAATAAAGAAAAGTTCTATAAAAATCTTAAAGCTGATTTAGAGTTATTAAAAAAAATCTTATCAGAATATATTGAATCAAAAAAATACTTTGAAATTTATAAAAAGGAAATAAATAGAGCAAAATATTTTAATGACAAAGCCATAATTAATTTAAGAAAATTTGTTAAAATATATAAAGAAATAATAGAAAAGAACTCAAAAGACTTAATAATATTATTATCTATATTAAAACCAACAAATAAATTAAATAAAATGATAAGAAATATGTCAGATAAAACGGATTATAAATCTCACAAAGAAATGATATTAAAAATAGAAGAGTTTTTTATAGAAATAGAAAGTACTTTCGGAAGCTATATAGAAATAATAAATAAATATTTTTAATAAATAGAGAAAAAATAATAAAATTCTATTGTATAAAAGATGATTATGTGAAATAATAAACGAGTCGAAATAATGTTTAGGTTAAAAAAAGGAGAAATCAAATGCCAACATTTATAGAAGATGTAAAAGCAAGACAAATATTAGATTCACGTGGAAACCCAACTGTAGAAGTTGATGTAAAGTTATCTTGTGGAGTAGTAGGTAGAGCAGCTGTTCCATCAGGAGCATCTACAGGTATTCACGAAGCTTTAGAATTAAGAGATGGTGATAAATCAACATATTGTGGTAAAGGTGTATTACAAGCAGTAGATAATGTAAATACAATTATAGCACCTGAATTAATAGGCGAAGATGCTAGTAATCAATATGAAATCGATAGATTAATGTTAGAATTAGATGGTACAGAAAATAAATCAAAACTAGGAGCAAATGCAATTCTTGGTGTATCATTAGCTTGTGCAAAAGCAGCATCAATGGCTTATGAAATGCCATTATATAGATATCTTGGTGGTATTAATGCAACAACATTACCAGTACCTATGATGAACATTATCAATGGTGGAGCACACGCAGATAATAATATAGATTTCCAAGAATTTATGATAGCACCGGTAGGAGCAGTAAACTTCCAAGAAGCTATCAGAATGGGTGCTGAAGTATTCCACGCATTAAAGAAAGTTCTTAATGAAAAAGGATTAGCTACATCTGTAGGTGATGAAGGTGGATTTGCACCTAATTTAGGCAGCAATGAAGAAGCTATTGATGTTATTCTTACAGCTATTAAAAATGCAGGTTATACAACAGATCAAATAAAGATTTGTTTAGATGTTGCATCTTCAGAATTTTATAGGGATGGAAAATATGTTCTTGAAGGTGAAGGTGGTAAATCTTTAACTTCTGAAGAAATGGTAGATTTCTTAAAAGATTGGGTAGAAAGATTCCCTATTATATCTATAGAAGATGGTATGGCTGAAGAAGATTGGGCCGGTTGGAAATTACTTACAGAAAAAATAGGCTCAAAATGCCAATTAGTAGGTGATGATTTATTTGTTACTAATGTTAAATTATTGGAAAAAGGTATCAAAAATGAAACTGCAAATTCAATATTAATTAAAGTTAACCAAATAGGTACTTTAACTGAAACATTAGCAGCAATAAACATGGCTCATAAAGCTGGATATACAGCTATAGCATCACACCGTTCAGGAGAAACAGAAGATACATTTATTGCTGATTTAGCTGTTGCTTTAAATTGTGGACAGATTAAAACAGGTTCTGCTTCAAGATCTGACAGAATGGCTAAATATAACCAACTTATAAGAATTGAACAAGAACTTGGTTCTGCTGCTAGATTCGTTGGTTTAAAAGCTTTCAACGGACAAAAAGGTTCTTGCAAGCAAACACCTTGCAGTTGCAATAAATAATTGATTTTTATTAACTAAAAAGTCATATTATAAAAATAGTGTCTTTAAACAGAAACTTTGAGGACACTATTTTTTATTTCATTTTATTGTTATAAATTGTGATTTTCATCATTTCATTTTAGACAGATAATGAATTTAATAGGATGTTTATTATATTTTATAGGCATTTATATAGAAGTTTACACTAAAATCGATTGAAATTGCCATTCAGAACCTATTTGTCTTGAAACGGTAAGATTCCTAAATTAGTGCAAAAAGAATTATAACTATCTTTTAAACATATTGGGTAAAAAAATATATATAAGACAGTCTTATTTCTACTTGTACTAAAGATTTTTTTATGTCTTAATAATAAAAGAAGCAAAAGAATATATATAAAAATTGATAGGACAAAATATGCAAGCAAGACGAGCAGCAAGAGAATTATCTTTAATTTTATTTTCGCAACTTGATGATGATATTATAAAATTTACAGAAGATAAGTTAGATGACATTTTAGTAGATTCCGTAAGAACATTAACAAATAATGCACAGAACGATCTGAAAAATACAAGTGCAGCTATTTTTGAAATAAAAGAGTTTATAGAAACGTATGAACTTGAACATCCAATAAATATTAAACGTCCAATAGAGGCAAAAAATATAGAAGTGCCATTACCTATGACGGTTGATATGATAGATAAACTAGAGGATTTGTTAAATATTTCGGAAAATGCAATGTTGGCTCTTGAAATAGCTGAGATGACTGTTTTAGAAGAAAAAGAAGATGTGAAAAAATTTGTCTTATCACTTATTTCAAGTTATAAAAAGAACCATAAAGAAATAGATGATAAAATAAAGACCTATGCACACGGTTGGGATCTTAGTAGACTTGTGAAAATGGATAAAGATATTTTACGGATAGCTTTAACAGAACTTTTGTTTATAAAGGATGCCCCATTTAAAGTAATAGTTGATGAAGCTTTAGAACTTGCTAAAAAGTATTCTACAGAAGATAGTTCTTCTTTTATAAATGGGATTTTAAGTAGTGTTATAAGTGAAAGCAAGTTATCTTAAGATTTTGTGTTGTAGATAATTAATTATTTATTTGGAATTATTATGTTTGATTTTTTTAATAAGAATAAAAAAAATAAAGAAGAAGATAATGTAGAACAGAATAAAAAAGAGCAGAATTTTTTCAGTAATTTTAAGAATATAATTTCGAACACGACACAAAATTTAGTAAGTAATGTCTTGAACTTTGTAGAGAATAAAGAAGAATTTGATGATTTTATTTTAGATGATATGGAGGAGTTATTAATTAAAGCGGATCTGGGTGTAAATATCACCTCAAGATTAATTGATAATTTAAGAAAGAATAATATCATTAAACCTGCAGAAGTGAAAAGTTATTTATATGATGAGTTCAGTAAAATTCTACAAAAAACGAAAACAAATAAATTAATATTTAATCAGGGGGAATTAAATATATACCTTGTAGTAGGAGTAAACGGAGCAGGCAAGACAACATTAATAGGGAAATTGGCGAATAGATTCAAAGAAGAGGGGAAGAAGGTTCTTATAGCGGCAGCTGATACATTTAGAGCTGCAGCCGAAGAACAATTGGATGTTTGGGCGAAAAGAGCTTGTGTTGATATTTTAAGAAAAGACGGTATTGACCCTGCGGCTGTTGTTTTTGAGTCTATTGAAAAAGCAAAAAATGAAAATTATGACGTTCTTATAATAGATACGGCAGGTAGATTACAGAATAAGTTTAACTTAATGGAAGAGTTATCGAAGATTAAATCTGTAATTGATAAAAAAGCCTCAGAATATTTAAGTGAAAGTATTCTTGTATTAGATGCAAACACAGGACAAAACGGGTTGAATCAAGCTGATGTTTTCTTTAAAGTAGCTAATCTCACCTCTGTTGCTTTAACAAAACTTGATGGATCAGCAAAAGGTGCTATTATTTTTGCTATAGCTGATCAGTATAGTCTTCCTGTCAAGTTAATAGGGGTTGGAGAAAAGATTTCCGATTTAGAAGATTTTAATCCGGAAGAATTTATTTCTGCTCTTTTTGATAAGTAATAAATATATCTATCCTTTTACTTATTTACGTTGTTAATAAAAAATATTTTTTGTAGCTAGTTCTTTTTTCAACTTGTTTAATCCTGATTGAATAATTCTAGAGATTCTTGATTGAGATATATCAAATTCTATGGCCAGATCTTTTAATTTTTTATCTTTAAAAAATCTAGATTCTATAAGTTCTTTTTCTCGTAGAGGTAGTTTTTCTATAGCTTCTTTAATATATTTACTTAACTCTTTATAAAGAGCAATTTCTTCAGGATTTTTAGAGCCGTCTTTAATTAATATAGGTTTTGGCGCACTTGCCATTTCTTCAATAGATAATATAGATTTATAAACTTCTTCTCTAATTTCTATATTATTAATGTTTTCATTATCTTCTTCTGGCTCTTGACTATTTTTATGGGGCTCTATTTTTGCAGAATACCAACGAATACGACGTCTTACCTCGTTTCTTATTGCCCATTTTATTGCTGTTGAGATATACGATTTTTTATGGTTTTCAATAGATTGTTCACCGTTTAGTTCATAAACAACTTGTATTCCAATCTGGATAAGTTCCGAAAAGTCAATAATATGATTAAAACACAAATGTTTAAACTCCACCTTTACAGTTTTTTCTATAAGTTCCATATAATCTTGAATTTTAAATTGATTTTCAAGTTTTGATTTAGTTTTTAGTGGCATATATATAAATACTCAAATTAACTAACTAGCATATTATTTATATAGTATTCTAAACTTGAAAGGATATCAAGTACTAAATTAAAAAAATTATATTTTTACTTTTTTAGTAAATTTTTTCTGAGTTTTTTTATTTTTCTCTTTAAGTTTTATATCTCTTAGAGCATTATCGATAGAGATACGATTTAAAGGTTTTCGATTTATGCGGTCAAAAAACACAAGCCAATGTTTCTTTTTTACATTTTCTACAGAAAAGCAGATTTTACCACTTATTTTATCATTTGGTTTAATCTGAGTCATCATAAGAGTATTATCTCCAAATAAGGACGGATAAAACACCTTTTTATTTTCGCTCATCAAAGCCATATCGAAGCTTGAAAAAGATTTATCTGTATTATTTTGAATAATAAGAGATATATTATAAGTATTTGTTTCTCCAAAAGGATCTTTTTCTAGTTTTATATTTGTTATTTTAACGTCCAACCCTTGATAATGGACTTCATCTTGTCTTAAAGCTTCTTCAGAAATTACAGGTAAGTCAACAGGAGAATTAATCTTTACTTTAATCTCATCACCAGGAGATATTAAAACATCGGATCCTTTTCTGTAAAGGCTGATACCAAGGCCAATGGCACCACCTATAGCAGCTCCGCCGGCTAAGGTATATCCTTGACTTGCAACTGCTGCTTCTATTCCAAATAAATTCAAAGCTGTTAGACCGCCTATTACTCCACCGGCTAAGGTGTAGGCTGTATCTTCTACTACTGCTTTTGCTACTCCTTTAACCGGATGCATTTTTGTTGTCATTCTTCCTTCTATTGGGATTTCTCTTCCGTCTGGGGTTATGAGATAATCAAAACTAAGTTCTATCCAACCGTCTTTGCCAAGACGTTTTGCTTCTGCCATTTCTCTTACTATTCCGTGGGCTACTGTTCCTATTGGTAATATTACTCCTTTTTTACCTTCAACTTCGCTTGTTATTTCTGCAAAAAATTCGTCACCTTCTTCTGTATAACCTGAACTTAACACTTGTGACACTGTCATTTTTATTATTTCTTTTTCTTTTATTTTTTCAACATCACCTGTAAAAATATTTTCTTGTGGTTGAAAGATATTATCATAACGCACAGAGCCATCCAGTCTATTTGACGAAGATTTTGGATTCGAAGAAGATAGCATATAGGATGATTTACTATTATTATTTTGTGCTATTGCAGTAACTTGTAAAGAATTAAATATAAAACTTAATAAGCTTATTATTGTAATTATTTTTTTATTCAATTTTTCTCTTCCCCTATTTTATAATTATATTATATAGCATTATTTATATATTGATTAATCATTTATTGTAACGAACTATTACATTTTTTCTTTTAAATTTTAAAATTTAAGTCAATTTTTGGGGATATTTATTTTTTATATAATATATATAAGTTTGAGGATACAAGAGATGCTGAATTCGATAAGTGGTTATCAGAATACTTTGCCATACAGAAATATAGAACAAAATGATAATGGTCAAGTTGATAAAAAAAATACAATTAGCACAAAAGTTGATGTTCTTGTGAATAAATATAAAGAAGACGAAAAGTTCGCAAAAGCAGTGAATATAACAGCTAGCGTTGTTTGTTTAGCCGGTTTAGCTCTAGGTGTATCCAGATTAGTTAATAGATTTTTTAATAAAAGTTTGATAGATAAAAAATTATTAAATAATGAAAACAAATTAAAATCTTTGCTAGAAGATACTACCTTATCTACCAATGTAGAAGATAATAAGATACTTATGAATAAAGCAATAAATAACCTTTTTAGTAAAGATGAAAATTCTATAGTGAATAGTATAAAAATACAAGATGGGAAATGGGTAGCCAAGAATGGCAAAACAAAAGGAAGAGCATTTAAATTTGCTCAATTTATGAACGCACGAAATATAGAAAATATAGATGATTTATCTTATGGAGATAAAGTTATATTTGCAAATGATTGGATAAGCCAAATAAGGGCAAAAAGAGATCTTTATGGTGCTTTAAAGTATGGTGAATCAATAACAAAATCAGGTAACAATATATCTTTTAATAATCTACCAGAAGGATTAAAAACTGATCTTAAGATAAAAGAAAGGAATTTATATAAACCAATACATAAACTTGATTCATCAAAAGTATCAAAAGAAATAGAAAAAGGTTTTGATAACAATAGATTTTCAAAATATTCTTATATGTTGGATCCTGGATCTTATTTAGAATCTAAAATGGTAAATGCAAGTAAAGATAATATTGAATCATTGATTTATGATAAAAATATATTAAATATATTAAATTTAAAAAACAATATGCAAGAGAGTATAAACATCCAGTTACCAGGGATGAAAAATGCGGTAAAAATTTCATTAATAGGTAATCTTTTCAATAAAAAAGGGAAAATATCGTCAGAAAATTTATTTGATCTGGTAAAAAACCAATTATATTGGAATAGTAGTTATAATGGATTTTTCAATCAAGATAAAAAAATAGATCAGATTTATAAATTAACAAAAGAATATAATAAGCTTGTATAATAAAAAAATCCTTCTTATTATATAAAGAAGGATAAAATTAGAAATCGTATCGTATCAAAAATATAAAGAATTAAAAATTTTGTTGAAAACATCGAAATCAAAGCTTAAAAAGCTTGATTCGATGTTTTTAATTATTAACCGAAAGTTTTAAAAGAAGTTTCAACGTTTTTTTGTACAACTTTTTGAACGGCATCAATTTCAGTTTGGATTGCGTTATGTTCAGTATCAAGTTGTTTTAATTGAAGTTCTAAAGTACGATCTTCTTGTTGTAGAGCTTCTGTTTGAGCATTAATATCATTAGTTAATTTTTCATAGTTAGCTTGATCATACAAGTATTTATTATAAGCAGCTTCATAAGCATCTTCATCTGTATAAGTAGTTGGAGTAAGGTTATAAGTGGCTCCACCATAAACGTTACCATTAAAAGAAACGCTATTTATTTGACCATTATTAGATTTACTAACATTTGCACTTGAATAAACACTTGCATTGCCATAAGTTTTACTAGTTGATCCCCAAGCGATAAAGGCTTTATCATCTTTTAAAGCTTGCCAATCTTCTTCTGGGAGATAGGTGTAATAAGTTTCATTACCTTTTTGGTAAGAAACTACTTTCATACCATCAACTTTAGGATAATCATCTTGAGCTTTATCTAAAAGAGAGAACATTCCCTTTGACCCGTCAGCAAAAGTGACTTCTGCTTTATTGAAAGAGCCTGTTTTAAAAGTTAAAGATTCTTGTTTATTATCAATATTAAATAAATAATTGTCGCCGTTATTTGAAACTTTAGTATCAGTGATAGTAACATTTTTGTTTCCATCATTGAAGTTGTAGCCTATTTTAGTATAAGATGCTTTATTTGGTGCTGTAGGAACTGAAATTTGAAGCATTTTATTAAATAAATTAGAACTTTGGTTAGCTAGAATTGTTCTAGATTGGTTTATTTGTTGACCTTGATATTCGATGTTACTTTTCTTTGCAGTTAGTGCTAAAAATCTTGCTTGTGATGCTGACATACCCATAATTGACGCTCCTTATATTTTCTTTATTTACGATACACATGATATTTATCGGCAAGAATTACGAAAAACTTTAGCTTTTTGTCTGATTTTGTTAACATTTTGTAACACAATAGTGTGTAATACAGTTGTAGTATCGATTTTACATTTTTTAATATTTGAATATGGCAGTTAATATTGCTTAACATTTGTATAAATATATAAAAAAAGAATAAAATAGTAAATTTAAGTTGATTGCTGAATTAAAAAGAAAAGTTAATATTATAGAGATTCCACTCTATCTTTGTATTTTAGATCAACAAGGAAATGGTCACGTTCTTTTCGGAAATTAATGTCAAGGCAATGTTCTTCGTCAATAGTAAGACCTTTTTCTCTAGCAATATTAAGAAAATCTTGATAAGACAGATTAGGATTATGAGGTTTAAGATAAAGATCAAATCGTGTTTTTAAAAAATGTTGACAATAATTAATATAAAAGTAATGATATTTGCTATTTTTATTTTTAGCAAAAGCATCGTAAAAGATTTTATCCCAATTAATAACCTGATCAACATTAGGATTATTAATATTAGAGTATCCGTCTTGAGAATCGTGTCTTCTGGTTAGCATCAAATTAGGATCGCAGAACAGACAACTTTCGCCGTATTTTGTGATTTTGACCATTAAAGGCCAATCGTTAAATTTAGTATATTTTTCGTATTCTATATCTTCTTTTAAATAATATTCGGTTTTAAAAATAGCAGGCGCATAAGCAATTCTTTCCATAAAATACATGTTTAAAGCGAAATCTTTTTGTGTTTTAAAGTGGTAATGTATTTGGGAAATATTTTCTTTAAATTTTGGTCTGTCATTATTTTTAAATTCTACTAATCTTGTTGTTACTAAAGCTATGTTATTGTATTTATTAATAACTTTAAGAGCCATTTCAAAATAAGAAGGATGTAAAATATCATCATCATGGAATAGCATTACATATTTTTTGTTCATAAGCTCTTTAGCTTTTTTGTAATTTCCCATAAATCCAAAAGTTTTTACATAGTTAACCCCTTGATTTTTATAAGTTGCTACAACATCAGCTGTGTTATCAGTGCTTTCATTATCGAGAACGGTTATATTTTTGACATTTACGGTTTGATTTAGAATACTATCAATAGATTCTTGCAACCATTTAGAGCGATTATGAGTGGTAATAAAGACATCAATATCGTTTACTGTTACTTCTTGTGTCTTGTGTCTTGTGTCTTGTGTCTTGTGTCTTGTGTCTTGTGTCTTGTGTCATTGTAATCCTTTATAATATAAAAAAATAATAGCATAAAAATGTAATATTAACAATTATTAAGGATTTGACAAGGCTAGCAAGATTCTTAAAAGCGTTTTATAAAGAGGATTTTAAGTAACATATTTTTGGTATTGTAATAAGTTTACAAAAAGTTTACATAAAAAAGTAGCAAATAAAAAAGTTTTTGAAAGTTGAAATAAACAAAATAAAAAATAGTATTTTTTGAAAGAGTATTAGCCAATGACAGTAAGATTAACAACAGATCCATTATTAGAAACACAATTAGTCGGAAAGAGAAAAAACAAAAAAGAAAAAGAGAATAATAATATAAATAGTAATATGGATAGTACGAAACCTGAATTCAAGGGTATACTAGATCCTGTGACTAAGGGATTGCATATGTGCGATAAATATCCAATATTAGGTGTATCATTTATAGATACAGTATCAACAAATGTACCAAGAACGGTAGTAGACTTGAAAACAGCAGGAGTGCCGGCAGCATTAGAAACAGCAAGGCGAGAATTTTCCGGATTAATTATAGATTGTCTTATTCCTGGATTTATAGTGCTTGGTGGAGCTAAATTATTAGAGAAGCCGTTCTTTTCAAAATTTGGGAATTTAAAAATGTCAAATAGTTGGGCTAATCAAGAAACAGTCGAAAAATTAGCCTCAATATATGAGGGATCAAATGCCTTTCCAAATTTATATATGAATTATTTGGGTAAAAAAGATCCAAAGGATGTTTTTAAATACTCACTTGATGAAGAAGTAAAGGTGAAAAGTATAGCAGGTACGTTAAAAGCTGATGATATAGCATCAGCTCGTGAATCGTTAAGACCCAAGGTTGATATAGAAGTAAAGAACTACGTATCATCTGTTTTGAGTAATCTTGAAGGATATGAGGATAATCGATGGAAAAGTTTTTCCGAGTTTATCTGGGATCCAAAAGCAAATAAAGATAAAATGAAGAATTTTTCTGAAGCTGTTGATCTTTTAACAAATGCGATATTAGATGATAAGATGTCAAAAAAAGATACAAAAAAGGCTATAAGTAAAGCATATAATATCCTTGTAGATCAGACAAAAGTATCAGAAACGATAAGATTTTTAGGTGATGATAAACCATTTAATTCAAATTTATCAAATCTTTTAAGAGATACGGTTGATTTAGGGCGGAAATTTAAGCAAGATAAAGTATATCAAAATTTAAATGACTTTACAAAAAAAACAAGCAAGTTTATAAATGTAAAGAGTTTGCTTGGAATGGGGATAGTGTTACCTCTAGCGATGAGTGCGCAAGCAATAAATAGAGCAATAACTCGTCATAAATATAAACAAAAGGGAGCGCCTATATATAAAGATTTTGAAAAAGGCGAAACACATAAAGAGTTGGAAGGTAAAGAGAAAAAGAAATTCTTTTTAGAAAAGATTATGGCAAGTGCGGTAATGATAGGTTTAGGAGCATTATCGATGAATAAAAAGCCAAGTTTAAACACCTTACAATTTAATGGTTTATATCCAACAATGGATCAATGTAGAATAATATCAGTAGCAACATTTGTAAGTAGATTTTTTGCATCAGAAGATAGAAATGAGTTAAGAGAATCATTAGTAAGAGATGCGGCATCATTTGCAGGTTTATATTTTTTAGGTGATTATGCAGCTAAAGCTTGTGCTTCTTTAATAGAAAAAATAAATCCAAAAGTTTCGTTATTAAACAGATTTAAAACATCAAAAGCTGATGATAGTATAATGAAGAAATTTGGTAATTGGTTAAATAATACGAAAGTAAAATCCTTTGAAGAAGTAAAAGGTTCTGGGAGTAAAAATCTAAGGGCATTATGCCAAGTTGCAAATATAGGATTTTCTATCATAACTTTAGGAGTACTTTTACCTATTTATAATAGAAAAATGACTGAAAAAAAATTAGCAAAAGAAAAGCAACAAGAAGCTAAAGCACTACAAGAGAAATTATTAAATCAAGAACAGCAAAATGTTAGAAATACCTTACCTGTAGAAGAAAAAGAAGAAATAAAGAAAGTAAATATCTGAAAAAATTTTAAAAGTTAATTTTCATTAAAAAAGAGTTTTTTGGTGATAAAGTTATTTTTAAATATAAAATAAAAAGCGGAACATTTTATTAAAATGTTCCGCTTTTTTTAAAAATACAAGAAAAAATAAGATACTATTCTTTAGTATATTCTGCATCAATAACATCATCATTGTTGTTATTATCGTTAGAAGATGATTGATCAGAGTTAGATTGATTTTCTGAATTATTGTCATTAGATGAAGATTGATTATTACCATCATTTTGAACACTTTGGTAAGCAGCTTGAGAAATAGAGAACATAGTTTGTTGTAACTCTTCGGATAATTTTTTAAGTTCATCAGCTGGTTTGTTAGTTTTTAAAGCTTCTTCTAAAGCATTTTTTTCTTGATCTAATTTAGTTTTATCAGCATCAGCAATTTTACCTTCTAAATCTTGAACGATTCTTTCAGCAGAAGTAATAAGACTAGAAGCATTATTTCTTATTTCAGCTTCTTCTTTTTTCTTTTTATCTTCTTGAGCATTAGCTTCAGCTTCTTTAACCATTCTATCGATATCCTCATCAGTTAAGTTAGAAGAATTAGTGATAGTGATTTTTTGTTCTTTATTAGTAGCTTTATCTTTAGCAGATACATTAACAATACCGTTAGCATCAATATCAAAAGTAACTTCGATTTGAGGAAGACCTCTCATAGCAGGTGGTATACCATCTAAACGGAACATACCTAAAGATTTATTATCTTTAGACATAGGTCTTTCACCTTGAAGTACGTGAATGTCAACAGCTGTTTGGTTATTTTCTGCAGTAGAGAACACTTGTGATTTAGAAACAGGAATAGTAGTATTTCTAGGAACTAAAGGAGTCATAACTCCACCTAAAGTTTCAATACCTAAAGTTAAAGGAGTAACATCAAGAAGAACGATATCTTTAACTTCACCAGCTAAGACCCCGGCTTGTATAGCAGCCCCAACAGCTACAACTTCATCAGGGTTAACAGATTGGTTAGGTTCTTTACCTGTGTATTCTTTTACTAAAGCTTGTACAGCCGGTATACGAGTAGATCCACCAACTAAAACAACCTCGTCAATATCACCTTTAGATAAACCTGCATCTTTTAAAGCTTGTTCTACAGGAGTTTTACATCTTTCTAAAAGATCGTGAGATAATTCTTCAAACTTAGCACGTGTTAAACTAATATCTAAGTGTTTTGGTCCATTAGCATCAGCAGTAATAAATGGTAAATTAATATTAGTTTCTACAACTGATGATAATTCACATTTAGCTTTTTCACTGGCTTCTTTAAGACGTTGCATAGCTTGTTTATCAGTTCTTAAGTCGATACCTTCTTGTTTTTTGAACTCATCAGCTAACCAATTAATAATTTTTTGGTCGAAATCATCACCACCTAAATGAGTATCCCCAGAAGTAGATAATACTTCGTGAACACCATCACCTATTTCAAGGACAGATACATCGAAAGTACCACCACCTAAGTCGAAAACAAGAACTTTTTCAGGTTTATCTTTTTCAAGTCCATAAGCTAAAGCAGCAGCAGTAGGTTCGTTAACAATACGAAGAACATCAAGACCTGCTATTTTACCTGCATCTTTTGTAGCTTGTCTTTGAGCATCGTTAAAATATGCCGGTACTGTTATTACTGCAGATGTAACTTTTTCACCTAGATATGAAGAAGCATCATCAGCTAGTTTTCTTAAGATCATAGCTGATATCTCTTGTGGAGAGTAATCTTTGCCATCTATATTAACTTTATAATCGCTACCCATTTCTCTTTTTATAGAGATGATTGTTTTATCAGGGTTTAATATAGCTTGTCTTTTTGCTAATTGACCTACCAATCTTTCTCCATTTTTTGCAAAGCCTACAATTGAAGGAGTTGTTCTTGATCCTTCTGCATTTGCTATTACTGTTGGTTTACCACCTTCCATGACCGCAACTACAGAGTTTGTAGTACCTAAGTCAATACCTATTGTTTTTGCCATTTTTTATATCTCCTTTACTTTGAATATATTTAAAATAATTTTCTATATTTATTTTTATACCACTTTTTTTTTATTTTTATTAAAAAATAAACAAAAAATTAATATTTCAAATTCTAAATCAAATAAAAAGATGAATGGCATAAGTAATATTTACCCGTTTATAAGGGAAAATATGTTGAAAATAATTATAAAATTATTCTAAATGGTGTTTTAAATTATAGAAAATTTATGTTATAATTTAGCTTATGTTAAATTTATTAAAAGAGTCATTTATAATTCTTAAAGGTAATACACTTCTTACCTTACCTTTTATCTTATATCTGTTTTTATTGACATTAACAACATCAGGTATGTTCTTGGCAAAAACAAATATAATGTTTCTAGCATTTTTTGTAACAATCTTGGTTATGAGTGCAAGTTTTTTATCCGGTTGGTTTTTTATGACCAGAAAAATTATTTGGAATTCTAAAAGATATTATGAAAATAAAATAGAAAAAGAGATAGATTCATTAAAAACATTAAAAGAATTCTTTATAGGAGTAGGTGAATATATATTGCCGGTTTTAGGCTCAATAATTTTATATATATTATTTTTATTAGCATTTACATATATTATTTATAAAATAGGAATATTCACAATAGGAACACCAAAATTTACAATCCAAGAGCTAAAGTCTGCTGTTGAAACTGTAGAATCTATGAATAATTATGTAAATACTATGCCAATAGAAAAAGCTGTAAGTATAACTAGTTGGGGGTCATTATTAATCGGGACTTATTTTTTCTACTCATTTTTAACAATGTTTTGGTATGCGGATTTGTTTTTTAATACGAAGAATCCATTAGTAGCATTTTTAAGTTCTGTAGGATTTACTTTCCGTCATTTCTTTTTAAATGTTGGTTTATTTATATTTCTGAATATTATAAGCACATTAATATCATTTTTTAATAGTGCATTTAGTAATAATATAATACTAGGTACAATAGGTTTATTATTATTAGCATATTTTACCTCTTATTGGGCAATATTAATATTTTTAACGTATTATGAGAAGACAGATAATCGCAATAACAGGCCCGACAGCATCGGGTAAGAGTAGATTAGCTATAGAGTTAGCTAAAGAAATAAATGGGGAAATTATTTCTGCAGATTCAAGATTAATTTATAAAGATTTTGATATAGCAGTAGCAAAGCCATCAGTAGAAGATTTAGAGTCAGTAAGACATCATCTTGTAAATATTATAGACCCGAGTTATCAATATACTGTGGGTAATTTTTTAGATGAGGCTAGAAATTGTATTGAAGATATAAGATCAAGAGGAAAGATTCCTATAGTAACAGGCGGAACGGGACTTTATTTTCGTTCGTTACTTCAAGATTATGATATACCTCGTGTTGAGCCGGATATAGAGCTTAGAAACAGTTTAGAGAAATTATCTTCTGATGAGTTATATAAATTATTGATTCAGAAAGATGAGAAGACAGCTTTAAAAATTCATAAAAATAATAAAGTGAAGATAATAAGAGCTTTAGAAATTATGGATTCTTTAAATATGAAGTTATCCCAGATAGAAAAAACAAAAAAAGATGAAGAAAATGTACTATGGATAGGTTTAAAAGCGGAAGATAGACAAAAACTTTATGAAAGAATTAATAAAAGAGTAGATATAATGTTTGAGAAAGGAATAGTTTTAGAAACAAAAAGACTATTAGAAAAGTACGGTAAACTAAGTATTATGGAAGCTACTATTGGTTATGATGAGGTTATAAAATATCTTGAAGGGAATATATCACTTGAAGAATCAATAGAAAAAATAAAACAGAATTCAAGGAGATATGCAAAGAGGCAATTAAGTTGGATGAGGGGTAATAATAAAATAAAATGGTTTGATTTTGATAAAATGCCGTTTGATAAAATTTTAGAGGCTACTTTATTTCTTTATAGGAATAATTAAGAGAGTGTTTTTTTTTAAATAAAAAGATAAATATAAAATATTTATAGTAAAATTAAGTAAAAAATAAGAAAGATAGTACAAGGGAATAGAAAAATAATGTGGGAATTAAAAGTAGAATCAAATTTTGCAGCAGCACATCATTTATTAAATTATGAAGGCGAATGCGAAAATCAACACGGTCATAATTGGAAAGTCGAAGTATATGTAATAGGTGATAAGTTAAATAAATCTAATCTGCTTTTAGATTTTAAGGAATTAAAAAGAGAATTAAAATCAGTATTATCCTTGTTAGATCATAAAGATATAAATCTAATAGAAGATTTTAAAGGTATAAGTCCATCAAGTGAGATTATTTCAAAATACATATATGACCAAATGAAATTAAGGATAAAGGAAGTATCAAAAGTATCAGTATGGGAAACTGAGAATTCCTGTGCTACTTATTTTGAAGAATAGTTTTTTTATTTTATATATTAGAAATTAATTAAAGAAGAATTAAAAAATTAAAGAATAGAGGAAAATAAATTTATGACAATAATCCAGAGTATTTTAGTTGCAATAATTCAAGGTTTAACAGAATTTTTACCTGTATCAAGTTCGGCACATATAGTTATTATGACAAGTATTTATAAATTATTTACAAATAAAGAAATAAGTATGACAAGTCAAGAAGAGATTTTTTTTGCAATAATAATTCATCTTGGGACATTAATATCAATACTTACATATTTTAAAAAGGATATATTATCAATAATAAAAGGATTAATAGAAGGAATAAGGACAAAGAATTTTAATACACCTGAGGCCTTATATGGTATATATATAATAGTCGGCACATTAATAACAGTATTAATAGCGTTTCCATTAAAGGATATAGTAGAGAATCTGATGTCGGCTCCATATATTGTGGGTATATTTTTAGTATTTACCGGAATAATTTTATTATTAAGTGAATATAAATCAAGTCAGATAATGGAAGAAAGAAAAGACGATATAGAAAAAGGTAGTAATAAAAATAGCCTTACAATAAGGAAGGCAAGTTTAATAGGGTTAGCACAAGGTTTGGCAATTTTCCCGGGATTTTCAAGATCGGGATTAACAATAGCGTGTGGATTATTTTCCGGACTTGACAAAATAAAAGCAGCAAAATTTTCATTTCTTTTAAGTGTGCCTATAATCCTAGGATCATCTATTTTTTACCCGATATTTGAAGTTGATTTTCATCTTATAAAGACTTTCAATTGGGTTGCAATAATAATAGGATTTATTGTTTCAATAATTGTAGGATATTTATGTATAAAGTACTTTTTAAAATTTTTAAGCAGATTTTCGCTTAGGATTTTTGCGTATTATTGTTTTATTGTTGGAATTTTAACATTTTATGCCTTTGCATTTTTTGTAAAATAATAGTATAATCTAAAAATGAAAAAAGCATTAGAATATATAAAAGAAAAAATAAACGATTTTTCACCTGAAATAGCAGTAATACTAGGCTCAGGTTTAGGCGAATTAGCTGATGAATATGAGAATAGTAAAAGTATTCTGTATAAAGATATACCGGGATTTAAATCAACAAAGGTAGAGGGTCATAAAGGCCAGCTGGTTTTTTGTGAAGTTGGTGGTAAAAAAGTTGTATTTATGCAGGGAAGGTATCATTATTATGAAGGCCATAGCATAAAAGACGTGATATTACCAATAAAGATATTTAAATTACTTGGGGTAAAAAATTTAATAATAACAAATGCAGCCGGAGGTCTTAATACGGATTTTAAACCTGGTAGTTTAATGCTTATAGAAGATCATATTAACTTTACATCAACAAATCCGTTAATAGGAGAAAATGATCCTGATTTTGGAGTAAGATTTCCAGATATGACGGAAGTTTATGATAAAGAATTATTAGATAAAGCACAGACAGTAGCAAAAGAGTTAAATATAGAAGTAGAAAAGGGAGTATATATAGGAGTAATAGGCCCATCATACGAAACACCTGCTGAAATAAGGATGTTCAGATCTTTTGGTGCTGATGCTATAGGAATGTCTACTGTTAATGAAGCTATTTTTGCCAATTATTGTCATCTTAAAATACTTGGCATTAGTTGTATTACAAATTTTGCTGCCGGATTATCTTCTAGTAAACTTGATCATCAAGAGGTAGTTGATACTGCAAATAGAGTTAAAAATGATTTCAAAAGATTAATAAAGCAGATTATAAAAATTCTTTAGTAATTTTTAAGTTCAAATTTGTATAGAGTATATTATAATTGAGATATTTATAAAAAGAGCAAAATATTTTTATAGTTTAAATTTTTTTGGCTTAAGTGAAAGAATGTCTGTGATTGTTTTTTTGAAATTGCGTAAAGTTTTTTAAAAATTTTTTTAAGGGTGTGATATGTTTTTTTGAAATTGCGTAAAGTTTTTTAAAAAATGTTTTTAAGGGCGTGATATGTTTTTTTTGAAATTGCATAAAAGTTTTTTAAACGTATCTCTATCGTCTTTAATACACAAATATATCCAAGAATAAATATTAAAAAGCTATAATGAAATGTTTAAAGTACTAAATCAGATATAACTTGAATAGAACGATCAGCAAGCATTTGGTTTTTTAATTTTTTATCCTTGCGTAATTTTTTATCAAGAGAAAGATGTTCAACAATTCCCCAATTAGAATTAATAGGCTGAAAATTTTTATGATCTTTAAAAGAAATATAATGAGTTAATGCACCAAGCATAGTAGTTTGAGGTAAAGAGAGAAGAGGTTTATTGTGAAGTAATCGTATCATATTTAAAGCAGCAAGAAGCCCTGTAGCAATAGATTCTGTATATCCTTCTGTACCGGTTATCTGTCCAGCAAAGAATAGATCATCTCTTTTTAAAGATTGTAAAGTAGGATTTAACACTTTAGGACTATGAATAAACATATTTCTATGCATAACACCAAATTTGATAATATGTGCATTTTCAAGACCGGGAATAAGCCTAATAAGTTCTTTCTGGGCACCCCATTTTAAGTTCGTCTGAAAGCCTACCATATTATATAAACTTTTGGCTAAATTGTCTTGACGTAATTGAATAACAGCGTAATTTTCAATATTATTTCTTGGATCAATAAGTCCAACAGGTTTTAAAGGACCATACCTTAAAGTGTCAACCCCACGAGAGGCCATAACTTCTATTGGCATACAGCTTTCAAAAAATTTTGCATTTTTTTCAAAACTTTTTAGCTCAATTGTTTCAGCTTTAATTAAATAGTTATAAAATTCTAAATATTGATCCTTGTCCATAGGACAGTTAATATAACAAGCATCACCTTTATTATATCGGTTAGCAAAAAAAGCTTTAGAAAAATCAATAGAATCTTTTTCTATAATAGGGGCAATAGCATCAAAAAAAGCTAAGTTATCGTGCCCTAAAAAGTTGGATATATCAGAAGCTAAAGATGAAGAAGTTAAAGGACCGGAAGCAATAATAGTTGGGAAATCTGAAGGTATTGATTTAATTTCCTCCCTTATAACATTAATATTATCAGAAGAGAGAATATAATCAGAAACTACTTTTGAAAACATTTCTCTATCAATGGCCAAGGCATTACCGGCTGGGACTTGGTTGTCAAAAGCTATTTTAATTAAAGATGAGCCTAAAATAAGTATTTCTTTTTTTAAAAGTCCGGAGGCATTAGTAATGTCAAAGGAACCTAAGCTATTTGAACATACAAATTCAGCAAAGTCAGAAGTCTTATGCGCACCTGTTTTAACATTGGGTCTCATTTCATAAAGGTTAACTTTTATCCCATTTTTTGCTAATGTCAAAGCAGCCTCTGATCCTGCTAAACCGCCTCCTATTACATTTACTTCCATATTTATAGTACCATTTCTTCAAAACTCATATTATCATTATAGCTAAACAAGGTAATAAATGAATATAATATATCTGCTTTAAAATATTGTGAACCTAGTTCAAGTAAAATACGTAAAGCTTCTCTTGCATTCTTTACTTTATGTTCTGTTTTGTTAAAAGCTATATTATCAAAATAGTTACATACAGATACAATAGATGATTCTTTGCTTATCTGTTGATCAGATATTTTATTAGGGTATCCGTTTCCATTACATAACTCGTGATGATTAAGTACTATATCGCATATAGTATCAGATAATTTTAATTTATTCTTTACTATATCATACCCTATAGTAGTATGAGTTTCTAATTTTTCTTTTTCTTTTTTAGACAAAGAGTCATTGGCAGTAATCTCTTGAGGTAGAACAATTTTGCCTATATCGTGAAGTAAAGCTCCCATAACAATATCAGAAGTTTCACTTTTACTTATTCCGAGCCTTTTAGATAGAGCTAAAGATAAAATAGCAGTATTAATAACGTGACATAGATTATAATTTCCTATTAGCCTTAACTCTGAATTATAATTTGTATTTTCAATAAGCTTTGGAAGATCTTGAAGTATTTTATCACGTACCTGAGAATACATTTCAAGCGAGCTTTTATAATCAGGTTTTTTGACTTGCTGAATAATTTGGGAATGAAAAATTTTAATTCTTATCTGAGTAAATGGGTCAATAATACTTTTTTTATTAATTACCTCGGTTGTCCCTGTTATATCTAAAGAATCAAGTGGAAATTTAGATACTTTTTTATTAATATCAAGATTATTATCAATAAAGAAGTTATTATAATCAAAGGAATTTTGATTTTTAAAAATCGAAGGGGAATCATCATTGTCTTTAACAGATAAATTTAAAGTAGGTATTTCGATAGTTTTAGTGATATTAAAAGGTTGTTCTTTTTCGTCACGGAAAATGGAGGATACTTGTCTAAGTTGTAATAATTTTCCCGGAGTCAAAACTTCACCGGCACGAAAAATAATACAATAATTCTCATCGAAAATATTATATAAAAGAGTTTTTTCTTTGGATAGTTCCTCGATTGATATTTTTTTCATAATTTATTTCACACACAGAATTATTTATAAGTATTATAGAGCCCTTTTATAAGTATTTTATCTAAATTGTTGATATACTTCTTATAATAATAACATATTTTAAAAAAAAAGAAATATAATAAATAAAAAAATAAGATAATTAAAGGACTTTTTTTTTTGTCTTATCATAGTACAATATAAATAAATAAGGATAAAATTATAAGATGTTATTTAATGGGTCTGTAAAAATAAATAATAATACAGGGAGAGAATCCTTAAAATATAATAAGGAGAGTTATGAGATTATCCTTAATTTGATAAATCAATTATTTGATCAATATGGTATATGTGCAATATGGATAAATGGTTATAATAATATTCAAATAGAGAATGATGATTGTTTAGAAAAGACAGAGAGTTTTTTTAAGAATAATATAGAGCTAGAGAATTTTATAAAATACCTGCATTCAAAAAATAATATTCAGACAAGCGAATTTATGTTTGAAGGAGATATGGGCAATAACCTTATATATGTGGCTATATTACCTGAGAATTTTCAAAATGAACCTGTGTTAATAATTAAACGGAATAAAAATATATTTTTCCATAATAAAGTTATCCAATACCAGCTAGAACCTTTTATAGATAAATTGTTTGATCTAAAAGCAAATATTATGATAACAGGAGAAGCTAAAAGTGGTAAGACACTATTTATAAATTATTTATTAAGCAAGTTTCCAAAGCGAGAGAAATGTATAACAATAGAAAATACTTTTAGTGTTAATCATATTCGTTCATCATTTACAAATATTAATATAACCCCATTTTATACGGATCAAGATTTTGAGATTTCAAATGATAATGTAAAACAATTAATAAATCATTTTTCGAAGCTTAATTTAAGTAAGCTAATATTGGATGAAGGTTGTGGTAATGAGGTAATAGATTTTTTAAAGGCGATAGATATCCAATATAGAGGATCTATATTTTCTTTTAAAGGAGCAAATGCACAAGAGGCAATAGATAAAATATATACAATTAACAAGTATAGTCAGGATAATTTGAATAAGACAGCATTCAATAAATTATTTGCAAATGCGGTTGATATAATAATAGAAATAGAATTTACTGATGTATCAAAAATAAATAGGATATATCAAGTTGCGCTTAATGAGCAAAAAGAGATAAATTTGTTAAAACTGTTTGAATATAATAGAGATAATAACGAATATGAAATAGTAAATAATCTTGATATAGAATCAAAAAGAGCATATAAAGCATTAGGATATGATAAAATACAAGATGATATAAAGAATCAAGAAAACAAAAAGCGAGATAAGTTAAAGGCATTATCAGAGAAAATAAAGTCAAAAAGGGGTAGCAATAATATAAGAGAGAATTTTTTATCCAGATTTGAAACCAGTCATAGAATGAATAAGTTATGTTCTAACCAAGGAGAGGGTATAGAATCAGGAAGTCTTTTAGAGAATAGTAAAACAGATAAAAATCTAAAGGATAATAGATTTGTTTCATCTGAGAAAGATTTAAAAAGGGATGATGAATTATATATAAAAGCTGATAAGTTAAGGAAGAATAAATTAAGCAAACTAAGAGATAAGAAGAATAATTTCGAAGGAGTTAGTGGTTCTTTGATATCACCAGAGTCCAAAGGGAATGGATTTGCAGATGGTAGTTTGGATAGGTTCAGAACAGAAAATATAGACTCTAGAAGTTTAGAGGGAGATAAGTTTAATAATATTAGTATTACTCAAGATTCACAGCTATATGATATAGAAGAAGAATCTAATGAAAAGAATGAAGTTAAAGAAGATAAAAATAAGGATATAGAAAAAGAGCAAGTATTTATAGGAAATGTTGGAGATAGCAATGATACAGAAGTATTAATTAATAGTGATAATAAATTCAAAATTAAAGACGGGACTATAGATTTATCTATAGGGAATGAGTCTGAATTAGAAAATATAGACAGAGATGAAAATATAGAAAAAAATACTGAAGATAATAGTATAGAAGCAAGTAATCAAGATAATAAAGAGATTGTAAAAAGTAGTTATATTGAGCGTGATGATGTTGATGATAGTGATTTAGTATCAAAAGGAGTTGTTAAAAGAGGATCAAATGTAGATCAGACAGAAGATGAAGAAGAAGTATTATTGGAAGAAGATCCTAATAAAAAAGATAATGAAGATGAAATAGAAGGGCAAGAAATATCATTATTATCATCGGAAAGGGAAGAAGGTATAGAACCAGAAGATTCTGAGGTAAATTTTAACATAATAGAAAGGGAAGATGAAGAAGAAAATTTATCAGAAGGATCAGAAGAAGAAGCAACTGGTGATGTAGATGAAGATGAATTTAATGAGGAAGAATTTTTAAAGAGTGATTTAGATTTAGAGAATATAGAGTTAGATTTAGAAGATTTAGATGTATCATCTGATAAGAAGGAGTTAGAATCCGAAGAAGAAATAGATGAAGAAGAATTTAACGAGGAAGAAGTTTTAAAGGGTGAAGGAAGTAGTCAACAATTAGCTGAGGAAGAAATAGAATCAGATTTTGATTATAAAGAAGAATAAGTGAAGAAGTATAAAAGATAGAGTAGGAATTAAGAAGAACAGTAATAAGTTAAATTTTGTTAAGAAATTTGACAAATAGTAACAAATTTTTTAAAATAAAAGTTTTAAAAGAATAGATTGTGTTAAAATTAAAAAATAAAAAAGAGTGGACTTGGGAAAAAGGTATGAATTTTACAGAAGAACTCATTAAGGAAACAGTCTGTTGTATAGATAGTAAATTTGATTCTTTGACATTAAGGAAATTTCTGAGTGTATTAAATGCAATAAATAGTGTCTTAGCAGAAGATAGAAAAGAGAAGTATCCACTTTTTTTAAGAATAGATGAAGATATAATAATAAATATAGTAAAAAGAATAATAAGTGAACCTGAAAAAAAGATTTTAGTAGGAATAGCAGGAGAATCTGCTTGTGGTAAAACAACGTTTGTAAACAGTGTTATGTCTGTGTTTGAAGGTGAAAGAAATAAAAGGTTATATACAACACTTTGTACGGATGATTATTATAAGGATACATCAGAAGAATTGTTGAAAGCAGGTAGCTACGAAGAGCTATTTAAGTCAGGATTTAGTTTTGATACTCCTGAAGCATTTAATCTTGATTTGATGAAAGAGCATCTTATAATTCTTAGATCCGGAAATAATATAAAGAGTCCATCATATGATTTTGTTACGTGTAAAAGTACACTGGAAGTAAATGAAAAAGAGTCATCAAAAGTCATTTTGAATGAAGGATTATATGTTTTAACTGATAAATTAAAAGACATAATGGATATAAAAGCATATATTTTTACCCCATATCAGGTTATAAAAGACAGATGGTTTAAAAGAGCAGAAACAAGAGGTAAAACAGGAGAAGCAGCAAAGATTCAGTTTGAAGATGTGAATAATGCTGCAAAATTATATATTCGTCCTGCGCTGAATTATGCTGATATAATAATAAGTGGTTTATGTTCTGAGTCGTATATAATTAATTTTACACAGAAGCTTGTAAAAGCAATAGAAAATGCATTAATAATTTCTAACAAGGTTTAAATAAATTTCCTTTATGGAGCTTAAATAAGGTATATAAAAAACATTTGAATAATTTCTAAAATATATGGAAAAGATAGCATTGAAGCTATAGAAAAAAGATAAAAAGTCGAAACAAGAAATAAGATAGGGAAAAAAATGTATAGTAGATTTAATAGTCAAGTACCACCAGCAAAGCCTATAAAGCCAACCAGATTACTGGTGAATGGTGATGAAATAAGTAGATTTAACCTTACTAGAGAAAATACCAATTATAGATCATTAGAGAATGGTATCCCAAAAAGCTTACCCCAACAACAAAATCCGTTGAAACCAAAAAGAGCATTACCAAGTATACCACCAAAGAATGATAATAAGCCGTTAATAAATAAGCCAACAGAAGAAATAAAAAGCCCCCAAGTTCAAATGATGAGGATACCACATCTTCCATTAGAGAATAATTATGTTTCAAGGATTAAACCACCAACATCATCAGGTTCGGTGGTTCAAGATTTGGTAAGATATCCTCATCACAATCGAACTGATGTTAGATATCAAGTACCAGAGAATATATTAAATCCAACACAAAGGTATCCTGATAGGATATTTTATCAGCAAACAGATTTGAATAGACAGTCCTCAGGAAGAGAGGGTAATCTATTAGAAGAAGATAGGAATGATAACTATCCAATGGTATTAAAAAATAATTATCGTAGCGGTGAAGAAATAGAAGAGCCAGAAGAAGGATTAGCTATAATTAAGGATAGAAGGAAAGTTAATTTAGATGAATCTCAAAGCGATTCAGAAGGAGAAGAATATATATATTGGGATTCTGATTCAGAATTTGAAAGTGGTTGTGCAGAAATCAATAGTGAATTAGCCCAAAAATATCTAAAACACTTAGAAGAAAAAAAGAAAAGGGATAATTATAGACTAAGTCAAGGTAATGAGGTTGGAATATATAAGACAAGGTCTCAAGTTCCACAGAAGCCGTTAAAGCCGAAAAGATTACAACAACAGCAACAACTGGGAGATTATCAAAGTATCATAATAGATAATAGTATAACAAATCCATCGTTGAATGTACCAAGACCTGTATTGCCAATTAATAAACCATTTACAAATTCAATACCGGAACAATTAAATCAAAATAAACCGATTTTACCGCCTAGAAAGAATTATAATACACATACAAGCGTAGGTAAAAGAGCGATAGAGGATATTCCTTCAAATGAACAACTGGCAATAGTATTAAGGAATAATCCTTATAATAGACCACTGCCAAGTCTTCCATCTGTAAATAGTGTTCCTATAGATATAAGTAATTATTTTCAAGAGGTAAAACCTTTTGATAAGAACAAAAGGTTAATGATAATGGATGGACAGATTCCAAAAGTAGTACCATCTGAAGTACGTAGGGATCAAAGATATACGAATTTAAATCCATTAGGTTATGGAAATAAAAAAGAAAAGACTATAGATGAAAAAGCAAAAGAAACATTATTAGATAATAAAAAGGCAGTAATAAGTTCAGCAACAGAAGTATTAAAAGATTATAAGAACATTTCAAGTAAAAATACGTTAGATCTTTTTACAATGATAGATGAAACAACGATGTTAGAAAATAAGCCACAAGTGTTTAACGAAACAGTAAAACTAATAGAGAAGAATAATCCGCATGTATTATATATGCCGGAAATGGAAGAGACATTAAAATCACTTGATGAGTATTATGGTATTAAATGTGTATTTGAAGCAGAAATAATACCAAAGAAATTTCCAAATATGTCAAAAGAAAGGCAACTTAAAAGAACATTTGAGTTATGCAATGATGAAAATAGACATAAGATATATAGATTACCAAATAATAACTACTTAGAATATGATAAAGATCTGGGAGTTTGGGTGAAATATGTAAAAAGTTTAAGAGATAATAAACTAACATATGCGTACCTTACAGAAAACGGATGGGAAAGATTAAATAAATAGTCAAAGATATTTTTCTATTTTTGTTTAAATCAAGCCTTAATCTAAGGATGAAATTAAGTTCAATATGGCTTTCACACAATATATAAAATTTGTGTGTAATATTAATAATGCTTTTGTTTATTTTTGAAAAATACGTCTAATTCAAATTATCATTTTGTATTTTGCCTATAGTAGGAAGCTTTATTTATATTAAAATAGAAATGGAAGCACTTCAAAAAAGTGCTTTTGTTTTTTAAAGCCACGAAAAAGTAAAATAAGTAAAGTAAAAAAGTATACAAAAGAGTGGTATTTGTTATAAAATAGGTAAGATCTGAAAAAGTAAAATAAAAAATGGAGTGAAAAATGCAAGTATCAATAAATTGGCTAAAGGAATATGTAGATATAGAGGGTCTAAGTGTAGATCAGATAGCAGAAGGATTAACAATAAGTGGTTTAGAAATAGAAGAAATAGAAAAGATAGGTCCAAAATTTTATAATATAGAGACAGTAGAAATAAAAGAATTGAACCCTCATCCGAATGCTGATAAATTAAGACTTGTAACATTAAAAACAAAAGATGGAGAAAAGACGGTAGTATGTGGAGCCCAGAATATTGAAGTAGGTCAGATAGTACCGTATGCAAGCGTAGGTTCTAAAGTATTTTCGAGAAAGACAAATGAGTTATTTGAACTTACACCTGCAACAATAAGAGGAGTAAAATCAGAAGGGATGTTATGTTCTGCTGATGAGCTTGGAGTAAGTGAATTAAATTTACAAGAAGAGGACGGAATATTAATATTAAATAGAATATATAAAGATGTAAAAATAGGTCAGAAGTTAGAAGAGATTTTAGGAATAGAGGAAGATACTATATTACATACAGCCCCTACAGCAAATAGAGGTGATGAGATGTCAATAGTAGGGACAGCAAGAGAGATAAGTGCTATATTTGATAGGAAATTAAATTATTCTAAAATAGAAGATGTTAATGAATTAGAGTATGACAAATTCACAGTAGAAATAAAAGAAAAAGAATTATGCAAATTATATAGTGTTGGAATATTAAAAGATATAAAGATCAAAGCATCACCTGAATGGATGAAGAAGAGATTATTAACAGCAGGGATAAGATCAATAAATAATGTAGTTGATATAACGAATTATGTACTTTTAGAAATGGGGACTCCATTACATGCATTTGATTTAGATAAAGTAGGAGATTATCTATGTGTAAGGAGAGGAAAAGAAGGAGAAAAGATAATTACTTTAGATGGAGTAGAAAGGGAATTAAGTACAGAAACAGTATTAATAGCAGATAGAGAGAAGCCTGTATGTGTAGCGGGAGTATTTGGAGGTCAGAATTCGGAAGTAGATGAAGGGACAAAGAATATAGCCTTAGAGGCAGCATATTTTACGCCGTCATACAATAGGAAAAGTGCAAGGAGTATAGGATATAGAAGCGAGGCAAGTGCAAGATTTGAACGAGGAATTGATTTATATAACGTAACAAGTGCACTTAATAGAGCTATACAATTATTGATAGAATACGCAGATGCAAAATTTGAAGGTGTAGTAAAAACAGAGAATTGTGATTTTAAAAAGTTAGAAATAACACTTAGATTTAATGAGTTAAAAAGGGTTTTAGGTTGTGAGATAGAAGCATCTGTAGCAATAAATATATTAGAGAAACTAGGTTTTACCTTATTAGGTAAAAATTCACAAGCAGCAAAATTCCAAGTACCCGGATTCAGGATATCAGATGTAACAAGAGAAATAGACTTAATAGAAGAAGTAGCACGTATATATGGTTATGATAAAATTGAGCCGACATTACCATCTAAAACACAGCAGATAAGCATAGATAGAGAAGAGAAAATAATTGAAAAAATAAATAATATGCTTTTAGGTAACGGCATATCAGAAGCTGTAAGTTCGTCATTAATAGGCGAACCTTTATTAAAAGAGTTTTCAATAGATTATAAAAAAGAAGAGGCTGTAAGAGTAAAGAATGCTCAATCTGAAGATTTTTGTATGTTAAGACAAAGTTTAGTTGCAAATATGTTTCAATATTTAAAATATAACTATGACAACGGCCAAAGGAACATAAAGTTATTTGAGATTGGAAAGACATATTTAAAGAGAGAAGAATCGAGTGAAAGGGAATCAGGAGTAACAGAATCGAGGGTTTTAGGTATAGTTTTAAGTGGAGAAAATAATAAGCAGAAATGGCAAGGATATCCTGGAATAGATTTTTACAGTATGAAGGGTCTTGTAGAGAATATTTTTGATATATTAGGTTTAAGTAACAGAATAGAATATGAGAAGAACAATGAGGAATATAAATTTTTACATCCATCGAAGAGTGCAAGAATAATGTTGTTAGGTAAGCCAAAAATAGAGTTAGGTTTTTTTGGTCAATGGCATCCAATAGAGCAAGATAAGCATAAGATCAAACAAGAAGTTTACTTATGTCAGATAAATTTAGAGGCGGCTTTAAATGCATATAGGGATCATCATACTATATATAAGCCTATTTCATTGTTTCCAGAAGTGCATCGTGACATTGCATTTTTAATTGAACAGGAAATAGAATACGGATCAATAATAAAAGTAATCAAAAAATCGATATCACAAGGTTTATTGAACGATGTTGAGGTATTTGACATATATCAAGGAGATAATATAGAGGAAGGATTTAAGAGTATAGCATTTAGGATCAGTTTACAGGACAAGGCATCAACATTGACTGACGAAATCGTGAATACAGAGATGGAAAAATTAAAAGGGTCACTATTAAAGAGCTATCCAAATGTTAAGTTTAGAGAGTAGTATATACTAGAGTATATCCTCTAAAACGCTTTAATAACAAGTATTTTCAAAATACTTGTTATTTTATTGTAAATAACTCTTAATATTTTAAACCGAAACTTAAAGCTCCCCCTCCCCTTGGCCGTATATATATTTTATATATTACTGTAAAAGGAGAGGTTAGTTATGGAAGTTAGACACGCACAAGGGAGTGTGAGTAAATGGCAAACAGTTAAGGAAAAAGCTAAGGAAGTATTTAAAGAAGGAATTGGTAAGACTATAGCAGGTAAACTTAAAGCTAGTAAAGAATCTCAAAGGAGTACTGGTGCAGGTGAAAAGATGACGTGTACGTGTATACATTTGTTTTTGAGGAGAAGAAGATAAATATTGACGAGTTAGCTAAAGGAAATCCAATAGCAAAAAAATATATTGATGAGTTCGGTATTGAAGATGCAATAGTAGCATTAGAATGTGAACTTGAAGATCTTAAAAGGCTACAAGATAATTATATAGGAGAAAATTATATAGGAGAAAATGCAGATGTAACCCAAGAAGTAGAAGCCTTTATGAATGAAGTTAACGGATTAAGCGAAGAAGAGAAAAAGAAAATTACAGGTATGGGTATGAAGGATGGTAAATTGGTTCGCAGATCTCAACCAAAACTTGTAAGTAGAATGAAAACAGAGTTTCAGGCAGAGCTGACAAAGTTTTTTAGTTCTAATAATGTTGAGAAAACAGGACTTATTTTGAATCATATACTTAATTTATTGCCAATGGGGGGACTTTTTCAGTCTATGGTGAAAGATATTGTAAGCTTGTACAATCAATTCCAAAAGGAAGGTTCTTTAAATAATAAATTGGCTATTACGGCAAATATTATTGGACTTGTGCTTGATACAGTAACTATTGCTGGTAAAAGTGGAAAAATTTATACAACGTATGGTGGTAATGAAGGTAATATTCCGGATTGGATAACAAATATGATCGAGATATTAGATACTAATGCCAGTAAGGTGATACAAGGAACTGCTGCAGCTGTCCAAGGTGATTTACAAGCTGAGAGTAGAGATGGTGGAATATTGACTTCAACTGTAGATACTGTAAATAATACTTTGGAACCAAATACGAAACCTGTGATAAATCTTGCAAACATGATGATTGAAAAATCATTCAAATTGCATAACTCAGATGAGCACTCAGACAAAGATGCCGCTACTATAGAAATAGCAAATGATATGATTAGAGGTGGTGTAGGATTATTGATATCGGCATTTGGAGGAGGATTGATTCTGCCACCAATTGCTCAAAAGTGTATAAAAGATTTTGTTGTTTGTTTAGCTAATGTTGAAGATAGGACAGAAGAATTAATGGCTAAATTTGAAAAATCATATAAAGATCTTGGATACAGTAATGATGATGAAGCAATGGAAGGATACCGAAAAGGGGAATTTAAAAGTTATGACTTGGATTTCCCTATGTATTAAAAGTTACAGTATAGAATAATTTAGATAAAAAATTTTTATAAAGCTAATTATTTTGGTTAATATTAATATTTTGTAATATTTAGATATAAAAATATAAAGTTTTTTATTAAAATGCCGTTTTTGTATTAAATAATCCTTAAAGAAGGGGGGAATAATACGAGTTATAACTGTTTAAATGATGGATTTTTACGAACAGGTCTGCATAAGATTGTTGCTTACTTCCATAGATCAAAAGAAGTTTGTACCAGTCAAAAAAATATTCCTGAAAATGAATCAGAAAGTGTAGATACTTCCGACTCTTCAAGGAAAGCTGTAGACGGTTATATAAATGTTAATTTTTCTAATGAATCTGGAAAGGTAAAATCTGAGGATCAAACAAAAGGTTTACCTGATTGGGGGGCTAAGTTAATGAATCTTAAAGGCTACTCTCGAGAAGATATTTTTGCTTTAATGGCTTATTCAAGTGAAAAAAAGTATAATCCTGAGGGTTTTCTTTTAAATTTAGATGACGTTTCTAGTTTAGTATCATTAAGTAGCCATTTAAAAGAGGGGAAGGCACTTCTTGGAAATTATGAGGAATTATCTATAGAATCTAACCAAGTGGATGAATTCATGGAAACATATAGAGCAGAAGAATTTCAAAAAGGTTTTGATCAGGAGGAAATTCGTAAAGCACAAAATAATTTAAAGGAAAAAGGTAAAATAAAATCAGGAGCGGATCATACTGGAAAAATCAAAACAGAAGAATTTGGTCAAGGAGATTCATTATCTAAAGCTGAATTTGCAAAAATGAATATGAGGTTTAAGAATATTGGTTTAGCCGGTGAGTTGCTAGATGTAACATTTGGTAATACTGTAAGAGAATCTAAAAAAGTTTGTAATAGGGAAGGTTTAGCTTCTGCAATAAAGTATGCATCTGTAAAACATAGTAATATTGCAAGATTATTATCCGAAATAGTGCAGGATATGAAAAGTTGTTCAGATATAATTAATGATGAAAATAAGGACAATATAGATAAAAGTTTAGATATTTTAAAAAATACTTGCAAATCTTTAGTTTCAATGTTGACAATAATAGGTCTTAGTCCATTAGAAGAAATAGAATCAGTAAAGACATTTATGGAAAATTCTGTATTATCTGATGCCAAAAAGAGTGTTTCTTTATTGTCATCAGATCTATCAGGTAATATAATAGCTAAGAATAAATATACTCATAGAAAAGGGGCTGTAGATACTTTAAATAAAGACCAAGAAGATTTAAGTAAGGAGTCTGAGGTTATATATGATTTTCAAGATGGTGTGAAATCTATTTTAGATTTATCAAGATTTATCTGTAAAATAGAATCTGATGGTGGATTACAGAATATGTCATTTGTTAAATCATTAGATATTTTATCATCTCAGGAATCAGATATGTTTGCTAAAAGAGATGCTATGGTGGCTTTATCAAATGATATAGCATCTTTCATTTCAAATTTGTTACCATTGCAAGCTTCTCAGAATGTTACTAGAGAGGGTATGGTTGAATTAGCAGAATTTGTTGCGGTAAAATCCACAGAAAAAGGTGTTTCTAGTTCTACTGTAAAGATTGCGGAAGTAGCATTAAAGACGGGTAAAGCTGTTAATAAATTTAAGGATTCTGTTGCAAAGGATTTAGATGAAAATAGAGAATTAATAAAAAAAGATGGTACAGATTTTGCTGAAGAGTCTATAGGTAGATTTCGTGGTATATAATCAAAACTTAGGATTATTTTAATGTATTAGATATATTAAATATTTATTTGAATTATTGACTGACGAAATCGTGAATACAGAGATGAAAAAAATAAAAGGGTCACTATTAAAGAGCTATCCAAATGTTAAATTTAGAGAGTAGTATATATTAGAGTATATCCTCTAAAACGCTTTAATAACAAGTATTTTCAAAATACTTGTTATTTTATTGTAAATAACTCTTAATATTTTAAACCGAAACTTAAAGTTTCCCCTTTGGCCGTATATATATTTTATATATTGCTGTAAAAGGAGAGGTTAGTTATGTTTAAGGAATATGTGCAAGCAGCTGGTAGGGAATTTAAAGAATTTGGCAGAAAAATGTGGAGTGGCTTGAAAAAGTACGACGATGTTGGATTGCGTTCTACTGAAACAGTTTATGACCAAAGACAAGTCGGTCGAGGTAATGGTAATCAACCAGTAATACCAGTAGCTCAACAACAACGATTACAAACAATAGCTGATAAGATCACTAGAATTGAAGATTATATGGCGGATTTGTCAAGGCCATTGAATGAAGTGTTAATAATGATGGATGAGAGAGGAATAACAAAAGAAGAACTAGATGAGTGCATCTCAGAGACAAGAGATTTACAAAATGCACTTGATGAAATCTATAGAGAGAGCATGCAACCTGAACTTGAGAAATTACATCTCGAAAAAACTAAACTTGAAATGGAATTGACTTTGACACCAACAGCAATATCAGCTGCTCAAGATGCCTTAAAAAGATCTTACGAGGACGAGGGTTTAAGCGGAATGAAAGGAGGGATTGTTGTAGAACCAAATCCCGAATCTAAAGATTTCTTCGGAAAGACTAGATCGCAACAACTGAAAAGAACAATTGAAATAGAAAAAAGGTATAGTGTAAATCCCGAATCTAAAGATTTCTTCGGAAAGACTAGACCGCACCAACTGAAAAGAAGAATTCCAACTCCAACTGCACCAACTATAACTACAACTGTTGCACTAGCAGTAAATCCAGAATTCTTGGCTGAAAAAGCAAAAGATAAAATGGTTGAAAATGGTCAAAATTGGCGAGATGTAGTCTTAGGTCCAGCAGTTGATGCTTTACGAGGTCTAGATAATCCCCTTAAAGAAGGAGCAACTGAAGGTGAGATGGCAGAAGATATATTAGGAAGGATACAGGGTTTATCAACGTTGAGTCCATTTGGTAAACTAGTAGGGGATTTGATAGGTGATGGAGTCAGTTTAGTAAAAGAAATTGGTGGTTCAAAAACTGGAACGGAAGATTGGAGTAAAGATACAGCAGTAGAAAAAGGATTGAACATTACTTGTGGTATTCTTGCTACATTTTTAGATACTGCAACTCTTGCTGGTCAGGCTAAAAATATTGAAAAACGTTTCCATTTTGAAGAAGGAAGTTTGAAAACTTTACATGCTATAGATGGTGTTACAGGTGGGACTGTAGGTATATGGGCACAAAATATAGCTGGTGCTTTTAAAGGTGGTTTAGACACAAGTTATGATGGAAATCATATAGCTGCTTTGGCAAATGAAACGAATGAAGTAAATGCTCCAGATCCTAAATTTAAAGCTATAGTTAGAATAGTTATAGACTTGTTAAAAGGAATAGGTGATACACAAAAAAGTAAAATACTCAAAATGGCAAGAAGCCTTGAAAGCAAAAATGTTGAAGAGAAACAAGAGGCATTTAAAGAGTTAGCAGATTTTGTTACGGGGCTTTTGATCGTATTCTCAGGAAATGGTTTTATATTACCTGAGGCTGCTCAAAAGACTATTAAGAACGTGGTAAGGCAAGGGATAAATAGAGACATAATCAATCGAGAAAAGATAACTGATATAGCTATAGGAATAAAAGAAGGAGTAAAAAAAGGAGTAAGAGAAGTAAGAGAAGGAATAAGAGTGATGACAGAATAGATATATTGTTATAATGTCTATATTCTTGCATAGAGTTAACATTAATAAACTTTATGCAAGAGTTTTTTTATAAATATTTTTAATCTTCTTTATAATATAAGCTTCCATATAAATTTATTTCATTATTATCAACAACTTGTAGATTTTCAGATTGTTCAGGATCAACCAAGTATGATTCTTGAGATTTTACATCAACACTGTCAATAGAATAAACGTGATTATGTCTTAATTCATTTTGTTCAAATCCATTTTCTCCGGGTAATCTTTGCATATTAACTAATAAATCTTCGGAATGATTATTTAATAGATTTGATTTATATTTTTTGTAATTAACTGATACTGAATCTTTATTATTTCCGAGACTATCAATATTAAAGTATATATTTTTTGAACCAACGAACTGAGCTTTATTAAAAATAGAGCTAAAAATCTCGGAGCTTTCACCGGTGAATAAAATGCCACTTACACCTAGATATCTATCATAATTAGCATCTAGATTATTAGTTAAGTCAATAAGATTTTGTATAAATTTTTTATCAGCTGTATTTAATGAGCTTTTATTTGTATTTAGAAAATCTATAAAATTTTTTCTATTGTTAATTAAACTATGCAGATTCTTCTTAAGATTAAATTCTAAAGTTTTTTGGTTGTTAAAGGAGTTTTGTAAATTTTCATAAAGATTTGGATCTATTTTTTTAAGAATAGTAGGATCAGCATTAGCCAAACTTTTATTTAAATTATTAAAATTTTGTTTAAAGGTATTAGTCGTATAATTGTTTCCTATGGAATTACTTACAATAGTTTTATATAAAAGCGAGTTATTTTGATCAGGTTGTAGATTATATCTTGAAACGATTTGTGATAATTGATTAAATACCTGATCTATGTCGCCGTTTCCATTTTGGAGATTTTTCAATTGTTGATTTTGGAAAGAAGATAGAGCTTTAATAAGAGAGGTATTATTAGGGTTTGAATTTATAGCTAAAGTAGCAAAATCGTTCATTCTTTTGATAGCATAAGCTTGTTCGAAGAGTTGATGACCCAGATCACCTTTAAGATTGCTAGAAACGGTTTTAAAAGTGGATGGATTTCCTTGTTCATCTTTTGGGAATTTGACTTTAAAATCATCGGCAAAAGTAAATTGGAATGAGCCATCTTTATCTTTAGAAAAACATTGATAATATTTAGCTCTAGCTTTAGGATTTTTCAATATTGATTCAAGAGTAGAAACTAAGAAGCAATCTTGAATGTCGGATTGTTGTATTTGAAATTTTTTATCATCAGGAGAGAATAATTGGTTAAAATCCCTTTGATTTAGATTTAGAGGAATATTTACTAAACCGGCATTTCTATTTGTAATATTTAAGTTTCCATTTTCTGATGTTGTAAATGTATCGTCTTGTATTTTAGCTTTAGTTAATTTAGGCAATTTAAGTTTTTTTTGCTTTAGAATAGCATGTAAGCCTTCTTTTTCTACCAATGATTTTTTAGCTTTTCTGAAATTATCTATGTTTTGTAGAACTCTAAGCTTATAAGCTGGGTTTGAATAATTTTTTTCTTCTGATTGCCATTCATCTAAATTAAGTTGACCATTTTCAATCATTTCGGATTCTTGTTTAGTTTTTTGTAATTTTCTTTCAAATTTTCGATTCTGATAAGATTGAATAGAGTCTAAAGTTTGAAGATTTAGGTTATCATCTTGATTATTTGCTTTTTTTTCCAATAGGATTCTTTCGTCAATATAGTTTTCTCTTATATATGGGCTAAGAGGTATAGATGGTATTTGGGTATTATCGTAATAATTATATTTAATATCATTTGTTTCTAAAATAAGATTTTTTATATCAACTTTATGTTTAGCCTTATCCAGTACAAAATTTTGATCTAGTAATTGAGATTTTTGCTCTATAGATATATTTTGATTTTGTGACATAATTAGTTCGGCATTTGTATTTAATTGATCCTCTAAAGATTTAGCTAAATTCTGACCTTTAGATAAAGTAGAGGGTTTATATTCTTGATATTTTTGAGCTAATTTTTTAGAATTTTTTAAAGAATAAGCATAATCTTGTTGAGTATTATGTGAAAATATTTTATTAAATATATTAAATTTCATAAAAACTCCTTTTTCTTTTTTTTTAATTAGTAGATTAAAAATTTTATGTCCATTTTATGGAAGATATAGTTTAAATAATCTTATATAATATATAAAAAATATTGTTATGTACATAATGCTTAATAACGACAAAAAGATAAAAAAACTTTAAAAAATATTAAAATTTATGAAGTATATGATATTAAAAATAAGATAAGGAGAAATAATGAAAAAAGAAATATATTTAGCGGGTGGTTGTTTTTGGGGAATAGAGGCATATTTTGATGAAATAAAAGGAGTGATAAAAACAGAAGTAGGCTATGCAAATGGAGAGACATTAAATCCAAAATATGAAGAAGTGAAAAGAGGTAATACCGGATATGTAGAAACAGTAAAGGTAATATATGATGATAGAGTTATAGATTTAGAAGAGATTTTGGATAATTATTTTCAGATAATAGACCCTACAATAAAGGATGGTCAAGGATTTGATGTTGGTTCACAGTATAGGACGGGAGTGTATTTTGTTGATCAAAAAGATAGAGAGATTATAAGAAATAAAATATTAAAAGAGCAGGAGAAATATACAAAAAGAATTGTGACAGAAAATGAGCCATTGAAGAATTTTTTTAAGGCGGAGGATTATCATCAGAAATATTTAGCAAAAAATCCAAAAGGTTATTGCCATATAGATCTTTCAAAGGTGTTAAAAAAAGAAATAAAGAAAAAAAATGATGATAAAATAGTATAAATAAGTGAGTTATAAAAAGATAATTTTATGTTAATCTATAAATGAAAAGATTAGGATAAAGTATTTGTGAAATATGAGAAATTTTGTATTAATAGTAGTAATAATATCAATAATATTAAGCTTTTTTTGTTTAAATAGTGTAGAAGCAGCAAAGAAGACAACAGGAAAAACAGCTAAAGTTAGTGGGATGAGTCAAGATCAGATAGAACAAATATCCCAAACGATAGACAGGTTAACAAGAAAAGTATATTCGAAGTCTTTATTTTCACCAAAAGAAAATGAGGAATTGATAGAATTGAAAATAAAGTTAGATAATGAAATTTTAGTTTCACAAGATACATTATTATCCCAGTTATATTATAAAACAGCAATGTTATATAAAATGAGGGATTTAAAAACAGAATCTATAGATTGTTTTCAGACGTTATTAGAGAATTTTTCAGATACTCCATTTGGACCAAAAGCAAGGAAAGAATTAGAAGCTATGGGTATTAAGATTGTGCTGCCACAAGATAATTCTGATCAAAATAAAACAGACTCTGATGAAGAAGATCAAGAAGAAGAATAATATAAAGTAATTAAATAAAATAGTTTTTATAGTATAATCCATATTATGAGAAATGATATTTTAAAGAATGCTAAGAGGATAGTATTTAAATTTGGAACAAATGTATTAAGAGGGAAAGACGGTAATTTATCTTTTAGTATTATAGCCTCATTTATAGAACAGATAGTAGATCTTCATAAAAAGGGGATAGAGATAATAATAGTAACTTCAGGAGCTGTAGGTCTTGGGGCAAAAAAGATATCAGCAGATACGAAAAGAGCTGATACGGTATTAAAACAAGCTTGTGCTGCTATAGGTCAGGGTTATTTGATGTCAATATATGAGAATATATTTTCCAGATTTGATATTTGTACAGCACAAGTGTTGCTTACGGAGGATGATTTTGCAAATAGATCAAAGTATCTTAATTTAAGTAATGTTCTGAATAAATTGTTAAGTCTAAGGGTAATCCCAATAATTAATCAAAATGACACGGTATCCTCTTCTGAGCTTGAGTATATATCAGATTATGTAGAAATAAGTTTTTCAGATAATGATAAATTATCAGCATTAATATCAAGTAAATTAAATGCGGATCTTTTAGTTATATTATCAGATGTAGACGGTTTATATGATGATAATCCGAAAGTTAATAAGAATGCAAAGATAATAAAAGAAGTAAAAGAGGTAACAAACGAAATAGAGAGTCTGGGACAAGAGGCATCTTTAGGCGGTCGAGGAGGAATGCGGACAAAATTACAAGCTGCAAAAGTAGTTACTCGATCAGGCGGATCTGTAATAATAGCGAATGGTAAAGTCCCTTTTATTATAGATAAGATATTTAAGAAAGAAGATGTAGGAACAATATTTTTACCCAAAGAGAATCTATCCGGTAAAAAACGTTGGATAGGTTATGCGGTAAATATATCCGGCCAGATCATTATAAATGAATGTGCAAAAGAGGCTATTCTTAATAATGATGCGAGTCTTTTACCCATAGGTGTAGTAAAAATAAGGAATGATTTTCAAAAGGGTGATGTAGTAAGTATTCTGGATGAAAGTGGTAATGAATTAGCTCATGGGATAATAAATTATAACTGTTCGGATTGTAAGAAGATTATAGGATTACATTCTGATGAAATTATGAAAGTGTTGGGATATAAAAACTATGATGCTATTATTACTAGAGATAATATAGTAATATTATAAATACTTTTAAATTATTGGGGAAAAAGATATATGAAAGAAATAGCAAGAAGAAGCAAAGAAGCAGGAATAAAACTTGCAAGATTATCAACAGAAGAAAAGAATTTAGCATTAGAAACAATAGCAAAGAATTTAGAAAAGAAGAAGGATCAGATTTTTGAGGCGAATAATTTAGATTTAACAGAGGCAAAAAAGATGCTTCAGTCAGGCTTAATAAATCAGAGTGCATATAATCGTCTTAAATTAGATGAGAATAAAATCAGAGATATGATAAGTGGAATTAGAGATGTAATAAAATTAGAAGATCCTGTAAATAAGATATTAAAAAGGACAATGCTTGATGAAGGTTTAGAATTAGATAAAATAAGCTGTCCTATAGGAGTAATCGGAGTAATATTTGAGTCCAGACCGGATGTAATAAGTCAGATATCATCGTTAGCGATTAAGACGGCCAATGCTGTGTTATTAAAAGGAGGCAAAGAGGCTTATTATACAAATAAAATGATAGCAAAATTAATAAACAATGCTTTAGACAGTTTAGAATTTTTTCCAAAGAATGTTATCAATTTAATATTTTCGCACGAGGATGTATCTGAGATGTTAAAATGTGAGGAATATATAGATCTTATTATTCCAAGAGGTTCAAATAAGCTTGTAAAATATATACAAGAGAATACAAAAATTCCTGTTTTAGGGCATACTAGTGGTATATGCCATATTCTTGTTGATAAATCAGCTGATTATAAAAAAGCTTGTGATATAATTGTTGATTCTAAGACACAATACCCAAGTGCTTGTAATAGTGTTGAAACATTACTTATTCATAAAGGTTTTCCTAAAATAAATGAGCTTAAAGAATATCTAAAAGAAAAAGGTATAGAAATTATAGAGAACCCTGAGAATTGGGATTATGAATATGGAGAAAAGAAATTATCGTTAAAAATAATAGATAGTGTACAAGATGGAATAGATCATATAAATAGATATGGATCAGGACATACAGACTGTATAATAACAGAAGATGAATTACAGAGTAAAATTTTTATGGATCTTGTAGATTCAGCAAGTGTATTCTGTAATGTATCAACACGATTTGCCGATGGATACAGGTATGGACTTGGAGCAGAGGTGGGTATATCAACAAATAAGACTCACGCAAGAGGTCCGGTTGGTCTTGAGGGGCTTGTTATTTATAAATATAAATTGTTTGGTCAAGGACAGATTGTTGATGATTATTGTAAAGGTATTAAAACTTTTAAACATGTTAATCTTTAATTAATTATTAGGATAATATGAGAAAGTAAGGTCTTAATTAAAAAAGAACGTATAAAGTAAAAATGTCGGAGAAGAAATTTTCCGACATTTTAATATATTTTAAAATAAGAAATTTAGTTATAGTATTATAAGTGATGTATCTTGAACGTATATAATTCACAAGTGTATGATTATAGTGCGAAAAAAAGCCAAAAATACTCTGAATGTTTGAAAATTAGTTGTCGAATGCCTTATAAAATTCGCACTTGAAGTGTTCTTTTACAAGTGAAAATGATAAGAGAAAAGTTATAATTATTTTTTCTCTTTAGCCCCCAGATCAATTAATAGTTGTTTAAGTTCATAATAAGGCTTAATACCGGTATATACTTTAGAATTAATAACCATAGTAGGAGTACCATAAATATTAAGACTAGCAGCCTGATCAATTGATTTTAAAAGGGCATCTTCTATTTCTTTAGAGTTAGCATCGTTTTGAAGTTTTGTTATATCGATTCCAACAGATTTAGCTAATTCAAGAATTTTATCTTCAGTATCAGGTTTTTCAGAAAATAAAAGATTATTAAGATCCCAGTATTTACCTTGCTTTTCAGCAGCTAGAGCATATCTTGCCATTTGACAAGAGTTTTCGTGCATAGAAAAATCAAGATATTTATTACAATGTTGATCTAGAGGGAAATTATGATGTACTACTTTTATATTACCAAGTTCACTAGCAGCACGCTGTAGCATAATATTAAGAATTGAACAATGAGGACATTCAAAATCAGTATATTCGTGAATAACAATTTTGGCATTATCCTCTCCTAAGTAGTTTCCTGTAGCATTATAAGGGTTACCTTTAACATTTTGGAAGGAGATAATAGAGTTCAATTTTTTTACCTGAGGAACAAAAATTAAGCTTTGAGTTGTATATACAAGAAAAGAAATACCTATAATAGAAAGAATAATGAATGATATAAGATAACGTCTGATTTTTATAGCCTGAAAGAAATCTAAGAAGCTTTGTTTAACATCACCGAAAATTCTTGATCCTTTTTTTCTTGCAATTAAAGCTATAGCAAGATTAATGAAATATGTAGCAAAACATAATATACATATTTTTTTAATTTCGAAGATAGATAGACAAGCAAGAAATATAGATATAATAAAAGCTAAGCTTCCAAGAGAATAGATATATGATTCAGGATTTTTAAAGACTTTTAGAAAGCTTAAGAATCTGATTTTCTGTAATTTATCAACAAATAATAAAAAGAGAATAAAAGCATAAAAAATTAACCCCCAAATACAAAGAGGTATACCAAACGCTTGTGAATGGGTAGTTTTAGCTACACCATCACAGTCTATAAATTCGTTTATAGAACAGAAGCTTGATAAAGCGTATGGATTAAAATTTGCATCTAAGTATATAACAGTTAATTTAGCTGATAATAATATCCCAATTATAGATAATATTAGTATACTTATTTTTTTTGTTATACTCATAATCTTTTTCCTATCCTTTTTTATTTATTGTCTTATTAAATATTATTTTATAATCTTTATAGATTATATTCATCCTTATAATTAATAAAATTTTTAAATACCCGATTGTCTAATAAATTTTTATAGTCCATTTTATTTAACAATTACAATTAATAAAAGTCAAGTAAAAATAGGCTTTAATAATTTATGAAAAAATCAATAATATAGATGAGCGTATATATTTATAGATAGTGTAAACTCTAAATATCAGATATTTTTTGAGGAGGCTTTAGCTAGGTTTTTGAAAAGATTTAGATTTAGATTACAGACTATTTTAGATATGAAAACTCAAAAGCTTAACGAGAAATTAACAGAGTTATCTAAAATGACGATATTAGTTAATAAAGAGAAATCTAAACTACAGGATTTATATCAGAAAAAAGAGCAGATGAAAAATCAAGTAACAGAATTAGATCCTGAACAAAATAATATTATTGATGTTAATTATATATCATTAGTCAGTGATTACTTACCTTTACTTAATAATCAAATAAAAAACCAAGATAAAATAATAAAAGATATGAATGAAGTGTTAGATCTTAAGCAAGAAGAAATAAATTTGTTATATAAAGAAAAAAAAGTACTTGAAAAATTAAAAGAAAAACAACAAACAGATTATTACAACTCAGTAGATGAGCTAATCAATAAAGAACTTGATGATATTACTATAAGTCGTTATAAGTTGGCTTAAAACAAATTTAAGAATATTAAAAAAGAAAGTATTTAAAATAATAAAAAGGTATTTGGTATGATAAATAATAATTTAGTTAAAGATATTACTTTTAATAATACAGATATAAATAATATTCTTACAAATTCTACTGATGTTACGAATAAAGGTTATAATACCAGTAACTTTTTAAATTTGCTTAATAGTAATATTAATAAATCAGAATTAAAAGATAATAAATTAATTAATCGATTTAAATCTGATATTTTTTCAAATAATAAATTTCAGACTAGTTATAATGATAAATTAACTTTAGGTAACAGAGAAAATAAATATTCTGATGTTTCACAAAAAAGAGATGATATCAAAAATTATAAAAATAATAGTGAATCGATTTATGGGTCTAATAAAAATAATATAAAGAATAATAAAAAAGACTATAAAGATGTAGATTCTTCTGAAAGATTAAATCAGGATAATGAAATCAATAAAAGAGATCTAAAAGGTATTGAAAATAAAAACCAAAAATTAAAAGGGAAAGATGCTATAGTTGAAAGAGAAAGTAATCAGAATTTAAGTAAAGATAAAGATAAAAATAATGATAGTAATTTATATTCTAATGTGAATACATCTCAACAAGTAGTTAATTTTATAGAAAATAATGATAGCTTATTTATGGAAAATGAATCCGGTTTAGATAATAACTTACAAAATGTATTATTAGAAGAAGATGGGAATATTGATTTATCATCAGATAAAGAAGTTTTAGATTCTTTAATATCAGGTAATTTAGATAACAATAAAATAATAGAGTATACAGAAGAGCAAACACAAGGTGAGAATCAATCTTCTTATTCCAATAACAATATAATTTTAGATACGGAAAATAATTTATCTTGTAATGATAGTAATAATCTGAAAAAAGATAATAGTACTGTAGAAAGAACTATGCCTGTGATGAATAATGAAAAGTCTGTAGAGGGTAGTATATTAAAAGAAGTAGAAGAGCAGGTAAATAATTTAAAAACGGATATAAAACAAGATGAAAGCAGTTTATCTGAAAAAGATAGTATAAGCAAAAGTAGTCAAAAATCATCCGCTATTGATTTTGTGAAGATAGAAGATATAGATCAAGAAAATAATGATGAGAATAATTTAGATAACAATAAAATAATGGAGTATACAGAAGAGCAAACACAAGATGAGAATCAATCTTCTTCTTTTTCTAATAATAACGACAACAATGGTAACGGATCTATAAAGTTAAAATATGACGAAAACATTAAGGAGTCTGATAAAAATATAGAAGGAACAACAAAAATATCAGATTTATTAAAAGAAAATCAAGTAGAATCAATAAGAATAGAATCATTAAAAAATAGCAATAGTACAGAATTAAATTCAAAGATATCAAATGCAAATCAAGGAATAAGTTCAATACAAGAACAAGCAGTAAAATTATCATTAGAAGATATACAATCACAATCATCTACAACAAATATGGATAATATAGGTGGTAGTAATAGTAATACTTCTAGTACTAATAGTCAGAATCAAGTTTTTAATAAGACATTAGAATCAATGCAAAATAGAGGTAATATTACTCAGGGCGATTCGAAAATTGATATTTTAAATCAAGTAACAAATAAAATAAATAGTTCAAATATATCAGCAAATCAAAAGGTAAGTGTGGTATTAAGACCTGAAAATTTAGGTAAACTACAGATAGAAATAGTAAATACAAAAGATGGAATAGTTGCCAATTTAACAACAGCAAATTACCAAGTAAAAGAAGCTTTAGACAAAAATATAGAGAGTTTAAGGCAATCTTTGAGTTCACAAGGAGTAAATGTAAATAGTCTGAATATAAAAGTAGATGAACAAAATCAGTTATCATTTAATAATAACAATTTAAATGGAGAGAGAGAATTTTTATTTAAAGATTTTAATAATAATGAATCATCAAGTAATAATGGTCAGACAAGATGGCAAAATCAGGGATCTGATCAGGATATAAGTGAAAGTAATTACAAAAACAATATTGAAAATAAAGATAAAGAGATATTAAAAGAGAATCAGTATCTAGGAAAAGGACTGATAAATAAAGCAGGACGAATAGATTTAGAAGTATAAAAAAGAGTATATAGAAGGAGAAAAAAATGGCAAGTAATATTTCAAGTGAAATAAGGAATATGCAAAATATTACAGCCCAGATGGAGGCAACGAAAGAGAAAAAAACCGGTTCAGAACAAGAGCTTGGTCAAGATGCCTTTTTAAAGCTTATGCTAGAACAAATGAAATACCAAGATCCATTAGAGCCAACAGGGAATACCGAGTTTTTACAACAACAGGCAACATTTACTCAAGTAAACGAGCTTCAGAAATTAAATGAAAGTATAGCATCAACATCAGAAAAACTTTCATTATTAACAAGCACTGTAGCATTAAGTAATGATGCAATGCAAGCAAGTATTCTGGTTGATAAGGAAGTAACAATACAAGATCCAAACGATTCTTCAAAAGAGATTACAGGTATTGTAACAAGTGCAAGTTTTTCAAGTTCTGGATCATCTATAACAGTAAATGGCAAAGAGTATTCTTTAAGTTTAGTTAAAAATGTAAGAAATCCAAGTCAAAGTAGTAACGATAGTATAATAAGTACAAAAAATAGTGATACTATTTAATAAGGTTATATAAAATAAAAGAAGAAAAAAAGAAGAAAAAAAGAGATGTAGAAAAGAAAAGGATGGGAGGAAATTTTTAATGGCACAAGCGTTTTATACAGCAATAGGAGGTATAAGTGCAGCTCAGAGTCAGGTAAATGTAATAGCAAATAATATAGCGAATATAAATACAGTTGGATTTAAAGAATCTAATGTAACATTTGCAGATTTATATTATAATACGATATCATCAGGCAGTGCACCATCTAGAACTGTAGGCGGAACAAATCCAAAACAAATAGGTTTAGGAGTTCAAATAAGTTCTATCAGGAAAAATTTTGAACCTGGAACAGTACAAGCAACAGGTAATAGTACAGATATGAATATTCAAGGTGATGGATTTTTCTGTGTTCAGGATGCTACAGGTGCTATAATGTATACTCGAGCAGGTAATTTTGATTTTGATTCTCAAGGGTATTTAGTAAACCCACAAGGATATAGGGTTCTAGGAACAAATACCGTATTTGGTAGTCAAAGTGGTCAAAGTGCTGTAAAAATTCCAACCTTAATAAAAACAGAAACAGTTCCAAATACAAATACTATTCTATCAAAAGAAACAACAAACCTCAATGGTGTAGAGTTTACAAAAGGTACTATGAGTATGTTAGCTAGTATTGATGATGGTGCTGGTAACATTACTGATTATACAATAGGTGTGGATATTTCAAATGCGAAAAATTTACAGGATGTAATAAATTCTATAAATACGGCAATAGCTAATACGGCAGGTGTTCCACAGGATTCTATAAAAGCTAGTGTAAAAGATGGTAAGTTTGTTATTGATGCGGATAAGACATCTGTTCATAATATAAAGTTTAAAGCAGGAACGTCAAACTTTTTTTCTAATACAGAATTATCAGCAGCAACAAGAGCCGCTGACGGATCGTATTCTTCTATAGTATTAGATAGTCAGCAGATAATATCAATGCCTGATGTACCGGCAGAAGGTCAATCATATAAGGATGTAACTGTTTATGAAAGTGGGGCTTTAGAGATTACTTATGCAAATGGTGATAAATTAACAGTGACTCTTGATGAGGATACTAATAAAAATATTTATAGGTATACTACAAAAGAGGGTATAATTATAGAAGGGACAGATGTTCAGATTGGTGTGGGTGTCTGTAATTTAGAGAATTTACAGATACAGTTAGCTAAATTTGTTAATCCTAATGGGTTATTATCTGTAGGTTCAAATTTGTTCCAATTAAGTGCAAACTCTGGGTTGCCATATTATGGTTTTGCTAATGCCGGTGGTATGGGGGCTATTAATACAGGCGGTTTAGAAGCTTCAAATGTCGACTTATCTAAACAATTTGCTGATATGATTCAATCTCAAAGAGCCATTGAGGCTAATAGCCGAGTATTTTCTACTACCAACGAGGTATTAAAAACTCTTGTTTATATGGGACAATAATTCTAGTCTTTTAATTTAAATTAAATATAAATCAACGTTTTAATAAGAATCTTAAAATTATATAATATAAATTTGATTTTAAGGTTTTTATTATATTGTAATTTTTTTATTTTATAAATAACTAAAATAATTGAATTAAGTATTTTAGATAGCTATAATAAAGAGATGATAAGAAATACATATATACATATCCCTTTTTGTAGACGTAAATGCAATTACTGTAGTTTTATATCTTATAATAAATTAAACTTAGAATCAGAATACATAGAAGCATTAATAAGAGAGATTGATAGTAATTATAAGAATGAAAAACTTAACACATTGTATATAGGTGGAGGTACACCATCATTATTAAAGCTTAAGAATTTAGAGAAGATTTTGTCTAAATTTAAGTTTGATAACAATTGTGAAATAACAATTGAGGTAAATCCTGAGAATATTAATAAAGATTACTTAAAAGGATTAAAAGTATTAGGAATTAATCGTTTAAGTTTTGGAGTACAGAGTTTTAATGATGATATTTTAAAAGGAATAGGCAGATTTCATAATGCAAGAGAAGCAAAAGAAGCGATATTACTAGCTCAAGATTTAAGTTTTAATAATATCAGCTTAGATTTAATCTATGGTCTACCATACCAGAACATTTTAGATTTTGAAAACTCGTTAAAGGAAGCTTTAGAATTAAATATAAACCATATATCATTATATGGATTAAAAATAGAAGAGGGTTGTTATTATTATGATAATCCACCCAACGAGTTACCTTCTTTAGATTTACAGGAGGAAATGTATAATTTAGCAATAGACTTTTTAGAATCTAAAAGGTATATTCATTATGAGATAAGTAATTTTGCTTTAGAAGGATATGAATCAGCTCATAATATGAATTATTGGAACAATAGGGAGTATTATGGATTTGGAGTGTCAGCATCGGGGTATATAAACAAGAATCAAAGATATACAAATACTTTTAATATTGAGAAATATATTAATAAGCCTTTAGAGGCAAAAAAGGAAATCTATAATTTAACTAAAACTAATCAACTGGAAGAGGAGATTTTTTTAGGATTAAGAAAGTTATCGGGAATAAGTATAAATGATATTAATATAAAGTTTAATATAGATTTTGAAAAAAAATATAAACAAATTATTAAAAAGTATAAGAAAGAATTTTTGCAAAAGACAGATATAGGTTATAAATTAACTAGGAAGGGAATTTTATTAAGCAATAATATTTTATGCGAATTTCTTGAAGATTAAGTAAAATAACTATTTTTTGCAATATTATTTTTTTTAAAATAAAAGACTTATTAGCTTAATTAATATTTAATTAAGCTAATAAGATTATCTAATTATAGATTTTCTGTAACATTTTTAATACTTTTATAAGCAGCATTAACCATTTGTTTTATTTCTTTTTCTGAAATAATTAATGGAGGTAAAAAATAAGTAATATGTCCTAGTGGTCTTAAAATTACGCCATATTTTAAAGCTTCTTTATAAATAAGGTCGCCTATACGTAGATTAAAAGGGAATAGTTCTTTAGTTTTTTTATTTTTTACTAATTCAATAGCTCCTATTAAGCCTAAAGATCTTATATCACCTACAAAATTGAGTTCTTTAAACTTTTCCATTTCTTGTTTTAAAATTATAGACTTTTCTTGAACACTTTTAAGAATATTTTTTTCTTTATGTATTTTCAGATTCTCAACGGCAACAGCGCAAGCAAGCGGATTGGCTGTATAACTGTGGCCGTGAAAAAAAGTCTTACATTTTTCATAATCGTCATAAAAGGCATTATATATTTCATCAGTACAGATAGTAACAGATAAAGGCATATAACCTCCTGTTATACCTTTTGCTAAACAGATTATATCAGGTTTTATATCTGCGTGCTCATAGGCAAACATTTTACCTGTTCGGCCAAATCCCATGGCTACTTCATCATCAATAAGTAATATATTATACTTATCGCATAGTTTACGTAATCTTGATAAATATTCTGCTTTATAAATTATCATTCCTCCGGCTGCTTGAATCATAGGTTCGATTATTATACCGGCTATTTCGTTTTTATGTAATTTAAACAGTTCTTCTACTGAATTTAGGCATTCTATATTACAATTATCTTTATTACAATTACAAGGACATCTATAACAATAAGGACTTTCTGCTTGATAAATATCAAATAGTAGTGGTTTATAAAGTTTATGGTATAAATCAACACCACCTACAGAAACAGCACCTAAAGTATCTCCGTGGTAGGAATTTTTTAAAGCTACAAATTTTGTTTTTTGTCCTTCACCTTTTTGAAGACAATATTGATATGCCATTTTTAAGGCTACTTCTACTGCGGTTGAACCATTATCTGAGAAAAATACTTTTGTTAAATTATCGCTTGTTAGTTTGCATAATTCTTTTGATAATTCTATAGCTTTTTCGTGTGTAAATCCTGCAAAAATAACGTGTTCAATAGTATTAGCTTGTTCTTTCAATGCTTTGTTTAATCTTTTATTGCAATGTCCTAGAGTATTTGTCCACCAAGATGATACGCTATCTATATATTTATTCCCATCTATATCCCAAATATATACTCCCTTACCTTTTTTTATTATTATTGGATTTTCAGTTTCAAAATCTTTCATTTGTGTAAATGGATGCCATATATATTTAAAGTCATCTTTTATTAATTCTTCTTTTTTATTCATTTTACTTTCGCATTTCTATTTTACTAAATATATTATTTATACACGGATTAATACTAACATAAAAAATAGTCTTAATGAAAATATCAAGACTATTTTTTAAATTTTTAACTTATTTTAAAGTGTGAACTTATTTTAAAGCGAACTTACATCAGGATATAATCCGTCTAAAATGCTTGTAGATTCGTTACTTAATCCATCATCATAAAATACTGACATTGAGCTTGGTTTAAATCCGCCGTATTCATTTTTAATTTTTTCTGCTTGGGCTTTTGTCTTGAATTGTTGGATCTCAGAATTTGTAACTTTACCATCTTTATCTGCATCAATTTGATTGAAATATGTAAGCACTGTGCTTAATAAAGAGGAATCACCTAGTCCGTTATTTGCACATAATTGTGCAATTTCGTTATAAGTCATACCTTGATTATTTATATTATTCATAAGATTTGATATATCATTTGAGCTGATTTTTCCATCATTGTCTTTGTCTATTGAGCTAAAATTACTTTTTAAATAATTTAGAAAGCTTGTATTTACATTTGATGTTACTGTAGTATCTTTAGTTGCTGAAAGTAAATTCTCTAATGTTATTCCATTTGTATACTTTGATGATAGAGTACTATATGTATTGGATATTCCTGCAATTGCATTTGTAAAAAGTGATGACATAAAGTTTTTTTAACCTCTCTCGCTTTACCTTTAAACGATTCTGATATTATTTTAATGTTTATAACAAAAAAGGAAACCATTTAAATAAATGAAAAACAATATTTTACTTAAAATATTGTTCTAGCTGATGTTTTCTTTGTTATAATTTATTAAATAATTAAAAAACTAACAGAATAATTAAAAATTCTGTTAGCTTTTTTGTGTAAATGTCAAAGGATAAATGAGTATAATTGCTAAAAAATTATATATATTATTATTTACTTAATCTGTATTATGACCCACAGTTACAATTTGCTTTTTGTCTTTCTTTTGCTGACTTTTTACAAGTCTTAATTATTTCTTTATATTGTTTCTTTTGGCATTTATTAAGAAAGCACATAAATTCTGAATCGTGTTCTTCTTTTTGCCATTCTATTTCTTTTTTTAGATCTTTAATATCTGCTTTTAACTCTTTTTTCTCACTTTTGCAAGCACAATTATCTATTAAGCTACATAACTTATCTTCTTTACATTTTAACTCCTTAAAAAGATCATCAAAAATTTTCTTATATTTGCAGTCTAATCTTTGAGCTTTACATAGTTGATCCTCATTTAAACAGAGTAATTTATATATTTCTTCTTTCCTTTCTTCCCAGCATTTTGAAAGATCAGGACAAACTTTTTTTACGTCACATCTCTCTTTACAAGGATTACATCCTTTTTTCTCACAGTTATTGCTTGGACATTTGTTACAAGATTCATTATTACATTTTTCTACACTGGTCTTACAAGGATCACATTGTGTAGGTTTTATTACCATAGGATAGTTATCAGCTTTTGATGGCTTATTATTTGTTGAAGAATAATCTTGATAACAAGGAGGTGGACAAGATGCTAAATTTGTATATGCTCCTTGATTATTATTATAACTACTACTGCTTGCTTGTGTTTCTAAATTAAAAGATCCGCTTAATATTCCGGATAATATTGCTATGCTTAAATAAATAAACACTTTTGATCTCTTTGATTTTGCTTTTATCATTTCTATGTTCCTCCTTTTTATTCTTTTATTATTTTCTATCAAAATAAATAATTTAAATAATCCACTTAAGCTAATAAACTTTGGCTATTTAAAACTCTTATAGAATAAGTACTTATTTAATAAACTTATTTTCCATAGAAATTCAAATCTCTAGTTTAGAGTCAGATACAGAATAAAAAATCAGCTAATAACAAATTAGCTGATTTCAAAATTAATTAATAAATTATTAAATAGTTAGGCAGTACAATCTTGAACAAAGAAATAAGCTTGTGGATGTTTACAAACAGGACATATTTCAGGTGCAGAATCATTTATTGCGTGATAACCACAGACTGAACATTCCCATATCTGTTCTGTATCTCGATGAAATATTTTTTTGTTTTTTAGTTCATCCATTAGCTTAAGATATCTTTTGTCATGAAACCTCTCAATTTTAGCTACTTCAGAAAATAAAAATGCAATATCATCAAATCCTTCTTCTTTAGCTTCTTTAGCAAATGTAGGATACATTTCTGTCCATTCATAGTTCTCACTTTTTGAAGCATCTTCAAGATTTTCTAAAGTATCTCCAAGACTACCTCCTTGTAATAGTTTAAACCATATCTTTGCGTGAGCCTTTTCATTATTTGCTGTTTCTTCAAGTATCTTAGCTAAATGAACGTATCCTTGCTTCTTTGCTATATTAGAATAAAATGTATACTTATTCCTTGCTTGAGATTCACCGGCAAAAGCTGCTTTTAAATTCTGTTCAGTTCGTGTTCCTTTAAGATTTTTCATTTTTATTTCTACCTTTCATAAATAGAATAATAATTTAAATCTTAATCTGTTTATTTAAGTGGGAATATTTGTTATTTCCTCTACAAGGGTATCTAATTTTTTATAGTCCTCTTCTTTAGGTACACCTTTTATTATTACATTATCAAGCTTTTTAGGCTTAATAATAGTTATAATCTTGTCTATTACACCACTTAAATTGCCACCCCAACCATATGATCCTATAATTCCAAATGCTTTAATTTTTGGCCTTAATATATTTATCAGATAAGCTGCACAAACAGATTGTGGATGTGGTCCTGCTAAAACCATTGAGGTACCTAAAATAACCGTTGATGCATCTACTAAATCAGATGCCAGTTCTCCTAGATCGTTCCCTACAAGGTCAAATACTTTTGGCTCCATTCCTTTTTCTTTTAATTTCTTAGCAAGATAATCTACCATCATTTTTGTACTTTCGTACATTGATACATAAGGGATAAGCACTATTGGTTTTACTTTATCACTTGTCCATTCTGAATATAAATCAAGTATAAAATCCGGTTTATTATATATTGGTCCGTGACTTGGTAATAGAAACTTTGGGTCAAGTTCCTTTACTTTTTTCACGTAATCTGCCGCAAATAATCTAAAAGGCATTATTATTTCTGAGTAGTATCTTCTTGCTGCTTTAATTAAATTATCTGTATAATCAGCAAATATATCACTTGATGTATAATGTGCACCTAAAAAATCACATGTAAATAACATTTTATCTTCTTCAAGATATGTAAACATTGTATCCGGCCAGTGTACAAATGGTGCTAAGATAAATCTTAAGGTCTTATCTCCTAAACTTAACTGTTCTTGGTCTTCTATAATTTTTATTTTATCATAAGGTACGTTAAGCATAGAATTTATATTTGCTGCTACATTTTTATTTGTAATTACATAAGCATCCGGATATAATTCTAATAACTTCGGTATACCACCTGAATGATCCTGTTCTCCGTGGTTGGCTATTATATAATCTATTTTTATATTATGTTTTTTTAATTTCTCTATTAGTTCAGGCACCCTTGGTGGGTAAACAGTATCTATTAATGCTGTTTTTTCGCTACCTTCTATTAAATAATTATTATATGTTGTACCCTCAGGTGTTGGTACCAACTGATCAAATAATCTCCTATCTGTATCATATGATCCAAAATAGCTCACCTTTTCTGTTATTTTTTTCATATCTATTTTCTCTTCTATTCTCTTTCTGATCGCCTTTTATTTTTTACTCCTAGTCCATTTCTACAAAATGCTCTTTTCCTACTGCACATACTGGACATACATAATCTTCCGGTAAATCTTCAAAACTTACACCATTATTTTCTTCCGGATCATATACATACATACATATTTCGCATTGATATTTTTTCATTTCTTTCTCCTTTTACTTATCTCTCTTTTTTTACTATCTATATATCTTTTCTGCAGTCTTCACAAATACCCTTAAACACTATGTCATAGTTATTAATTTTATGATTCGTAATTTTTTCTACTTCTAATTTTAAATCTGCAGCTATATTTGAAGGAATATCATAAATCTTTTTACAGTTTTCACAAATCATATGATAATGATCTGATGTATTATGGTCATAATGTTCACTTGTATCTAATCCTGAAATCTTTTTTATAATCTTATTATCAGCTAACTTATTTAAATTACGATAAACTGTAGCTAAACTTAAGTTAGGGTTCTCAGGCTTTAATATTGTATATAAACATTCTGCTGTCGGATGTACAGCATTATTTATAAGACCATCTAGTATTATTTCTTTTTGTTTTGAGTATTTCATTTTTCTATTCTTCTATCTGATAATAATTATTAATATCACTTTTCTGTTGATTTGTCAATAATTAAATAATAAAATCTAATAAAAACAAAAAAAAAATAACCCCTTAAAGTTTAATAAATAAACGACCAGTAAGATTACTTATGTAGGTTACACCATTTAATTATCTGATTGTTAAGGTCAGGATTATATTTTAAAATAGTCATCCCAATTGGACCATAAGGACAGATCTTTATATCATAATTCCCTTGAGCATATTTTTTTACCTCTTTTAAGCCATTAAGTGAATATCTATCCTTAACACTTGCAATACCTAAAATAGGAACATTACCCAGATTAGCTAATGTAATCGGAATATATAAATTCTTAAAGTTTAAAGATGGAGAAATTAAAACAAAGGCTTTTGGTTTTATTTTTAACTTCTCGGTAGATAGAATACTTGTATTTGCGCCTATGTCAGAGCCTATAAATATTATCTTATCCTTGTTTATGAATTTTTGGTATTTTGATTTATTGAAAAAATAATCTAAATATTCATAAATATCTTCAGGATACTTAAGAAAATCAGATTTAGATAAATATTGCCAAGTATGCACTTTGAAATTTGTATTATATATACTTAATCCATGTCCCCTCAGATCAATAGATAATACGGCAAACCCCTGATTTTTTAGTAATGATGGCAAATTACCCCAATCAGAAGAAGAATAACCTAAAGAATGAAGCATAATAATTAAAGGATATTTAACTTTTTGGTCACTACTAGTTTTTGGATATTGAAATTTACCTTTTAAAATAAACCCATCTTGTGTTTCATAAGGTACAACAGCTGGTTTTTTAACTTTCGGACTTTTACTTTTAGCCATACAATTGTATTCTGTAAATGATAGAAATAGTAAACTAAAAATAAGACAATATATAAATTTTTTTAATATTCTGTTCATATAGCAAATAAAATTTAATTACAAGTTAATTGAATAAAACAAAGTGTATCAACAAGAAGTGGATCCCATTTTGTATTAGCTTCTTGTTTCATAATCTTTAAAGCTTCTTCTTTTGATAAAGCCTCTCTATGTGGACGAGAAGATGTTAATGCACAATAAGCATCCGCAATTGCTATTATTCTGGAGCCTAATGGTATATTATTTCCTGCTAATCCTTCTGGTTTTCCAAGACCATCCCATCTCTCTTTATTATAATGGATATATGGTATCACTTCGGATAAAAAGTTAATATTCATTAGTAAATTTACACCTACATTACTATGATTCTGTAAATATTCCCATTCCTCTTTTGATAGTTTTCCATTTTTTGCAAATAAATTCTTTGGTAAAATAATCTTTCCAATGTTCTGTAATAAACCTGCATAATAAATAAGATCTGTTGTCTTCTCATTTAATCCAAGATGTATACATATCTTCTTAGATAAATTAGCTACTTCTTGTGAGTGATTTATATTATAATTACTCTTTAAATTAACACTCTGAGCTAATGATTCTACAAAAGATTGCTGCTCAACTCCCAGATCACCTATAAGAGCTGTCAATTGTGCTCTTAAATGTTGTAATTCTATTACAGTCGCATTTGTATCATCAATCATTTTTTTTGTTTCATTAATAAGCTTCTGTAAATACATTGAAGTCGCAAATAATATACCGATTACTTTTACTAAATTTAAAAAATCATTCTCAAATTCTTCAGCATTCTTTCTTTCAATTACTATTACTCCAACGGATTCCAAATTGTTATGCATTGGAATAAATGCGGCCATTTTTATATTATTTTCTTGTATCTCTATTACTTTATATTCGGAATCATTTTCTATATTATTAAATATTAAGCTCTTCTGTTCTGTAAATGATTTTACAATAGGATTATTATCATCTAAATTGAATCCAATATTTAGGTCATAAATACTTTTCTCAGGTCGATCAGATGATGATCCAACAAGTATTATATCTTTACTATCTTTAGTATTATGAGTATTTTCTTTTGCTAAGTATATATGACAAGAATCTACATCTATCATTTTTGATATTGTTTTTGCTATTGAGTTATAGATAATATAATCTTCTTTATTTTCTAAACCTAAAACATTTAGAGTATTATCAATAGAATATATCGAAATAAGCTCTTTTAATTGTGTCTTTAAACTTTGGATCTTGTCTTTTTTATCGTGTTTGGCTATTTTAGAAGCTAACTCATCTGATATTAAGTGTTCTGTTATAAAATCACCTAAATTAAGTTCAAAAATTTCTTCTAACGGATCAATATCTATTAAATTTGCACTACGCTGAAATATCGATGCACCTGATTCAATTTTTTCTTTTTTCATTTTTCAAACCTATTTATATAATATTACTTTAATATTCTTATTTATTATAACGGACAAAAATAGATAAACTTTGATGTTTTTTACAAAAGTTTATACTTTTGGTATAAATTCTAATTACTAATTCATACTTTTTATATAACTTTACCATTCTGTATTTTATGTAATTCAACTGAGTTTAAATATTTTTTATGAAATTGTAAAGTATCAACAGAGGTAATTATCATTTGGATATTTTCGGGTATAGATTCAAGAAGAAAATTTTGTCTATTATCGTCTAGTTCTGCTAAAACATCATCTAGTAGTAAAATTGGGTATTCATTAGTTTTACAGAAAATTAAATCAAGTTCTGAAAGTTTTAAAGATAATACAATAGTTCTTTGTTGGCCTTGGGATGCGTATTTTAAAGAATTGATGTTATTTAAATAAAATGTCAAATCATCTCTATGGGGCCCTACTATACTTTGAGCTCTTATTATTTCTTCTTTTAATTTTTCATCTAATTTTTTTCTGAATTTCTCAAGAATATCCTGAATCCTGCTTTCCGCATCTAATTCTATGTTAACATTATCTAATACACTTGAATTGTATATATAATTTAGTTCTTCATCTTTTGCTATTTGTCTATGTTTTGTTTTTGCTAGTTTTAATAACTCTTTTAAAAATTTTATTCTTAAATATATTATATTACTTCCCGAAATAGCCAATTGTGTATTCCAGATTTCTAAGAGTTCATTTTTTGTCCCTTTATTTTTTATCTCTTTTAAATAGATATTCTTTTGATTTTTTATTTTATTGTATTTTGCTATACGTTCAAGATAAGCAGGATAAATTTGACTAATAGCTAAATCCAACCAATTACGTCTATTTTCAGGAGTCCCTCTTAATAACAGCAGATCATTCACACAAAAATTTACACTACTTAGATATTTACAAAAATCTGAGGACTTTGTTTTTTTTACCTGATTTACTTTTAGGATCTTTTTTTGGGGAGGATTAATTATTATTTCTAAAGTATTATCTATATTATCTGTTTGAATATTGAGTTTAATTCTAGAAAAATCTTTATTCCATAAAATAAGTTCAGAATCATTTTTAGCTCGTAATGATTTAAGTGTTGAAGCATAATATAATGATTCTAATATATTTGTTTTTCCTTGAGCATTTTTACCTATTAATAGAATTTTTTTATTATTAAATTTAAGTTTTAAATCTTCGTAATTCCTAAAGTTAACAAGTTCTAGATAATTTAAGTACATATTTTTATTATTATACAAAAAAAATAATATTTAAAATGATTTTTCATTAGATAATTTATTATTATTTTAATGTTATAATAGAAAATAACTTTATTATAATTAAGGTATTTAAAATGGATATTTTAAAAAAAGAAATCATTGAAATAGGTAAAAAGCTATCTCAGAAGAATATGGCACCTGGTAAAAGTGGAAATATAAGTGTAAGATATGGTGATAATTTCCTTATTACAGCAACCCAGACTAGTCTTGGTGATCTTGGCATAGATGATATAATTTTATCAGATATAAATGGAAATATTATTCAAGGTAGTAAAACTTTGACTTCTGAAAAGAATCTTCATTTCAATATTTATAAAATAAGGAAAGATATAAATGCTATAATACATTGTCATCCAAATGCATTAACAGCATTTTCTGTATGTCATAGACCACTTGTGGATCCGATTTTATCTGAGATGATTTATCTTTTTAATCAGATACCTTTAGCAGAATATGCTATGCCATCTTCTGATGATTTAGCTTTTAATACTTCTAAATATTTTCTTGATCATAACGCTGTTTTAATGGCAAATCACGGTTTTATTCTTGGAGATACAAGTTTAAAAGAGGCTTTTTATTCTACAGAAAGTGCTGAAAGTTTAGCTCAGATCAGTATAAATGCTTGTATTATTGGGAATCCCACTAGTATTTCTAGTGATGAAGTAAATAAATTAAGAATCTTAAGAAAAAAAATAAATAGTTGTGAAGAACGATAATTTATGATACACTAACTTAAACTTTTTACAAATGGGCGATTAGCGCAGTTGGTAGCGCACTTGAATGACATTCAAGGGGTCGCGGGTTCGAGTCCCTCATCGCCCACCATTTATTAAAGAGGCAATTTCGACGATAGGTTGAAACGCCTCTTTTATTATTATAGTTAAGTTTGCGCCGTCATATAATAAGTTCGAACATACAAGTTTTATCAATTCTCGCTTTGTTTCGATGTCGCCGTTCAAATACAGTAATGGAGCCTTTTTGAAAAGTTCGAGCGTTTTTCGAGAAAATTCAAGAATATCAATCGTTGAATTATTCAAATTTGTTAATTGAGCATTTAACGAATCGATTTCGTCTTGGAACTCGTCGCGGTAGAAAAGAAATATAAGTTTGAATTTCCTGAAGATAAAAATATCAAATTAGCGCAAGAGATTCATAAACTTGTAACAGATAAAACAAAATACGGTGCTAATTGTTTTTCAAGAGAAGATATAAAAGCTGAATTATGGTGTGACATAATTGTACTTCTCGGAAATAATGGCTTCCCGCCAATACCATCAAAAGAAAATCCTGAAGACTATACTCAAGTATATAAAGATGTACTTGAACAAGCCGAAAATTTCAAGAAATACTACAATAACTAGTTTATATTTGTATTCTTGTTTCAGGTTGAATCATTAAATCATAACGATTTTCAACTTCATTTTGAATAGCACTATATAATTCCATTTGTCTTAATGGGTCCTCAATTGTTATAGCCAAAACATATGGAACTTCGAAATCGTCAGCAACATCCCATCTTGTATAAAGTTGTAACCACAGTTCCCAATCTCCAGGTTGAACTGTATAAAATACATTTTCAAAATGTTGATATGGCTGCCACTTTCTACGACCAGTTATTGTCTTAGCTGGATTCGCATTTGTATTTTTCCCTGTCGAACTTAATTTATGCAAACTTGCATCAATAAATGTCCCTAAATATTCTTCTCCTTTTTGATAGTCAGTTATGGGATCTGACAAGCAAGTTATTTTAACAATAAATGGATATTTTCTTGGTTTTTCAGATGTGAGCTCTGGAATATAAAATTTTACTCTTTGCTTATTTAAGCGATTCATTGTTCCGGTGCATAAAAATGTAACTTTTGATTCTTCCGAGAACAAAGCATCTTCAATGTTACATATACCATTGCCGTATAATTTTTTGTAAAAATTTTTGTCTTCTTCTTTAAGTCCTTCTGCTTCCCATAATTGTTTAGCTGAATGTATCATTAGTAATTTAGTTAATAATGGTGCCATGCCATTATCATTGTTTACATACCTTATTATTTGTGCTGCGTTGGATGCAATAACAGGAGCCGCAAAACTTGTACCCGAAGTAGTAACAAATTGTCCGTTATTTGAAATCGCAGTAATACCAAAGTTTGTTTTATTCGCAATTGAAATATTTCCACCATATGCAACAATATCAGGTTTCTCATTTTGTGCAAAACCATGACCTATTCTTGAATACGGAGATATTTCATCTTTACCGGTTAAGCTGTTAGGATCATTTTCATTATTTATAGCACCAACAGTTAACGCAAGAGTTGCTTCTGCGGGACTTGCAATTATAGAATCATCGTCATCTAAAATATTTGCATAGTCATCCGTAAACTGCCAAAGATTATGGTTGCCAGCTGATATTGTGAATATTATTTTATATTTATGAATTAATGCATCAATTTCATATCCTAACAAGCTCATTGTATTTTGGTCTATTGCTTTTGAACTATTAACAGACAAATTAAAAATTTGGGCTTTTTCGTGATAGTGTTCTACTATATACTTAATTTTTTCAATTAAATTGTCTTCAGTAAGTGTTTCTGTATCAAAAATACAAGCATCAATAACTCGTGCTTTTGGAGTTAAAATCCCTGTTTTTAATTGTACATCAATGTTTTCGCCAAAAATTACTCTTGACGCAACAGCAGTTCCATGTTGGAAATTATTGTATTCATTGTGTTCATAAGAAAGATGTTCCGACACAAAAGGTTCAATTTGAGGACTTGCCGAAAAGTCTACTCCTCCATCTATTACTACTACGCAAGGTAATGATTTAGGTTCTATATTTTCATCTACACTATATTCCAAATTACCTGTGAGTTTTGATTCGCTTGGTTCGAAAGTATAAGATACTGTTTCTTCAATTCTATATATTGCATCATCTGCAGATATAGTATCAATATCCTTACCTGAAACTTCAAATCTTGCAACAACCATACCATTTGTTAATTGATAAGGCTCACGAATAAAATTTCCACCAATATTTTTAATATTCTGTTTAAAGTTTGAAATAGTTGCCTGATATTCTTCTGCTGACAGTTCCGGTAAAAAAACTGCTTGTATATCAAATTTTTCATCTTTTAAAGCAGTATTTTTTGCCATTTCCTTTATATCAGATATTTGTTTATCCTCAATTTCAATAGGTGTTATTGAATCAATAAATTGGAATTCAGATTTATTTTTACTTGTATTTTTATATTCTCTAACTTTGTTCTCAAACTTATTAAAATCTGAAATGGTTGCTGATGCAATTGCTTGATTTTGATTTTTTATAGCATTTATACGGATTTTATTATTTTCTAAAAATTCTCGCCTATTTTTGTCTTGAAACTTCTGACTTTCATGTAGTTTTATTTCAAACGCAACTTTATTAGTCCCTAAAGAAGATGTTACAGTTGAATGTTTTGTAATAATATGCTCCATCCCATCCAAAAGTAATTGACCGTGTGCACCAAAATTCCTTGGAACCGGCTTAGTTCTTCCTTGCGGGTCATACTTTACTATTTCAATATCTCCCTCTTTGATAATTAAGTGTGAATATTTTGGATTTTGTGGTGCCATATTATTTTACCTCCATGGTTTTAAAACGATGCGATAGTGTTGATTTTGGTATCCCTGTAATAGTTTCAAGCTCTCTTAATGAAAGTCCTTTTTTGCTTAGTTGGAATGCCCAATTTATCAATGTATCTTTTGAATTATCAAATTTTTCAATTACAAATATGCTATTGATAAAATCTTCCATTGTTATTTTATTTGCTTTATCTCTTAGCAAATATGTCTTAATAACCTGATTAACTAAATCTTTTAGTCTTGAGGTACTCATTCCTTCAGTGAATTTTAATAAGCGTGGATAATCTATTTCTACGCAATCTTTATATTCTTGCAACATTTTATTAATAAATTCTTGTCTGTATTCAGCTGTCGGTTCATCAACAGCAATTGCGACATCAAATCTACGCCAAACGGCAGGATCTAAAAGATGTTGATGATTTGTTGCGGCTATTACTAATATATCTGGAGGTAATAAATCTAAATTTTGTAGAAGCGTAATAACAATTCTTTTTAATTCTCCTACTTCTTGACTATCATCACGTTTTTTACCTATTGAATCAAATTCATCAAGAAATAAAGCATATTCGCCAGATTTTACGGCATCAAATATTTTTCGTAAATTTGTACTGGTTTGCCCCAAATAAGATGAAAATAATGAATCCAATCTTACATATGCAACTTTTTTGCCTAAAGCTTTTGCTAGAGCAAGTCCCATAACAGTTTTGCCACAACCTGGTGGTCCATAAAACAATATTCTTTTTGTTGGATGGATTCCAGCATTTTCAAGTAGTGCAGATTTTTTCGTTTCTTCTATTATTTGGTCAATTGTCTTTTTCATTTTTTCAGAAAGAACTAAGTCGCTAAATGAAATACTTGGGTCAATTATTTCCATTAAACTTAATGAAGAGTCTTTGTCTTTTGGGGGTTGCAATAACGTAGTAGTATTAGCATTGCTTAGATTAAAAATTGGTCCCGTTGATTGCAAAAAACTGTTTTTAATATTTGATTTTTTTGTATTTTTTTTATTTTTTAAAATATCGTTAATTTTATTTACAAAATCATCATTGCCTTTTTTACTTTCATCTTGGACAAGTTCTTGGACAGCATCCATAAAAGAAGATTCATTTTTAAAGTAAGATTCTATTATATTAAGAACAAGAGCTGCTCGCATTTTTATTCCCTTTATTGGACAGCATTGGACAACTATATTTATATTATGGCATAAATCCTTAATTTGTCAAGATCATGTCGTTTTATTATATTGGACATCATTGGACAATATGTTTTGTTAAATTATACCATCTCCATCTCATAGTTAATTTAATCTTGTTCTGTATGTTAAATTACACCCAGATTGGATTTCAAAAGTTCGAGGATTTTTAAGAAAACCCCAAAGTGTGAGGTTCGTCTCTGAAAGTCTAGCTTGATGTAGAGAAGGAATGCCAATAGAGTTAAGTTGAAAAAAGATAGGTTTTTCATTTTTTAGATATTCATCGTAAGACATATTATTAATATCTTCTCTGGTAAAAATAATAGAATTGCCACTTATTTCATTAAAAAACCCAGAGATATCATTGTGTTGCGTTAACAAATTTTCACTTGGAATGCCAGAAGTTTTTAGCTGATGAAAGATTAAAGGTTGATTTTGTAAGAAGTCATCATTTCACATATTGTGTATCATTTCACGAGTGTAGAGGAAATTGTTTTTTTGTAAATCATCAATAGTTTTAGAGATAGAACCTTTTAAAATTAAAGGATAGATAAATTTATTAATATTTTTATCAGCGAGTAATTTTGCATTTTCAAGTGGTTCACGATTTTCCACTTTATGTTTTTCAAAAGAAAAATTAGTATTTATGGAATCACCTTTTATTAAATATAATTCGTTTGGATCATTTAGATTAAAACCATTCATAATATAAGTATTACCAATTTGATTCGAAATATTTGAACTAAAAATAGGATCAAGAAGTTGTCCATAGTTAAAAATATTATCGAAATGTTTACCTTGAGAATCAAGAATATGTCCAATCCCATAAGCTCCATAAGTGACAGTATGAAGCCCGGTTTCAGCACCAACGATTTGAGCTAAGCTCCCGCCTAAAGAATGTCCGCATAAATTTATATTCTTGCCAAGATTTTTATTTTTAATTTCAGAATAAAATTCTCGTGCATCTTTTATCTGTTTGGGTAATGTACCAATTCCCATAAATAGATTATTGAATATATTATCTCGCAAACTATTATTTAATGTATTAACTGACATATTATTTTTATTTGGAAAATCAGTGCCTTTATAAATAATAGCGATATCGTTACCATTTTGATAAGCCTCGGCATAAAAACCTGAGAGTTTATTTTCTTTAGTCCGGATTAATTTCCAATTGTCAGGTTTTACGTTATTAGGATGTTTGTATATATATCCTGATAGTTGTATTAAATCATTATTTTAATTTATTATTTTTCATATGTTAAAATTCCTTTCTAATTTTTTGTATTATTCTAAAAATTATTTAAGTTTAAATGTTGTATCATTATTATGTTGGATATTGATATTTTATTTATTATTTAATAGAAATCCTAGCCCATATTTTGTTGTTTATGGGGTACTATTTTTTATTCCACTTTTCTTATTTAGCGGTACGTTTATTACCTGTACAATTGAATATATATTTGAATTAAAGATAAAGAATAAATTTATATTAGAAAATAAATATTATAATATATTTTTCATAATAGGTTATATAATATTCATAATGTATATATCTGTAATATTTATAATTTATGTATATACATTGTTACAATATATTATTCAAAGAAATTAAAGGTAACATTAATAGTATAGATCCCAGCACTTAAGGGACTTGTAAAACGTTGAGCTAAAACAGCCTGCATAAAAGCGTGTTTAAAAGCATCGGCTTCATTATTCCAAGTATCGTGTTCACCTACTCCGATTTCAAAGCCGTATTTTTTTTGGTACTTCTTTGTTTTTGCATATATCTCATCACTAAATTGTTCGCGTAGATTTTTCTTGTGAGTATCAGACATAGTCATTAATTTCCTTTCTATAGTATTTTGTTTTATAATTACCTTATGATATTTAAAAATTTATATAAATATATATCTTTTAGATTAATTTCATTTATAGCTTATATTTTTACTGTGATTTGGTTATTTTATTTTTGTATCTTAATGCCGTATTTAATTAAATCAGGCGGTAAATTTAATTATGTTTTAGATACATATCCTGGGTTAATTACTTTTGAAGATATATTATTCAAGACATTTTTAGTTTATATTTTTTTAATATTTTTATTACTTTTTTGTGCCAAAATTGAAAAGAAAAATGTTATAGATAAAAAAATCAACATAAAGAAAATATACTTTGTCGTTTTTTTAATTGGTCTTTTTTTGATTTTCTCACCGTTATATATAATAATAGTTTATATTTTAGAAGATTTAATAAGCATACTTCTAAGATAAATCAAGTATTAGATATAAGCTAGTTTTAATTTTAAAATTTCATAATTTACATATAGAATCCTTTCAAAAAAGAAGAAACAAATAATATTATAAATAGTTAGTGAGAGAAATAAAAGTCTGAAAAAGTCCTTAAGAAAGAATCTGTAAGTAAAATTACGTAGGTATAGAGCTAGAGATTAAGTAGTTTTTGAAAAGGATGAAGATGTGTAGTTATAAAAGAGAGTGGTGCGTAAAATTATTTAGAACTAAAGTAGCCATTAATAGAGATATCATCAGATCGTAGAATTAATGGTTGATTTATCAAAAGAAGCAGAGATTAGAAACAAAAAAACTAGCCTCAGAGCTAGTTATTTTATTTAAAAATGGTACCCCCAAGGGAATTCGAATCCCTGTCTACACCGTGAAAGCATCACATTTGTCCTTTTTTTAGGCGTTATTTGGGTTGAAAATTTTACCGATTTAACACAATTAATCAGCATTTTTATACTGATTTTATAGGGTTAATTTGTGTGAACTTTTTTCTTACCATTTTGTTGCCACTACAAAATATATACCCTATAAATGATGAAAGACGGTCAAAACCGTCTTCAACTCTGCACTAAAAAGTACAGCAATTATATTTGCATAGTACATTAATTGCTTTTTTTTATAAAGTAGTGGAAGCAATAAAGAATTTAAGCTTAATTTTTTTTCTTAATTTGTTTAGGTTGCTTATGTGGAAGAAAATTACTGTCAGTTACAACTTTTTTACCAGTTTCTAATTCCAACTTTTCTTTTGCTTCTTTCGCAATTTTACCACCACGTTTAGCAGATTTCTTATTTTCTTCCATACCAGTTGCATTTTCAGCCTCTGACATATGGTCTCTAAGATTTTGTGATTTTAACCCTTTTAAATCTTTATGTTCTTTTACAGATAACCCAGACCATTCTTGGTGGATAATATTAGTAAGAATGGCATATTCTTCACCTTTTGTTATATCATGGTCTTTCCAGTAATCAGTCAATTTATTTCTGGTTTCTTGACCTGTCATTCGTTGCTGAATCCACTTTTCTGAACGACCTAGCTTTTGATAAGTTTCTCTTGCTCTGTCAATAGCAGTTGAAGGATCTGCCATTTCTTGAACACGTTCTTGACCGACTTTGGCTAACCATTGTTTAATCGGTTCAGCTTTCTTAGACGGAATAGACTGGATAATTCTAAAGATACCTTCTACATCAGCACAATTGACTTTTTGCATTCCCCCAGTAGTTTGCATTTTAAGGGGGGGTGACAATTTGTCCCCACCCTTCAGAAAGTTCCAAATCACGTTTCCTTAGTTTCTTTATATAATCTTTGGGATTAACTGAATCCGTCAATATTCTAACAATATCTTCAACACTAAAATACCATTTATTCTTTTCTTCATCATAAACGTGTCTAATTTGATTATCTTCAAACAAAGTTAAATCTTCACCCATTCTCAAATCTCTTGTTGTATTCATACTATTAAAGCACATTCACATTGTCAACATGTGAAACGAAATTTACTTAGCCTACATTCTTTAAACTTCCACAAAGTTCACATATTGAAGTTATCCGGATATTTGATTTTCTAATTAAGTACATATTTAAGTTCCAAAGATTAAATTATCCATTTTCTTATTTGCTTCTTGAGGCAGTTGATTTAAGATTTGAGTATAAACTTGGCTCGTAATTTTAGGATCAGTATGACCAACCTGTCTTGAGATGTATGTTATTGGAATTCCACAAAGGTGCATTATATCTACATACTGACCTCTTAAGTCATGCACTCTACAATAGTGTTCAGGATAACCACAGAGTTTCAATAAGCAATCAAACTTTCTTTCAATCCAAGTTGAGTACATATATTTCCCTTCTCCTACTTTGAACAAGAAATCATCCCCTTTAATACCATAGGTCTCAATGTGCCATGTTATGGTATCGTAAACCTGTTTTGATATTTCGACTATACGTACAGAAGAATTTGTCTTGGTTTTGTATTTTAATTCTCCTCTGGTAATTTGTTTATCTATTCGAATTGAGTAGCCAAATTCATTTTTAACTATATCCGAAGTTTTAATTGCAGAATACTCACCCATTCTCATACCTGTTAAAGTAGCTAAAATAAATAAACAATAGTATTCTGGTAAAGACTCTTTACATGTTTCAATTAATTCTTTAAGCTCTGTTGTAGAAAATCGGTGCCGTAATTTAGGTGCAACACTAACCGGTTTGATATCTAGAAACGGATTTTGAGAAATCAATTTTAGTTCTATCGCATAATTAAAAGCTCTTTTTGCTAGTTTAATACAACCATTATAAACATGGTCACTTGCACCTTTTTTGTATAAGTTACGGTGCCAATTTTGAATTAGTATTGGAGTCAAACGTTTTACAGGAATCAAAGAGAGTTCGTGCATGTGGTGATTAAAGTATCCTTCGTAATTTTGAATAGTACCTTTTGAGTATTTACCTTCATTTTTGGAATAATCTAGGAAGTTTTTTATAACAGCACTAAATGTCAAATTACTGTTGAATTCCACGTTTCCTAATTCAGCATTCTTTAAAACTTCTCTTTCAGCAGCTTCAGCTTCCTTTTTGGTGCTAAAGCCACGTTTAGTACGTTGTTTTCGGATTGGATTGCCGAATTTGTCAAAATCATTTGAAGGTACCGTAACCACGTAGCGCCATAAAAATTTAGTTTTTGCTTTGTTTGTATAATACTTATGCACCGACATGCATGTTCTCCTTTGTCTCGATGTTATCGCCTTTATTTATGAATCTCAAGTCTTAATATTATATTGCAGGTTTGTAACAACTTTGCTTAAAATCAAGAATGTCTTGTTTTAACCAAAGTCTTTTTACCCCGTAATCAATAAAACCAACGTTTGCAGTTAGCAAGAGTTTTCTTGCTGTGTGATATTTTAAGCCTAATATTTCAGCTGCTTCTTTTAGTGTAACTGTTTCGCTATTCATATTACGGTTCATTTAAGTTATTACCTCCTTTGTCTTCTAAAAAAGATTGTTCAAAAATCTCATACCTGTATGAAAACTTTCCCTTTGTATTCCTATATTGAATTTCTCTGATGAAACCCTTTTTAAGCAAATTAGCTTTAATTTTTAATCTTTTTAATTTTGAGATTTTACATACTTTTTCTAGCCAAGTCATGGTTAATGTTCCATTGCTATCTGGTAAAGACAATAATTTAGCAAGCATTCCGGCTTCTTCACATGACAATTGTGAAAGCGTTTCTTTAGCAATTTGAGTAGATGGATGTTCTATTCGATTGTTAATCCTGTGAATTTTTAAATTTCCTTTTATATTATTTTCATTATTGTTTTCTGTCACCTTTTTCATTCATTTCCTCCTTTTCTTTTTTATTTAATCTTTTTAAAGCTTTAATAGCATTTCTTTTGGTAGCTGAAAAACTATGTTTATCAGCTGTTTGACAATAATTTATCAATCCAATTACCCTCCTTAATTCTTTTTTGCTCATATCTCCTAAATTTTTCTCTCTCAATAAAGACACAACTTTATGACCGACACTATCCGGTACACTGATTTTGCTGCCTTGAGTAACGTAAAAACCTGTAATCATAGCCTTTTTGTAGCTAAAGAATTTTGTTTTTTCTGGCTTTATTTCTAGCTTGTGTCTTTTTAATACAGATTTTATAAATTTAATTTCCTTTCCTGAAATACCGTGTTTTGCCGAAAGAGTAATATCATCCACATACAATGTAAATGTTATATCTCTTTCTTCCATGTGCTGTGCAATCTCATCGAACAGGTCTTTGTGTGATAAAAAAGCTAAAATACTACTAGTTGGAGCTCCTGTTGGAATGTGACCTTTATATGTGCACATTTGCACCAACAGATCCAAAGCTTCTCCGGAGATTTTCAATTTGTCTTTGAAAAACTTTCTTACATAAAAAACTCTTGAATTAGTGAAGAAGCTTGAAATGTCGGTTGTAACATATGCATGTTGTCCTGTATGTGCTTGTGCATTCAGGTAATTATTTCCACCTGCCCAACATTTGTTATATTCTGGGCAATCGAACATTTCGACTAAAAGCTTTTTTAAATCTTTTAATACAGATTTTAAAATCATGTTTGGTTCTTCTATCAATATTTTCTTTGTTTTACCTTGAACTTGATAGCTTCTGTACCCTTTTTGAGTAGCTTCTATTAAATTTTTTACTGGAAAATCTAAAATTTCAGCAAGTTCCGGTAGAGTTGAAATTCCGAATAAATCAAGCTGTTTTTCGTTTTCCTTTCTTGATTCCAATTTTGTCATGATATCCCTTTCTTGTTAAAAAGAGGGCAGATGCGGGCAAATGGGACTCCCGCATATATGATTACGACCCGATTGCCCTCGATTGGGGCCGGACGGAGCCTGAGCGACGGCCGGTTAAAGAAAAAGAAAAAAGAGCTACCCTAATAAGTCTTAATTGAGTATTAAGAGAATTAAGAGTATGTTATCTTCCCTTACGGTGAAATGAAGTATGATTTTCTTCGTTGAGCTCACCCGTCTAATCCAGTTAGGACGAGAAAGTTAAGTTCATTGAGTTCATTAAGTCAATCAAGTTCAATCCACCGATTTAATTAGTCCCTTTTTTAAGTTGCAATCATTATTTTGTTTTTTACTTTACAAAATCTTTCTTTTTTATTTCTTGAAGTTTTTCGCTGAGACCTATTACTTTTAGATACTTAGCGTATAGCTTCTTTCTTTTTTCACTGAGTAAATTGTTGTCTTTTTCTTTTGATTTCATCTTATGTATCCTTTCTTTTTGATTGATTACATTATCATTATAAAAATTTGCCCAAGTTCTGTAAAAATTACTTGTTCAAAAAAAATATCAAAATTATTAAAAAAGAATACAAAATTTGCGAGTCGAAAAATGTTCAAAACTATTGCAAATACTGCTTCATAAGCAGATGCTTGAATTTTGGGTTTTTAGTTCGTTTTATCCCTTATGTTGCTTTTAAAAATTTTTGAACAAAAAAACCTTATTCTATTAAAACGCACTGATAGACAAACATTCGAGATTTTTCTCAAATGTTTTTATTGCAAAACTAAAATTACAAAATAAGAAGTTTTAAGGCAAAGTGTTTTTTCTTCTTAAAATCTATATAATGCTATAGAATTTAGGCTTTTTAGACAAGTTTTCACTTTGTTGTATTACCAAAAGTAGTTTTAATGAGATCCTTGATATCTTTTATGTAAATAAGTGCATTTTTACATATTCTAACGTATTGTTCAACATTTTCATTATCTATATGCGGTTTAAAACACTCCCGTTCTAAAGCCTTTTCTAGTTTATTGATTCTATTTAACAAGTTTCTTTTTCTTCTGTTACGGAGTTTTACAATACTTGTTTTCTCATCCTTTTTCAAGTCAAAAACAATTCTTTTAAACTCTCCGTTTTCCACGAAGTTGACAAAATCTTTATTGCTATTGTAGGTTTTAGTGAATTCTATCAATTTGGATAATGCACTTCTACAATTTTCCCACTTTTCATTTAATTGTTTGCAGTTATTACAAAGTTTTGTTTTTTGAGGATTGTTTAAATCTGGATTACAGCACTTGCAATTTTCTTGTGCACTACGTTTTAATATTCCAACAATATCTTTATTGAATTTCACAATTTCTTTTGCAGTATATGTGCGAAAAATGTGTAAAATGTTTATCAAGAAACCTTTTTCATAATCATTTTCAGAAAATCTTTTAAATCGATGTAGCACAGAATGTAATGGATAACGCTCTTTAGTTTTTCTATCAACTATATATGTTTTTGTATCATCTTCTTCTAGAGAGTATATCGTATACTTATGTGGATTTTCATTAAGTTCAACTTTATCTATTTCTACCTTGGTAAGAGTGTCTTTTTCATAAAAATAATAAAATCCGTTATATTTATAATTTTCTATTAACTCATGGAGTATAAGCTTAATATCTTTTTTCATGTTCAAAACATTATTTTGTAAAAATTTAGAATAAGTAGCGTAAATTGCTTTAGTTAAAAAGTTTTTATATCGTTTATCATTTTTAAATGCAAAATAATTCTTGTCTTTAATCCAGAAATAGCTATTTAAGCATTTAATAAGTGCATCTAAATGTACATAGATATCACGATATAGAAGAATTTTTTGACTACATGAATCCACCTCCTGTTTAGCACATACATACTCGTCTGGGATATTTTCTGTTTGGTTTGCTTGAGGGGCTAAGAAATTTTCTGGAATAATATTATATTTATACTGTAGCATCTTATTAGGTACTGACAATAAAAAATCGAGAAGTATAATTGCACCATTGTATTGGTCTTTCCATTTTGTACCAGTGCTATATTCAAGAAAAGTTAGTACATCATCATTATCAGCATATTGTAAAAGATACAAGGCTAACTCAGTTACCCTTAGTGGATGACTTAAAAAAATTTTATCTTCAGGATAGGATAATAATATACCATAATCAAATTATATACATTAAAGGGAAGATTTCAATGTATGAGTACTTAAAAAACTGGAGTATAGTAAAACAAGTCTTTTTAGTATATTCAATTGTGCCTTGGATAGGCTTTAATATATACCATTGCATCTATTTTTGATAAATCTAAAATCACATTTTAGATTTATCATAATTAATAACTAGGTCTATTACTTTTTCTTGCCAATTAGCCAGTCAAAAACGTTTATACGTTTGATACCTTCGTTTTCACCCTCGCCTAAATCTGTAGTTAGCAAAAACTTAGGATAATTGTTCTTGATTTTTTCTAATGAAGCAAGCTCCCTTTCCAAGATATTATCATTTAAAACATTTAGTGCAACTTGATAATATTCCACAGTGTTATTCTTTGTTGCAATAAAATCAACCTCTGCATTATAGCATTTACCAACATTGACTTTATAACCTCGCCTTATAAGTTCTAAGTAAACAACATTTTCTAAAATATGTCCAAAATCCCTGTCAGAGTTGTTTAAAATAGCATTTCTTAACCCTATATCAGCAACATAATATTTTGAGTTGGTATTTAATATTCGTTTTCCTTTTATATCATATTGGTCACACTTATAAAGCAAATAACTGTCTAAAAGTCCTTTTAGGTAGGTGTCTATTGTTGGTGCTGAAACACTATAACCAAACGATTTTAGTCCACGTTCTATATTTCGCAATGAAGTTTCATTCCCAATATTATCAAACATGTAACGAATTACAGAATCTAGTTTGTTGGTATTTGTAATATTATATCTTTGGATAATATCTTTTTGCACCGTGTTTAAATAAACAGTGTTTAGTAAATAATCATTAATCAATTCCATGTCAGAATTAAACTTAATAGTTTGAGGGAAACCACTTTCTTTAATATATTTCAGATAAATTTCTTGCAAAGGTTTTGCTTGTGTGTCTTTTGATAATGAGTTATAGAATTCTGTAAACGAAAAAGGCTGCATTTTTATTTCAATATACCTGCCTCCAAAAGAATTTGCCAAATCACCTGAAAACATATAAGCATTTGAGCCTGTCAAATATACATCAATATTAGGTTGCAGTCTTAGTGCATTTGCAACATTTTGCCAATTTTCTAACAACTGTATTTCATCAATGAATACATAATTCATTTTGTTTTCTTGCAGTTTTGACAAAATATAATCCAACAGTTTTTCATACCCTACTAAAATATTTTTATTGTTGTATTCAAGCCCGATTTTTCTTGTCGTAATGATATCTTCCAAATTTATACTTACAATTTGGTTTTCATTGATGCCATCTTCTTTTAATAACTCATTTTGAAAAAGTACAAATAATTTAGATTTTCCGCATCTTCTTACACCAGTAATTATTTTTACTAAATCCTCTTGGTTTTTCCATTGATTTAATTTCTTTATATATTCGGGTCTGTTAATAAGTTTTTCATTGTTGGTCATAATATTAGCTCCATTATGCTTTTATTATACTTTACAATAATGAAAAAATCAACAAAATGCAAAACGCATTTTACAAAATTGAAATTATTTTGATTTTGTAAAATAGAATTCCTAGATGTTTATTTTAATTGTTCTTATATTTTTTAGCTAGTTTATAAAAAGAAGTCGGCTTCAAATTTAACTGTTTCATTGCTTTTCTTGCTGTGATAGCACCAGATTTCCAGACTTTGTAAACATTATCCCAATTCTCTGGGTACTCAATTGGAGGCTTACCAAGACGTTTACCTTTTTCTTTGGCTAGTTTAATGCCTTCGGCTTGTCTTTGTTTTATAAAAGCACGTTCTTGTTCGGCGACATAGCTTAATAGTTGTAGAACAATATCGGAAATCACCTCACCAATTAATCCTTCAGTTCTTGTGGTATCTAACACGGGCATATCGAGAACTTTAATATTAGCTTTGATTTCTCTTGTAATCTCACGCCATTCTTCACAAATCTGTTTGTAATTACGTCCTAACCTGTCTATGGATTTGATTACAAGAACGTCCCCCTCTCTTAATTGAACTTTGAGTGCTTGATACTGAGGTCGGTCAAAATTTTTACCGGAACATTTGTCCACAAAAATATCTCGTTCATTAATTCCAAGTTCCAACATTGCTTCTAGTTGCCTATCTTCTTTTTGGTCGGTTGAAGATACTCGACAATAGCCAAATGTTTTAGAATTAATGTTCGCCATATTCATCTCCCTGTTTGAGTTTTAGCATCTACAGTCTAACGCTCCATTCGTAAAAGTCAAGATTTTATGCGAACATTCGTAAAGTACAAGTTGGAAGATTTACGAACAGAATTTCAGGCAAAAATCAACTATTCGTTAGAGTACACTCTTACGAACATAAAAAAACAACTCCGAAAATTATTAGTGAATTTTTAATTAAAATATACAGATAAGATTTGAGGTACCAAATGAACGATAAAATTATCTCATTAGAAATCAAACTGGAAGAAAAACGACATGAAATAGAGTTGCAGAAAATTGAGTGCCTAAAACTTGTTGAAGAAATCCAAAATCAAAAAAGACTTAACGATTTATATAAACAGAAAAAAGCTTTGCTACTTGATAATTGTGTCTAAACATTTCTTGTTAGATTCTAGGGTAAAATTTTCTCAGGAGAGATTTACTAGGGAGACTCTCCTGTTTTTTTATTACAAACATTGTTTATTTCATTTAAAAAAGATGAAATTTTGTCGGAAGCTCTCATATTAAATCTTTACTGCCTCTTGCATGAACTTATCAAACTCATTTGCTGTTTTAAATTCTGCTTTTGTGTTTAGAGCTTCAAAGTGTTTTCTTCCACATTCAATGTTAATTTTTTCACTTTCTCTTAATGGTTCATCAAATAATTGAGAGTTTTTGCCGGATTTCGTTTCAAGAACAAAGTATAATTTATCCGTTCCATCAACATCTAGCAATATTGCCCAATCTGGATTATAATTTCCAATTGGAGTTGGTATTTTAAACCAATTTGGAAGTTTGATATATAATTTTACATCTTCATTCTTTTCAAACTTACTTGCAAAATCTTCTTCTTTTAGTGAATCGTATATTATGTGAGTATAGATTGACTTTTGAGTTTCAATTGTATTTTTCAAATATCCGGATAATTCATCTATATCAAATAACTCTTGAGCATAGAATTTATCGTCGCCGATTTTAGTATATTTGATACCGTCAACAATAAACTCTTTCATAATCATCTTTATATGTTTTGCAACTTCTGTCATATAAAGTTGAGGATTTTTCTTAAATCCATCAAGTGTATCGCTCGTTAATAAGATGTTAACAATAGTTTTTCTTGTTAAATCAGTTTCGTTTTGGAGATATGAAATAATATCAGGCAAAAGTTTTTCTTCTTCATTAACTAATCTTGCTCTGTTTTGTGTTTCAGAGGTTTGCACACCTCCTTGAGTTACGTTTAGAGTTGCTTTTGTTTCTTTTAATGTTGAAGATGTGATAACTACTTTTTCGTTTAATCTTTTTGCACATTTTTCTATCAATTCATTTGAATAAAATGCAACGTTATATCTGGTTTTCCATTTAATTCTATCCCATAAATCCTTAAATTCAGGAGATAATTGAACCTGCTTGTTTAACTTGATTTCAACTTTTTCATCGGCATTTTTGATATTCAATGTTCCACAAGATTTTCTTAGTGTTGAATATATTGCGGATTTAACTTTCGTAAACTCTTCCGGTATTACAACAGTATTAGTTTTAATCGCTTGACGAAGTGTATCTGTAACAATACCTTTTTCGTCAATATAACCTTGTGCTTTGCAATGCAAGAATAATTCTGCAGATTTATCATACCCGAGAGTCGTTTCTGTTCCATCTTCTTTAACTACTTGAATATTAGCAAATGTATGAGTTTCTATTAAACCGAATTTAATACCTTCTTCTGCCTCAATTTCACTTTGAAGTTTTTGAGCGAAATCATCATAACTTTCATTTGCCATTACTGTAAGAGTGTTAATTTCAAAACCTTTTAATCTTTCTCCGTTTTGATTTACACAAAGTCTTAAACCTCTACCGATTTCCTGTCTTTTCTTAATTTCTTGTTTCGTTTCGTTTAAAGTACAAATTTGGAATACATTTGGATTATCCCAACCTTCTTTCAACGCTGAGTGTGAAAAGATAAATTTCAATGGCGTATTCATATTTAGCAGTTTTTCTTTGTCTTTCATAATTAATGAATAAGTGTCATCATCTGCTAAAGTTGTGCCATTTGTATCTTTTAACTTACCCTTTTTGTCTTGAGAAAAATAACCGTTGTGTAATTCTTCTACAGGAATTGCTAAATCTATATCATTAAATAAGGTTCTGTATTTCGGTTTTGAAGAAACTTCTCTATACAATTCCTCAAACCAAATAGCATATTTGCCTTTTTGAGCTTCTCCATTTTCATCATAGTAACGATAGTTAGCAACTCTATCAATAAAGAACAAACTTAAAACTTTTACACCCAATTTGTTTAGAACTAATTCCTTATTCAAATGTTCTTCTATAGTTTTTCGCATTTGTTGTTTTTTGATAACGTCATCATCAACATCGCCAAAGACTTTACCGATAGTTAAAACGTCTTCTCTACTTGTAAAATCTACATACTCATTGTCTTTTTCACAATAGATATCATTAATAATGTAGCCTTCATATACACTTCTTTTAGTCTTTTCTAGTAAATCATCGCCGGCTTTTACAGTAATTGGTTTTCTTTTTATTCCAGTTCCTTGTTTTATATCAACTTCAATTTTAGCAGTAATTGGAGTTTTCTTGTTATTAACGGAGATTAATTTTAAGTACGCCTTGTTATGATAATTCTGAGAAGCAAAACTTGCAACTTCAATTTGTTTAACCAACTGCAAGTCATAAGCATCAACTGCATCAAGTTTATATATTAAGTTACTTTTTGTTCTAAATGTTGCAGAATATCTCAAAATTACTTTCGGATTTAATGTTCTGATTGCAGATTTTGCTTTTGCAGTATTATCTACTGATTGAGGCTCATCAATGATGACAAACGGATTTGTTTGTTTAATTAAATCTATTGGACAAACCCCATTCAATTTATCGTTTGGTCTATGGATAATATTTGCATTATCTGGATTTCCGTTATCTTTAACAGTTTTGTTGAAAGCATCAATAGTGATAATCATTATTTGAATATCAGAACTGGTTGCAAAACTTCTAACCTGTTCAAGATTTGAACTATCATAGATAAAATAATCACAAATCGCATTGTTATACAATTTTGCAAAGTGTTCTTTGGTAATATCTAAAGACTTTTTAACACCTTCTTTGATTGCAATACTTGGTACTACAATAATAAATTTTGTGAAACCATATTTCTTATTCAATTCAAATATTGTTCTCAAATAAACATAAGTTTTACCTGTACCCGTTTCCATCTCTATATCGAGTTCATAAGGCTCTGATAATTCAGTTAAAGGCAACCCGTTTCTCATTTGAATTTTCTTGAGATTTTGGTTGAGTTCTTCTGTTGTTAATTCTAAGAAGTTCCCGATACCCAAATCATTATCAATTGTTCCCATATTTGATAAACGAGAAAGTACGGTAAAGTTTGCTTGTCTGGGTGTTTGTCCAACAAACAAGTCTATCACTGAACTTATTGCATTATGTTGATATTCTAATTCTGAATCAAATTGTAGTCTCATATTACTCCTTAGAATGGTATTTCATCTTCTGTGATTTCTTCTGAAAGAACATTATCATCAAATAATGCTACTGTTCTTTCATCTTGTTTTAATAATTCAATTACATCTTGAGCTAATTCGGGAGCTAATTTTGTTCTTGGTTTTATTAACGCTTGGATTCTAGCAATAAATCCTTCTGGATTTTCCTTGCCATCAATTTTTATAGGTATAATTTTAACTCCTCTTGCTATAGCATAACCAATTTCCTGTTGGCACCAAACACTGTCAGAAAAATCTTTCATATGTAAAGAAATGAAGAAATCCATAGTATTTAAAGCTTTTATAATTTCTTCTTGCCATTCTTCAGTTGGTCTAATATCTTCATGTGCCACAAAACAATCAATATCATATTCTTTTAATGCATTTCTTAATTTCATTGCATAATTACTGTATTGAGAAAGATGACTGATAAAAGCTTTGATATTGCTATTATTTTCCCAATTTTTTGGAGGTTCAATAACAATATGCTCGGTTCCCACATTCAATTCATTAGCAATTTGAATAAGTACATTTTGAAATTTCTAGCCAAGATAATTTTCCAATAGTTTTCTTTGAAAATTTAACTTATTTATACCCTTTAAAGTCTAAAAACAAACTATTTCAAAACAGAACTACGGCAATTAATATTTGCTTTTAAAACAAAAATTTATACCGGAGGGAAAACTAGCCTAACGGAGTTTAAACCTGTGGCAAGATTGTGGCATTAAAATGGATTATTAATAAAAAGTTCTAAACTTTTCTACAGACTAAATCTTTATCTTTTTACCCTAACGAAATATCCGCAGAGAGGTCGCTGACGCGAGTTTGCAGGTAAGTTTAAGTATATTAGCATAAGTTTCTGCAATTAGAACTCTAATTCTCTTAAAACTTGCGTGAGTAGGGACAAAATGAAACTTTTATATTTTAACTTGTTTTCTATAATGGTATAATCCCTCCATATTGAAATTATTGGGATATGTCACTTCTATATTTAATTTTTCTCCTTCTGTGTTTATTAAATAAACTACTCCAGAGTTTTTAACTACAAAATAATTTACATTTGGGATATAAGTAATTTTATCAAAGATATAATCTGTAATAAACTTTTCTTTGCTTAATGAATACAATGCATATTTGTTATCCTTAATAATAGCAATAAGCTCTTTAGTTTGTTTCCAACCTAAGTAATTACTAAAAATTTTTTGTTGTTTCAAAATTATCTCCTAATTATTGTATTGAAATAATCTTAACGCAATATTATATTATTAGATGAGATTGTTTAAAATAGTATCAATGACAGGCTTTACGACTACTTTTTGTTATTAACATTTTGTAGTAGCAAGATAGTTGATGAAAACTGCAAAAGATATAATGTTTCAATGGATAATATTCAAATTGTTGAAGATTTGAATTAAAGTCATAATCAAAAAGTCGGAAGAAAATTTTCTTCCGGCTTTTACTTTTACGAATTTAATTATTGATGACAATGATTTTTTCCATGTTGATGTTCATGGTGATGCCCATGACAATGATGGTGTTCACCGCCACAACTGTTTTCACTTGTTAATAATGTATCGTTTAAATATTGTTTAACAACTTCTTCAATCCCTAATTCAGGACAACCGGCTACGATTTTCACTCCGTTTTGAGCAAATATTGCCATTGGACGTCCTCCCATACCACCTGCTAAAACAACGTTTGCACCTTGTGAAGCAATCCAATTAGCACTTTGACAAGAAATTCCTTCTTCAGGAACTTTCTTTTCAATATTTAAAATTTCTTTCGATTCAGGATTAACTTCTACAAAAGTAAAGTATTCACAATGTCCAAAATGTCCACAAAGTTTTTCATCTGCTGATGGAATTACAATTTTCATAATTTTATCTCCTTTTAATTTTTCTATATTAGATTGCAAAATAATTGCACATTCTAAAGCTTCTGTATCTGTCATGTTGTGATTCTGGGCATACTCTCTCAAAATATTTAAAACATCTTCATTAATTCGTCTGTTGAATGAAACTTTTTTTCTGCAAGTTTTCTTTCTTCCTGCAAATTCACGTTTTCCACCCCAACAATTATTTTTATTACAATTATTTTTTTCCATATCTTGACCTCAAACAAATATTAGTATATTATTTTGATAATGTCAATACATAATCAAGATGTTTATAAAGCGGAGGTATTATGAAAGTAATAATAGTAGGTGGTGGTGCTTGTGGAGCGAGTTGTGCAACGAGATTAAGAAGACTGGATGAAAGTTGTGAAATTACAATTTTAGAACGCACAAACGAAGTTTCTATTGCAAATTGTGGACTACCATATTATTGCTCAAATGTTATAAGCGACAGAGATAGAATTTTAGTATCAAATCCTAAAAAATTTAAAGACAGTTTTAGTATTGATGTAAGATTAAATACAGAAGTTGTCGAAATTAACAGAAAAGAAAAATATGTTCTATCTAGTACCGGCGAAAAATTTTATTATGACAAACTTGTTTTAGCACAAGGTGGAAATCCAATAATTCCTAAATTAAATGGGATTGATAGACAAAATATTTTTACTGTTAGGACATTAAAAGATGCCGATAAAATAAAAGAATATATTTCAAAAAACGAAGTAAGAACTGCTGTTGTAATAGGGGCAGGCTTTATAGGAATAGAAATGGCTGAGAATTTAGCACATTTAGGAATTGAAACCAACGTAGTAGAATTAGCAGATCAAATTCTAACACCAGTGGATTATGAAGTGGCTTGTTTTGCTCAAAATGAAATGCGAGCCAATGGAGTTGAATTAATATTATCAGATGGTGTCAAAAGCTTTTCTGCAACAAAAATAGAATTAAATTCCGGACTTCAAATTGATTATGATATGGCAATTTTATCAATTGGAATAAATCCTGAAACAACACTTGCAAAAAAATCTGGGTTGGAAGTTAATAGAGGTATAAAAGTTAACGATAGAATGCAAACTAATGACGAAAATATTTATGCTGGTGGCGATAGTGTAGAAATAAAAAGTTTTGTAACTAATAATGATGTATTAATTCCATTAGCAGGTCCTGCAAACAGACAAGGAAGAATTATTGCAGATAATATTTGCGGTATTAATTCGATTTACAAAAAATCACAAGGAACATCCGTATTGAAAGTTTTTGATTATACTGTTGCCTGTACTGGGTATAATGAAAAACTTTTAAAAAGAGAAAATATTCCTTATTGGAAAATATTTGTATTTGGTAATTCTCATGCAGGATATTATCCGAATTCGACATCTACTTTATACAAACTTTTATTCAACAATGATGGCAAAATCTTTGGAGCTCAAGCTGTAGGACAAGAAGGAACAGAGAAACGAATTGATGTCATAGCATCAATAATGAGAAATGATGGCACTATTCAAGAACTTTTAGATAGCGAACTTTGTTATGCTCCTCCTTATTCCTCAGCAAAAGACCCTGTTAATATTTTAGGTATGTGTGCAGATAATGTGCTTAAAGGTTTTGTTAAACCTGCGTTTTATGAAGATTTAGATAACTCATTTATTGTAGATGTCCGAATACCGGAAAGTTTTAATGCAAAAACAATAAATGGAGCAATAAATATTCCAATAGAAAAATTGAGAGAAAGATTAAATGAAATTCCAAAAGACAAGAAAGTTATTTTAATTTGTAATTCCGGATATACAAGTTATTTAGCATCAAGAATTCTTATTCAAAATGGTTTTAATAATGTTTATTCTTTTATGGGTGGAATGAAATTATATTCAGAACTTCAAAGAGATAAAGAACGTAAAACAATAAAATCACAAGCATTTGTTCCAGCTATAAGTTCTCATATAAATAAACAGGAAATTGTAAAAATCGATGCCAGTGGTTTATCGTGTCCGGGACCAATTATGAAATTAGCTGAAAATATTTCTAAACTTAATAACGGAGAAATTTTAGAGATAACTTCAACAGATAAAGGTTTTTATTCAGATGTTGAAGGGTGGTGTGAATCAACTGGAAATAGTTTAATTAACATTAATACTGTCGATAAAAAGATAGTTGCAACAATACAAAAAGGACAATTTTTAAAAGAAAATCAAATTGTTGCAACTAAAAATGGACAAACAATAGTTGTATTTTCAAATGATTTAGATAAGGCAATGGCATCATTTATTATTGCTAATGGAGCTAAAGCAAGTGGCAAAGATGTTACTATGTTCTTTACTTTTTGGGGCTTGAATATTTTAAGAAAAGAAAATGTAAAAGTAAGAAAATCATTTATTAATAAAATGTTTGATATGATGATGCCAAAAGGGGCTAAAAATTTAACTCTTTCTAAAATGAATATGGGAGGTTTAGGCTCTATGATGATGAAATTGGTTATGAAAAACAAGAATATTTCTACACTTTCAGAATTGATTACACAAGCACAAAAGAATGGAATTAAGTTTATTGCTTGTAATATGTCAATGGATGTCATGGGAATAAAAAAAGAAGAATTAATTGAAGGAGTAGAGATTGGGGGAGTTGCAAAATATATATCAGAAAGTAATAATGCTAATTCTAATTTATTTATTTAATAAAATTAGTAATTAAGCATTAAAAAAGCGACTTTGCATCATTATGGTGGTGCTGGAGAATAAAAACAAGCATTTCTTCAAACTAACGTATTCTCAAAGAATTGCTTCCGCTACATGGTGGGATAAATGGTACGTCATTTTATTGTGACAGGTTTTACGACCACTTGTAATTATTAACATTTTGTAGTGGCAAGATTGTTAATGTTGCCACTGCGTTGCCACTTCGGACATTTATTTACAATAGTCCGAAATTAGACTACGAGAGGTTTATAGGGGGCTGCATAAATTCAAGAATTTTTCTGAGTAACTTTTTTTATTACCACTTTTGTTGCCGCTAAACAAAATTTTTAGAAATTTTAGAAAAATAAACAACTCTAAAAGATAGATATAATAAGCATTTTTTGTCTGACATTAGTTAGAACGTAGCAATAATGTATGTTTTAAAAATTAAGCACTAAAAAAGCCACGCTATACGTGGCTTTAAAAATGGTACCCCCAAGGGAATTCGAATCCCTGTCTACACCGTGAAAGGGTGTTGTCCTAGGCCTCTAGACGATGGGGGCTTTTAGTAAAGGGCTTTATCCTTAATGAAATAATAACTAAAGTATAAAATAATGTCAATAGATTTTATGTAAATAATAATTTTATATTTATGAAAAGTTACATTTCTTATCAAAGAAAAGCGAATTTTTTTATTTTTGTTAAAATATTATTAATTACGAAAGAATAAAAATATGTCAAAGAAAATAGAACTAGTAAAAAAAAATCTGGAAGAAGTAAAAAAGGGCTTAAAGGGGTTTACAGAACGTATAGTACTATTGAGCATAATATGTTTTGTATGGGTATTTCTTGATTTATTTCAAAACAGACTACCAGGTTTTTGTGCAGTTTTTACTTTATTAATATTGTTAACTCTCTATGCTTTTTATATGCAGATAGCATTTAAGCATAAAAAGAGAAAAGAAAAGGGATTACCAAAAGTACAAGAGAAGAACAATTATCATCCGTTTGTAAGTATTCTGATACCAGCACATAACGAAGAGAAGGTTATTGAGAATACAATAAAAAATATAATGGAATTAGATTATGAGAATTATGAATTAATAGTGATAGATGATAGAAGTAAAGATAATACGGCAAAAGTTTTAATAGAACTAGAAAAAGAATATAGCAGGCTAAATGCGTTAATAAGAGCAGAGGATGCTTTTCCAGGTAAATCAGCTGTATTGAATGAGGCACTAGCTTTTGCGAAAGGAGAAGTTATACTGGTATTTGATGCTGATGCAAGAATAGAGCCAGATTTTCTAACCAGATTATTACCTGATCTGGAACCAAAAGATATAGGAGCAGTACAAGCAAGAAAAGTAATTATAAATAGGAACGAGAATTTTTTAACAAGATGTCAAGATAATGAGTTAGCATTAGACACCCACTTTCAAGTAGGAAGAGATGCGGTAAAAGGAGCTGTAGAGCTAAGAGGTAATGGAGAACTTATAAAAAGGAAAGCACTTGAAGATATAAACGGATGGAATAATTATACAATTACAGATGACTTAGATATGTCAACAAGAATGCATATAAAAGGTTGGGATATAAGATTTAATCCGGATGTTTGTGTTTATGAGGAGGGAGTATTGACCCCACTAGCACTTCTAAAGCAAAGAAGGAGATGGATAGAAGGTGCAATAAGAAGATATCTTGAGAATTTTATTCCTATATTATTTTCTAAAGATATGTCGCTTCGGACAGGTCTTGATATGACAGCTTATATAGCGCAATTTATATTACCATTTGCAGCTTTATCAGAGATTATTATGCAAATAATTAAGCATATTAACGGTTTTCAAAACTCTGTGCTTTCATCATTAATTCTAAGTACGTTTATATGTATATTTTATATGATAGGTCTTTCGTATAGTATAAGAAGATATAATAAAATATCTATAGGTAAGTCAATAATACAAGGATTTGAAACCAGTGTATACTTTATAGTTTTATGGTTTCCTTTAGTTATGTTTATTGTGTTTAAGATTATTTTTGCTAAAAAGAATATGGATTGGGGAAAAACTACTCATGGATTAACAAGAATAATAGAGAATCTGAGAGATTCAAGAGATGATATAGGTATTGATATGATATCATCAGAAAAAGAGAAAGAAAAAGTAGAAGTTTAGATTAATGTAGAGAGGAAATATAAACAGTGGATTTTATCACATTAACAATAGAATTTTTAAAGACGTTAAGTAATATAGTTGGGAGCTATGGTATAGGTATAATACTATTGACGGTAATTATCCGAGTAATATTATGGCCATTTGGTGTATCGCAGCAGAGATCTATGAAAGTAATGCAAGAATTACAACCGAAATTAAAAATGATACAGGATAGATACAAGAATGATCCTCAGGCAATGCAAAGAAAAATGATGGAGTTTTATAAAGAGCATAAATTTAATCCTATGTCCGGATGTTTACCAATGTTAATTCAGCTACCTATATTTATCCTACTTTATTCAGCGCTTATGAGTCCACAATTTATCCAAATGGCGGGTGATTCTAAATTTTTGTTTATTAATAGATTAGATTCTACATTAAGGGGGAATGCAGGTATATCTTATGATGGTAAATTTAATGTATCAAAGAATGATATATTTTCCATATCAAAGAATGCTATAGTATATTTAGGTGATAAAGAATTTGATGATGTAAAATTTAATTCTAAAAAGGCACTAAAAGTTCAAGGAGAAGTAACCCCTGGAGAACCTATTGATTTTAAAATAAGTCTTGATGAATTAGATTTGAAATATAGTCAGTTAGAAAAAGTAACAAAAGCGAAGATAGATATATTAAATAATTCAACAAGAGAAATAGAGAATATTGATTTTATAAGAGATGGAAGTATATTAAAGGCGACTATGCCGACAGTAGCAGTAAAATCTACATTTAACCTTGATGTATTTGTACTTATAGTAATCTTTGGAGCAACAATGTTTATTACACAAAAGATTATGATGAGTGCTAACAAAAATCAGAAAATAGATCCATCACAAGAAGCAATGCAAAAGACAATGGGAACAATGATGCCTATAATGTTAACAGCGACATTTATATTTATTCCTATTCCTGCAGGTGTTCTTTTGTATTTAATATCTAGTAATATAATTCAAGTAATTCAGACAATAGTAATAAATAAGCAGCTTGAAAATGAGGCATTATGTAAAAAGCAAAATAATAACAGCAGTGAAAATAAGAACAAAAATAATAATAAAGTGTTAGATTCTAATGTTATTGACGTAAAACCTATAACAGATGAAGAAAAAGATAGGTAAGATTTTAAAATGAAGACTAGTGATTTTGATTATGAATTACCAAAAGAGTTAATAGCACAAGTACCTGAAAAGCATAGAGAGAATGCAAGAATGATGATCTTAAATAGAGATCATCATTCTATTTCACATGAACATTTTTATAATATTCTAGATTATTTAACATCAAATGATGTACTTGTGTTAAATAATACAAAAGTAATACAAGCCAGAATGTATGGAAAGAAGCGTGATACCGGAGCTAAGATTGAGATATTTTTACTGAAACCTTTAATAAAAGATGGAATAATTTTAACCGAAAATAATGATGTGAGAAATTTATGGGAAGCATTAATAAAGCCGTCTAAAAGAGTAAAAAAGGGTGTGATTATAGATATTTCTGATGAGTTTTCGATAGTAATAAGAGATAAAAGTGAAAATGATAAATGGTTAGTAGAACTAATATATGAAGAGGATAAGTATACAGTTAATGAGATAATAAAGAAATATGGGACTATGCCATTACCGCCATATATAGAGCGAAAAATGACAAGTGATGAGATAAAGAATTTAGACAAAGAAATGTATCAGACGGTATATGCGAATAAGGAAGGATCTGTAGCAGCACCTACAGCGGGGTTACATTTTACGGAAGAATTATTAGATAAATTAAGGGAAAAAGGTATTCAGATTTGCTATATTAACTTGAATGTGGGTTTAGGAACATTTAAGCCTGTAAAAGTTGAAGAAATAACAGATCATAAAATGGATAGTGAGGATTTTGAAGTAACAGAAGAAACGGCAGAAATAATTAATAAAGGAATAAAAGAGAAGAAGAACATAGTAGCAGTAGGAACAACTACCATAAGGACTTTAGAAACTATATATGGAAGATATGGAAAGATTATCCCTTGTCAAGAGAGTTCGGATTTATTTATATATCCTGGGTATAAATTTAAGGTTGTAAATAAAATCATTACTAATTTCCATTTGCCAAAATCTACATTGTTAATGTTAGTATCTGCTTTTGCCTCCAGAGATTTTGTATTTGAAGCTTATAATCTTGCTATTGAGAATAAATATCATTTTTATAGTTATGGTGATTGTATGTTTATACATTAAGTGGTTCTGTTGAATATGTAAACTATTATTAAGATTAATAATAGAATAGATCAATTTTTTATTAGCATCTTACTTTACTATATGTATAGTATTAGAGGAGAAATAAAAATGGATTTAAAGAGGGTTTCTTTAGCATCTCAGCCACAAATAAATCATAATGACGAAAGGAGTTTTTGTTATAAAGAGAAAGATTTGTCAACAGGGCAAAATAGTTCTATAAATAACACTCCAAAAGTTTTAGATCCTATTTTGGACTCAGATAGCTCTGAGGATGATATTTTATTGGAAGAGTCTGATTATGAAGAATTAGATGGAATAATTTTAGATAATAATTACTATTCTGAAAATATATATAGCCAAGGAGATGACGCTATTAAAAAATATGAATTACGCTCAAAATTATATAATAAGTATATAGGATTTAGTGATAAAGAGATTTGTTCTCAAATTGTAACGGGATATGAGTCTGTAAATATAATAGGTTTAAATACGTATACAAAGGATGAATTAACAACAAAAGAAATAGCTGATTTTTTGGCTGTTAGCGATACGGATGATTTAAAATTACCATACCTTGAAACTCAAGATGATTTAACAAAAGGTTTTAATGCAACAGAGATAAAATTATATGATACCCCTACATTTCAAAAGAATCCGTTGATTCAAGTAACATTTCCAGACGGACTTAAAGAACTTGATATGGATGAGAATACAGAAAAATTTATTAAAAAATTTCAGACTGTACCGAAATATTTATATTCAAAAGAAACATTAGAGAAAAAAAGTGAAATAGTTAATTCAATCAGAAGTTTTATAAAAAGTATAGAATTAACAGAAGCTGATAGAACTGAGGATGCATTGATCCAATATGCACAAAGATCACAAAAAGATACTAATGAATATTCTCAAAATTTATATCATATTAAGCGACAGTTTACTTTTGGTAAAAATTTAACAGAAGAAGAAAAGAGGTTTATTAATGCATTTGCATTAAAGCAAAATTTATTTTATACAAATATAAAAACTTTCCCAGGATGGCAGCCTGATGATATTTCAACATTTTTAAGAAAATATCCAAACGGTGTTACAAAATCTTTTTCAGTAATGACTCCAAGTGATGATTTATTACTTCATAATAAACGTCTTGTAGCACTTGAACAATTAGCCAAAAAGATTGGGAGTGAAAATAGTTTAGAATCTAATTATAATGAATTTAAAAGTTTATACGAAAAGAATGGGTCGCCTAAAGACTTAGGATCAATTTTGAGTTTGATTAACTACCATATTAATGTAACATTTCCAGCAATGAATAAAAGTTTTTCGCAAGATTTTTTGATGCGTTCTGAAAACGATGGTTTAGCACACTATTTACCGGCAATGACAGATTTTAAAAATTCAGGAGTTTGGGATAATAATGGAGATTTAAATAACAATATAAAAAAAATGGAACAAGAAAATAACAATGAATCTATTATGGGTATGCTACCTTTAGATATGGCAGTAGCAACAGGAGTAGGTGTTTGTCAACAAGCTTGTCATTTAGCTAAGTATATTCTTGATGAGTTATCAGAAGGTAATCCTGATGTAGAGTATTTAGCATCATATATTTCTATGGATTCTAGGGGTACTCCTATATCAGAAGTAGGTGATCTTTCAAATCATTTTGACCTTATGATTTTTATGAAAAATGAAGAAAGTGGCACAGAAGTAGTGAGATTTGATCCGACTTGTCATAAGATCATATTGCCACCAAAAGAATATTTACCGGAACTTGCTCAAGAATACAGAAGTGATAATATCGAAATAAAAAACAAAAAACATTGTTATGTTAGAAGTCTTCAGCCTAGTTTTCCACAAATACCATTAGAATACAAAGTGAAAATATCGCCTGAAAATTTAGAGATTTAGAAATTCCCAAATGCACAATAAAATAGAAAGATTTATCTATTTATTAATAAATAGATACGTCTTTCTATTTACTACTGATTACATAAGTAGTTTAGCAGACTTAAAAACTGTTTCTTTTGAAGTAAGTTTGTCTAAACCACTTTGAGTTAAATCTCTTATAGTAATTAAATTGGGTGTAGAATACATCTGATTTTCTATCATTAAATCTGTTAAATCTCGAATTTGTAGGAAATACATTTCTATATTAGCTTTTAAATCAAACTCATTCATATTAATTAAACTCTCATTTTTAAATTATTATACTTTATTATGTTTTATCAGTCCGTATATTTAATATAATTTTACGTTTATCCTGAACGTATGAATAAATTTATTTATAAAAATTTAGGTAAAAATATTAAATATTGCAGGAATCAACTAGGTTTAACACAGCAGAAGTTAGCAGATAAAATAGGCAAAGGTCTAAATTTTGTAGGGAAGATAGAAGTAGCTTATTCAAAACCAAGTTTTGATACGATAATACAGATATCAGAAGCTCTTAATGTTGAGTTAAAAGATTTGTTTGACTTTAAAGAAACAGAAAAAAAAGTTATAGAAAAAAGAAAAGGGAAAAATAAATAAAAAATAAACTAATAAGTTTTTCTTGATTCTGCTAAAATAAGAGGTAAAATTATTTTAAGAACAAGGAGAAGAATAATTATGGAAGATCTAAGAGTAAGAATAGCGCCGTCCCCAAGTGGTAATTTGCATATAGGGACAGCACGTACAGCTTTATTTAATTATTTGTTTGCAAAAAAGAATAAAGGGAAATTTGTATTAAGAATAGAAGATACAGATTTAGAGAGATCAAATATAGAATATACTCAGAATATTTATGATAGCTTAAAAGCACTAGGTCTTAACTGGGATGAAGGGCCTGATATAGGTGGTAATTATGGCCCATACCAACAATCAGAGAGATTTGATATTTATCCTAAATATGCAAAGATGTTACTAGATAAAGGGTTAGCGTATGAGTGTTTTTGTACCCAAGAGGAGCTAGAACAAGAAAAAGAAGAATCAATAAAAAATAAAGCAGCCCATAAATACTCTCGCAAATGCCTAAATTTAAGCGAAGAAGAAAAAGAGAAATTAAGAAAAGAAGGAAGGAAACCTTCGATAAGATTCAGAGTGCCGGAAGGTACTACATCGTTTAATGATTTGGTTAAAGGTGAGTTAAAATTTGAGAATGATTTAATAGGTGATTTTGTAATAATGAAATCTAACGGAACACCTACATATAATTTTGCTGTTGTGATAGATGATATGGAAATGAAAATATCACATATAATAAGAGGGGAAGATCATATTTCGAATACTCCAAAACAGATAATGATTTATCAGGCATTAAATGCGAAGGTACCTGAATTTGGACATTTAGGAATGATTCTTGCACCTGATAGAAGTAAGTTATCAAAAAGGCACGGAGCAACTGCTGTGTCAGAATTTGTTGATAAAGGATATTTAACAGAGGCTTTATTAAATTTTGTAGCGCTTCTAGGTTGGTCGCCTTCTGATGGAGTTGAGATTAAGAATATAGAAGAAATAATTCAAGATTTTGATATAAAGAAAATATCTTCGTCTAATTCTGTTTTTGAATATGATAAACTTAATTGGATGAATGGGCAATATATAAAAAAAATGGATATAGAAGAGCTTGTTGAGAGATCTAAGCCATTTTTAAAGAAGTATGATTTAAACAGTATGACAGCTGATAATTATAAAAAAATGATTGAGATAACACGAGAACCAATAACTATTTTAAGTGATCTGGAAAAAGATGTAGAATATTTTTTCGGTAGAGATGTAAAAATTGAAGAAGAAGTAAAGGAAAAAGTTTTAGACCTTGATGTATCAAAGAAGGTAATAAAATACGTACTTGAAGTTATTGATCAGTGGGATTTTGAAGACGAAGAGAAATTACACGAGAATATGGCTGAATTAAGAAGTAAGTTTAAAGAAGAAGGAATAAAGCCAAAGCAAACAATGTGGGCTTTAAGGGCAGCTGTTACGGGTAGAACTCATGGTGCTGATTTAGCTTCTGTTCTTCAGATAATTGGAAAAGACACTGCAAAATATAGGATTAATAAAGCTATTAATTAAAGATGGATATATTCTTAAGAGAGTCTAAATCTAATAGAAATAAGATAGAATCTAAGTATCAGGGTAGTCAATCAATTGATTACCCTGATGATAATCTTAACTCGCTAATTATTTTTTTCTGTGGCTGGGCTTTGGATTATCATTGTTTTAGTTTTTTAGAATCTGATATGGATATTCTATTTGTGTATAATTATCGAGATTTTAATTTAGAGTTTGATTTTTCGAAATATAAAAAGATATTTTTAATAGCATATTCGTATGGAGTTTATGTATCATCTAAGGTTGTGTGTTGTTTGCCAAAAATAGATTATTCTATAGCTATTAACGGTACTTTGAGGCCTATTGATAAGCATTTTGGTATTAGTGAAAAGGTTTTTAATCTTACCTGTGATAATTTAGACCTTATGACTATTAATAAGTTTTATGGTAAATTATTCAATAATCAAGAAGATCTTTTTTATTTTATTAATAATTTTAAACCATTATTACCCATCCAAGATAATAAGGAATCATTGATAAATATAAAAAATAGCTTTTTATCAAGTGATAATAATTCTTTAAGTAGTAAAGTAGTAGAATTTAAGTATGATAAGGCTATTATATCAGAGAATGATAGAATATTTCCTTTTAAATCCCAATTAAATTTTTGGAATAACTATAATTTATCGGATAGAACAGAAGTTTATAAATTTCCTCATTTTCCATTTTTTCAATTCAGAACTTTTAGAGAGATTCTAGAACTATGAACGATAAGAACTTGATAAAAAAACGTTTTGAAAAAGGGATAAAAACATATCAACAGAATGCTATTATTCAGAAGCGTATGGCGGATAAATTAATTATGTTGATTAAACAATATATTAATTTAGATAAATTTGATAATATTTTTGAGATAGGCTGTGGTTCCGGTATTTTAACGAAAGTTGCTAAGAGGAGTTTTATTTATAAAAATTATTTTCTTAATGATATTACAGACGTAAGTGGGTTATATCCTTCTGATAATTTTATTTTAGGAGATATTGAGCAGGTTAATTTATCAAAAAAAGAATATATATTTGATTTAATTATAAGTAATGCAACATTTCAATGGATTAATGATCTTAATAATTTATTTAAAAATTTATATATGAATTTGGAGAAAGAAGGGTATTTTTGTTTTACTACTTTTGGTAAGGAAAATTTTATAGAATTAAAAAGAGTCGCAAATATTTTTTTAAAATATTATTCGTTAGAAAATTTGAGTTATATTCTTAGCAGTAATAATTTTGAAATTTTACATATTGAAGAAGATATGAATAAATTATTTTTTGAGAATCCATATCAGGTATTAAAACATATAAAAAATACCGGTGTAAACAGTATTAAAAAAGCTATCTGGACTAAAAATAAACTAAATAATTTTATTAATACCTATCAAGAATTTTACACCGATATATCTTTAACTTATCATCCGATTTATATAATTTGTAAAAAGAGAATTATTTAATTTTCATATTATCAAATTGATTTACGATTTTATCTGAAATTATACCTATCTCTTTTCTATTTTGGTTATTGTTAATATCAGATTTAATAGCATCTTTTGTCAAATGATTAATATTTTTTCGTAAATTATGCTTTTTTATATAATTTATAGAATTTGAGTATAAGTATGAATTATTAATATTCATCATTGCTATTACTTTCAAAAGTTGTTTCACGTTGTTTTCTTTTTTGATAAGCTTCGTTATCAAATGTTTCTTCAATAATTTCACCTATAGTATCATCTAAATCAAACGCATCAAATTTTGTTGATTGAATTTCGGATATCTCATTTTTCAATTGTTCGGCTTGTTTTTCTTCTTTATTTAATATATTTTTTAACTTCATTACGCTATTTGAATGTATTATAGAATTATAGTCATAAAACGCTCTTTGTTTTAAATACTCTTCTGTATATCCAGGGCAATGTTTTTCTTTTTCAGCCAATTTTTGAGGATCCATTTCTGAATTCTTCAAATCTAAGGCATATTCTTTAGCCACTGTTTGATGATAACTTATTCTATTTTTTGTATCTGCTATATTATTATTAATTTTTTGTAATTTGTTATATTTTACTTTTAAGCAGTTATCTAAATTGTTCATTCTAGTGCTAGCAACCATTTTAATTATTCCTTTCTTTAAACTATTTATCAAACTGCTACAATTATAAAAAAAAATAATTCAAAAGTCAAGAAAAATTAAAAGACATCGGTAGAATGTTTTGTAGGATTTTTAAATTTAGTAATATTAGCTTGGAATAACAGTTCAAATTTACCAACTGGACCATTTCTATGCTTTGCTAAAACTATTTCGGCTTTACCTTTATTTTCTGTATCTTCTTTATTATAATACTCATCTCTATATATGAACATAACAATATCAGCATCTTGTTCAATAGCCCCTGATTCTCGTAAATCAGAAAGCATTGGCCGTTTGTCATTACGTTGTTCTACGGCACGAGATAACTGTGATAAAGCTATAATAGGGACCTGTAACTCTCTTGCTAAAGCTTTTAGACCTCTTGATATAGCAGATATCTGCTGAATTCTATCATTATTTTTCGAATTATCACTCATTAATTGCAAATAGTCTATAACTATTAAGCCTAACTGTTTTTCCTCCATAGCTAAACGCCTGCATTTAGCTCGAATATCCATAACAGAAGCTCCGGCTGTATCATCAATATATATAGGCGAATCGGCAAATAGATTCATAGCCTCGGTTAATTTTTCCCAGTCCCTAGATTGCATATTACCAGAATTTAATCTTTGTGTATCTACTTCTGCTTCAGAACATAACATTCTTTTGACTAGTTGCTCTTTGGGCATTTCAAGAGAGAAAATAGCTACAGGTTTATTATCTCTTAAGGCGGCATTCTGAGCTATATTTAATGCAAATGCTGTTTTCCCCATAGATGGTCTGGCTGCTAGAATAATTAAATCAGATTTTTGCAAACCTGATGTCATCTCGTCTAGATCATAGAATCCGCTTGCTGTTCCTGTTAGCTCATCTCGGTGATTATATCTGTATTCTATCTGTTCAAAACTACCTAAAACCAGATCTTTAATAGCTACTAAATCATTTGATACTCTAGCTTGTGCTATATTAAATATTAACTTCTCAGCTGTATCTAATGTAGTTTCGGTTGATAAATTATCATATGCCATAGTTACAATTTCAGAGCCTGCTTCTATAAGAGATCTTTTTATTGCTTTTTCTTGTACAATCTTTGCATAATTTTCAACATTTGCTGTTGTTATTGTATTTAAGGCTAGATCATTTATATATTCTCTTCCACCGGCTTTTTCAAGTTTATTTTCTGAATTTAGCTCTTCAGATACAGTTAATATATCTATCTGTGCATTACCCTTGTTATATAAATTTAATGCTGCTTCAAATATGATTCTATGAGCTGGTTTATAAAAACTTTCAGGTTTTATATATTCTACTATCTTATTTAATACTGCGGGATTAACTAATACAGCACCTAAAATAGCTTCTTCGGCATCTATGTTTTGTGGTGGTAATTTGCTTATACTATTATTTTCTGTTCTTATTATATCAAAAGTTTCCACAACTATTATTTTCCCTTTTATATTTAATTTTATATTATACAAAAAAATACTTCAACTTTTCTTTTTTATACTTATTGTAAATTTCTATTAAATTTCTATATAATTTAAGTTAGATAATGTAAACTTAAGTGTAAGAAGTTATAGATATGAATAAAAAATTTACAGCAATAATTCCCGTAAGATCTGGAAGTAAAAGACTACCCAATAAGAATATATTGCCTTTTGCGGATAGTAATTTATTAGTACATAAAATTCGGCAATTAAAACTTGTAAAAAATATAGATGAAATAGTAGTATCTTCAAATAGTGATATAATGCTTGAAATGGCCAAGAGCGAATCGGGGGGGGGGAGAAATAAAACAGTATTAATACATAAAAGGGAAGAACAATTTTGTGATGAAAAAACGAGGTCTTTTAATGATGTAGTTATAAATATTGCTGAAAGTATTGATTCAGACGTTTTATTATGGACGCCTTGTGTTTGTCCTTTAGTAGAAATAAACTCTTATTTTAAAGCTGTTGAATTGTTTAAAGAACTTGTCTTAAGCAAAAAAGAATTTGATTCTATAGTAAGTGCAAAAATTTTTAAAGAATATCTATGGAATGAAAATGGACCAATCAATTATAATCCGGATAAACACGTACCATCTCAGTTTCTTCCTGATTGGAAGATTATAGTAAATGGCTTTTATATTTCGGAAAGAAAAAATATGATAGAATGGAAGTATTTATATGGTAAAAATCCATATCTATATATTCTTGATAAAAAACAATCTGTTGATATAGACGATTCTGATGATTTTGAAATAGCTAAAGCCTTATTAAAGAAAGAGAGTACTTTATGAATATACTTTTCTGTGAAGAACCAACTTGTTTAATTGATAAATTTGTACCTACAGTAAATAATTTTAATATTTTTTTTAAATGTTATTGTTATGATAATTTCAAAGTTGATAAAAAAGATAAAGTTGAAATAAAGTCTTTAGTACCTGAATCTACTTATTATCAAAATCAGTCTTTGCATATAATAGATGATCTAAACTTAATTCCTATTGAAAATAAAGATATAAGAAATATCTTTTCTGATCTTGATTTTTTATCTATAAGTAAAAAAATGTTATCAAATACTTTGAATAGTGATCAGAAAAATTTATTGAAAAAACTTTATTTAACTAAATTAGATAATTATCAACCGGATATTATTTTTTGTTTTAATCACATGAATAAAATTTTTAATGAGCTTTATCCAAAAGCTTTAGTTTTATCAGTCGAAAGTGGTATTTTTTCTAGAGTTCCGTTTATGAGTACTCTTTTTTATGATCCTTGTGGTATATCTCAATTTAGTTTTCTTAATAAATATAAAAAAGAAATACAAAAATTTGAAATATCTAAAGAACAGAATGATACAATAAATAATTTTAAACAAGAACTTGTGTCTATAATTGATCAGAATAACCCTTTTTCTGAACAGATACAAGAGTACGTGTCTAAATTCAGATACAATGTTTTAGTACCATTACAATTTTTGGGTATCCCAAATGTTGAAGTAGAAACTGATTTTAAAAGTTTCTTTGAATATATGTCATATATAATGGATAATATCCCTGAAGATATTGGAGTTTTTGTTACACAACATATGTTATATCAATCTTTAAACGCAGGTATGTTAATGTATTTCCGTGAAAAATATCCAAACTTTATATTTCTTGATGATCTTCATTATAAATCAGATACTGTTCCGTCATTATATTTATTTAAGTATGTAGATGCTGTATTTAATATCTGCTCTCAAGCAGGATTTATGGGACTATTATGGGACAAGAAAATTATTTCTTTTGGTAAATCTTTTAATAATCTTATTAAAGATTCTGATGATATTCATAATATTGAAAAAGTTCTGGAATCTCCGACTAAAAGTAAAAATAATATTATTTATTGGCTTTTTACGCATTATTATATCTTTCAAAAAGATATTTTTAAAAAGAATTGGATATATGATTACCTTAAAATAAAGCTGAGTAAATATCAAAAACAAGAAATAAACTTCAGTTATTTTGAACAAATTAATGATATAGAAGACATTTGTAATTATATAATATCATCAGTTAAGAGCTTTTATTCAAATAAATAATATTTTTTGACATATCTTTTAGTTTTTTTGTTTATCAATTGACATTAAGTTTTTAAATGTATTATTCAAAAAACAAACAAAGTCTAAATATTCTTTAAATATTTAATTTTTCAATAGTTCTGTTGTTGCAGTTATATCTTTGATAGAAGTCTGGACTAAAATCTCGATATTCAGGATAGCAGTTAAGAATAAAACCAAAAGTTGTTATATTAGATAAGCTGCTATCGGCGATCATTTCACCTGAGTGTGCAGAAATAATTTGCTTAGAAAGATAAAGTCCGATACCGGTACTATTTTTATGAAAAGTATCATTTTCATCATTAGAATATTTATTAAAGATATTTTTCAAGATATTTAGTGGAATATATTTGCTAGAGTTTTCGATTTTAAAAACAAGTTTATGATTTTTAGTTCTGTCAATAAATATTTTTATTTCGGAATTAATGAATCCATAATATATAGAGTTAGATAAAAGATTTGTAATTACACGAGTAATTTGCATTTCGTCGGCTTGCAGGAATATTGATTCATAATTGGAATAGATTTTAATTTTTTGATTTTTATCTTTAGCCATAAATAAGTACTCAGCAATAATTTTTTTTGTAACTTCAATAGCATCAAATTTAGAATAATTAAGTTTAACAATACCAGCATCAAACTTATACGTATGAAGTATGGTAAGAATCATATTAAGCATATATTTACAAGAGTTTAAAGTATGAGTAATTATCTCGTGTTGATCAGGAGTTAATTTACCGAAAGTATCATTAATCAATAGTTCAAGAGCTCTTATCTGGGCTAAAGTAGGATTTTTAAGGTCGTGAGTTAAAGTAGAGATAAAGTTTTCTTTCTGTGCTTCAACTTTTTTCTCTATAGTAACATCACGCAGAAAAACAGCAATTTTTTTAATATTTTGAAAATCATCTAATATAGGTACTTTAACAAGTCGATACCATCTTTTTTCTTGATTACCAAATTTGATTTGTTTCTCAAACGTGTAACTTTGTTTAGTTCTACGTATTATATCATCTTCTTTTTTTACTTCTTGTTTAAAGGCATATCCATAATAATCGTGAGGAATATTTCTTATATCTAAATTTTTCTGTCCAAGTATATCATATAGTTTGCTATTTGCACTAAGATAATTGCCATCACTATCTTTTAAAATAGAGATAATAGGCATACTATTAAGGATAGTTGTAACTTCTTGTTTTTTATAGATCAATTCTTTTTGTAGGTTAGCTATTTTAGTAATATCTCTAGCAAGAGTTAATATTCCAATAAATTTTCCATCAATTTTAATAGGAGAAGAGCTTATATTAAGAACAATATTATTATTAATAGTTAAAGAGAATTTTTGTATAGTACCGTCACTGATAGCTTTTTTGTCGTAATGGTCAATAATTTTGGCCTCGTTTTCTTGTAGAATATCAAAAGTTGAACATCCTTTATAATCTTTCATAGGATCGAGATTAAGCATATTGATAAAAGATCGATTAATAATTTCGTATTTAAGATGAGTATCTTTAAATAGAAGTATATCTGGGCAAAGGTCGCAATATTTTGATATTAACTTGGTTTTAATATGAGATTTTTTTGATAGTTTTTTTATTAAGAGAAGATTATGAAGATAAAGAGTAATAATGGAAGTAATGAGCATATATAACAAAAAATTTTGCACATTTAATTTCATAGTAGTATATAAAATTACAGGGAATAATAGAGCAAATGTAGAAGAATATAATAAAATATTATTAAAAAAAGATTTTTTAAGCATTTTAAACTATATACCTATCAACTAATATTAATATTTTATTAATTTAAACAATATAAGTATATTAATCGATTGGGTAATATTTAAAGCATATATATATATTTTAAGTTTATAAATTTAACTCAGAGATGACATCATCAGAGAATTCGAAATTAGAATATACATTTTGAACATCATCATTTTCCTCAATTTTTTCCATAAGTCTAAGGATAGATGTTGCAATTTTTGGATCAGAAATTTCGATAGTATTTTCTGCGATTCGTGTAAGTTCTGATGAGTTTGGTTTTAAATTTTTACTTTCAAAGAACTCTACAGTTTTTTGGAAGTTTTCAGGTAGGCATAGAATTTTATATTCAGATTCATCCTCTTCATCTAAAACATCTAGAGCTTCTATTTCCATAGATAGTTCGAACAATTGATCATAAGTATAATCAGTTTTATTAAAAGTAAGTACACCAAATTGTTTAAACATCCAACTGACACAACCATTTTCACCTAGATTACCATTAAACTTTGTAAAATAGCTTCTTATATCTCCGGCAGTACGATTTCGATTATCGGTAAGAGCCTCTATAAAAACAGCAACACCACCTGCCCCATAGCCTTCATAGGTTAATTCTTCAAAGTTGTCAGAATCATTGCCTTTAACAGCTTTATCAATAGCTCTTTTAATATTATCATTTGGAACACCTGCAGCTTTCGCTTTATCTACAGCGGTTCTTAATCTAAAATTACCATTTAAGTCACCACCACCTAGTTTTGCTGCAACTATAATCTCTCTTGAATATTTTGCGAATGCTACTCCTCTTTGTGCATCTATTTTGGCTTTTTTATGTTTTATTGTTGACCATTTAGAATGTCCTGACATAATGTAAATTTACCTTTCTTTTAATCTTTCTTTAATATATATTTATTTTATATTATCATAATTTGTTGTAAAATAAAAAGTATGGAAGAATTAATAAAATCAGCATTAAAATCATATCAAGATAAAAATTATAAAGAGGCTTTGGAGTATTTTGAAAACGCTTTGAAAATTGATAATAATAATCCTGTAATATTAAGTAATATTGGATTATGTTATTCAAAACTACAAGATGAAAAAAAAGCTCAAGAGTATTATTTAAAGGCATTATCTATTGATAATAAACTAGTTCAGACAATTATCAATTTATCTGATAGTTTTGTAAAAACATCAGATATTCTAAAAGCGATAGAATTATTGCAAAATTCTGTATATCAGCTACCTGATAATAATGTCATAAAGCATTATTTAGCAAGAACTTATATTATTGACAAGAGGTTAATAGAAGCAATAGATGTATTATCGGATATTTTAGAAACGGATCCGGATAATTATGAGGCCAGTTGGGATTTAGCACAAGTATATTTTGATCTTGGTAATTGGGAAAGTGCTATTACTAATTATGAAAATGTGTTGGAAAAAAAATCAGATAGTCCATTTATTTTTTATCAAACAGCTTTAGCTTATGAAGCAAACGATGAGATTGATAAAGCTATGTCAAATCATTTGAAGGCTATAGTTGTAAATGATAAATTTGCTCCATCTTATAAGAAGCTAGGAATATTATTTTTAGCAAAGAACGATAAAGATAGTGCAATAGAATATTTTGAGGATTATCTACAATTTTCATTAAATGATGATGAGAAACACGATATTGAAAATATTATAGAAAAGATAAAAAATAAATTATAAATATAATTTTTTAATAATTATTTAGAAGCAATTTCAAATTTTTATAAAGACTTTTTGGAGTTTGCTTTTACACTATTAATGTAAGTCTGGATACTATTATATATATTACGAATAAGATTTTTTAGAAATATGATCAATATTATCTGTTTTTATATTATTTAGGGTAGGGATTTTTATCTGTTGACTTGTTAGCTTTATTTAAAAGCTTTTTGTTTTAGGAGTTCTTTTTAATACACTAAGATTAATGTTTGTTGATATAGATAATTCATTATAAAGAACTATCCAGATGTGTATTTAAAATAGCTTATTTATGGGAATAATAAAAAGTAAAAAAGTAAAGAAAACAAAGTAAGGAGAAATAAAAAAATGAAGAAAGTAGAAATATACTATATGCCAACTTGTCCTTATAGCATAAAGGCACTTGAACTATTAGATGAAAGAGGTGTCGAGTATAAGGGAATTGACATAACAAATGAGGATAAAGATTTAAGAGAGAGAATAGGAGAATACTATAAAATAGAAGGTGATGTAACAGTACCACAGATTATAGTGGATAATGTAAGGATTGGTGGATATGACGATATAAAGGCACTTGATGATCAAGGAAAATTTGACGAAATATTTAAATAACTTTTTTGATTATAGTAAAAAATACTTAAGTAAATAATGAAAAGAGAAATAAAAGATGTTTGATTACTTTAAAGCTCAGAATGTAGCAAAATGTATAAAATATGGAGGTGAAGTATCTTGTGTAGCTGATCCGGTATTGACGGCAGTAAAGGAAATTTTGCTTTATGAATTAAAACAATTATCCTATTATTTATTAAAGCTTGAAGATTTTGGAATAGTAAATCAGGAATATAAACTTGATGTAATCCAAGGATTATGTGTACTAAGCTTTAATATGGAAGTTAACAGAAGTGAATTTAAAGAATATCTGAAATCAGTTATAAATAAAAGATGTGATTCTGAAAGAAAGTATATAAGTTACTGTGAAAAACATAATCAAGATTGTCAGATACTAAAGTCATACATAGATGAGTGTAAAGATTTTGACTTTTTAGAAGCGATTAAACAAGGTGAAAAGCAGAGTATTAATAAGAATACAAATTTAGACACAGAACGAAAAAATTTATATGAGCTATTTTTATTTTTACTGCAGAATACAAGTCTTACATTAAATGAACTTCGGAGTTATAATATTGATTTACCGGATATTCAATTAGAGATAATAAAAATATTAAGTAGTTTTAATTTTACTTCTGCAAGCATAGAGAAGATAAAATCAAGAATAGAGAAATTTTCTCAATTTAGCTTAAAAGCGGAGAATCAACTAACAAAGGCAAAGAAAGAAAAGTTTGGTGAAATAAGACTAAATGAAGTTTTTTTTAGATATAAAAAAGGACACGCTATTTTAGTTACAGGTAATTCTTTAATTGATTTATATAATTTTTTAGAATACACAAAAGATATTCCTGATTTATATGTATATACTCACGATACTTTGATTTTGGCACATAGCTATGATGAGTTTAAAAAATTCCCACATTTAATAGGTCATTATCAGAAATCATTAGACAATTTAGAAATGGATTTTTCGACATTTCCAGGTTCTATTCTGGTTACAAGAAATCCTCAAGGTAATTATTTAAATATTATTCGAGGTTTAATATATACTACAAATACTGTAGCAGGTGTAGGTATGCAGAAAATTATTGATAATGATTTCTCTCCTATTTTAAAGAACATTGATCAGAATTCTGGTTTTAAAAGAGATATTACTATTGATAAAATACAGATAGGATATGATTTTGATGTAATTAATAAGCAGCTTGATGCACTTATTGATCAAATAAATAATGATAAAATAAAATATATTATAGTAATTGGCCTATTAAATAAAATTGGTCCTTATGATATTTATTTTGATAAATTCTTAAATGAAATTCCGGATGAAGTTCATATAATCTCATTATCTTTTAAGTTTAGTGCTAAAAATATAACTCACATTACATCATATTATGATTACTCACTTGTATATAAAATTATTGATAAATTAATATCTTCTTGTAAAAATAAAAATATACCTATTAATATAATTATTACAGAGTATAATTTGCAGACAATAACGCATTTATTTAATTTAAAATACAATTACGATATAAAAGATATTTATTTATCTGAAAATATATCAAGTTCAATAAACCCATCAATGGAAAATACTCTTAAAAGAATATTAGATCTAAAGCAACTAGGATCAACTCCGGAAAAAGATATTGCTGATATTATAGGAAAAGAAAATGATTCATAAATAAAAAGAGCGTTCTATTATATTTATATAATAGAACGCTCTTTTTTATCCTTATTTGTATAATTTATCTTTTGAAACGAAATATTCTTTAGATGCTATACCAAATGAAAATTAAAACGGTTTAGTTAGATTTAATTTATTTCGTAATTCTCTAAATTTAGATAAATCAGACTTGAAATCTCTACCGGATTCTTTAAAAACAACCTGAGAAATAGGATGAACCATTAGAATATATTCCATATGAACTTCTAAGAAATTATATCTTCTAGGAGGAGCAGATGAATTTCTAGGAATAATTTCAACATTAGTAACAGCTAAAAAGCGACGTTCCTTATCATTTAGAAGATCAGTCAATTCACGATTAGTATCAGCATATTTAGCTACGTGAACAGTTCCTCGAATATCGTGATCTGCTGTAAGAATATAAACTTCTATTGGAATAGTATCAACATGTTTTCCCATAAAAAAATCCTATCTTTTTAATTATTTTACATTATATTACAAAATCCTAATTATTTTCAAATTAGTTTTATATCTACATTATAAAGTTACTCTACAAAAAATACAAGTATATCTGAAGGCTGTATTATTCCTGAAATAACTTTATCTTTATATTTAATATAGTCTTTAGATCTTATAGGTCTTATTTTGCCATTAATTTTTAGTTTTATATTTATTTTTTGTTCTGATTTTGTATCCTTATTAAGGATAACTATAATATTTTGTTTACCAAAGCTACGTACAAATGCGAATATATTTTTATTATTAGTTTTTATTAATCTAAAATTACCTTTATTTACAATATTTTGATAAGATTTTCTAAATTGCATAGAATTAACAAATTCACTAATTAAAATAGGATCTGAATCTAAAGGTTTTCTTGAAAAATTAAATATATCAAATTTTCCCTCGTGAACATAATAGACATTATCATCTGTAAAAGTAACATCTGCTTTTTTGTTAGAATATTTATAAATATAATCATCAGCCCCATAGATTCCATCAACAAAATAAGGATTAAAAGGTAAAGTTGCATTTAGCCACATAGTCATAATAGAGAAATTTTTTCCACCTATTAATATAGGGCTTAATTCGTCATGAGTAGAAAAGCAACCTATAACTGATTTTTTGTAATTATACTTTTTAGATAGCTTAATATTAAACTTAACAAGTTGTTCTAATTGTGAGGCAGAGCTAAAATTTTTGAAGTTGAAAAAGCTACCATAATACCCATCAAACCCGGCTTTTAAGAGCATATTGAAGTTCGTAAACGGGACATAAGGTGAAACACTTTCATTCCAACTATCAGATGCTTCAGCTAAAAATAGGAATTCTTTATCTTTAGACTTTGCATAATTTATAAGTTGATACCAGAAGTTAAATGGTTTTAATGTTGCAACATCTGCTCTTATACCATCAACCTGTAGTTCAAACATAAGATCTATATATTTTTTGTGTAAGTCTAAAATATTTTGGTTTAAAGAGTTATCCGGATTTATAGTTTTGAATAATCTTACATCTAACCAATCTGCAGGGATTATACTTAATTTATTATTCTTTTTTAAGAACAGCTCGGGATTAGAAAGAAAATAATCATAAGCACCGCAACTAGGTAGATCTACAATAACACGTATATTCCTTTTATGACATTCTTGTACAAATTTTTTTGCTTCTTTTTTTACATCTAAGTCATTATTTTTGTCATCTAATTGTTCATTAAGTTCAGTAAAGCTATTAAGTGCATATACAGAACCTGCTGTACCTATGGATTTAATTTTACCTATTTTTGTTATAGGAAGAATATGTATTGTATTTATATGGAACTTTAAAAGCTGATCTAGTCTATCAATAGCATTTATAAATGTTCCACTTTTTTCACCTTTTTCAAATTCTATAATATCGTTACCATTCAGATCTAAGGCATTAAATGTTCGTATATTTAGCTCATAAATAATAGCTTCATTGTTAGCAAATAAAGTTGCTAAATCATTTTTGTAATTTATCTTATTTTCGAATGTCGGATCATTTTGTTGATTATTTTCTTTAATGATTTCATTTTGATTAAAATTTTTATCTATATTAGTATCAACAAGCAAATTGTTGTTGGAATATTTATTGTAGATTGTTTCTTTTGCCTCTAAGTTTGTTATAGAGGTTAAGGAAAGAATAGTATAAGTTATAATAAGTTTATGTAATATTTTCATAAAAATATTATAAATTGAATAAGAAATTAAAAAAGCCTCTAAAAATAGTAGAAATAATGTTATATAAATAGTATTAAAGTTCAAAAGTAACAGCTTTATTCATAACTCTTTCCCAGCGATAATAGCTATAATATAATTTTGTATTAACTAGAGTATTAATCCAAGTATTTTGTACAGATTTAAAGTGAGAAGGATTTTTAGATATATACCTCATAGTAATAACACCTTTAGTTAAAGCTTTAGTAGATCGAATAATTTCGCATTGTTTAATAGAGCTAATACCTTTAGAGTCACTACACCATAAGGCAATTGAATCATCAGGATCAAGTTTAAGGTATCTTGGTTTAATATTTTCTATATTAGATTGCCTGAAAGATTTCTGTAAAAGAGATTGTATTAGGAATCTAGAATTTACACTTGTATTTCTATAAGAATGAAAAATAACAGACTCAGAATAGTTATTTTTTGACTCGGATTTTTTTATAAATTGAACAATACTACCACCGGAAGTTTTTTTATATAAAATAGGTTTCCAAGTAGAATAAGGGAAATCAATAACAACAGTTTCATAGGCAATAGCATTTAAGTTTACAGAAATAAATATATTAAATAATAAAAGAAATAATAATAAAAGAAATTTATAATTATTTATAAGACCATATATTTTTTTCATCAGCAATAAAGACCTTTAGATTAAGATTAACAAGAATATTATACAGAACATTTAAAGAAGGGACTTCACTTTCAAGATGTCCGATATCAAATGCGATAATGTTAGAATTTGCGATGACTTGATGATATTTAAGATCCGAAGATATAAATAAATCGATTTTATTTTCTAAAGAAGAAAGAAAATCACCGCCTGATCCGGAACAGATACCTATAGATGAGATCTTTTTTCTATTATTATAATTTGCTATTTTAATTTTTTCTATACATAATTTTTCTTTAATATCAATAATAAATTTATCTATATCAAAATTTTCTACCGTAGCTATTTTAATATAATCATTAAAATCAATAAGATCAAAAAAGCCAAGATAATTAGCTAAACTTTTACTGGTAGTATATTTATCATAATTAGTATGAGTACTATAAATAGAGATATTATTTTGAATAGCTTTAATAATAATAGGGTCATTAATAAGTTTAATAGAAGGAAAAATAATAGGATGGTGAGAAATAATAAGATTACAAGAATTATTAATAGCAAAGTCTAAAACAGAATCATCTACAGTAACAGCAAGTAAAATACCATTTACAGTACTATATACATTATTATCATAAGAAGAAGTATATAATTTATCAAAACAAATTTGCCAACCTGAATTATCCCAATTTTCTTGAGTATCTAAAGGGATTTTTTCTTCTAATATTTTTATTACATCATTTATTTTCATAACAGACATATTTCCATATTTTTTTAGCAATATTTATTTTTGAGTCTTTATTAATTTTTGTAATAGTGAGATTTTTATCAATAATATAAACTTCATTATCAGAAGAAGAAAAACCAATATCCTTTCTTGATATATCATTAGCAATAAGATAATCACATTTTTTATTTGAGATTTTTAATTTAGCATTATCAATTAAATTTTCAGACTCAGCACAAAACCCAATAATAATCTGTTTATCATAAGATTTATTAGCCGAAATATAAGATAAAATATCAGGATTTTTAATAAGATTAATAGTTAAATTTTCTTGATTTTTCTTTATTTTTTGTAAACTTATTTGTCTTGGTCTATAATCAGCTACAGCGGCAGCCATAACAATAATATTAAAATTATCTTTTATATTTTTTATATACTCAAACATTTCTAAAGCTGATTTTTTGATAGTAACTTTATAATTATCAGATTTAAAATCAAAAGTAGAAATAAGTTCGACACTAGCATTTAAAGAAGAAGCAATATCCGCAAGAGCTATGCCCATTTTTCCGGAACTATAATTGCTTATATATCTTACAGGATCAATATTTTCTACAGTACCACCTGCTGTAATGAGTATTCTTTTACCTTCAAGACTATAACTATCATTTTCGTATAAATTTTTATCTATGGTAAGATTTGTTTCTGTATTTTTATTTTCAAAATACTTTAATATAAAATCAAAAATATTCTCAATATTACAAAGACGACCATCCCCATTGACATTGCAAGCTAAAGGACCTTTTTCCGGATATAGAATATTATAAGATTTTCTTTTTGATAATATTTCTATATTTTTTTTAATAATCTCATTATTCCACATATTATTGTTCATAGCAGGTGCAATAACAATAGGTTTATTAGGATCAAAAGCAATAGCAATAGAAGTAAGTAAATTATCACAGATGCCATAGGCTAATTTAGAAATACTATTTGCAGTAACAGGTGCAATTAAAAACATATCTGCCCATTGACAAAGCGAAATATGTTCTATATCAAAATCAGAAGTATTAAACTCATCAAAAAAAACTTTATTCTGCGTCAGAGTCTGCAATGAAAGTGGTGTAACAAAATTAAGGGCATTATTTGTAACAACGGTTTTGACATTAGCTCGTTGTTTTTTTAACATTCGTATAAGCGGTAAAATTTTATAAGCAGCAATACCGGCTGTAATTCCTATAAGAATATTTTTGTTATATAACACTTAAAAAATTAAATCCTTTCTTTTATAAAGATTTTATTTAATTCATCTAAAGCACAGTTAAAGTTATTATTTACAACAATATAATCAAATTTTTTGGCATTAGACAGTTCATTTTTAGCAAATGTCAGGCGTTTTTGAATAACATCTTCTTCTTCTGTATTACGACCACGGATACGTTTTTCTAATTCTTCAAAGGATGGAGGATAAATGAAAATAGAAACAGAATCAGGTACTCTTTCTTTTATCTGAAAAGCGCCTTGAATATCAATTTCAAGTATAAGATTAAAACCCTCATTAAGTTTTTTTTCAACATAAGCTTTTTTTGTACCATAAAAGTTATCGCTATATTTTGCATATTCTAAGAACTCTTTATTATCAATAGATTCTTGAAATTCTTTATGAGAAACAAAAAAGTAATTAATACCATCTTTTTCATTTTTGCGTGGTTTGCGGGTGGTAACAGATATAGATAACTTAACATCATGATTCATTTTTATAAATTCCGAAATTAAAGTACCTTTACCCACACCGGATGGTCCTGAGATTATGAATAATTTTCCAACTTTTTTTAGCATAAATAAATTATACTTGAATTATTTCAAAATACAAATGGAAAATATATACCTAATTAAGATAATCTACTATGATATACTTCTTTTGTATATTTTTAGGAGTTATGTAATCATGTCTTACCCTTTAGAAAAATTTAATAAACTAAACAAGTCAGATAAACTGGATCAACTTAATAGATTAGATCCCAAAGAGAAAGAAGAAATTCTAAATGAATATTTGAACAAATATTTTATAAATGAACAAAAATGGCAACTGGTAAACGATATAAATAAAAGAACAAATGCTAAAATAGCAGAGGAATTTGATTATGAAAGAATAAGTAAGAGTATAAATCAGCTTATAAAAATTGAATTTGACTGTTTTTTCAAATTTAATAATTATCAAGGTGATTTTGTTCTTCAATATCAATCAGACAACCAACATAAAGATCAGCTAGAATATATTAAAAATTTTTTAAATTGTTATAAAACAACAAAAGCCATGATAACAGAATCAAAAATATTTAATGATATAGCTCCTTATTATAATATATTTATAGTGATGTCTGAAGAAGATGTATATGGAATATGTTTTATTTATCATCCTAAGGAGAGTCTTGTAGATTCTGATATAAATATGCTTGAAGTAATATTTGAAAATGTATCTATGTTTATAAAAAATTCATATTATTACAAGAAAGCATTGAACAGTAATGAAGCAAAGACACAATTTTTAGCTACTATGTCGCACGAAATAAAAACACCTTTAAATTCTATTTTAGGTTTCAGTAATTTTCTAAGCAATACAGATTTCAATGATAAAGCTAAGGTTAATAATTATGTAAAACAGATAATAAATAGTACGAATTATCTTACACAGATTCTAGATGATATTCTTAATTTTTCAAAGATTGATTTAAATAAAATTCAACTGGATTTTGAAAAAGTAGATTCAAAAAAAATAGTAATAGATGCAATATCTATGTTTGAAAATAATCTCAATATAAAAAATATAGAAACAAAATTATTTCTTATATCAACACCCATAGATGTTGATCCGAAAAGAGTTAAACAAGTTATTTCTAATTTAATCAATAATGCTATAAAATATACTCCAAATTATGGCCATATAACGATAACAACATATCTTGAGGATCATTATTTTTGTTTTGAAATAGAAGATACAGGTGAAGGTATAGAGGCAAGTGAGAAAGATAAAATATTTGAGCTATTTTATAGAACAAGAGAATCAAATAAAGGAAAAAGTAAAGGTTCTGGAATAGGCTTAGCATTGGCAAAGAAGATAATAGAACTACATAATGGCAAAATAGGTTATGAGTCCAAAATAAATGTAGGATCCATATTTTGGATAAAGCTACCTTTAAGTAAAATATATTAATTACGCACTTTCATAAGTTTAATAATAGCTTATAATATCATCCAGCATTGAAATAAATTTTATCTGATATTTTTTAGGTTTTATAATCTTGCAATATGACCCATATCTTAATAATCTGCGTAATAATATTTCTTTATCCTCTTCGGAATTTTTAACGATTATTTCTTCACTAGAGCAATACAGTAATTTTTCGTCATATCTAGGCTCATAGACTCTAGCTAATTTATCAGATAGTTTGAAAATAACTTCTGACGATGTCCAGCACAAAGAAGATCTTTGAGGCATTGGAACTATATTTTTGATATTTGTTATTAATAACAATTGGTATTCATTTTCATCAATATTATAAGACTGTAAGAAAAGATGATTTTTGAGTAATTTAATATACATAGGTTCAATAAAATACGTAAATAAACATTTTTTAGAATTATCCCAATAATCAACTTTTAACTTTTGACCATTTTTACATAAATTATCAAGTTTATTCATAATTGTAGTTTCAAGAGAATTAGTATTTTCTTTTAACAATTCTTTTCTATATTCTTTAATATAAGTGTTATAAGTATATATGGTATTATAATCATAACATTTTTCTATTTCAGAAAGAAAAGAATAAAAATTATGAGAAAGCTCTTTTTGTCTAATTCTGGATAAATATTTCTCAATATAAATAAGAGTTTTAAGCTCATTTATATCTAGGTTAATATTAACAGGATAATTATGTAAATAATACTTTTTATCTTTTTTATCAATATTAAAACCTAAAACCCTAAGAGTTGTAATATATTTTATTATTGTTTCTTCGGTATAAATATTTTCGTTGTCATAGTCTAGGAGTTTGCTAATATCGATCGTAGATAAAGGGCCTTGAATTAGCAATTTTAATACTTCTAAAACTCTCAATCCAGTGTCACTCTTTTTTGCTTTTTTGATCATATAGAATAAAGCTTTCTAGTGTCTTTAATTTTTTTAAGATATTTCTGGATAAACTCAGGCGGATCGATAACAATACAATCAGAGCCATAATTAAAAAGACGTTGTAAAAAATTAAACTCGTTCATAACTTTAGTTCTTATCCTTAATTTTTCGGAACTATTATCGATTATTTCGTCTAGTTTTTCTTCTTCAAAAGTGCTTATAGAATTTCCAAATAAGTCGAAAGTTACATAAAAATAAGGATGGCTAATGTTTGCTTTATCTGTATGTAAAGTTATAATTTCGATAATTTTATCGAGTCTTAAATAAATATCTATTTTATATTTAAAACTATAACACCATAAATATAATTTATTATTTTCATAAGTAATAGAATCACAGATAATTTTCAATAACTCAGGTTCTTTACTTGTAGGATGATACTTAATAGTAATGGTTAAATTTCTATTACAATAATGAATAAGCTTTTTTAAAATTGACTGATCAATCTTATTAAGAGGATTGTAATATTCTAATAAATTAAGCACCTCTTCATTAGATATGATGTATTTTAATTTTTTATAAAAGTCATTAATACTTAAAGCAAGTTTCCAATCTCCGCTAGATAGAATTCCTGATCTAATTTTTACTAAGGCTTCAATTTGCTTTTCAGAAACTTTAATACCAAATGGATGTTTTTTTAGAACATATCTATTTTGTGTTTCACTAGTAGGTTTTGCAATATTGCAGCCAGAGGCTCTTAGGGTATTAATTGTAATTCTTATAGTATCTTTAGAAAATTCTTTATTAATAATTTTATTTGCTCTAAAAATTGATATAATTTCATCTAGAGTAAGTGGAGTTTTCATCAGATAATAAAGTAATATATATGCCTTATATGCAGTAAGACAGATTACACTTTTATTATTCAGAGAATCTTTTTTGCTTAAAGGAACTTTCATAAGCCTAATTATACAATACTCAAAACCAATAAGCAATTAAGGACTATTAGGACAAAATTGCTTACTAAAAAAAAATAAAATTTTTAACTTATATTAATATATTATATGATATCATAAATATTATATAATATTATTAAGGAAAATAAGAAATGGTAAATGACAAAATAATAGTAACAATTTTAGGTTCTGATAAAATAGGTATAGTATCAGAGGTAACAGCTTCTCTAGCTAAACATAAAGTAAATATAGAAGATATAAAACAGAGCATAATGCAAGGATATTTTGTAATGTTTTTATTAGGGGATACATCAAATTCTCAATACTCGTTTAAAGAAATAAAGGAGGCATTAATAGAGATTGGGGAAAAGCTAAATATGGAAGTATGGGTGCAAAAGAAAGAAATATTTGATAAAATGCATACTATATAGCAATAATGAATAGATATATATTAGTAATAGTAAATAATTTAGAATAGGAAAATAAAGAAGTGTTTAGCACAGATTCAATACTTGAAACAATAAATATGATACGTCTAAATAAACTTGATATAAGGACTGTAACATTATCATTAAGTTTAAGAGATTGTATGTCTGAAGATATAAAAGTTGTAGGGGATAAGATTTATAAGAAGATATCAGATTATGCAAAGAATTTATATAGTTACGCAAGTGAAATAGAAGAAGAGTACTCTATTCCTATAGTAAATAAGAGAATAGCAATAACACCGATATCAATAGTAGGTGAATCTTGTAAGAATAGGGATTATGTATATTTAGCAAAAATATTAGATCAAGTAGCAGATGAAGTAAAAGTAGATTTTATAGGTGGATATAGTGCATTAGTAGAGAAGGGTTGTACAGTTGGAGATATAGATTTAATAGAGAGTATTCCTGAGGCATTATCGCAGACAAAGAAGATATGTTCATCGGTGAATCTAGCGAGTTCAAAAGCAGGAATAAATATGAATGCAGTATTAAAGATGTCCAAGATAATAAAGCGAGCAGCAGAATTAACAGCAAGAGAGGATGGAATAGGTGCAGCAAAACTTGTATGTTTTTGTAATGCACCTAGCGATAATCCATTTATGGCGGGAGCCTTTCACGGAGTAGGAGAGCCTGAATGTGCATTAAATATAGGTGTTTCAGGTCCTGGAGTAGTAAGGGCGGCAATAGAGAAACTACCACGTTCGGCTGATTTTGGAGAACTGGCAAATACAATAAAGAAGATAGCATTCAAAATAACAACAACAGGCGAATTAATAGGGCGAGAATTAGCCCAAAGACTTAATATCCCGTTTGGAGTAATAGATTTATCATTAGCACCAACACCAGAACAGGGTGATAGTGTCGCAGGAATATTTCAAGCAATGGGGTTAGAACACGCAGGTGCACACGGTACAACGGCAGCATTAGCTATGCTAAATGATGCTGTAAAAAAGGGTGGTATAATGGCAAGTTCTTATGTTGGCGGCTTAAGTGGAGCATTTATTCCGGTATCGGAAGATGCATTAATGATAGAAGCTGCAAAAAGAGGTTGTTTAACATTTGATAAACTGGAAGCTATGACTTCGGTCTGTTCTGTTGGTCTTGATATGATAGCCATACCAGGCTCAACTCCATCAGATACAATTGCAGGTATTATATCTGATGAGATGGCTATAGGTATGATAAATAAGAAAACAACTGCAGTAAGAATAATACCTGTTCCAAATAAAGATATTGGTCAAATGGCAACTTATGGCGGATTATTAGGTGAAGCTCCTATTATGAGTGTAAATAGTCTAAATTCATCAGATTTTGTAAATCGTTCAGGTAGGATACCCGCACCTATTCATAGTCTTAATAACTAAATTTTTAAAGTTCTAATTTATTTAATTTTTGTTTAGCTATTCTTACTAATGATTCATAACATTTTAGAATAGCTAAATAATTATTTGTAGAATTCATTTTATTATTAATATTATTTATAAGTTTAAGAAAATAATCATACTGATTTTTAGTAATATTACTTTCATCTAAAAACATTTCTATAAAGGTATAATCAAGATCAAAATATTTAGCTATATATACCGCATTAGCATAGTCTATATTAATATTTGCAATACTTTCATTTTTAATACTTGTATTATTACTATGAATTCTATAATAAAGCAGGATTTTATCAATATTGAAAAACTTTGTTCTAAATGACATATCTAACCATAGGGCATAATCTTCACAGTGTTTATATCTAAGGTTATATATAGGATTTAGATTTTTTCTTATAATTATGCTAGGATGATTAACTACCCAAGATGAGCTTATCATATCTAGAAAATTAGGATTAATTTTATGTTTAGTTTGAAAGATTTTTTCACCAAATGTTTTTATTTGAGTTCCACATACTCCTACGTCAGGGTTATTGAGTAGAAAATCCATCTGTATTTTGAATCTATCAGGTAAGGAAATATCATCAGCATCCATTCTGGCAATAAAATCACAGGTTGATAAATTAATTAATTTATTTAAGCATCGTATAACACCAAGATTCTTTTGATTTTCAAAGTATTTAATACGGGGATCTTTAAAAGAATCAACAATATTTTTAGTATTAAAAGATATATCAGAGTTATCATTAATAATAATAAACTCAAAATTAGAATAACTTTGGTTAAGAATACTTTCTATTGACTCGCAAAGCCAATTTTTAGGTGTATTAAATACTGGCATTACAACAGAAATTTTAGGCATATTTTTTTTCATAATATACAAAATCCAAGATAGATATAAAATCGAATTAATAGGATTATATCATTAAATATAATTAAATAAATTAAATTATTAAGTATTTTTTTCTCGATATTTATCTATTAAGAAATCAATTCCGGAACCTATTATAGCCCCTGTGGATATAAATTTAGTCAGACTAAGAATATTAGTGTTTCTAATTAAAGGTTTAATTTTTTTATCTGCATTTTTTATTTTATTTCGTCTTTCAAAAATAACATAGGAAAACCAGCCTATAGATGCTAACATTCCGGATATTTTTCCTATATTTGATTTTTTAGTAGTTTCATTATTGGCATTATTTTCAATAGTGTTAGATTTTTTATTATTTATCAATTTATCAACGAATAGTCCTATAAGAAATAGAGGTGGTAGTGTATCGTTTAAAGTTAGAAATGATTCTTTTAATAATGTATTTTTATGGATATTAAAAGTTTTTTTATTAATAGCTTTTTTATTGTTAGCAAGTTCAGGATATAGTTTTTCTGTTACCGGTATAAGTGTATTATTCCAATAGTAAGAAATAAAAGGTATAGTTAAGCCGACACCGGCTGTAGATCCTATTATTTTGCCTATATTAGTTTTGGGAGATTGAATATTTTTCTGCATTTCATTATTGTTGTTGTCATTATCAATATCATTGTTATTATAGTTATCAATAGATTGTTTAGATTTAAAGCTGTTTTTATAATAATTTGAATTGATATTACTGATATTATTCATATTAAAATACTCCTTTTTATAGATAGCAGAAATAGTTAATCAAAAAATGAAAACTTAAGAATATAAAAATTTGCTATTTTGTAAACAAATGTAAAATCCTAAGTTAATAAAAGTTAATAATTAAAGTTATAATTTAGAAATATTTAAGTTTAAACTAATATTTATTGAAGTTAATTAAATAAATTCTGTAACGATATTTAAATATTTATAATAGAAACAGTTATAACTTTTACAAATAGATGAATATTATATAAAATAAAAAGATTATTTTTTATTTTATATTTAAACTTTAGTATTATCTTTATTTAATTTATTAACAATTTGTTGAAAAAGTCTTCCAAATATTAGCCCTCCAAGCCCCATGAAGGCTCCACGAGATAAAGGAGATAATATTAAATACTTTATTTTTGAGCTTGTTTTTAAATTTTTATTTTGTTTAATATAAGGGATAACCACATCGATTAAATTATCTATTATGCCAACGGAACAAGCAATAGTGAAGCCTAATTTTCCTGCTGTTCGTTCATTACTGTTAGAAAAAGAAGGGTATACATTTTGATTTTCTTCTCTTTTATTTGAAGAGGATAAAAACGAAGGTTTAGTATTAAAACTAGGACTTAATTTTATTTTCATAATAATTCTCCTTATTTTTGAGCTTTTGCTCTTGCTCTTTTTATAGCCCATTCACCTACACTTTTGGTTGTACCGGCTGAAGTGCAAGATTTTGCAATACTGCCTATACCAGTTATAGAGCCTACAGCTTCTTTTAAAGTATTTTCAACAGTAGATAGTGATGATACACCAATAACTGTACCAGCAACAGCACCTTTAGTGCTATCTTTATTTGCGACCCAATAAATATCTTCTATTTCTTTAATCATTTTAGCTTCATTCCTAGCTAAAATAGGTGCATCAAGATAAGGTACTTGTCCTACAGTAGCTGATATAGCTGCATTTGATGCTGTATATTTATTAACCACTGATCTAGTTTTTTCGGCTCTTGGGCTTGATGGTGTGAAACTTAAATTTTCAGATGTCCATCTGCCTACATCCTCAAAACAATCGTTAAAATTATCAAGAAATTTATCAGCTTTTTCAATTAAATTTTTTCTGTTTTTAGACCCTGAAAACGAAATATTTTTATAATTTAATAACATAGTATAATTAGAATTTGAATCAAAAAAAGATAAATTAGAACAATTGTTTTTATTTACATTAACATTAGTTATATTATTTTGTTCTTTTTTTGTACACATAGAATTATTAGTATTTACACTTCTATGGTGATTGGTGATTGGTTAATTTTCATAAATTTTCTCCTAACTTTTTATACTAACAAAAACAACTATTAAATTAAAACTTATAAAAAATTTATTTGCTAGCTTAAAGTTTAAATTTGAGTTATTTTTTACAAAAGTTAATAAAATTTAATTTGTTTCACTTAAACAAGTTTAAGTGTCTTGCAAACTGTAAGATCTAAAAAACAAGTTTAAAATGATATTATGATTATGTTTTGGGCATACCCAAAATTTTATATAAATTATCTTTATAACTATTTACCATACTTCTTGGATATTTTTTTACAAGCTTTTATAGCTTCATCTGTTTTATTAAAGCCTGTTATTAAGTTAGAAATAGCATTTGTAAAAGCATTAACATATACCTTATATGATTCTTTAATATTTGATAAGATGATCTCTCCTATTGCACTAAACCAATTATTAAATGGTTTTATAAGATTTTCAACTTCTTTTACTTGATCATCTTTTAAAGAATAAGCATCCTTGGCTATTGATTTTACTATATTATTATTAATCTTATTAGAGATCATAGAATTTATACTATAAGAACCCGGAACAAAGGCTATAGCCAATCCAAACGCCGAAGAAAATAAACTGTTCTTTGTACCAATAAGCTTACCTTGTCGTTCTCGTGGGGTCATGTTGCCTGAATCATTACTATTATCATCAATTATATTATCAGATTCGTCTATGTTATTAAGTGATAATGAATTATCTTGATCCAGTCCATTAAAGGATATGTTAATATTATTTTTACTTGGATAATAAATACCTATTTTCTTTATATTCATATTTAAAATTAATTCAACTCTTTTCTATGATACTACATTTTGATTACCATTAATAAAAATAGAGTATTAAATTATTATTAATACCCTATTATTATATATAAAAATTTACTTTATAAATTATCCAAGAGCATTTATTTCATCAACCATAACTTGAGGATCAACCCCATGGACTTTTGCACCAGCTTCCAATGTTTCAAAACGAGCTGCAGCACAACCTATACATCCCATACCATATTTAGCAAACACTTCTAATGATTTTGGATGATTTTGTACTATTTCTACTATGCTCATTTCTTTTGTTACTTTCTCTGTCCCCATTTTTCTTTACCTCCTTTTACTTTATAGAATTCATAGTTTATATTTATATTTTTATATGCCGAATATATTACTGATCTGATTGATTTTCATCTTTTAAAAATTTGGCAAAATCAGATGGTTTCAGATCTTGAATAAAACTTTTAAACTCTTGTGCCTCTTCTTCATCTTTTTGAGAATCACAAGATACGCTACCAGCCGCTAATACTGTTTCGGAAATGTATATAGGTACATCTACTCGGATTGCTATTGCTATTGCATCTGAAGGTCTTGCATCGATTCTTATCTCATTACCTTCTTTATCTTCCAAGCATAAATCAGAAAAATATGTATCATTCTGAACATCATTAATTTCTACTTTTGTTAGATTATATCCTACTTTTGTTATTATTTCAGGTATTAAATCATGAGTCATTGGGCGAGAAACTTCTATATTCTCTATTTTCCTTATTATAGCACTAGCTTCTGCTGAACCTATCCATATTGGTAATGCTTTGCGATTATCAAGATCATTTAGTACTACTATAGGTGCTCCTGTTCTTGTATCTATTGCTATTCCCATTATTCTCATTTCTAACATATTTTCTTTTACCAATTCTTTTATTTTACTTTTTATATTATAAACTATAAATATAAAAAAATCATGCTTTTTTGTATTACTTATAATATCCTATTTCACAAATTTTTCAATAGCATATATAACGCCATCTTCTTCTATAGTTTTTGTTACATAATCAGCTTTTTCTTTTATTTTCTCTGTACCGTTTCCCATGGCAATTCCTATCTTTGCGTATTCGATCATATCTATATCATTATCTTGGTCACCTATTGCCATTATTTCGTTCTGATTTATTCTCCATTGATCGGCTAAATATTTTATTGCATTACATTTCTTTGCTTCTAAATTTGATATTTCTACAAAATATGGTGTTGATTTCACTATATATAATTCTTTCCCATATTTCGTATTTAGTTCTTTTATTAAGCCTTCTATTATATTTTGATTATAATTTATTGCTAATATTTTATGTAAATTTTTACATTCAACATCTTCAAAATTTTTTACTACTTTATAATCTATATAACGATCTTTACAATATTCTTTTATCAACTGATTATCGTGTTCTACATATAAATTATCATTATCATATAAATTTATATGAATACTTTTTTCTCTTAATTCGTTTATAATTTTAAAGCCTAAAGATTTATCAGTGTTTATTTGGTAAATTATATCATCATTATCATAAAAATTTCTTATTAATGCACCTTGATAACAAATAAGAGGAGTATTTATACCAAGCTCTTTTGCTATATGAATAGCTGCTTTATACATTCTACCTGTTGCAAGGACTACTTTTATATTTTTTTTTGTTATTTTTTTTATATAACTTTTTAACTCTTTTGATATTGTTAAATCTTTTTTTAATACAGTGCCATCAATATCTAAAGCTATGAGTTTTATCATAAAATAAATGCCCTCATTATTCCACAGATTGTTTTTGCATCATTTATTTCACCCGACTTTATTTTTTCTAAAATTTCTTTTTCTTCTAATGCAAAGCAATTTAAAAATTCACCATCATCTAATTTTTGACCTTTATAGCTTAATTCTGAGGCTTTATATAGATATAATTTTTCATTCAAAATCCCCGGAGATGTCTGTATATACCCTAAATCTTCCCATTTAGAGGCTATATATCCTGTTTCTTCTTCTAACTCTCTTTTTGCTGCTAAAAATGGGTCTTCGTATTTTTCTAATTTTCCTGCGGGTAATTCGTATATCATTTGTCTTATTGCGTATCTATATTGTGATACTAATAAAATTTTACCATCATTTCTTTTAGCTGCTATTACTACTCCACCTGAGTGTTCTATATATTCTCTAGTGGACTTTTTACCATCTGCTATTTCTACCTCGTCTAAATTAACGTTCATTATTTTTCCGGTAAAAATTCTTTTTGTACTTAGTTGTTTCTCTTTATAATTTTCCATAATATTTAATTTTACCAGATTATTTTTTTTTTAAATCGTTTTTATTATGGAGTTTGTATTCTTTTATTATATTAACTTATGTTAAAGTTTAGCTTTAAATTTAGCAAATAAAATTTTTATG